>NC_009497.1:0-600000 GCF_000063605.1 Mycoplasmopsis agalactiae PG2
ATGAATATCAACAGCCCAAATGATAAAGAAATTGCTTTAAAGTCATATACCGAAACTTTTTTGGATATTCTTAGACAAGAATTAGGTGACCAGATGCTTTATAAAAACTTTTTTGCCAACTTCGAAATCAAAGACGTCTCAAAAATTGGCCATATAACTATCGGAACAACTAACGTAACCCCAAACTCACAATATGTTATAAGAGCTTATGAAAGCAGTATTCAAAAATCTTTAGATGAAACTTTTGAACGCAAGTGTACATTTAGCTTTGTTTTACTTGATTCTGCTGTTAAAAAGAAAGTAAAAAGAGAGCGAAAAGAAGCAGCTATAGAAAACATTGAACTTTCGAATCGCGAAGTCGATAAAACTAAAACTTTTGAAAACTATGTAGAAGGCAACTTTAACAAAGAAGCAATTAGAATAGCAAAACTAATTGTTGAAGGTGAAGAAGACTATAATCCTATATTTATTTACGGCAAATCTGGAATAGGAAAAACTCACTTGCTTAATGCGATATGTAATGAGCTTCTTAAAAAAGAGGTCTCAGTTAAGTACATAAATGCTAATTCTTTTACAAGAGACATTTCATATTTTCTCCAAGAAAATGACCAACGTAAACTAAAGCAAATAAGAAATCATTTTGATAACGCTGATATTGTTATGTTTGATGACTTCCAAAGTTACGGAATCGGCAATAAAAAAGCCACAATCGAACTAATCTTCAATATTTTAGATAGCAGAATAAATCAAAAAAGAACAACAATAATTTGTTCGGATAGACCTATCTATTCATTACAAAATTCATTCGACGCTCGTTTAATTAGTCGTCTTTCAATGGGCTTACAACTTTCAATTGATGAACCTCAAAAAGCTGATCTTTTGAAAATTTTGGACTACATGATTGACATTAACAAGATGACGCCTGAATTATGAGAAGATGATGCTAAAAATTTCATTGTTAAAAACTATGCCAACAGCATCAGAAGCTTAATAGGAGCCGTAAATAGACTAAGGTTTTACAACTCGGAAATCGTCAAAACAAATTCTAGATATACATTAGCTATAGTTAACTCCATTCTTAAAGATATCCAGCAAGTTAAAGAAAAAGTTACACCTGATGTGATTATTGAATACGTCGCAAAATACTACAAATTATCTCGCTCTGAAATATTAGGCAAAAGTAGAAGAAAAGATGTTGTTTTAGCAAGACACATAGCTATTTGGATTGTTAAAAAACAATTAGATCTTTCTTTAGAACAAATTGGTAGATTTTTTGGCAACAGAGATCACTCAACCATCATTAATGCAGTTAGAAAAATCGAAAAAGAAACAGAGCAATCAGACATAACTTTTAAGAGAACTATATCAGAGATAAGCAATGAGATTTTTAAGAAAAATTAACATTTTAAAAAGCAGTTTTAAACTCTTAAAAAAGTACAAAAATGCCAAAAAAAGTTTAAAAATTCGTTAAAAATTGCATTTTTGCTACTTATCCACAAATTAACAAAACATATATTTATTATTTAAGGAAAACATGAAAATTATTGTAAATAAAATTTTTTTAGATGACATTATTGAAGTTGTTTCCAGATTTTCTGATCCAATTAGTTCTCTATATGGAATGAGATGTATAAAAATAACTGCAAACCATAATTTTGTTAAATTTGAAGCAACAAATGAAATAACAAATATTGTTAGAAAAATTAAAGTTGATGACAACAAAATTATTGTCGAAGAAGACGGAGAATTATTAGTTCAAGCTAACTATTTCAAAAATATAATTAAAAAACTAAATGGCTTTATTGAAATAAAAACTTATTTTAATAAAATGGAAATAAAACAACAAGATTCAGTTTATACACTAACATTAAATGAAATTAGTTCATTTCCTCAAATTGATGAAAACATTAACATTAAAAAGTTCCAAATTAATACTGAAGAGTTTAAAAAAGCAGTAAAAAACGTTGCTTTTGCTGCAAGTAATGGTGCTAATTTGATTTATAAATGCATTAATTTCAAAAGTTCAGGAAATAAATTAAATTTAGCAGCAACAGATACATTCAGACTAGCTTATTACACAATTAAAACAAATCAGATTTTAGAAGATTTTGACTTCAGTGTTAATGCAAAAGATGTTAAAGAATTACTTCCTACTGATGCTCCCAAGACTGTCACAATGTTTTATAACTCAATTAAATTTGGTGTTGAATACAATGACACCACAATAACCGCAAGAATTACCGATTTACCTTACCATAATGTTGAGCAGCTATTTAACAAAGCAATATCGGAAACTAAACATAAAATTACTATTGAAAAATCAGAATTCAATAATCTTTTAAATAAGATATGAATAAACTCATCCGCAGATAAACAAAATAGAATTGAACTTAAAATTTCTAACCAAGAAATAAATGTTTACACAAAGATAGATGAATTAGGCGATTCAAATGTTAAAACAACCAAATTTACTTTAGAAGGATCTTCCTTTGTTTTTGATATGAATTTCAATTACTTAAAAGATGCTATTTCTATAACCGAAGGCGAAACATATATTTTAATTGATGAAAAAATTCAAAATATTGTTTTATTTTCAAAAGATAATCCTAATTCAAAACAAATAATAACTCCTCTTAGAAGGTAAAATGAAACCAGAAATTTTTATCCAAGAAGACTTTATTACTATTGGTCAGCTATTAAAAAAAATTGGATTTATCCAAACAGGTGGTGGAGCTAAGTTTTATTTAGAAAAAAATAAAGTTTTAATTAATAATAAAAAGCCCGAAGGAAGAAATTCTAAAGTTAAAAGCGGCGATTTGCTAACTATTAATAGCAACATTTATATTATTAAAAAAGAACCAGATATTTAATAATTAAATTGTTTTTATTTTATTTGATGTTATAATATTTTTGCTATTTTTTTAAAATAGCTTTTGGAGGGGTAGCGAAGCGGCCAAACGCGGGTGGCTGTAACCCACTTCCTCACGGTTCGGGGGTTCGAATCCCTCCCCCTCCACCATTTTGCCCCATAGCCAAGCGGTAAGGCAACGGGTTTTGGTTCCGTCACGCGTTAGTTCGAATCTAACTGGGGCAGCCATTTGTTCTCGAAAGAGAGCATTTTTTTTATTTCCTTTTTTTCCAATTTATTTGTTTTATAGGCTTAAATGTATAATTTTATTATGAAGCCAATTTATAAATATAATGTTGTTTTTAAAGATAATAACAACCCAAACGAGAATATAATTTTTTGCCATGGACTTAATTCAACAGCAGACAGATTTGATATTTTTAAAAATTATTGAACAAAGTCAAACTATTATTCACTCCAGTTTCCAGCAAGTAATTTAACACCTGTTTTAGAAGGTGATGAACCTAGTGTTTTTTGTTTTGCAAAATTATTAGTTGAATTTGTTGAGAAAAATAATCTAAAAAATGTTACCTTAATAGGTCATTCATTAGGAGGCGGAACTATTTCTTTAGCTTATCAATTAAGACCTGATTTATTTAAGAAACTAGTTTATTTAGCGCCAATGAACAAGCCAGCCTTGGCATTGTATGACAGATATAAAAAAGACTATTTTCCTAATGATTACGAAGGTTTTTTAGATCTTATGCGCTCTCTTTATTATGATATTTCTAAGTTTACATCTGATCCAAATTGAGTTAAAGAGCAAAAAGAAAATTTTGATCCTTACTTGTATAATAATCCTGATATTGTTAAACTTGGAACACCTGATATGAATGTTTTTAACGCAATAAAAGAAACTTTGAAAATTATCAATGTTCCAACTTTACTAATTTTAGGTGAAAAAGACGGCGTAATCTTAAGAGAAGAGTGTATTGACTATTTTAAAAAGTATGTAAAAGATGTCGAAACTCACTGGATTCCAAAAACAGGGCATATGACGTATTTAGAAGACTGAGATTCATTTATAAAAATTCTAGAACCATTTTTGGACAAATAATATGAATGTAATTTATAAATATGATTTTGTTTTCAAAGATAACAATAATCCAAATGAAAACATAATTTTCTGTCATGGATTTAATTCATCGCCAAATTCATTTAGAATTTTTGAAAACTACTGAACTAAGTCAAATTATTATGCCTTGCAATTTCCTGGTAATAATCACACTAAAATTAAAGAAGGTGATGAAGCCACTGTTGAGTGTTATTCTAATTTATTAATCAAGTTTATAGAAGATAATAAATTGAAAAACATTATCTTAATAGGCCATTCTATGGGCGGAGGCACCATTTCTCTTGCTTATCAAAAAAGACCTGAATTATTTAAAAAATTAATTTACTTAGCTCCAACAAATAAGTCATCACAAAATGTTACTGAAGCCTTTTTAAGAGATTACTTTCCCAAAACTTTTGATGAATTTATAGGCTTTTTTAAATCGTTATATTATGATGTAACAAAATTTACTTCAAATGAATCTTGAATGAGACTTGTAAAAAATACATTTGATCCATATGATTTTAATAATCCAACAATAGTTGGCTTAGGTCAATATTTAATAAGCAACTATTTTCATGATAAATTAGAGCTTGCTTTACAGTCTGTTAATGTTCCTGCTTTATTGATTTTAGGTGAAGATGATGGAGTAGTAGACAGGGATTTGTGTCTTAATTATTTTAAAGAAAATGTCAAAGGTGTTCAGGCATTATGAATGCCTAAAACAGGACACATGATGTTTGAGGAAGACTGAGAAAACTTTATAAAAATTGTTGAAGAATTTATTAATAGACCTGAATTAGCCAGTCCAAAAGCATTATAAAAAAGCCATAGCGGCTTTTTTAATTTATTTCTGATTTTGAATTCTCTTCTAAAGTTTTTAATGACTCAGTTGGAATAGTTTCGCAAAAACCAAACATTTCAACAATGCCTTTAAATGATGATTCTGGAATTGCTAAATCTTTTAATTGAGAAAAACTTATATTTAAATTGATCTTGTCCTCTTGATCATTTTCAATTTTTTGAACAAATTCAGGATCTGCTACAAAAACAGAGCTTAAGCCCACCAAATCAGAATATTCAAGAGCATCTAAACATTTTTGAGGAGTGTTAATGCCCCCCGATGAGATTATAGGAAGAATGCCCTTAAATTTGTCATAGATAATTTTGTTAACTAACTGCCCCTTATACTCATTTTCTGATCTAACTTTGTTTAAATATATATCATGGCCTCAAGAAGCAATTGCTAAGTAGTTTATCTTGCCCTTTTTAATAATTTCTTCTATAAGTTGGATAAAATCAATTATGCTATATCCTAACTCAGCACCGTATGTTTCTTCAGGAGTAGCACGGAACCCAAAAAGAAAGTTTTCATCTGCATATTGATCAATCACTTTTCTTATTTCTTCAACTATTTCTAGGCACAATCTAGATCTGTTTTCAAAACTGTTTGCTGAATATTCGTCATTGCGCTTGTTAACTATTGAACTAAAAAAAGTTTGAATAAGCAATCTTTGCGCCATTGATATTTCAATTCCATCAAAACCAGCAGCAACAGCTCTTTTAGTTGCGCTTGCATAATCTTTTACAATTTGTTTTATTTGACTTATGCTTAATTCAAATACTTCATGTTCAACAGGGATATGATTTTTTTCGTATGATGGTCCATAAAGATAACCATATTTTTTAAGACTTGCTTTTGAAAATTTACCTGCATGAGCTAGCTGCAAAATTGCAACATTGCCTTTCGATTTCATAGCTTTAGCAAGCTTTTTTAATGATTCAATGTCATCATCACTTTTTGCACTATATCCATATTCAAAAAGCTGACCAAAGTCATCAAAATATGTTCCCCCTGAAATTAATAAAGGTGCGCAATCTGCTCTTCTGGCTGAGTATTTTTCTTCTTCTGTTGTTACTTTTCCATCTTTAGTTGCCAAGCTTAAAGTCATTGGTGAAAGGACAAAACGATTTTTAAGTGTGTAGCTGCCTAATTTAAAAGACCTAAAAAGCTGTGCATATTTATTCATTATCATCCTCGCTTAAAATTGTTTTAACAACATCATCCACACTTATTTCATTAAAGAAGTATTTTTCCAAATTTGCCTGTTTTATAGCATTAGAAAGCTCATCATAATCCATTTTTACACCAACTAAAGCTTTTTCAAGTTCGCTAATATCGGTTTTAGCAAAAAAGTCACCACTGATTTTAATTTTTTCAATTCTTTGACCTTCAACAGCAAGAGAGAAATTAATTGTGCCAATTACAAGTCTTGCATCACGGTTATATTCATATCTAGGACTTAGACCATAGTTTCAGTCTCAGTTTTTGTATTTTGCATTAACTAACTCATCAATTTGTTTTTAGTCATTTTCTGTTAGCACATATCTTTTTACTTTACTTAAATCATCAACATTAAACAATTTTTTGACAACTAAATCCTTAAATTCAAAAATATCCATATTTTTGTATGGCTCATCAAAATAGTCACTTAATGGTGCAATTCTTTGTCTTACTGATTTAATTCCCTTAGCTTCAATTTTCTTTCTATTTGGCTTTAGTACCTGTGACATTGCATCATAATCGATTTTATAAATATAAGTATTTCCACCATAAATTGTGTCACCAATTAGTGCCATCGCCGCACCGCTGACTTTAAATCCATCAATTGTTAAGTCATTTTTACCTGACTGAACAACATTTTTAGCGCCTAATTCCTTAACGATTTTTATGGCTGGCTCTAGGAATTTTTCATAATTTCCTAAAATACTTTCATTATCTTTATACGGAATTAAATAACAAACTCCCATTTGATTACTATCAATATAAATAGCTCCGCCACCAGTGTCCCTGCGAACTATTGGAATGTTATGTTCTTTTAAGTATTTAAAATTCACTTCAACTTCAGGATTTTGAAAATATCCTATTTGCACATAAGGATCTAAAACTGCGGGAAAAGCAACAATTTTATCAAATTTTAAATGACTTAATGCTCAGATTTGTGTAGCAAGATAATACGCACCATCTTTTATATATTTTCCATTTCTAATAGGTTCAACTAAAATCATATATACCCCTATAAAATAGCCATATTCAAAAATATTGATTTATGAAAGAAACATAAATCAATACCATTTTTATTCTTCGTCTAATATTATTTTTGCAACTTCTTCAGCATTTATTTCATTAAAGAAATAACTTTGTAAGTCAGCATCTTTGAAAGCCTTAACCAAGTCTTCATATGTCATTTTTGTGCCAACTAGCGCTTTTTCTAATTCAGTTATATCTTTTTTAGCAAAAAAGTCACCACTGATTTTAATTTTTTCAATTCTTTGACCTTCAACAGCAAGAGAGAAATTAATTGTACCAATTGCAAGTCTTGCATCACGGTTATATTCATATCTAGGACTTAGACCATAGTTTCAGTCTCAGTTTTTGTACTTAGTATTTACTAATTCATCAACTTGTGCTCAGTCTTCTTCAGTTAATTCATAACGTTTTACTTTACTTAAATCATCAACACCAAAAAGCTTTTTAATGACAAGGTCTTTAAATTCAAAAATGTCTAGATTACGGTATGGTTCGTCAAAATAGTCACTTAAAGGAGCCACTCTTTGTCTTATTGATTTAACACCTTTTGCTTCAATTTTTTTACGATTAGGTTTTAATGAATCAACCATTGCGTCATAGTCAACTTTGTATAAAAGAGAGTTACCACCATAAATAACATCGCCATTAAGCATCATGGCAGCACCACTAACTTTTCTGCCGTCAATAGTTAAGTCGTTTTTGTCTGATTGAACAACATCTTTTGCTCCTAGTTCTTTTAACATCTTAATTGTTGGTTCATAAAATTTGTCGTAATTGCCCAAAATATTGTCTTTTTCATCATATGGAATCAAGTAGCAAACGTTAACAGAATTATCATCAATGTAAATTGCGCCACCGCCAGTATTACGACGAACAACTTCCAAGTTGTGCTCTTTTAAATACTTAAAGTTAACTTCAACTTCTGGATTTTGGAAGTAACCTAATTGAATGTGGGGAGCAGCAATACCGGGAAACACTATTTTTTCATTTAGTCTCAAGTGATTCATTGCTCAAATTTGGATAGCTAATCAATATGCACCATCTTTAACATATTTACCATTTCTAATTGGCTCTACTAAAATCATTTTTAACCTCTAATAATTTATTAATAGTTTGTTTGATATCGTCTGTTCAAACATAAGTTCTTTGTCTTATTTCTTGCGGAGTTCTATAAGATTTATTATTCATTGCAACATATTTTGAGTTAGAAAACTCTTTGGTCATTTCTCAAAAAGGAAACTTAATTAATGTTGGAGTAGAAAACCCGACCCCTATTTCTCAAAAAAGTATTTTTTGACCTTTATGCCTATGAATAAAGTCTTCATACATTTTTTTCTCTTCAAAAAAACGTTTATCTTCAACCATTCCTTTACCTTTTAGACGTTTATTAACTTCTAAAAAGTTATTACACTTAGGGCAGCGTGGAATAAGCCCTAAAGGAACTTTCATGTCTTTTTGCTTTTCGATCATTTCATAAACAGCTTTATCATTTGAATAAAGTGTGTTATGGCACATTTTTGAGCACTGAAGCAAGTTGTATTTGCCTTGAATATAAAATATTTTGTCTTCTTCAAAGTCTGCAGCTTCTAATGAGTTATCACTATTTGTTGTGATTATGTGATAGTTTTTGCCCTTTAAATATTCTTTTAGTTTCAAAAAGCTTTCACTTGCAGGCTGGTCAAAGTAATTAAGTTTCATAAATCTAGAATGAAATGCCCAATAGTTTTGAATATCATCAAAGTGATAAACACTTGCTTGAAGCATATCTAGAAACTTAAATTCATCAATAAAGTCTTTAAAATTTTGAACAAATCTTTGTCCGCTATAGCCTATTCCATCAGCACTGGTCATTCCCGAACCAATGCCAATTACAATAGCATCAGCTTCATTAATAAGCGAGTCTAATTCTTTAACAGAGTTTAATGTAAGCATATTAAAAGTCTTCTAATTGTTCTAATGTTTTAGGGTCAATGTCGCTTAAAATCATTACTCAGTTTTCACTATCTTTTGGCGAACTTAATAACTTAGGATTAGCCATAGCTTCCTTATTAATTTCAACAACTGTAGCATCAAAAGGCATTTTTAGTGTCAAGATTGCCTTAGAAGCTTCCAAGTTTAAGAAAATGTCATCTTTATGCAACATTTTTTTGTCAGTGTTTTTATATTGAATAAAGCCAATTGTTCCAATGTCATCTTGCATTTCAGGAGTAAATCTTAAATAAAATTGGTCTTTACCTTCTAATTTTTCTACAACTAAATACTTATCAACTTTTTTCATTTTTACCTCTTTTTACATAAAAATCAGCAACATTCTTGACTGCTCTTTTTCGATCATTTATATTAGCAACAGTAGGCAGAATCATTAAGTGATTTATTTTTAGATTTTCACACAAATTATTAAGTTTATTCATGCTTTCATCATCAAAAACATTAAAAATACTTTTGTGCAAACGCAGGAAATTTTTGCGTTGTTCTTCATTAAACACAAATTTTTCAAACACACTATATGGAGGGTAATAAGCAAAATGATTAGGATCAGCAAAAGAACGATAAAAAGCAATTAAATTATGATTTCTCGTTGATGATTCATAGTCAATTCCACTTACCACATTTACGCTAAGTGCAACTTCTGGTGGATTTTCGCCTCATGCTGTTTTATAGGCTTCAATGTATGAATTAATAACATTTTCAGCATACACTTTAGATGGGTTCAAAAACCAGCCATAATTAATTTTAAATTTATGTTGAGCTGCAAAAATTGCGCTTTGTTCAGATGTTACCAACATAACAATGTCAACAGGCTTGTTTATGTTAGGATTTATCCTAAAATCAAACTTTTTCTTGTTGTTTAAATATTCATTAACAGCAATAATTTTTTGCTGATATTCAGTTGAAGTTAATGAAGGTTTTAAAAGCTCAATTGTTTCTTTTGTGCCTATATTTGATCCAAATCCGTAAACAAAACGCTCTGGATGTAATAAATTTAGTGTTTGAATCTGCTCTGCGACATTATATGCTTGATAATTAGCAAGCATAATGCCGCCACACCCTAATTTAATTCCACTAACACTATTAGCTAAATGATCAAGAAGAATAAGCGGACTAGAAATAACCAATGAATTAACATTGTGTTGCTCACTAATTCAAAAAGAATAAAGATTTAAATCCTTAACATATTGACAAAGTTCGATTACTTCTTTGTAAGCTTTTTTATAGTTATTTTGGTTAGTTAATAGCCCATGGTCAAGAATGCTTATCTTCATAAATAAAATTATAAAACTAAAGCGCCATAAAATAGGCATTTTGGAAATTTATACATATTTAAAAAACCAATATATAGAAAAAAAGGCAAAATAAATCATTAAAAACTTATTTTTATATAAATGTATAATAGTGATATGGAAAACAGATTAATAGAAAATCAAAATAGCAGCCAAAATAACTTTAGAAGATTTGAGAACGCTTCATCTGTAGCAAGTAGAAAGAATGCTTTTCTAGGAGCTTCTGTTGGTTGGTTCTCTTATGCAACAGGAATAGCATTTATTAGTGCTATTGTGCTGTTATTACTCTTTCCTAAAGCACTAGATTACTTACAAAGAAATCCATTTATTGGGCTTGGTCTTGCATTAGGCCTTTTAGTGCTCATTTTTATCGAGTTTATTGTAGGCCCAAAAATGAACTTCTGGGCACAGTTAGTAATAATAACTTTAAGCATGATGCTGCTAGGAATTGTTCTTTTATCATTTGCACTTGTAGAATTATTAGGAACCTTTGCTACTGGCGCAAGTATTAAATACCCACCAGCCTTAGCCAAAACATTTGGAGTTATTCTGCTACCAATTGTTATATTATCAATAATTGCAACCTTAGCCTACTTTGATTTAATGAAAATAAAATTTGTGTATGCAATCATAATATTCTTAACCATTAGCTTCTTTTTCATCTTTATATTAAGCGTCTTTATATTCAACTCATGAATTAATGCACTATTTCCATCAATAGGCTTTGCTTTAATGATTTCTTATATGGCATTTGACTGATGATTAATTACTAGATACAATAAAGCATTTAACGCTACAGTAAGTAATGACTCGACCAAAAAAGAGTTCATGAAGCTAACAATATACTTTGGATTTAAATTAGCATACGACTATATATATGCACTTGTATATCTAATAAGATTAGTAAGATTAGCTAAAAATTAATATACAAAAACCAGGCAGCAAGCCTGGTTTTTTTATGTTGATTAAGGTTATTTTCTTGTTTCAGAAGCCAATCAGTCAACCATTTTTTGGAATTGACCACCAGGATCAGAAGGGAATTTAGCTCCTAATGCTTTTTTAGCTGTTTCCATTTGATCTTTTAAAGATTTTTGAATCTCTGTCTTCTTTTGTACATAGTATGCGGTTGCATCTTTTAATGCTTTGTTAGCTATTTCATCATTTTTATCATCTAATAATCCTGATGTTGCAACGCCTACATATTGTTTGTCTTCAGTATCACCATAGCCAAAGACTGTTGGAGTACCATTCTTCTTACCAATTTCAAATCCTGGTTGAAGGTCTAGTTGGTTTTCACCTTTGCTATATAAGTCAGCTAAAATATTGTAAACTGCTTGACCTATTAATTTCATAACTGATGTAAAGATTCTGTGACCTTTTAATGCATTCTTTTGGTCAGCATCAACACCAATGATGAATTTATCTTTATCAGCTAATTTTTTAATTTCTTTTGCTGTGTCAGTTGACAATGAACCAGCAACAGGGTAAGAAGCTGTAGCTTTAACCACAGAGTTAATAGCTGTAGTAGCTTGAGGTGTTCCTGAAGTAAATAAAGTATTTAGCTCAATAGTTTCATTTAATGACTTAGTCTTAGCCTCTGGGTGTTCTTTATTTCAGTCAATAATACCTTGGAAAGTACCAGCTATAAAGTCAGAAACTGCTGGTCAAGGAATACCACCAAATGCACCAATTGTACGTTTTTCAGGTTGGTCTTTATAAACTTGTGAGAAGTAATCTGCAAGTGCACGTCCAGCTATATATGCAGCTTGTTTAGTGTCAAAGATAACTGGAACTAAGTGTCCTTCACCTATTTTTTTAATAAATGTTTTAACATTTGCATCATCCTCTGTGAAAAGATTAAAGTCAACAGTAATAAAGATAATGTTATTATCTTTAATTTTCTTGATGTAGTTTTCATCTAAACCAACAAGTGAAGCTTGGTGTGTAAATCCACAAAGAACAATGTATCTGAAGCCACTGTCAATAGCGTTTTTGTAAGCTTCAAGTAATTGACCTTTTTTAGGTTCATAAACTTTGTTTCTTAAATTTTTGTTGCCGCTAACTTGAGCTTTGTCTAAGCCTAGTTCGTAAGAAACTTTATGAACTGCTTCTCATCCTGATTGGTTAAATGATTCATCATGGACAGAACCTTCATCAGTTATAAAGGTTGCTTTAGGTGCATTTTCAACAGTTAAGCCTTCTCTTAGTTTAAGCCCTTTACGAGAAGTAATGTGTGCAAGTGTTGAAATAGTTTTTACACCATCAACTTCTGTTTCTTTAAAGTACTTGTCACCACAAGATGCAGCTACCAATGGTACTGATAAAACAGGAGCAGCCCCTAAAAATAGATAGAATTTATTTTTCTTCATTTTGATCCCTAATTCAAATATATAAAGTTCAAAAATTAAATTTCCTAGTTTAGTTTTTAAACCATATATATTATATTAAATTTAATATTTACCTATAGCAGTGTGAAACAGGCAAATTAAACTAATGAAATAGTAAAACCGACTCTATAACTTTCCTCTCATTTTTAGTTATTTTCATTGCTTTACCATTAAACATATTAAATACTAAAATACCTATAAATAAGTTAAATGTGATCGATAAGTTGCCTGGATGATATTTACTTCAAATATTTTCCCCGGGCTTTTTGTTCATTAATAAATTCATTCATTTACTTGATGCTAAAAGTGTGCAAAATGGGCCAATTAAAAACACAAGCAGTAAAAAACTCAGTGATGCTACTACACCAAAAGTAATAAGCAAAGTTTTTTGCTTAGAATAAACTAGGGAAAACATAATCATAAAAAAAGTTAAAAGAGCTAGAAAGCCTAGAAAAAATATTATAAGAATTCTAAATTTTTTATTTTGATCATACGAAGCTAGTTTTTCTAATTTTTTGATCTCAATATTCATTAACTTTATATTTTTATTCATAAATTCCCTTACTAATTACTGAATTTAGCATTCCAAAGGCTATCATCAATAAACATTTATATATAATTAAATTGTATTTACTTAAATATATTTTATACAAGAAAGATACAAGAAAGGGGGTTTTATGGAGCATGAATATGCCGTTGAATTTGAGCATGTTACTAAAGACTTTGTTGGTATAAGAGCTAACGATGATGTTACTTTCAAAGTTAAAAAAGGCTCAATTCACGCGCTTATTGGTGAAAATGGTGCTGGCAAAAGTACGCTAACATCAATTTTGTTTGGCTTATATGAACCAACTGAAGGGTCAGTCAAAATTAATGGTAAATCAGTAATTGTTAAGAATCCTAACCAAGCTAATGAAATAGGTATTGGTATGGTTCACCAACATTTTAAATTAGTTGCAGCTTATACTAATTTACAAAATGTGATTATGGGTTCAGAGTTTACTTACAACTATTCAATGGGCACCTTGGATCTTAAGTTAGCTAAAGCTAAAATTAAAAGCATTCAAGAGCTATATGATTTACACTTTAATCTAAACCAAAAAACATCTAAAGCAACTGTGGCAACTCAACAAAAAGTTGAGATTATGAAGATGCTTTATCGTGATGCTGAAATTTTGATTTTTGATGAACCTACAGCTGTTTTAACAGACCAAGAAATTCAAGGTTTACTTAAAACAATGCAAGTGTTTAAGGAAAACGGCAAAACCATCATTTTTATTTCCCATAAACTCAACGAAGTTAAGCAAGTTGCAGATGAAGCAACTGTTTTAAGAAAAGGAAAGGTTATTGGAACATATGATGTGTCCAAGACGTCTATTCCACAGTTAGCTGAGGCTATGGTTGGTCAAAAAGTTGTTGAAACAAAAAATACTGCATTATTTGACAGTTATGATAAACCGGAGCTTATCTCATTTGAAAATGTTTCAACTAAGAAAACTAGAGATTCAGTTTCTTTAAAAGATGTGTCATTTAAAGTTCACCCAGGCGAAATTTTGGCAATAGCTGGTGTTGAGGGCAATGGTCAAGAAACATTAGAATATGTTTTAGCGGGCTTAGTTAAACCTACACATGGTGAAATTAAAATTAAAAATCCTGATTTTGATTCAAGTAATCCAAAATCAATTAATGAATTTAATATTACCAACTGAAGCGTTGATAAAAAGAACAGAGCAGCCAAAATTAACATTGTGCCAGGTGATAGACACAAGCACGGACTAGTTTTAGACTTTAGTATCAGAGATAACTCTATTTTAAGATTGCTAAATGATAAAACTTATGCACCATTTGGTTTTATTAAAGCCAACAAAAAAGAAGAATTGTTCCAAAATGTTGTTGCTAACTTTGATGTTAGAGGTACTAACCACGGTAATTCCTTGGCTAGATCGCTTTCTGGTGGTAACCAACAAAAAGCAATTGTTGGTAGAGAAATGAGCACTGATCATAATCTACTTGTGATAGTACAGCCAACCAGAGGACTTGACGTTGGAGCAATTGACTTAATCCATAAGAAAATTCTCTTAGAAAAACAGGCAGGCAAAGCTATATTATTAATTTCATATGAGCTTGATGAAATTTTAGCTTTAGCCGACACAATTGCCGTTATTAATGATGGCAGAATATTAGATCTTAAACCTGCAGCACAATTTAATAGAACAGAAATCGGTTTATTAATGGCTGCATCAAACAAGGATGATGAAACAGAAGGAGAGGGCAATGAATAAGAGTGCTGAAAAACAACAAAACCCTGTTTTATCATTCTTTAGAAATTTCTGAAGCAAGGTTAAAAAAGGTGTAAACGCCGATAGTGCTGTTTCTACAAGAAGAAAGGCATATAACTCAATTTGATCAGTTGTATTTGGAATTTTTGTCTCAAGCATTGTGCTTTTAGTATTTTTCCAAACCAATCCATTTGAGTTTTTTGCCCAAGTTTTCAATGCAACAGCAACTAAAGGAAACATTGACTGAGTTTATATATTTATTATTTACTCACTGGCATCAATTGGTGTCGGATTCTCCTTTAAAACAGGGCTATTCAACATTGGGGTTGCTGGACAAATGTCACTTTCAGGCGTTATTTGTTTAGCATTAATTAACCAAAGCAATGTAATTGAAAGTAATGGTGCTATTAAAAACCAAGGGTTAGTGTTCTTAATAATGCTGCTTTCAATTGTTATAGGATTTTTATATGCTGCAATAGCTGGATTATGTAAAGCATTTTTCAACATTCACGAAGTTGTTTCAACTATTTTGCTTAACTGAGTGGCTGTTTATATTG
This sequence comes from Mycoplasmopsis agalactiae PG2, assembly GCF_000063605.1. Taxonomy (GTDB): domain Bacteria; phylum Bacillota_I; class Bacilli_A; order Mycoplasmatales; family Metamycoplasmataceae; genus Mycoplasmopsis; species Mycoplasmopsis agalactiae. The sequence goes on from NC_009497.1 coordinate 15,558, forward strand.
GTAGTTTTATATTTGGTTCTAAATCACCATTTAACAACAGCTTTGTGTTTAAAAACGCATCAACTGGTTCAGCCCCTATTAACATTTCAGGTGGATTTTTTGACAAAAGTTCATTCTGAATTTTTGGAATAGTACTAGTAGCATTTGTTTCATTAACTTTATATATGATTTTTGCATTTACCTCTTTAGGTTACAAAATCAAAATGAACGGACTTAATAAAGACGCTAGTTCATATGCTGGTGTTAACCAAAAATTAACAACTGTTTTATCAATGGGCTTTTCTGGCGCATTAGCTGGACTTGCTGGATTTATCCACTTTGTCTTTAAAGCTAAGCAGTATGATGTAATTACGCTTTCCAGTCCGCTGCCACTAGGTTTTGACACGATAGCTATATCATTAATTGGTATTAACTCGCCAATAGGAATTCTTTTCTCATCTGTTTTCTACACGATGCTAGAGTTTTCTAGAATTGAATTGATTAGTTTTTACTCAACAAGCGGTGTTAAAGAAGGTGGTATTGATCTAGTTGTTGGTGTTATTATATTCACAACAGCACTTGCCTTAATGTTTACTAATTTTAGGCCTATTCGGAAATTTAGGTTATGAATTTCCTTGCTGACTCAAAAAGAGTACAAAGGGCATTATCAAACCTATAAAGAAAAAGTTAAAGCAGTTAAAGAAAACACTAAATTACTTCTTATTGAAGCTCATAAAGTGTATACAGAAAATAAACTAAAATACAAAGAAATTAAGAGCAAAATTAGAGAGATAGAAAATGAAGCTTTAATTAAAATTAAACAAGGAACTGACAAAAAGCTAGATAAGAAACTATCAAACAACGAGATAGAGAAAATTTTCCAAAAGTTAGCTAAAGATAAAGTTGTACTTAATCAAGAATTAACAAGATATGGTTACTTTGACATTAAAGACATCAAGAATCTTAAAAACGTTAAGCTAACTCAATTGAAAATTGAACTTAAAAAGATACAAGAAGAATTGTTAGATAATTATTTATTTATTGAATTAAGATTAATTTTTGCTCAAGGATCATATGACCAAAAGCACTATAAAATAGTCAAAGAACATAATTTAGAGCAATTCAAAAACGAGCTATTTTATCTATATGAAGATAAAAAACAAATGATTAAGGATCTTAACAAACAACTAAAAAGTGCTCAAGTACAAAATGATGCTGAATTAGTTAATAAATTAACTGCTGAGCTAGCAAAGTCGCAAGAAGAACTTGCTCAAATTAAAACCAGTTATGCTGCTTACAAAAAAGACTTATTAGCTTCATATAAAGGTATTGAAGTTAAAAACGATTCTGGTGATGAAAATTCAAGCATCAGCATAAATCAAGACTTGTTCCATCAATATAAAGAAAAAATTAAAGCAATAGAAGCTGTAGTAACAGGAGGTAATTAATGGAAAGTATAGCATTTATAACTAACGAAACATTATTCTTCGCCTGTGTTCTTGGACTAGCAGCTATTGCCGGAATATTTGCTGAAAGATCAGGAACAGTTAATATTGCAATCGAAGGTACAATGTCAGTCGGCGCACTTGGATACTGTATTACTTCAGCCCTTTTTACAAGTGGCGGAAGAATTAGTGGTCTTAATTTAGATGTGCCCGGTCTTGAGATAATCTCACTTATATTTGCTGCTTTATTTGGCTCACTATTTTCACTATTGCTAGGTTTAGCAACAATAAAACTAAAAGCTGAACACACAATTACTGGTGTTGCGTTGAACCTTTTATCAGTTGGTATTTGTGCTGCTATCATGAACCCTTCTCTTTTAGGTAATGCTCACAAACAAATTGATCATACTGTTAAAGAACTTGCATTAAGCACTAACTACAACAATTTTGGAAACATTTTAAGCTTTAAATTATTCTTACTAATTGCTGTTGTAGTTATTTCATGGTTTGCTTTAAACAAAACAAAATGAGGTTTACGTTTCAAAGCAGTTGGTGAAAATCCACAAGCTGTTGACGTAGCCGGTATTAATGTTTACAAATACAAATGAACAGGAATTGTTATTTCTGGATGTATAGCAGGAATGGCAGGGGGTGTATTTGCCCAAAAATTACCATTTACTGGTCAAACTAACGGTTTTGGTTTCCTTGCCTTAGCAATTATGATTATGTCTCACTGAAATGTCTTAATTGTTCCTGTTTGTGCCTTATTCTTTGGATTCTTCCAACAAATGGGTGCATGATTACTTAGTGTTGAATTCGACAAGGTTGTTACTGTTGAAACAAAAGACAAAGTACAAAAATTTGGTGAACTAATCAAAGCTATTCCATATGTTCTTACACTTATTTCGATTATGGCCTTTAGTGGTCTGGCTCCTGGCCCAGCTGCTTCTGGTATAAATTATGATAAGTCTAAGAGATAATTAACCGCAAATTATTATCAGCTCAGAGAAAAAACTGAGCTGATTTTATTTAATCCTTGCAGTGCTATAAAACAGGCATTATGGACTTTAAACAAAGATATTTAACAAGGGGGTAATTATGCATTTTACAACTTATACAAAACAACCAAAAAACTTGTTTTACAGCGATATAAAACCAAAAATGAAAAAGTTTTTTTCTTTTTCTATACCGGTTCTGATACTTTAATTTTTTGGCTTTTTTAAGTACTTAAAATATGTAAAATAATTATGTTTTTTAAAATTACAAGGAGAATGATATGCTAATAGGAATAAGCGGAATGATAAGCAGTGGCAAAAGCACACTAACAGCAAAATTACACAAGCATTTTAATACTTCATTAATGCTTAAAGAATATGATGAAGATAGCGAAGTGTTTAATACTTTTTTAAAATGACTATATGAAAAACAACCGAACTTAACTATTGGCTTTCAATCATATGTTGTGGAAAACCACACAACTAAATTAAGCGAATTAATCGATGAGTTTAACAAGCTAAATAAAAATTGACAAACAGATCATATATTTTTAGATCGTTTTAGCATTGAGCACTACATATTTGCAAATGTAAATTTAAGACCTAAGGGTCAAAATTACTTAGACGGATATGATGCCTTGTTTACTCACTTAATTACTAAAGATGAAACCCCTGATATTGCCATATATTTAGATATGAGTTGAGAAACGTTCCTTAAAAGAATTTTTGAACGTGGAAGACAAGTTGAAATAGACAATTTTTATGCCAATGAAGAATATTTCAAGACTTTGTATAATTTATACAAAGACTTGTTCATCAAGCAAGCTGAAAAGTTTAAGCTAGAGTACAAAATCATTGAAACCGATAATCTCACTGAAGATGAAGTGTTTGAAAAAGCTTTAGAAATTATTGCAAATCACAAAAGTACTTTCAGAAGGGGTTAGGATGATAATCGGCATAAGCGGAATGATAAGTAGTGGCAAGAGCACACTTGTTAAAAAACTCAGCAATTATTATCCAAATTCAGCATACATTGAAGAATTTAGTGAGAATGATCCAGTTTTTAACACTTTTCTAAGATGATGTTATGAAAAGCAACCTAATACTGATATTGCTTTCCAATCATTTTTGGTTGAATCATTAACTGATTCATTTCATGAGCAAAAAGAAAAATTTCAAAAGACAAATAGCAACCAAAATGGTCATATGTTTTTAGACAGATTCATTTTAGAGCACTACATTTTTGCTGCGGCAACTTTGAGCAAGAAGAAAAATAAGTATTTTGAAGCTTTTGATAAGTTATTCAGTCACATATATGATTCTAACTGCAACCCTGACTTTGCTCTTTTTATTGATATAAATTGAGAAACATTTAAATCAAGAATTTTTCAAAGAGGCAGGAAAGTTGAAATAGATAATTTTAATGAAAATGAAGAGTACTTTAAATATTTACATAAAATTTATAAAGAAACATTCATTGATTTAGCCGCAAAATACAACATTCCATATGAAATAATTGATTCAAATGATAAGTCTGATACTGATGTATTTATTGAAGCAGTGTCAAAAATTGAGAAACATATTAAAGAAGCAAAATAAAATCAGGCAGCTAGTCCTGATTTTCTTATAAGCCTATAAAACAAGATCATAAGTTAGTTTTTGTTTACTATTTCTTGTATGTATGAAACATCAAACAACTTGCTGTAGTCGTTTGAGCCATCAGAATTTTTTGGAAATTCTATATCTGGATCTACTCCATATTCATAGCTTTCAAAGTTTTTATTAGCAAAAACGTTATTACTGCTTAAAACTGCAATATTGCCTGTTGGCAAGACAGACATTTTTAAATAAGAAGCTCCGCCCTGTGTTTTATAACCTATTATTTTTGCTAAATTGTTGTCCTTAACAATACCTGCAAATAAGTTTCCTGATGAATAAGTTACTGGCGAAGTTAAAAGATAAAATTTAAAATCCTTTTTATTTGTTTTTGACTTAACTTTCATTCCATTTTTTGAGCCTGATTGAGGGTTTATTAGATTGTAGCTAAACTCTTTGTCAGTTATAAAACCTAACAATTCATAAACTGCATAAAGCGAGCCACCTAGCATATTAGAAAAATCTAATAAAATATTTTTTACATCTTTTGATTTATGTTCCTCGAACACAGACTCCAAAACACTTGTTATGCCATCAATTAGAGCATCAAAACGCACAATCAACGTTTTACTATCCGGAGTTAAAGTCGTTTTAACAAAGTTATTGTCATTTCTTGGAGACATTTTTTGAAAACTAAAATAAAGCTTTCAATATTCCTTAATTCGTTTGGTATCATCAAAACTGTTATTTAAATCATCATATTGCTTTTCATCCTGATTATATCCATTCATAAACAGTTTGGTATGTAAATCATCCAAGCCATTTATTACTGAGTGGACTGTTTTATAGTGCTTTTCGTCATAATCCAACAAGCCTTATTTATATTTATTTAAGAAGTTTAAAAACCAATTAGGGTCTTTATTTTTTATGCCATAAAAATTATCCAGAAGAAAGTGAAAGAATTGAAATTGATATTCCTTTAAGTCTTCACTTATTACTTTTTTATTTAAGTTAGTGCTGCTTAGCATTTGTCTATAGTCAAGATTTTCGGGATTATGTAATTCATAAAAATTAAAAAATAAGCACTTTATCATTATTAAAATAAAACTGATTTACAGATTCACTTAATAGAACTTGATTTATGACATTAAAAGGAATTAAAATTTTACCTTCATGTTTTATCATTTCAAGTCCATATTTTCTAAAATCAATAACAACTGGCTTATCCTCACTGATTTTTTCATCTTTAATTTCAAATAGCAAGCTTTGTTGATGCTCTCTTGGTAATATCGAGTTTAAAAACTCATAGCTAGATAAAACTATTTGTTGATTTTGATAATCAAACTTAAGTGCATAGTTTTGTTCAAATGAATTATTGCCATTTGATGAATTAAACTTATTTATAGAGTTAATGGTAAAAGTATCATTATCATAGAAAGAGCTAATTTTCTTTTGCAAATCATATGATTTAGATTGATAACTTACATCATAGTAATTTTGTTCAAATTCAAGAATACCATCAGAGATTTTTAAAAAATCATTAACAGAAATGTAATTTATATCATTCAACTCATAAAAATCTACACTGTTAGTGGCAGGGAGAATAGTTTTAGTTATAGAGCTTAACCTATATGTTGACTTAGTAAAGTTAGGTATATATTTTAGATAAATATTCAGATCTGAATCAGCAATATAATCATTTGGAATTGGTGATTTAAAATCTTTATCAAAAAAATAACCAGCAAATTTATATCCTGGCTTTTGAATAGTTTCAAAATCAATAGCTGAATTGGTTTTCACTTCAATTTTCTTAACAGGTTTATTATCTACAAAGTAAGTGATATTTGTATGTTTAGTTAGTTGGGTACTTTCATTATTAATAATTTTATTCACATGGGAACTGTTCTGAACATTACATCCAACTATTGGCAAAGATAATGATAGAGAAGTCAACAAGCCAATATACTTTTTCATTTTTCTCCTTGTTTTATAGTGTTATAAGAAATTTTACACAATAAAAATCAAAGGGGCAAAACTAAAAGTTAGTGCAGTATGTTTTTTGTCTACTTCTGGCTTAATTTTTGAAATCTTTTAGGCTTAACATCTTCTTTTAAGACTGATGATTCATTAGTAAATTTTTCATAGCTAGTATTGCTACGAACTTTTCATGAGCTAATATTTTGATTGAATGACTTTGCTTCACCAAACATTCCAACCATTGTTTTTACTTGTTGTACATCTCATTGACTTATATCTTGATTAAAACTTTCGGCTTCCGAGAACATATTATACATAGACGTAACTTTTGAAACATCTCATTTTCCTATATTAGCATTGAATTTTGTTGTGGCTCAAAACATTTCAGACATTTTAGTCACATTAGAAACATTCCAGGCACTAATATCTTGATTAAAGTTTTCTGACCAGCGAATAACCCATTTATATCTTGAACATTATCAGTTGTTCAGCTCCTTAATGAACCATTGAACTTAGTAGCATTATTAAAAACATAACTCATTGTCTGAATGTTTGCTGTATTTCATTTGTCTAATGCTTGATCAAAGTGTTTAGCACCATCAAGTGTTGATACAGACTTTTAATATTTTTTTAGATCCCAACTATTTAAATTGGCAACTTCTTTCGAAGACAAATCCTTAAATGCTTCATGTAATGAATTAATTTTTAAAGGCGGGTTTTCTGAAACTTCAATTGTGTTTTTAGGAACAGTTACAGTTCTAAAAGTCTGACCATCTGAATGTTTATAATAGCCTAATTGAGTAACTAAGATTTTATCATCACTATCAACTATTAGGTTATTATCATACAATACATAAACTTTGTCAGTTTCCTTTTGCTTTCTATAGATTGTGGGAACACTATCTTTAATATCACCAAAGTGCAACAATATATTTTCACCAGTAAGTTTTATTTCAAATTGTTTATTTGAGTTATCTTTAGCTATAGAGTTATTTGATTTTTCATTGTGAGATAAAGAAACATATTTAGCAATCTTTTCACCTACATAAGCTTTCAACTGCTCCAATGCATCTGCAAAAGTGTGAAATTCAGCAAAAGCATCCTTATGCTTTTTCAGGCATTATTTATCTGTTTTTTGAATTGTTCACCCTCATCTTTTGTAAGTTTTGGCAAACTTTTAGCATTGTTTTCAAAATTAAAAGCTTTGATCAAATATAGGTTTTAATTTCTTTATTGGTGGTTAATTCATGATTTATATCATTGTCAGTTTTTAACATTTCTTCATTTGATGCACTGTTTGAATAATTTGAACGATCATCAATTTATTTATTTGCGTTTTCGACCAATTCATCATTTGATTCAGGCACCATAAAATTCTTATTTATGGGAGTAAGTTGCACCCCCCCCTTTTTTTTCACTATGAACCTTAGCACAGCCAGCTGCAATAAAATGCATCGATACTGCAATTGATCCACCAATTAGTATGAGTTTTTTTGCTTATTTTCATACATATCACTTCATTTTGATAATATGAAATTCGAACTAATACATTGAAAGAAATCTACTACAGTCTTATGTATTGAAGCCTATAAAACAGTCATATTAGATAAGTTACTATTTAGGAGCAACTTTAGTTTTAAATTTTGCAGGCTTATTCGATTCTTTTAGTTTAGATTTGTCATTTGTAAAGAATTGGAAATTTACGCCTTCATAAAGTTTTCAACCACTGATATTTTGATCAAACGATTAAGCTCCTCCAAACATACCGAACATTGTTTCTACTTTTTCTGTATTTCATCCACTGATATCCTGGTTAAATGCTTCTGCTTCTGAAAACATTCTGTACATTGATGTTACATTAGAAACCTCTCATTTATTAAGAGGTTTATTAAACGATTTGGCCTCTCAAAATAAGTCAGTCATATCAGTTACTTTTTTAGTGTTTCAATCATTTACATCTTGATTAAAGGCAATTGCACCGGCAAACATTGAATACATTGTTTTAACATTATCAGTTTTTCACTCTTTGATTGATGAATTAAACTTTATTGCTTCTGAGAATGTTGAGGACATATCAGTAACATTTATAGTATTTCAGTTATCTAATGATTGATTAAAATTTTTAGCCTCATAGAATGTCGACGATAAGTTTGTTACATTTGACACATCTCACTTATCTAGATTTTCAATCTTTTCTTCACTTATACCTTTAAAAGCTTCAAAAAGAGAGTTAACTTTTAATGGTAATTGACTAGGTACTTGCACTGTGTTCTTTGGCACAGTCACAAGTCTAAAGGATCCATTTTCAGTTTTGTAGTATCCAAGCTGTTTAACTACTATTTTTTTTAGAAGAATCAACAGTTAATTTTTCAATATCTGTGCCACTAAAAAAGTGTTCTTCATCTTCCTTGTCTTTAAATGAATATATAGTTGGCACTGAATTAGTTATATCACCAAATCTTAGAGAAAATTTCTCATTACCAATTGATAAGTCAATAGTTTTCTTTGGATTTTCTTTTGCTATCAAAACTTTTAATTTGCTTTGATCGCTTAGATTTAAAAACTTTGCAATATCTTTTCCAACATATACTTTTAGTTGATCTACTACATCTTCAAAGTAATGAAAATTAGCAAAACCATATCTGTGTTTTCTTCAAATCTCTTCAACTTTCTTTTGGTATTTTTTAGCTTCATCAGAAGAAATTGAAGGCAAAGTATCAATATCTTTTTCCAAATCCTTAACTATTGGTTGATCACCTTGAGGTTTATTTGGCATACTGTCAGCACTATATGTTTCAGATTTCTTTTCTTTATCTACTTTAGAAGGCTGCTCAGATTCAGTGTTTATGTCAGACTGTGACCCACCTAATCTTTCTACTTTTGATTCATTAGTTTCATTTGACAGCTCACCGTTTTTATTGTTTTCAGTAGTACTCTCATCAACAAGTTCTTCTACTCTATTAGCTCCTGTGTTTATAATTTCAGTCTGTTTTGACCCACCCTTAGCACATCTAGCTGCCACAAAAGACATAGAAATTGCAGACAGCGGCGCAATCAATAAAAGTTTTTTAATTTTCATATTCTTCCTTCATTTTTCAGTATTTCATACATTAAGTTAACTAGTCAGATAATTTTTTAAAACTATTTTAAGGTATGAAAGGTAAATTTATATGAAAAAATGATATAAAAATGAAAGTCATATAAAACTTTCATTTTTATATGTAAATTACTGTGCAATTTTACTTTTGTTTAGCATACTCAACAGCTACTTGTGCAGCAACTTTGGCATTGTTATAAACTAATTGAATATTAGCTTCAAGACTCTTTCCTTCAGTTAATTCAAGCACTTTTGAGAGCAAATAAGGAGTTGTTTTTTTGCCACTAATTCCTTCAACTTTAGCTTGCTCAATTGCTTTGTTGATATTATCTAAAATATATTCATATTCAAGACCATATTGTTCAGGAATAGGATTAGCTAAAATAATTCCGCCGTTAGTAAATTTTCACTTAGCTTTCATTATTGCAGCAACTTCGCTAGCTGAATGAACATTGTATGTAACATTAAATTCACTAGATGAAGAGTAAAAAGCTGGCAATTTATCACTATTGTAGCCTAATACTTCAACGCCTTTAGTTTCTAAATACTCAAGTGTTAAACCTAAATCTAGTATTAATTTAGCTCCAGCACAAACAACTAAAACATTGTTTGTTGATAATTCGTCTAGGTCTCTAGATATGTCAAAAGTTATTTCAGCTCCTCTATGTACACCGCCAATCCCGCCAGTTGCAAAAACAGGAATACCTACTTTTTGTGCAACTAAGACTGTACCAGAAACTGTTGTGCCTCCATTTTTCTTATTTGCTAAAACATAACCAAAATCTCTCTTGCTAGTTTTGATAACATCTTTTAATTTAGCAAGCTCATTTATTTCATCATTTTCAAGACCAACATGAATTATTCCGTTAATTATGGCTATTGTTGCAGGCACAGCACCTTGCTTACGAATTATATTTTCCACATTAAGTGCCATTTCAACATTTTTAGGATAAGGCATTCCATGGGTAATAATTGTCGATTCTAAAGCAACAACAGGTCTTTTATGTTTTAAAGCGCTTTCAACTTCCTTACTAAAAACTATATTCATATTAGTTAACCTCCATATATTCTTTTATTAAAGTATTCTCATTTAATTCGTCATTAACTGTTTTAACACTAAGCAGTGCAAATTTTGAAAAAATTGTTGCAATTTTCAAAATTTGTAGCTTATTAATAAGTCCATAAATTAAGCCTGCACAAAATGCATCACCAGCGCCAGAAGCAGATAGGGGCTTTATAGAATTGGGTCTGTAAAATTCAGTTTTTTCTTCTTTATCAAAATATAAGCTGCCATTTTCTCCATCAGTAATCACAACTGCTTTTGCTCCATTTTTAACTGCTTCTTGAGCCAATATAAATATATCTTTTTCAGAAGAATAAAGCAGATTCTGAAACTCAATTTTATTAGCTTTAACTAGCGAAAAGTACTGTAAAATAGGTTTAAACTTTAAAATCTTATGAGAAGAAACCCCTTCAGCAATAATAAATTTATGGCCATAATTTTTGCAAATTTTTGTGATCAAGTCTTCACTAAGATTAGCATCCAAACAAATATAAGTGGCACTGTCCAATACGTCTTTGTATTTCATTAAATCATCATAATTAACTGCTTCAGTTATTTTAGTATCACTAGCAGCAACATTCATATCAGAATTCTTGTCTAAAAAAGCGACGTATTTGGCTGATTTATAGTCATTTTTGACAATTAGCCTATAACTAATTAAGTCATTATCTAATTGCTCTTTAATTCATTGTGCCTCTAAATCATTGCCAACAGCAGCAATTAAAGTTGCATTAACATTTGCTAGCTTCAGATTCTTTGCAACATTATAAGCAACGCCACCCAGTGTACTATAAATATTTGAAGGATTAGAGTCCTTTAAGACAATTTCATTATCAATCTTTGCATAAAGATCATAATTTACTGAGCCAATTACAACAACATTCATAAGCCTCCAGTAAAGTTTTGCTTTTCATAATTATAGTGCACACAATAAACATTTGCTTAATAAGCCAAATATATGATTTCAAATTTTCCATAAATGTTCCTGCTTGGCTAATAGTTACTAACATTATTGGATAAACTTAAAATTAATATAGAATTTAAATTATGAAAAATGTAGTTAAACCTAAGATCATTTTTGTTGATTTAGATGGCACAACCATAGATTTAAAAATTAATGGTCATAAAAGAATTAGTGCTGAAAATTTAGAGTACATAAAAAAAGCTAGAGAAGCAGGAATTGAAGTTGTTGTTTCAACAGGCAGACCGCCAACTAAGCCATCAAATGTGTTTTTAGAACCAATGCAATGTTTAGATAATTTCATTGCTTGGAATGGAGCTTACATTAAGCAAGATGGTAAGGCGATTCACTTTGGTAAGTTTGAAAAAGGTGATGTTGAGAAAATATATAGTGAAATAGTTAAGCACGGCATTAGTGTGATTTTTAACTCTGACACAAAGGATTTAGCTTTCACACACAATTGATTAATATCAATTGCATTACGCTGAACTAGGGGCAAGGCAAAAAGATATAAACATTTCAAAAATGACACTGAAATTAACAAAATGGTGCTTTGACACCCATGCAAGAAAAAGTTATATGCTTTTGCAATGATGCTAAAGGAAAGATTCAGAGAAACCTGTGAAATAGCCTTTACAGGCAATCGCAATGAGGTTTTAGAACTTACACCAACAGGCTCAACTAAAGGCTTAGCAGAAATAGCTTATGCTAAAGCCAGAGGTGTTAGTCCTGAAGAATGTGTGCACATTGGCGATACATTAAATGACGCAACATGTGTTAACCGTGTTGGACAATTAATTGCTATGAAAAACTCAACCCAGAGTCTTAAAAATATTGCTGATGTTATTTCCCCATTTACGAATAAAAAAGCCGGATTGGGAAAAACCATTGAACACTTTTTTCTTAAATAAACAATAAAATTTAGTCGCTAAATTTTAAAAGGAGGAAAAATGGGTGCATTTTTCAGAATGCAACTTAAGATTTACTTCCGCTTAGCAAGCTCATATATTTCGCCCTTAGTTATAGGGAGTTTTTATATAATCTTAGTTACTTGCGTAAGACTTGCAATAGGCACTGGGGATGTGCAAAGGATACTTGATAGCAATCAGTATATTGAACTTTCTGCAAACTTCTGTATGATAGCGTCTTTTGTTATTTCATCTTTTGTAACACAAACCTTTTTTTACCGTTACAAAAACGAAGGAATAGAATACTTACTTTATTCAAAGCCAATTAGAAGAAAGCACATATTTTTTACTAATGTATTAGCTAGCGTAATAGGTCTTATTATTTCAATGGCATTAATGAGCACAATGTTTTTTATTAGCCAGCTAATTATTCCATTTAAATTTACAAAAGCACTGCTTTCATCATTATCATTTTTTGGCGCAGGTTTACTGTGTGCTACACTTGCTTTAGGAATAGCAGCAATTGTGCAAAATTTTGTAGAATCTAAAGTGTTTCAAGTTATAGTGTCAGTCATTCCTGTTTTAGGAATTATGACATTAGGCTTTATTAAGTTTTCATCTGGCACTGATGTAATACAAACCACATATCAAGCAGCTAACAGGCCAATAATACTTATTCCTAATTCACCTGATTTAAAGGGAGATTCGTCAAAAGCAGTCGAGAATTTAAATAAAAGAATTAAGTCTCAAGATGATTTATTAATTGAGAATCAAAGTACTGCTAATATGCTAGAAAATCAAGAAAATTTAGCATTTAATCCTTTTTCTAAAACCTTTAAAGTTGAAAAAAGAGAATCAATTGAAGAGTTAGCAAACAAAGTTAAAAAATCATTTTATTCACACATATACTGGTCAAACTTTAAAGAATACTATTTCCCTACTTTTACAGCTTATGATAGAAATTTAAGAAACTGAAATGTCACTTTGAATTACAACATTTTAAACAATAAATCAAGCGTTATAAATAAAGAAACTGGTGAATTAGATAAGGATGTAATTGAATATCTAAAAACAAAGTACAACTTAGACATCAATAATCAAATTTTGGTTAAAACAACAAGCAATGATCTTTATTCTTTAGGCTATAACATCAGCAATTTCAAGGACATATTTGATTGAGACAGATTTGAAGAAAAACCACTTTTTAGCATTGGTTTTAATGACATTCAAAATAGAAATTTTGAAAACTTCGATGAGTTCACTAAAAAAGTAATTAACAAAATCTTAGAGAAAAAGAACTTTGACTTAATAAAAAGTGTTCTGTTCAATATTTTAGGCTTAGAAGGCTATTTAACAGGCACTGTGGATGTAGTTAATGCTCTAGAAATAGTTGATTTTCTAACCGGATTAACTAAATATGCATTGCTTGAAGAAAAACATAATTTTGATCTTGTAAAAACCAAAATTGAAGAAAAAGCCAAAAGTGAAAAAGATCCAAACCTTAAAAAGTTGCTTGAGCATTTAAAATCTAAGAGTGCTATCTTATCATATGATTTGTTACAAAGCTCTAATTTTAAGGAATACTCGTCAACACTTGATGATTATATAAATGCAAGATTTGATACAAAAGAACTTAGTGAAATTCAAAAAACCAGATTAAATAGTTATATATCAATTATGCGCGAAAGAGCAATTAATGCTTTTAGCCAACTATTTTGAACAATCAATATATTCAATATCGTAGGCGAAAGGCAAAATGGTAATTTTGCTAATTTACTAGAAACTAAAAATTTAATTCCTTATTTGTCAGAAAGCAAGGAAAAATTCAGCAAATTCAACAAGAACTACAAACAAAGCATCATCAAAGTGGTGAAATTAAATGATAATTTAATCGAACTAGAAAGAAAAAACTACATTGAAACACCAACATCTGTAGGAATCACACTTTTAGTATCATTGACATTTATAATATTAGGCTATTTGCAGTTTGAAAGAAAGAATTTTAAATAATGAAAAAGAACAGAAATTCATTAGCTTCAATTTATAAAAAATGAAGAGAAAATAGCCATATGTTTGCTGAAGCTAAACACAAACAATATCATAAGCCTGAATCTGATGTAGCTCTTTCAGTGCAACATTTATCTATGATATTTAAATTGCCCCACAGACCTATAAAAAAGCCGTAGACGACTTGAGTTTTAATGTTAAAAAAGGACAATTTCATGGCTTTGTAGGCAATAATGGATCTGGCAAAACCACTACAATAAGATCCATTTTAGGTTTCTATCCCGGACTATTTGGGAAAATATTTATTAACGGGTTAGAATTTACTAATTCATCTGCTAAAAAGAAAATAGGATATATTCCTGAAGTGACTATTTTTCCTAAAAATTTATCAGCAACTGAATATCTTTACTCACTTGCACTAATGTCAGGAGTTGATAAAAAGATTATCAAAGACAGAATAAATTATATTATGGACACATATGGCTTCCATGTGCCAGATATGTCTAAAAGTCCTGCTTATATGTTTTCAGGGCAAAAGAAATCTATTATGCTAATTCAAGCGCTCATTAACGACCCTGAAATTTTGATATTAGATGAGCCAGCTGCTAACTTAGATCCTAGTTCAAGAATTAGACTGTTTAATACTTTAAAACAGCTTCATTTGGAAGGTAAAACAATTTTTATCTCTAGTCATATCTTAGACGAGTTAGAAAAATATATCGACAGCTTTACTTTGCTTTTTGAAGGAAAATTATTATACTCAGGCTCTATAAATGATTTAGAAAAAGACAACAATCATTTTAATACTAAGATAAAGGTGAATAACCATCTACTTCTTAAACCATATTTAGAAGCAAATAATATAGACTTTTATATTGAAAACGATATTTTATACTGCAATCTTAAAACAAATGAAGACAAGAATAATTTAGTTAAGGAAATATTAAAACTGAATCTTGAGCTAATTTCAATTACTAAAAACACACAACCTTTAATCAGCAGATTTTTTGAAAAATCAGAAAACTAATTAAAACAAATTGCAAACAATGGGAAAAACAGGCCTTTTTTCCCATTTTTTTCAACTTTTTTTATCTTTGTCATAGAAACCCCCTTATTTATAGTGAAAGGAGAAAAATGGACAAAAACCATTATATAAAAGACACAACATCTGAAATTCCAATCAAAGAAAAAATAAACATGATTAAAACTCTTTGCTTTATTGATAATGAAATGAACAAGGCAAAATTAATAAGGGAAAAGGCAAGCAAATTATTTGGTTACAAGGATGATTCATTAAGTAATTATAAGTCTAGGTTTTATGGAACATTTGACTATATGAATGAAAACAATGCAGAATTTATTAAACAATATTTTATAGATCATAATGAAAATAGCGCTAAAAGTATGATGTCAAAATCAGCTTATTATAGATTAAGAAAAAATGCAATTGAAAAGTTTGTTTACTATTATATTACCAGGTAATTTATTAATAAGCGATTTGAATAATAGCACTATAAAACAGTCAAATGTGGCTTATATTGACAACAGAGAATATATAACTAATGCAACAGGAATACGATATGTGGATTGATCTGATTCTGGGAATGCATTTTCATTTTTTGATACTTCCTTAAAAAGGCACAAGAATTTATTTAAAAGAGGAGCCATTGAAATTAGGAGGATTTTTAATGGCAATAAATTTGTACTTAGATATTGAAGAGTTTCACCTACATCAATTGATAATGACGAAGATTTAAGCTTTGGCCTCTCAATTAACAATAATGTAGTTGAGCAAACACCTGAGAACACACATAATATAAAGTTTTACAAAGATGAGCTTGAAAAGAATTTTGATGAATATGATTCATTAAAAGACACTAAATACTATGTTTCCAGAACAACTGATGGCAGCGCAATGCTTCAAGTAATGACCCTTACTTCTGATTATTTAGGCTTAACATTTGACGATTTAGAAAATATTGTCGTAACTTTTCCAATTAAACCAATCTATTCAGCAAACGTTCGAGACCACGACTTTTGGGAAGTCAAATTAAGCAAATTACATAACAGGGATAAAACAATAAATGCAATAAAAAATAAAGCTGTTATTAAAATTCCTGAGTATTACAATTTCAGATTCGATGAATTTGGTAAAACTAAAGAAGAAGTGAAATATCTGAATATGAACATTAACATTAATCCACTATCTCAGGATAAAAAGTTAGTAAATTTAGTTCAAATTAAATCAGAAAGCACCAAGCATAGTGAAACTGGATTCTACAAAAAAGAGTAAGAGGGCACGCCTTATTTAAAAGAAAAATATCCAAACCAGGACAGCTTTGATGGACTTAAAAAAGTTATGTATGCGAACACTCATTTTATAAAAAATCAGTCATTTGGAACTTTGTTGATTGATTCTATTCATAATCAATCTTTAAGCAAAAGTGCAATACCAGTAGAGACAGAAACAACATCATCAATTTATAACAAAGGTGTTGATATAAAAAATATAGCTATAAATGATTACTATGAATTTGACTATAAACAAGGCAAATTAGTAAATTCAGTCTCAGGTCAAAATAAAGGTCTATTCATACCTTTTAATTTTAAAGGCAATTTCAATACCAGTTATAGACTGATATGAAAGACAAATGAAAAGAGCAAGAATTCAGAACACAGCGTAGTAATAAACAATAGTCAAAAAGTAATAAGACCTATGTTAGACCCATATTCAGGATTAATAAAATTAAAAATTAATGATAAAAGCGATGAGAGAACACAACCTTATAAATTTAAATTTTCAAGCGATCAAATAAAGGAAATAATTGAACTAAAAGAAAATCCAACAATAGAAATGTTTGAAAGGTTTAGAAATGGGCAATATATCCTACACTAGCTACAGCAGGTGTTGCAGCAACAGTAACGCCATTTGTTGTGTTATCTGTTAAAAAATCTAATGGAAGCAAAATAACCCCTGCTGAAAAAGAAAAGGAAAAAGAAAAAATAAATCATTTATCAGTTTCATTTCCTAATTTATCGCCAGCAAGCTATTATAAATTCATTAAATTTGACGACAATAATGTCCCATATTTAGAGAATAATATTGTGTCGGCTATCGTTAAGGATGTATTATCCAAATTGTCTGATTATGAAAAAGATATTGAATTTGATTACGAATTTATTAATCCTGGAAAGCTAGAATTACACTTTAAGTTAAACTTAAACCCAACTCCTGAATATAAGAGTTACAAACTAGAAATTTTTAAGGATAGTAATTATTCTAAATTAATTGTTCATTAGTAATTTAATTTAGGTAACTTATGAGAAGAAATAAACCCAAAAGCCCTATAAAACAATGTTAAACAAAAAAGAGACTAGGGTCTCTCTTTTGTTACAGTTTCAAGCTTGTATTGTTCTATTTCAGCAGCAGTTGCTAGAACAAAATGTTTGTTTCCAACATTATGTCACTTAGGCTGATATTCTTCTGTATAGTTATGAATTTTATGATCATAAATTTTTCCCATAAGTGAGCCCTTTTCCTTTTCAATAGAAGGAACGGCATCTAGCAAACTCTTGGTATATGGGTGGTAAGGATTATTTATAATTTCATCAGTTGGGCCAATTTCTAGTAAAGTTCCGCGGTTTATAACAGCTATCCTGTCAGAAATATATTCAACCATTCTTAAGTCGTGGGCTATAAATAAAATTGTAAGGTGGTATTTTTCTTTTAAATCATTAAAAATATTTATAACCTGTGCTTGTATTGAGACGTCTAAAGCAGAAATTGGTTCATCAGCTATTAATAATTTAGGCCTCAAAACAACAGCTCTACAAATTCCAAGACGTTGTTGCTGACCACCTGAAAATTCCAATGGGAATCTTCCTAAAACAGTGTCATCTAAACCAACTTGTTTCAAAATGTCTATAACTAAAAGTCTTTTGCATTGCTTTTCTGAAAGACTAGACATTTTGTCTCTTTCTTCTTTTTCAACCAAAATCTTTTTATATATGTCATCATAAATTTCTGGTTTTTCACTTGCTCTTTGCTCTAAAAGTTTAACAAACTCAACAAAAACAAAATTGTATGATGATTCAATGGTTTCACCCTCTTCTTGATATTTCTTAAGAGGAGAATCATAAATAATATTTTCAGGATCTTTTAACTGAATCAGGCTATTTATAGCCATAAAAGTTGCTTCATCAAAGTCAGTAAGATAAATTAACTTAGCATTTTTAGTATTTGATAAACCTTCTCCAACAACATATTCAACATTTTTAAAAGGGTTAAGAGAGTTTGTTGGATCTTGAAAGATCATTTGAACTTTATTTACCATAAAGTTAATAGTATCTTTGTATTTTTTGCTAAACTTTCATCCCTTATCAATGTTTTTAGGCACAACTCTATCTAAAATTTTAATTTGACCAAATTCGTAAGGAGTTAGACCAATGATTGCTCTACCTGTTGTAGATTTACCAGAACCAGATTCCCCAACTAATCCTAGAACTTCTCCATCATAAATATTTAAATTTAAATCTTTAATAGCGGGAAATGATTTAGCACCCGAGCCATAGACAATGTCTAGGTTTCTAATTTCAACCAAAGCATTTTTTTCTGGATAAGCATTAAGCATTTCATCTGTTCCCTCAACAACTTCACGATAAAGTATGTTGCCAAAGGCTCTTTTTTCAACATAGTACTGTTTACTCATTTATGCCTCCATTTGAATCGCCATAATACTTATCAAAAAACATTGATACTTTGCCCTTGTTGGCTGTTTTATAAGCTTTTTTGGCAGAATTATTGCTTTCTGTATCTGTTTTCTTTGAAGGCACATCTCCACCATTTTCAGGATTATTTCTTTTTTCTAGAATGCTTTGTCTTTCATCGTTTAGCTCAGTAGCTATCTCATTATGTTTATCAGCCTTTTGCTTGTAATGATCATATACAGAGTTATCCACTAAAAAGTTATCACCATAAATAGATTTTAAGGTTTCGTCATATTTATTTCATAATTTTCTGATAACTTTAGGTGGCTCGTACTCAGGAGCTTGCTCATTCAATAAATTGCTTTTTACAAAATGAGTTGGAGAAATTTGATACATTGGTGGTTCACCCAAAAAGTCTACATTTAAGGCATAATCGTTACGAACAGCAAATGCATCACCTTCAATATTATTTAAATTTGAAGGCACTGCACCCCTAATAACTTGTAGCCTTTCACCTCTATTATAATCAGGCATTGATGTAATCAAGCCTCAAGTATATGGATGCTGAGCATTGTAAAGAATTTCTTCTTTTGTGCCTGATTCAACAATCTGACCTGCATACATAATATTTATAAAGTCAGATATAGAAGCTACAACACCTAAGTCATGAGTAATAAAGGCAATTGCTATGTTAAAAGTCTCTTGCAACTCTCTAATAATATCAAGAACTAAGGCCTGAACTGTGGGGTCTAGAGCAGTAGTAGGCTCATCCATAACCAAAATTTTTGGTTTTAATGATACAATTGATGCAATTGCAACTCTCTGAATCATACCTCCCGAAAGCTCATGAGGATATTTCTTCATAATCTCTTCAGGATTGTTAATTTTGGTTAATTTTAAGTATTTTAAAGACTCTGAATATGCTTCTTTTTTGCTTTTTACTAGCTTATTAACTAGCATACCTTCCATTATTTGGTTTCCAACTTTCATTGTTGGATCCAATATTGACATAGGGTTTTGGAAAACAGCAGAAATTATTCTTCCTCTTAGTTTAGATTTCTCTCAGTTATATGTTGTAAAGTTTTGCACTTCTAGACCATATAATCTAATTTTGCCACCTTCAATTATGGCATTTGAGCCAGTAAGACCATAGAGCAAGGATGTAATAACAGACTTGCCTGAACCAGATTCACCAATAAGGGCATGAATCTTACCTTCATATATTTTTAAACTTGGGCCTCTAAGCACTAAGTTCTTCTCTTTAGGATTGGCAGGATTTTTGAATGTTAAGTAAATATCTTCAATTTCAGCAGCAACATTAGTTGGGATGCCAAAAACATCTTCAACTTTTGTGCCTGTAAATAAGTCAACTTCGGTTTTGTCTTTTTTAAATATTCTTTTGATTTGCTTGCCAAGGTTTTTTCAGTAGTCAATGAAACTTCTTCAAAAACCTTTATCTTTTTCCGCCTTTATTTCCATCATGTCTAATGGCGCAGGAAAATTATTATAAATAAGCGGTTTAGGAAACTTTTTGTTATAACCTTGCGATTTATTATGCTTAATTTGTGTTTCTTCTTGATTCATATTTTTCCTATCTTTGTCTTAGCAAGCTATCTTGCACTGCACCTGACATTAATTGAATAGAAGCAGTAACTAAAATAAGCATAAATGAAGGCACAAGTACATAACGTGGAAAAACTGTAAAGTTTTTTGATCCTTCACTGATTAAGTTTCCTAAAGTAGCAACGTTTGGGATAGACAAACCTATAAAAGCTAATGATGTTTCTGAAAGAATAATTCCTGGGATGTGAAATACTATTTCTGTAATTAGTAGCGGAATTAAAATAGGCAAGTAATTCATTAATACTTTATATGTTGGAGTTCCCAAAATTTTAGATGCACTAACTCATTCAAATGATTTAGCACGTAATACCTGAGAACGCATTTGGTTAGCAATACCAGCTCATGATGTAAATGATAAGGCAAAGATCATTACTCAGAAAGTTGGTTTAATAATAATAGTAATTGTAATAAGAATGATTATTGATGGTACGTTTGAAATTATTTTAATAATGAAGGTCATTATTTTGTCAAATATTCTAAAGTGACCCATCATAATTCCAATAATTAAGCCAACTATAACTTGAATAAATGTTGCAATAAATGATAAAGCTAGTGAATACCTAAGGCCATATCATAATCTAGCTCATAAGTCCCTACCTACTGAATCTGTACCAAAAATGTGACCGTTTGTAAAGAATGTTTCAAATCTGTTTTCAACAGACAATTCTAATGGGTTGTGTTTGGTTACTAAAGGAATAATAAGAGCTAGCAATATTAATATAACAAGAGTTACAAAACCAAACACACCTGCAAATGAGCGACTAAAACGGTAGAAGAACTCAACAAAAGAATTTTGTTGCTTATGCATTTTGCTAGTTTCATTAAACTCAAATAAATTTCCAACAATTTGTCATTCTTTATAAGCTAAAGGCCTTAAAAATCTGTTTGGTGCCAATTCTTCGCCAAGGACATTATTTGGGCTTTCTTCCCCTTTTTTTCTCTTTTTGTTTCAATTCTTAATTCATTCAGATAACTTAGCCATTTTAGCCCTTTCTTCTTACTCTTTGGTCAATTATTTTGTAAAGCGCATCACGGCATGTATATGAAAGAATTGTTATTAAAGAGAATAAGGTCACCATAAATAAAATTATATTAAAGTCCTTTGAAGTAATAGCATTAAGTAGCAAGCCACCAGAACCAGTTATAAAGAAGATTTGCTCAATAAACACACTACCAATAAAACTACCAAATATAACAACTGGGAAAAATGTTGCAATTGGGAACAGTGCTGGTTTAAGTGCATGAGTTCAAACAAAACGACGTTTTGTAATACCTTTTAGATAACAGAATTTGCAGTGTTGTGAGTTTAGTTCTCTGTTAAGTTCAGTTCTTATATATTTAATATATACAATTATTGAACCTAATGAAAGGGCTAAGCCAGGGAGAACATAAGTTGAGATATCTTTTTCATTAAAAATATATGGAAGATTTAATTTTCTGCCTATCAATAAAAGCCATAAGGCAAATACTAGTGATGGAATTGACGAGAAAATTGAAACAACTAAAGTAGCAATATGGTCAGGAAGTTTATCAGGATTCATGCCTACATAAACTCCTAAAGGAATTCCCATTACTAAAGTAAGCATAACTGAAAAAATTCCAATTAAGAAACTCTTATAAAAACGCACTCACACAAAATCATTAATTCTTTCCCCAGGGAAAACTGATAACGAAATTCCGAAGTCTAAGTGAATTATGTTTTTCAAATAAATGCCATATCTAATAATAAGAGGTTGGTTTAATCCGTATTTTTCTTCAACAGCCCTTCTAGCTGCTTCATCTAAGCCGGCTGTTAAACCTGTGCCACCAGGAACTGAGTTAATTAAGAAGAAGGTTATAGTAATAACAATAAATGCAACTAGGAAAAACTCTAAAATGACTGCAAATGCTTTTAACATACTTGCCACTCAAGGCGATCTTATGTTAAATATTTTTTGGTGTCATTTTAACTTACGTTTAAATTTGTTATCAAAGTCTACTAGTTGCTTTTGTTCAACTAATTTTCCTGATATTTCTGAAAGATCATCAACAAAAAATGAACTTTCATTTTTCTGTTTTAAATTTTCCATAAATACTCCTATAACTCCTCTTCTCTTACATCAGTTGGCAAGTTTTTCTTAGGTGGGAATGCTGTGTCATAAGCAAATTGTAATGAGTAAGTAAATAAACTTTCAGTTCCACCTACTCTAGAAATTTCTCAGTAAGTATCAACTTCCATTAATGGTACAACAGGAGCAGCTTCACGAACTATTTTTTCTAAGCCGGCTATTATTGCAAAAGCACTTTGTTCAGTTCAGTCTTCTTTTATTTCTTCATCAGTAAACTGGTTAGTAAAGAATGATGTTACTCTGTCATTAAATTGACTTAATGATTCGTGTTGAATATGTCCTTGTTCGTCTTTGTATGTTTCTTTTCTTAAAGAAAGCTCAACAATTTTATTTCAAACTTTTTCAGCAGAGTTAGCTAAACCTAAACGGAATTTGATTTTATCAACTATCTTTTTATCTTCATCCGAAATTGTAACTTTGCCTTTTTCATCTAATTTATAGCCTAATTCTTTAAAGTACTTTTCATATGTTCATGAACCCGAAGGATTGTTTCTAAAACCGGTTTGCTTAGCATTTTCGCTATCTATACCATCAGTTCTAAAGAACACTTTTACATAACTATATGCATCAGAACCGAAGGCATCAAAGTTTCTATAAAGCAAGTCAAATTCACCTTTTGTTCTAAAGTCTTCATAAACGTTTTCAGGTAAACTCTTAATTTCTATATCTAAAAATCCATTAAATGCTTTAGACATAAAATCTTGTAAGGCGATACCTGCATTTTGATGCTCGTCAGTTGAATTTGAAATATATTTAAGTGTTATTTTCTTCAAGTTAGGATGTTTTTTTTTAAATGAATCCATATATTGGCTAGCTATTTTCAATTGAAAACCTTTGTCAGTTCTATCAACATGTTCAAATTTATACGACTTAGACAAGTGATTCAAGTGACTATAGTTTTGCACTGGAATAGGTGTTTTAAACTCTGTGTCATATTTTGTATATGTTTCCAAGTGGTCAAAACCTACTTCAATAGCATCACCAAATGATGAAGATCCTTGACCAAAAGCAGTCCAAGTTATAACAGGATATGAAGAGTTTCATCCAACTATATTAAGCATTTCATCTCTATTGATTGCATAATAGATAGCATTTCTTAAATCTTCATCATACAAGTATTTTGAATCAGAATTGTTAGGAAGTTTTTTAAACCTTTCGTCATCGAGGTTGAAAGCTAAAGCAATTGTTCCAAAACCAGATGACTTTTTCATGTATTTTCTATATTCTTTATCAGTTCAGTATGCTAACTGTTGAATTGCGGGAATTCTAGTTGCTGCTATATATTTATCATCATATAAGGCTGCATTTATATTAGGATCAGAGCTAAAGAAGATTTTGATTCTTTCGCTTGATGTTTTATCTGAAGAATAATATTTTGGATTTTTAGTAAGCAACAAGTATCCTTGTGGGCCAAGCACTAAATCGCTTAGAAGAAAAGCGCTAGCAGTTAAAAATTTTTCTTGTTTTAGTCCAAATTCATTAATTCCGCCGTTTGTTTCTACAAACTTACGGTTAATTGGGAATAAATTTGACTGCATATCTTGCACAACATTTGATAGTGACGAAGGCTCACTCGCTGAGTATTCAACTCTCAATGAATACTCATCTAGAGCTAGTTCTCTATGTCATCTATAGTGTTTAGGCTTAAATGAATCTATGAAGTCATTAACTAATGTATTTTCCTTATAAAGCTTATTTACAGCCTGATTGTACGAATCAATAGCACTGTCACTATATGATACAGAAAGCTTAGATTTTAGTGCTCTTGACTTCTTCATAAGATCTTTAAACAAATCAGAATACTTTTGTCTAGGATCACTAAAAAGATATTTCTTAATTTTTACAGCCTTACGTTGTGGAATTTGTTTTAATTCTTCTTCACTATGCTTACCATGCAAGTATTCAGGATTAGGAAGCATAATAATTGTTTCGTCCGTGTCAGGATCAAAGTCAGGTGAGTAAGGAACGCTTGATAGAATTTCTCTATTTGAATAATTTCAGTAAATTCTTCCTGAATATAAACCTAATTTTTTAACTGCATCCTTAAGTTTATCTAGAATTTTACGCTCTTTAGTTTTTACTTCATTAACTTCAGTTTGACTTAAATTCTTGCCTTTAAATTTGCCGTCTTTAAGAATTTGTTCAATTTGCGATGGATAAAGTTCTTTATATGATGGGTCAAAAACGTCATATATAACTTTTTTATTTATCTCCTTAAATAATGGATATTGGAACGGATTTTGATAAGTGATACCAAATTCTTTTATGTACTCTTGCTGAATATCAACAACAGCTTGTGCATAAGCGAACTTTCTTTGCAAAATAGTTGTTAACTTTTGACTACCTGTTGATAAGTCTAGAATATAGTGAATAGCATCAATATAATCATCAGCAACTACTTCATCACCATTGCTTCAACGACTCTTGCCCTCATTAAGCAAAATGTTCATAGACTGAATTGCATTACCACCAGATTGCAAGATGCTTACTGGCTGATATTCATCTCTGTCAGAACTAAGCGAACCAGTTGTTGAGCCTAATTGATCAAGTGGATAAAATCTAGAACTAGGAGTAGCTGCAGGGGCAACTTTTTCAAAATATTTATCAATTTGAGTTTTGCCTTCTTTAATTTCTTGTGGAGTTAGTCTTTGCTCATTATTATATGAACCAATAGGCAACTCAGGAAGGCTTAAAATTCTTTTAAGCGCTTCATCAGGAGCAGATTTAACAGGAGCTTCAACTAAAGATGGCAAGACTTTATTAACAGATGAAAACTTAATGTAATTAAGGGAGTTAATAGGTTCAGAAACTAGGCCAAGGTCATAATTTCTTTCAATTTTGCCGCACTTAGCAGCCACAAGTGGCACTAAGGCAGAATTGAATGCAATTGTACCTAATAAAAGCTTTTTAATTCTTTTCATGTTAGCCTCCTTTATTATTTAACCCCATTAAATTGGTCATAAACATATAATATATTTTCATAGACATTATTGCCGTTTTCATCTATTTTATAAGGTTTTTCGCCTTTAGCCATTCTAATTGAAGCTTGTGAGAACGTCTTACCGTTTTCAGCAATTGATTCTCATGAACCTAGGTTAGTATTTAGTATATCTTTAGTTCCTTGTTCGTCGCTAGAGAAGTAAACTGAATATGTATGTCCTGGCAATAATATGGCATTTCTATATTTAGACATAATGCCATAGTCGCTTACTCAAGAAACAAATCCTTTACCCTTGTGCTTACCATTAGAGTCGCTATAGTCATATTGTTCATCTGCCAGAGTATGACGGATTTTGCTTCTTTCTTCATCACTTTTAGCTTCATTGAATTTCTTTTCATTTTCAATGTGTTGATTTTTGTAATAGAACATGTTACTAGTGTTATCTTTAGTTAGCTTAAGAGTCTTAATCTCACCAGTTTGTCTATCTTTAAAAGCTAGATAGTTTGCTTTGTCAGCAACATCGCTCGATAGATAACCAAACATTGCCACAGCATCCTTACTTCCATCTCTTCAGATACCTGAAATGTTTCTCTTACCAACACCTTGTGACTGAATGTAGTATTGTCAGTAAGCTCTAGCTCTAGTATTAACTACTTTTCCTTCTAAGTCTTTAATTCTGATGGTGTCATCAACTATTTCAGCACCCTTATCATCATAAAGCTTAAAGTTTAAAAAGTCACGGTATCATCTGTCTTTAAATCAGCCATTATTAATTGATTGAAACTCTCCAAAGCAACTGTTGTTGTAGTTTGAATCATCGCTAAGGTTTTTATCATCCGATAAAATCGCCTTTTTGTATCTTAGATTTAGAGCATTTGCTTTATGTTTTTCTTCACTATCAGCCAATCTTTCATAATCTAAGATTGCATTCGTAATTCCATTACGACCGCCTCTATCATTTAATTTAAGTGCTTTAGATTTTCACTTAACAGTAGTAGTACCATCAACAACATATTCTAATCCTGTATTAGCTTCACTAATATTAGATAAGAATGAAGGAGTGTTACCAAAATCATGATTTGAAGGTGAGTATGTTATTTGCAAGTTATCACGGTTTATAACTTCAGCAAAGTTATATGTATAGTCAGAGAATAATTCATTGAATTTACGCTCAGTTTTGTTAATAAAGTAATTCTTAACATTATCAGATGGCCCTGTATGGAAGGCAGCGTTAGCTAACGAAGTAAATATGTTAACTAACTCAAATTGTTGTAGTGAAACATGCACAATTGTTTGGTCAGTGTAAAGTTGAATTTTGCTATCAAACACAAGGGAGTCTACTAAGTTTATGACTTTTAGGTCAACACCAAACTCTTTAGCGATACTTTCGTATGTTTTGATTGCATCATCAGCACCAATTTCTCATTTCTTTCTATCAGCACCATCAATTTTGAACTCTTGTTTTTTAAACTCTCCATAGCCATGTTTTTGGTCAAAGATTCACGTTGCATCTTTATTTTTATCTTTAAGCTTGTCGAATGTTAAAGCCGAGTTAAACATTGCAAATAGTGATGAGCTAAATCTTCTCATAATGTCATTAGCTCACATTTGGTTAGATGAATCTTCATTAGCTTTTTTGTAGAATTCTCTGAAGACATTTTTCTCTTCTTCAGACATTTCTGTCATATTACCTAATTTGTCTATTATCTCTGTTTTATAGGCTTTTTTGAATTTTTCTATATCAATTTTAGACTTTACATAATCCAATGTTCACTTAACTGTATTAGTGGCTTTATCATACTTAGCTTTAGTTAAGTCAACATTAACAAACTCTAGTCATTTTTTGTAATCATCAAATTCAATAGAGCCATCTTTCATAACTTCATTAGCAAATGAATTAAATAAACCAGTTAACACATTATGATCTAAACGTTTTAAGCTTTCTGTATAGTTCATTTTTAATTTAGTTACTTGTGTAAAATCAGCTTGTGAAGTATCTGGGAATGTAACAATTTGCCCTGAACTATTAAGCATATTTCAAACACCATTAGGATTAGCGCTTGATGTTATGAAAGTTGGTGTGTATTTAGACAATCATTTAATGATTTTCTTAGAGTTAAATACTTGTAGATAATCACTAGGAAGTGTTTGAGCAAAGAAAGGATCAGTAAATGCTGTTTCCAACTTAACGTTAGGCATATACATTGTGTCTTTGTCAATTCACAACACTTGGCCAGCGCCACCATTTATGTTGTTGTTTAGTGAGTTTCCTGAATTGAATAATGCACTAAGAACATGACCTAGTTTTACCTGTTCAGAAGCACCGTTTGTGCTTGCTGGAGCACCATTACCATTCTTTCTTATGTAATCTTTAGGATTTCCATAAATCAAGTTACTTGGAACAGCTTTAGGGAAGTTTGACGAGTTATTTTCTGAACCATCCTTGTTGTAGTATTTTATAGATGGCGCCTGTCCATCTTTCCCTTTTTTATAGGTTCCTTGGTCAGGATCTCTGTTAGTAAGATAATTCTTGTAAATGTTAAAGAACATCTTTGTTACATCACTTGGCAATCCTGCACCAAATATATTTCTAGTTTCAGGATAATCAACAATAATTTTTGGATCTAACGACAAACGAGCGTCAGAAGTGTTTCAACCATTAATATTAAACCTGTCAACTATTAATGACTTAATTGTTTTAACAATTGTATTTATTTTGTCATTAACAAATTTAACAGCATTTTTATCATAATATGCACTCTTTGTGTCAGTTAAATCAACATTTAAAGGAACACTAATTACAGGAGAGCCATCAGCATTATGCATTAGAACTTTAGTTATTAATTTATAGTTGCCTTCGGCATCTTTAATTCCTTCAACAACTTTAGGTTCAATTTGTTTTGAACCATTTTTAGTAACTTCTTCAAACTCAATTAGATTGCCTTTACCATCTTTGATTATGCCTTTAAGCATTGAAAGGCTAGCCTCTTTGAACTCGTACTCGCCTTTATCATTCTTAACCATATATTTAACCTTAGCAGCATCTTTTAATGCGCTGTTAACAGTAGGGTTAAGTGTACCTGAGTAGTAGTCAATAGCATTAATAACTCACATATCAAAAGGACTTAGTCATTTTTCATCCTCTTTAGCTGTTAAGCCATTTTGTGTCCTTCTATTTTTAACAGCTTCTAACATTCCAGCAAAGTCTTGCAAGAAACGTCTGTTCTTGTTTGATAGGGCTTTTCATAAATCTCTGTCTTCTAAACCAACACCTCAAATGTCTGATTCCTTTTCCAAAGATTTAATTACATCATCAGCCTTATCTTCAAAAGTGATTTTTCCATCTTTGCCCTTTTTAGCAAAACGGAATTCAGCATATTCACCATAGTCTTTTAAAGCACCAAATTCATCTAGTAAACGTTTTGTGCCTAGCTCAACATGAGTACGTGCTTTTAAGTATAACTCAACAGCATCCTTGCTGTAGTAGTTGTTAATGTTAGGTGTTGAGTTTGGTGTAAGAGCACTAACAAATATTGGATCACTTCCTTTATTACTTAAGTCATGAGCACCATTTAAGGTTATATGGTGGCCATATTCGTGAGCTCCAACAAATTTAAGAAAGTCGGTTGATATACCTTTAAAGTTTGGATCAGACATTTTTAAAATAGCTCATAATCCAACACGGCTGTTTTTGGTAAAACCTAAATATTTACCATTTTCTAATGAGTATTCCATAACCCCATCAGAGTTAATTGATTTTTTAATATGTAAGCCATCTAGTCATTCACCAGCATAAGGCACTTCTTTTAAAAGCTCGTCTGTTAATCCTTCATATGCATCAGCAAAAACATCATATGATCTTTCAGATTTGCCTGTTTCAGGGTTGTTAACTTCGTTTTCTTCTTTTATAACTGAAGGAGCAACCATTTTCTTGTAGCCTAATACTGAGAAAAATTCATTCATATTTTTAAGAACATTTTTATCAGCATTAGCATCTACTGAAAACTTAACAAATTTGCTTCCAAATTTAGTTTGTGAACCAAAAGGATTTTCAGGATCAACATTTTTGATAGTTACATCAAGCATACTTCCTTTTTTACTAATATCAGAAATGTCAGCTTTGAATATTAATTTATCAATTTCTTCTTTTGTAGCATTAGGTTTAAGAATATTTTTCTTGGTTAGTATGCCGATAAGCTCAATTTTTGACTTAGCAACAATAACATCATCTTCATTAGTTATTTGTCTTGCTTGGACATTTTTATCTAGTTCTCTAGCTTCTTTTAGCAATTGAGTTTTTCTAATGTTTTCAACAATTTTAGCTGAATGCTCTAATGAGTGATTGTATGCTTCATATAATTTATGATCTCTTAAAGCTGGTGCAATTAAAGTATCAAAGTATTCGCCTAAGTTGCTTAAATAATCTCCAAATTGCTCGATGCTTTTGTCAATGTTCTTTTCAACATCATTCATTCTTTTAACAAATGAGTTAAAAAGAACTTCAGGATTTATTGCACTTGTGTGAGCTCTTGGAGTTAGCTGTGGAAGAGTCTTAAATTCAGCAAGTTCAGCTTCAATTTTGTCTAAGTTTTTAACCTCTAAAGCCTGTAAATAAGTCTTTTTGGTTGCTTCATCTAAGTCTTTCTTTTTGTTAATATAATCTGTAAGTTTTTCTAATTTGGTCTTATCAGATTTAAGCAGCTCAATAAATGGTGTAGTAAATCATGATGTTTGGAATTTTAAAATATTAGCATTTGTTCTTGTTTCCCAACCTTTATTGTTTAGAAAACCTAATACTAATGTTTTGTAAGCTGATAGATCCTTAACAGTTTCTTCTAGTCTTCTGGTTAAATTATTAAACTCAGCCACATAGTTAGCTAGTTCACCATTTTGTGATGTTTCAATATTAAATTTTTTATTGAATTCTGAAACTATATTTGAAAGTGCAGACAAGCCAGAAACAACATTTGAGTTGTCATAGTCATCTTTACCAATTTGCTTGTAAATTGATTCAACTTCTGTGTTAAAGTGTTTTAGAAGTTCATTAGAAAATTTATCTTTTTGAGATTTATGCTTTTGGTTTTCATTAAGTATTTTAGAAACTAAACTAGTTGCTTTTTTCTGCAATTCAGCAACAAATTTTTTAAATGTTTCAATTGTTGAAACTTCAACACCATTAATGTTAGAAAATAGGGCTTTTAGGAAATTATCAAGTTCAGAATTTGATTGGTTTCTTGTACCGCTGCTGCTAGGAAGAGGCAAGCTTCTTCTTAATCTGCTTACTCTATCTCTAACAGATCCGCCGCCATTAGATGCTCTTTCAAATTTCTTTAAAAACTCAGGAACTTTCTTGTTACCTTCAGATTCATTTTCTTCGCCAGCTTTTGAAGCTTTAAGTTCTCTAAAAAGAAGTTTGTATTGTTCAACAATTATGTTTTCCTTGAAAGTTTTTATAAAGGTTTCTGCTTCTTTTTCATATGCGCCTGTTATTGTTTCTTTAAATTCCTTTAGATCCTTGCCTAGTTTTGAAGAGTTTTCTGATGCTTCAATTTTCTTCATTTCACTAGCAAGTGTAGAATTAGGTTTCTTAAATTCATTTAAGTATGAGGTAGCTCTTGCTACAACTTCATCATGCATAATATCTTTAGCTAAAGCATTTGTAAAGCTTGACAAATCTTTTTTAAATGTTGCAACATTTGCTTTCTTACTTTCTGCATTAGATTCAAATATTGAAAGAAGATCATCTTTTAGTGACAAAGAACCAAGCAATGATGCTTCATTTTTGTTAGAATCTTCTTCAAACTTTTTGTAAAGATTGTTGTAGAAGTCAGCATATTCTGGATGCTCTTTGTCTCTTTTTAATCCCATAAGGTACTTATTGCCTTGTTCTAATAAGTCCTTGTCAGCTTTCAATCCATCAAGCTCTGTTTTGTAAGTTAGGTATGACTCATATGCTTCAAAGTAAGCCTTAGCTTCGTTATGAACCATTGGTTTAATTTTGGTTCTTATTTCTGAATTTATTTCACCTAAAACTTTTTTAAGCCTATTAAGTTCCTTAAATAAGTTAGTTTCCAATATAGAATTTTTATCATTTAAGAACATACTTAATTCAGCTTCAAGTTTGTTGAACGGAATTAATAAATGTAAGGCAGGAAGAGAGTTAGAATTAATTTTTTTCTTAATATCATTTAATTCATTAAAGCCTGTTTTATGCCAGTTTCTGAAAAATTTGAGTTGCTCTAATTGCTCAGCAATAACAACTGATTCGGCAAAAAGTTTATCTATTTCCTGATTTAATTTAGTAATTTTTGCAGCACTTTCAGATTTATCATTTAAAGAAGCCTTTTCAGATTTTTTACTCTTTAGAGAATCCTCAACTTTTTTCAAATCATCTGCACATTTCTTTTTAAGTTGGTCATAAACTGACTGCGATTGATTTGTTGCTTTTTCAAAAAATTCTTTAATTATATCTAGCACACGGTCAGCATATGACTTTAAAGTATCTGTTAATGTTTTAGAATCATCAAGCTTGTGACTATTAAGCGCTTCAACTAATGGTTTGTTTGCTATTTTTTCTCATTTTGCTTTAAATGAACTCTCTTTAGTTTCTCTTTTTCTAATTACTTTTTGAGTTTCTTTTAATTTTTTCCCAATAGCAGCTTCATCACCATGTTTTAGTAATGAATATCAGCCAGCATAATCTTCATTGCTTAAAGTCCTAGCAATTTGCTTCTTGTTCTCTTCAACTAAATTAATATACTCTTCAACTTTTTTATTCAAGTTAGCTGATGAGTTGTTAAATGAATTAATTAGCTTTTTATACGCATTTGCTAATTCGCTATTCTCTTTAACATTTTGAGAGCTTAAAAATCTTAATTGGTAGTCTGACAACTGCATTAAAAATGTTGAGTTATATCTTTTTGCAATATTTTTCTTATACTCAGCAATATCTTTTTTAAGTTCTTTAACCAAGTTGATTGCTTTCTGGAAATCAATTTTAGCATTTATAACTCTAGCAATTTTGTTTTTAATGTGGTCATCATTTTCATCAATTTTATCTCTAAGATCTCTAATCTTTTTACCTAGTTCTATTTCTTTTAATTTATCATCAGTTGATTTGCCGGAATTAATTTTTTCAATTAATTTTGAACTTTCAGCAAAAAGTTGAGTTAGTTCAGTGAACTCTGCTTGACTGTGTTTTTTGATAAAACCATTAATTGTTTTGCCTTCTTCATCATTAGTGCCATTTTCATCACCTAAAGCTTTTGTTAAGTATTCTAAGACTACATCAGCATTAGAACTTCAAAATTCATCAAAATTCTTTTTGTTAGTTTTAGGATCTAAAACTTCAGAATATAGCAATGAAAATTCAGCAGGGAACAAGTCCTTGTTTTCAAAATAAGGCGCAACAAGTTTTTTAACGGATTCAACTTTATTGTCAAATTTAGCTATCTCAGCATCTACCTTTGCTAAATCTTCTTTAACAGATTCACGCTTGTCAGAAATTTTGGAATAATCAAAATCAGCCCCCAAGTGTGCATTTTTCTTGCTTAATTCATCTTTTTGGTCATTAACAAACTTAGAGTAAGCAAAAAATTCTGTTGCTCCATCAGGCAAAATATTTTTTCTGTCTTTAACAAATTCATCTAAGTTGTAAAAATCTCTTCAATTTAGTTTTGCTTTAGTATTAGCATCAACTAATGTTTCAATAGAAATTAGTTCATTAGGTAAGTAAGCCACATCGACTGCAAAATAGTCTTTTTCGACAAATTGATCAGTTGGATTTGTTCCAGTAACTAGTCTGTTTAATTGTTGATTAGTCTCAAAAACAGTTTTATCAACTTGCTTTAAAAGCTTAACTTTTTCATCAGAGTTTTTAGATGAAAATGATTCTGCTTGCAATTTATCAATGCTTGGATCATTAGTAAATGAATCATACATTGCAACAAGTGCATTTAATGTTTCAATTTCATCTGTTTTAATGCCAAATTGAGAAGCTAATTTACTTGTAAGCTCAGTTATTTTTCCAGATTTTTTGACTGTGTCTAATAAAGCTGATGCTCTTTTTTTGTTTTCTTCAATAACTTTTGTTAAAGATTCCAAAAGCTTCTTTTGTCCTTCTGAATTAGTTGAGTTGTTCCCATTCCCACTATTTGTAGTATGGTTTACATCCTTAAGTGCCTCAAGAAGCTTTGTATCGTCATCATTTAATTGTTTTGTGTTTTTTAAAGTAAATTCTGTGTTTTTTAACTCTTTTTCTAATGTGTGTTTTAGTTTAGGATCAGATTCTGCTTTTTTAATTGCTTCTTTTAATTTGTTTATAACATCTTCAAGTGTTTTAATAAAGTTATTTCTATCCTCAATTCTCTTCTGACGAGTTGTTTTAAATATATTAACATTGATAACACTTTCTGCTCTTGTCTTGTCCGCAATTGCTTTCTTCTTTTGCGCTTCAAGATTTGCCTTATCGCCGTTCATTGCTGTTTTTAGCTTTTCTTCTATTTCTTTTTGAAGTTTTTCAGAGTCTTCAATAACTTTTTTTGCTCCCACATAGTTACGTAAGTCAGCCTCCATATTTTCTATGGTTTGTCTTAATGTTAGTCACTCTCTATATAGCCCATTTAACTCACCAATTGCGGTAGTGATTTTTTTAAGAACTTCTTCAGAAAATTTGTTTGGTGCAAATCTAACTCTAATTTGCTCAATGAAACGAGAAGCTAAGTCTTCAATTAAGTTTTTAGCATCTTTTAATGCTTTATCAAATTGCACATATTTGCCTAAAGTTTTAAATGATTTTTTACCATTTTGCTCTGTTGTTGCATTTAAAATTTCACCAAAAGCACTGTGAATTGTGTATGATGAACCATCTTCAAAATGAATAAGTAAGTGTTTGTCCACTATTTCATTTGTATTGTTGTATTCATTTACTTTAATTTCAGCATTAGCAATAACTTTTTCTTCAAATTTAACATTTTCAGCACTAAAACCATCTAAAAGCTTCAGTGAATCTTTATCTTTGTATTCTTTTAGCTTACTTGCAAATTTTTCCTTAGCTTCAGCCAAATTATTAGCAGCTACAACTAATAAATAAGGTGATTTTTGAACTAATCTGTTCTTTTCAACAATTGAATAAGTAGTTTTTAAAACTTCTTTTTCTCATTCAGGACGTCTTAGTGCATAAACTTTCTGATTTTTTAGATATCTAACATTTGTAATTCCTCTAAAGAATTGCTCATTGATAGTTTTGTTTGAAATATTAGCAAGAGCATTATACTTGCCAATGTTTTCTAAAAACTTTCTTAATTCAGGTTCACTTAATACACTTTTGTTTAGTTTGTAAGTTAGTGAATCTTGAGCATTACCTCTGCCACTTAGGCTAGAGTAAATTGGAAGTGTGCCAAAAAATGCATCAGGAAAAAACTTGATGGTTGTGTATTCTTTGTTTTTGTTTGAGTGTGAACCTAAAGTTATGCTGTTTCCAGTCATTTCAACACCTTTGACAATTGAAAATGACTTAAGAGTGATAATTTCAGGGCCTCAAGACACATTTTTCATGAATCATTCAGTGAATTTGTAAAACTCTAGTGGGCTAACAGCTTCAATGTATTGGTTATAGAAGTTGAATGAACCATATTTTATGTTCAAATATGGCAAAGCATGGTGCTTTGCATAATATTTGTCCAAGTACTCAGTTGAAATTAATTTAGTTTTGCCATCAGTTACAACTTCGGTGAGCGGATCATAGTGCACTTTGTGCTTATTATTGTGTACTTCTAAAAAATATGATTCAGGCTTAGCATTTCTGTCTATAAAAATATTTTTTAATTCAGCTTCATCAGTAAAGTTTTTTCTTCCTAACTTTTCATTTGAAGTTTTTGAATAACCATACATTGCACCAAGTGTTATTGCTGTTATTCCAGCTAAAACACCACCAGAGATTGCATACTTATGTCACACATGTTTTTTAAGATTAATTTTAGGCATAAAGCCTCCATATTAGGCTAATTTATAGCATTATTAGTATCTAAATTATTTAAAAAAGTTTCAGTGTTATGAA
Organism: Mycoplasmopsis agalactiae PG2; assembly: GCF_000063605.1. Lineage (GTDB taxonomy): Bacteria > Bacillota_I > Bacilli_A > Mycoplasmatales > Metamycoplasmataceae > Mycoplasmopsis > Mycoplasmopsis agalactiae. The sequence continues at coordinate 51,022 of NC_009497.1, forward strand.
CTAAGGAGTTGAAAGTTAATAAAAAACAAAATAAAGAAGGATTTTGCCCTACTTTATTTCGCTACTGATAAATTAACAAAACAATAAATATTATTTTTTGAAAATACCTAATAAATTAGAGCCAAATTAAAACATCATTAAGAAAATATTCTTAATGTTCATAATTGTGCTCTTTCGATTATATAGGTTGTGAAAATTCATAACATATTTATTTTAAATAAAAAATTAAAAATGTTAACAAAATTTTAAAATTAATTTATAGTTATAAGTTTTATATTTTAATGCAAGCAAAATTTATAAAGCTCAGTGCATAAATTGTTCTATTAAAAATCAAATATTAAAAAGCTGTAAACAATCAATAATTGCTTACTATAATATAATTTTGTTATGTTAAAAATTTATGTTTGTGGGCCGACTGTTTATAACGAACCTCATATAGGAAATCTAAGGCCAATTATTACTTTTGACTTTATGCTTAAGGCTTATAGGGAATTGAACAAGGAATTTAAATTTGTTCACAACATTACTGATGTTGATGACAAAATCATTAATAAAGCAATTCAGATGGACGTTAAAGAAAGTGAAGTTGCTTCGTTTTATTTTAAAAGCTATCAAAGATTGTTAAGAATGCTTAATGTGAATACAATTAGCAAAATTGAAAAAGTAACTAAAAATATAAATGTCATCAATAAATATGTTGAAAAACTATATCAGACTGAAAATGCATATAAAGATGCAAATGGTAATGTTTGGTTTGATGTTTTAAGAAATAAAGGTAACTATGGACTAGTTTCTAATCAAAATATTGACAATATGGTTTTTGACGAAAACAGCTTGCTTAAAAGGTTTAAAGGCGATTTTGCGCTTTGAAAATCTACAGCAGTAGGCATTAAATTTAGATCTAGTTTTGGTATGGGCAGGCCTGGTTGACACACTGAATGTAGTGCACTTATTGACAAGCATTTTGGAAGCGATGGTGTTGATATCCATGGCGGCGGAATGGATTTAACATTTCCACACCATGAAAATGAAAATATTCAACACTATGCCTTATATCAAAAGCAATTAGCTAAAGAGTGAATTCGTTGTGGGCAGCTTAATCTTGATTGCGAAAAAATGTCTAAATCAGTAGGCAACGTTATACTTGCAGAAGATTTTATAAATAAATATGGAGCAGCAATTTTAAAGTTGATATTTTTCAATGCTAAAGTTAGTGCAAGTATTAATATAACTAGTGAGCTTATTGAAAACATGAAAGCTATTGAAAATAAGTATAAGAAAGTGTTATTTAAGATTTTTATAAATTACAAAAATGAAATTCTTAACAGAGAAAACTACAGTAAATCTGAGTTTGTTACTAAAGCCTTAGAAGCAGTATCACAGCTTGAGTTTTCTGACTTTAACTTTATGCTAAATAATGAAATTAAGCAATTTAATAAAGAACCATCATTAGAGAGGGCAAAAGATTTATTTTTCTTACTTTCACTTTTCCACAAAGAATTAACAAACATAAGTTTTTATAATAGATATTTAGAGATATATGACCAATGACGCTATTTTATAGGCATAAAAGACTATAAAAAAGCCGACAAATTAAGAGAAAAATTAATTAAAAATAGCTTAATTTAACACTTATCAACACTGAACTAATTTATTAAAAATTGAGGGTATCTTTATGAAAAAATTATATATGTGTGGCAAAAACTCAGTTATAGACGCAATTAAGGCCAAATTGCCAATTGAAGCAGTTTATGTTCTAAGTAAATCACACGCTGATAAACTTAAGGAGTTTTCAAATATAAAAATAGTAGTCAAAGATGCTTCATTTTTTAAAGAATATAACTCAGAAAATCATCAAGGATACTTGCTGTTTTTAAAAGATTTTAATTACTATGAAATAGATGTAATTAAAAAAGATAATCCCAAAACCGTGTTAATTTTAGACCATATACATGATCCGCATAATTTTGGTGCAATCATAAGAACAGCAAATGCAGCAGGAATCAAGCATATTATTATTCCCAAAGATAGATCTACCGATGTTACTTCAACAGTTTTAAAAGTAAGTTCAGGCGGGTTTGTAGGAGTCAAAATCATTAAAGTTAGCAACATTGCCTCAAGCATTGAAAAGCTTAAAAAATGAGGTTTTTGAATTTACTCTTCATTACTAGATGAAAATGCAGTGCCTTATAACAAAGTTCAATATGCAGGCAATTGCGCACTAGTAGTTGGTAATGAAGAAAAAGGCATTTCTAAACCAGTAGTTAATGCAACGGATGTTAAAGTTTATATTCCACAATTTGGTACTGTCCAGTCAATGAATGTATCTGTAGCTACAGGAATTTTATTATTTGAATTAGTTAATAGAAGTGAATAAAAGTATTTTTATGTTTAAAAAACACTTAACAAATAATAATAAGCAATTGGAGCAAATATTGCCCAATATGTCTAATTTAGAAATCATTATGGCAATTAATCATTGCCTAAAACAAGAAATTTATAATGCAATTAACAAGGCTATTTTTTCATATAAAAAAGTGCCAATCACTGCTGATGATATTTACAATGAATTTTTATATGAATGCCCTAATATTTTACGTAAGTATAGATACCAAAGCGATTCTAATTTCTATGCTTATGTTAGCCAAGTAGTCAAAAATTTTTGCTTAAACAAGCTTAATTTTTGACTACGCAAAAAACGCTCTATTGATTTAAACATGTCATCAATTGATGAAATGATTTATATTACTGATGATTCAGCAGAGAATGAAGTCTATCAAAAGGCTTATGAAGAAGACTTTAAGAGGCTGTTTTATAGGTATTTTAGTAAAAATGATGTTCATAATATTCAGCTGCTTTTGTCTAAAAAATGATCACCGCATTCAACATATAAATTGAATCTCTTTAGAGAAATTATTGTTAGCAAAATAATAACTTTTTATTCTGCCTAAGTCTTATAGAATTTAAAAGCTTAAAATTTTAAGATTTTATATATAATTAAAACTATGCTTAGAAAAAAAGTAACACTAAGTTGTGAAGAATGCCACAGCATGAATTATTCCACCAATAAAAGCCTGATGTCAGTTGATAGAATTACAGTTAAAAAGTTTTGTAGAAAATGCAATAAGCACACAATGCACAAGGAAGAAAAATAATGGTTAAGAAAAATAAAATTGAAGCAGAGACAAAAGAAGCGAAAAAGAAAAAGTTTTTGGTGCGTAAATTTGTTAAAGAATTAAAAAGAGTTAGATGGCCGTCATCTAAGAAAAGTTGAGCAGCTTTTGTGCAAGTTATTGTTTTCTCAATGATATTTACTTTAATTGTTGTTGGTTTTGTTACTTTAATTACTTTTATTTTCACAAAATCAGGAATTAAAACAGGAGGCGTTTAGTACTTATGCAACGTTTTATGTGATATATGATTAGTACGGTTTCAGGTAAAGAGGACAAGGTTGTTGAGTCTTTAAAAAACCGTATTGTTAGTGAACAAGTTGAAGAGTGTTTTAATCAAAATGCTACTGAAGAAGGCGCATTCAAAATTTTCAGAAAGCCCGTTTTAACCACTAAAGAAGCTGAGAAAAAAGCGCTTGGCGAGCCATATAAAGTTAAGATGAGCAACATGTATGGTGGTTACATTTTCATTAACATGGATATGACTGATAAAGCCTGATTTGTTGTGCGTAACACACAATATGTGACAGGGCTTATTGGTTCTGCTGGAAAAGGAACCAAACCAACTCCTGTTACTAAAAAAGAAATTGATTTAGCCTTTGAAAAGGAGAAACAATTAATTGAAGACTTTAACGCAGGTAAAATAATTGATAAATTTACTGTTGGTGAAATAGTGGAAATTATTGATGGTCCATTCAAGGGCACAATTGGCAAAGTGTTAGAGGCAAATGAATCTATTCACAAAGTTACTGTTGAAGTTGAACACTTTGGCAAAAAAGTTCCAACTGACTTTGATTATTCTGTAGTTGAAAGCAAGGAAAGATAATTAAGATTAAATAGAAGGGTGCTTCTATTTTTTATACCCTTAATTTAACTTTTAATAATACAGCTCCTTAGTAAAAGCATTCATAGCAAAAATACTACTAAAGCAAGTATAATTTTTAATAAGGTAGCATAATGAATCTATACACTAATAAAAATGTTAAGAAAATGAACAGAACATATAATAGGATGCTAAAAAAATCATTATTTAGCAAAAATATTTTGTCTGTTAAAAAATCTAAAACATCGCTTTTGGAAATTGTGATTAAGTTTTTTATCAAAATAATTATGCTAATTGCTGTGCCTATAAGACTAAAGAAGAATAAAAACAAATTAAGCGAGCTTGTGGGTAGAGTTTACAAAAGATTTACTAGCAGGGAATTTGTTTTTATTCCTGTATCATTTGCATTTTATTCACTAGTTTCATTTATACCAATAATAATGAGTGTTAGTGTTGCAATATCATTAATTCCTGGTAATTTTAGTAGCTTATTTAATGATGAAATTCTTAGAAGAATAATTCCAGGACTAGAATCATTTATAAATTCAATACCACAGACTTGAAATGCTAAAACATACATTTTGATAATTACTTTATTTTTAGCTTCTTTAATTATTTCATCTAGTGGTTTTGGTAAGTTTACCTATAGCATAAATTATATTTATAAACATGAAACAACAGGTAATTACTTTTTCAATAGACTCAAAGGATTTTTAATTGTTGTTTGCATAGCACTTTATATTTTCATATCTTCTTTACTATACTTATCAATTTACAAACTGTTTGGAGTGCATAAAGCCAGCGACCTAGGCAGAAGTATTTATTTTTACATTGTTTTTTCACTTTATTTAATGCTCAATTTGTATGTAGGACTATCATTATTGTTTAAAGTCAGTCCTGCATTTAAAGTGCCATGATCATCATTACTTCCTGGAGTGCTTATTGCCTCATTACCAACTATGGTTTTTATAACGATATTTGGATATCTTACATCACTAATTGACTACTATAAATTTGGTATATTTGGAATTTTTATGTATATTGCTTTGCTTGTTTCGACAATGTCTTATTTTATGTATTTAGGCATAATAACAAATGCAGCTTTTTATAAAACATTTTATTCAAGATATACAGTTGCCAAAAAGATATGATTTAGAAAGTTTTATTAGAGTGTTTTTTATTAGCCTATAAAACAGACATTTTGGTAAAACTATCATTTGAAAAATATTATTGCTATGATTATTTTTTGATTACTTAAGCATCTGGTTTGCCTTAGTTTTTGACAAATTCGCATTTTTAATTTATAATATAATAAATTTTTATTTATATATTAAATAATAAATGTATTGGGCGGATAGATGGATAATAAGTACAAAAGAATATTAATTAAACTTTCAGGTGAAGGGTTAGTTAATAAGGAAAAAAGCTTAGCGATCGACTATGATTTAGTTGGTGATATTGCACGCCAATTAAAACAAATTTCAGACAGAGGAATACAAATAAGCATTGTTATTGGTGGTGGCAATTTCTTCAGAGGGGCAAGTGCTGAAAAAAATGGCATTCCTAGAAATAGGGCAGATTATATTGGAATGTTAGCCACAATAATGAACGGTTTAGCATTAAAAAGCGGGTTCGAAAGAATTGGCTTAAAAACTCGTATTCAGTCATCTTTAGTTGTTGACCAAAAAGTTGCTGAAAACTATGTTAATGAAAAAACAATTAAATATTTAGAAGAAGGTGAAGTTGTTATCTTTGTTGGTGGAACAGGAAGACCATATTTCACAACAGATACAGCAGCAACCTTATTTGCCTCTGAAATAGGTGCAGAAGTCATTTTGATGGGCAAAAATGGTGTTTCTGGCATTTATGATTCAGATCCAAAAGCTAACAAGGATGCTAAGAAATTTGGAAAAATTTCTTATGATGAAATTTTGGATAAAAAGCTACAAGTTATGGACTTAACAGCTACAAGTATGGCAAGAGATAATAAAATCAACTTAATTATTTTTAACATCAATGAGCCAAATGCTATTTTAAGAGCTATTGATGGAGATATAGATCACACTGAGGTAATAAGCTAATGGATGAATTATTTATTTTACAACTAGAAGAAGAAATTGATAAAGCTATAAATCACTTAGTTTTTGAACTTTCAAAAACTTCAACCGGAAGAGCTAATCCACAACTAATTAGAGGCATCAAAATTAATTATTATGACACGCTAACACCAATTGAAGAATTATCAAACATTAGTGTTCCTGAAGCTCAACAATTACTAATTAAGCCTTTTGATGCAACAACTGTTAGAGACATAATAAAAGCTATTACAAGTGCTCAGTTAGGTATTAATCCTGTTGATGAAGGAAGCCAAATTCGTATCAAATTTCCGCCTCTAACAACTGAAAGAAAAAGAGAATTAGTTAAATCATTATCAAAACATTCTGAAACCGCAAAAGTTGCTATTAGAAACGCCCGTCAAAATGCAAATAAAGTAATAAAAGCCAACGAAGAAATTTCTGAAGATATGCAAAAAAGATACTTAGCAGACGTACAAAAAATTGTTGACAAGAACATTGAACACGTTGATGAACTAGTATCTAAAAAAGAAAAAGAAATCATGACAGTTTAATTTAATCGATCTCTATTTTATAAATATGCTTTTTATATAAAGCTATTAATATATAATACATTACACGGCAATTAGAGATCGGTCATCGTGGCACCATAGCCAAAAGGCCAAGGCACGAGTCTGCAAAACTCCGATTTACCGGTTCGAGTCCGGTTGGTGCCTCCATATTATGCGCCCATAGCTCAACTGGACAGAGTGTTTGGCTACGGACCAAAAGGTTAGGGGTTCGACTCCTCTTGGGCGCGCCATATAACATTGTTATCAAATTAGGCAACTTGCCTAATTTTTTTATTATTTCTAACTACACTAATGACAAATAGCACTATAAATCAGGTAAATATGTTAATTGACACTAATAGTCAGGATGAGTATGCTTTAACTGTTAATGGGAATAAAAAATCTATCAGGATGTTCAATAATTCATCCAAAACATAGTACATAAAGTTCATAAACTCTATGCTCCAAAAGAAAATTATTGACATCAAATAGTATATTTCAAATATTGGAACCAGAATAATGCTAAAGACAAAAGAAAGAAGATTTAAAGAAGAATTTATTTTACCTATTATCGGCAAATTGAACAAATGTATCAGCGCAAAAATAATTAGAGCCTTTAAAATTTTTCATTTTATATTTATTAAATTGTTTAGTGTAAGCAGAATAAATGAACAACAAAAGGAAAGAATAAAAGAAAGCGAAAATACAAGATCAAAATTTAAGTTAAATACAACAACTAGTGCTATAAATCATCCATCATAATATTTAAAGCTATAATTACCAATCTTTTTTTGATGTTTGACAAACAGCATTATTAAACTTCTTATTGCTGAAACAAATGAATTAAGCAAAGTAACATAGCAAAATAAAATTGTAATTACAAAGTATAGTGATGCTTTATTTTTTCTGGGTATCTTGTTTGCTAAAAGTGCTATAAAATAGAATAATAGGTCAAAGTGTAATCCTGAGATAACTAATAAATGTGAAACATTTATAAGTCTAGCCTTTGTATTAGCAATTTGCGAATCACCTATTCCAAAAACCATTGTACTTCAGTATCTGGCAAAATAAATTTTGTCGGCACCATATGCATTTAATAATTGATTAAGACTCCGGGTTTGATATGATACTTGCTTAATTACTGGATCACTTACAACATATTTTATTGAGTTAGATAACATGAAAGTTTTATCAAACTTTATATGGGACAAATTTTTACTTAAATTTCCCTTTACTTCAACTAGCGAACCTTGAATAATTTTTGATTCTGATGTTAGGCTACTGCCCAAGACTAAAACATTGTGCTTTGAATTACTAATTATAAAATAATTATCACTGGACTTAATTATTGTCCCTTGAACAACATATAATCCATCATCCAGCAGATGCTTAAATGCTGTTGGCATCAAAGCGCATAGATAAAAGACAATAGCTAGCAATGCAGTACCTAAGCACTTCCAGTTTTTAAAATTAATGTACACTGCTAGTATCACATATGCCACAATCCACACACACCTAGTTTCATTACTAAAAATAGACAGGTGAATAAATATAGGCAAAATAAATGCCAATAAATTTAGGTTTACAAGACTAAAACTCTCTTTAGTTTTGAAAAAGTTTTTTCTCCAATGCCTCTTAGAGATTGAATATCGTCTCATTTGACTTTTGATTTCTTTCTTCTTAACTGAACTAGTTGCTTTGATACATTTACAGAAATTCCTAATTTTCTTAGTTGTTGCTCGTCATTTAATTCTAGTCAATGTATTTGCTTATTAACATCATTATCAAAATTGTTTTTTAAAAATGGAATAAAGATTTTTACATTATTTTTGTACTCCTTGTTCATGTCAATATTTGAAAGATCTGCATTATTTTCCTTTACAACATTTAAAATTTCTCTTAATTTAACCCCCTTTTTAAAATAGTGCCTTCCTTTAAATAAAACTGCGCCGGTTACATCGATTGCTACAACATCGCTATCACTTGGCGAAATTTTAGAAAATGAGGTACGATTTGATTCAAAAGTAATTGCTATTGTAGAAGTAGCAACAGCAATCAAAACTAAAGAACCAATTACAAATCTTTTAATTCTCATTTCATCATATTAGTTTTATGTAAGATGAAAAAAATAAAAAGTGTAAAAATAAGGGAAAAACGGCTTGTTTTTCCCTTAAAAGTTCATAATTAATTATACTCCTCAATGAAATCGGTTAACTTCTTAACATCCTTGTTGTGATATAAAACATCAATAATAGATCTTAAAAATGGTGCACTAATTGACTTATTATCATTTAAAATATCTTCTAATATTTTGGCATTGTGGTAGCCTTCAACTGTTTTGGTGTTTGCTTCTAGCACTGTTTTAAGGCCTTTTTGGGCAATTTGTGTTCCAAAAAGAAAGTTTCTGCTTTTCATGCTAGAGCAAGTTAAGAATATGTCACCAATTGCTGAAAGCTCTAATGGCAAGTTATTATCAGCAGAGTTAAATAAGGCTTTATAAATTTGGTAAATTTCTTTTGCACCTGTAGCTAATAAAGCAGATTCAGTATTTTTGTAAGGAAACATGTGTGTTATTGCACCAATGCCTATTGCAAGAACATTTTTAAGAGCAGCAAATAATTCACTTCCCTTTTCATTAGGATTAATTATCAATCTAAAATACTTATTATTAAATGTTTTTGATACTTCAAGCAAGAAGCCTTGATTTGGCCCAACAATGTTGATCATTGTTAGTGCATTTTCAAATACTTCAGTAGCAAAAGAAGGCCCGAGTATTGAGCAATAGTGTTCAATATTGTCTGAAAATTTCTCAACAAGTACATCAGAAAAGAATTTTTTAGTCTTTGAATCTATGCCTTTAGCAACATTAACTATCTTAATTTTACGTGTTCCTAGAATATTTCTGATTTGACCAAGAACACTATCAATAGCTCCTGATGGTACAGCCAGTATCATTAAATCAAGCTCGTTTAATGCCTCTTCTAAATTGTCAGTTGCATGAACATTATTAGGATTATTGAACTTTTTATCACCAAAATATTTAGAATTAATGCCATTGTTAATGTCATTAATTTCTTTGTTATCAATGCCTCACATTGTAATTTTGTGGTTGTTATAAGATAATACATTTGCCAATCCGCTAGCTCACGCCCCTGTGCCTATTATAGTAACTTTTTTAGACATAATTTTCTCCTCGCTCTATTTTGTTTCTAGCTCAACATATAATTGCCTTATAGTTTCTAAGTCTAGCTGTTGAATTCTGATGTTTTCACTTATATTCAACAGGCTGTAAGCATTTAGTATTTTTTCTTGCGAATAAACCTGTTTTAAAGACCAAATCAGTTTTTTTCTTCTTGCACTGAAGCAAAGTTTGAAAAAGTCTTTTAATTGTTCGTAATTGTCGTTATGATTTTGATAAAAATCAAATGTAACAATTGCTGAATCTACCTTTGGAATAGGGCTAAAGTTATTTTTGCTTACAAACAACTCTTTTTTAACTTTAGCCACATATTGACAAGTTATACTCAATTTAGAATATTCATAGCTATTAGGCGCTGCAACTATTCTGTCAGCTACTTCCTTCTGAACTAACAGTGTTGCCCGCTTGAACAAAAATCTATTCTCAATTAATTTAAATATTATCTCACTAGTAATATAGTAAGGAATGTTGCCTACCACTTCAAAATAGACATATTGGTCTAAATTAGCATTTAAAAAGTCATCATGAACAAGCATATTATTTTCTGAATTAAAATAATTTTGCTGGTTTAAAAACTCGATCATATCTGGGTCAATTTCAAAGGCAACTAACTTTGAGCATTTATTTACAAGGTGTTTGGTCAAAGCCCCAGTTCCTGGGCCAATTTCAATAATTTGCTTGCCTTCAGGGCTAATAATATCAACTATTTTTTTAATAACTGAGTCACTATGCAAGAAATTTTGTCCAAATTTCTTCTTAGCTTTTGGTTGAAGATGATCATTAGACATTGATTTTAAATAACCTCTTTGCATTTTTTAATACTTTGTCAGTAAATTTCTCAATTGATAAACCTTTAACGCCTGCGATATAGTTTGCTGTATGCTTAACGTAATTTGGATAATTTAGCATCCCTCGCTTACTTGCTGGTGGTAAGTATGGAGCATCAGTCTCAGTGAGTATTTTATCAACAGGAAGATATTGCAAAACTTCTAATAAAGACGAATTATTTTTGTAAGTTGCAATTGCACTAAAACTGAAGTAACAACCTAAATCATTAAATTTTTTTGCTCAATATAAATTCCCACTAAATGTATGAATCATAAACTTAACATCATTAAATTGACTAAGTATTTCATACAAATCTTCATAAGAGTCTTTCATATGTACAACAACAGGCAAATTATGTCTCTGAGCGACTTTAATTTGGGCAATAAATGATTCTTTTTGAACATCTTTTTTGGTATCTGGATAGTGATAGTCTAGTCCAATTTCACCAATAGCAACAACATCTTTAGTTAGCTGACTCTCAACAATCTCACCATCAATTGCTCCAGTTGAATTATTTGGATGCACACCAATTACTGGAAAAGTGTAGTCAAAGTGTGAGCAAATGTTTAATACTTCAAGGTTTTCTTTAGGATCACACCCAGTTATAAGCATAGCCGCTACACCTTTAAAATAGGCCTTTTCAATCACTTGGAAATTATCTTTATAATACTCTTTAATTGAATGAGTATGACAATCAATATATTTTATGCTCATATTTTTACCTACTTTCCAAGACAGAAGTTTTTAAACATCTCATCAAGCAGTAATTCATTGTCTGCACGACCAGTTATATCAGTCAAGTGACTTCAAGCCTGTCTAAGATCAATAATCACAACATCAGGATCATAACCTAGTTTTATTGACTTTATAGCATCTTCAAGCGACTTATGAGCCTGTTTTATAAGTGCTAACTGTCTAGAATTATTAACGTACTGATCATTGTTTAAGTCGACATTTTTAAAAACAGACACTAATTTTTCTTTTAGCGGATCTAAATCATTCAGCTTTGCACTTACATAAAGAAATTCATCGTTTGTTGTTTCAAGCAAATCCTTTTTGTTTATAACTGGAACATAAATTTTATTTAATGAATGTGCCTTATTTTTAATTTGCGAATCAAACTCATTATCATTTTGACTTGGATCATATATATGTAAGACAACATCTGCTTTTTCGATTTGTTCAAATGATTTATCAATGCCAATTTTTTCAATTTTTTCTTTAGTGTCTCTAATACCTGCTGTATCTATGAATTTAAATAAAAGTCCTTTATATTGTCACATAGCTTCAACTATGTCTCTAGTTGTGCCAGCAATATCTGTTACTATTGCTTTATCTTCTTCCAATATTGCGTTTAAAATAGAACTTTTTCCAACATTAGGCTTTCCCAAAATGGCTATTTTAATGCCTTCGAAGATCATTCTCGATGTTTGACTTAATTCAATAGTTTTGCTAATTTTGTTTCTAATAGATTCTAATCGTGATATTAGTTTGTCAGTAAAGGGGTTGTCAAAATCATATTCAGGATAGTCAATTGAAACTTCCATTTCACCTATCAAATAGGCTAATTCGTCTTTTAGATCCTGAATATACATTGATGTTTTTCCGTCAAATTTCTTAATGGCTAATTTAGTTTGACTAACTGTGCTAGCATGAATTAGATCATTAATTGCTTCAGCTTTAATAAGATCCATTTTGCCATTTAAAAAACTTCTTCTACTAAACTCACCAGGTTCAGCCAACCTTGCGCCATTAGCTAGTAATAATTCTAAAATACTATTAGTAATTACTACACCGCCATGACAGTTTATTTCAACTGTATCTTCGCCAACAAAATTATTTGTGCCTAAAAATCACATGCACAAAACTTCATCAATCACTTCGTTGCCATTCAAATTGTCAACAATGTTGCCAAAAGTAATTGTGTGACTAGTGCCCACCTTACCAGTAAAAATTTTCTTAACAACGTTGACACTATCTGGTCCGCTTACTCTAATGATTGAAATAGCTTGATTGATTTTTCCGCCTGATGAAATTGCTGTAATCGTGTCATTTATCATATTTCTAATTTTACAATAATATAAAACTAGTGAACTGGATTAAAGTGAACAAAAAAAGGAAAAACAGGCCATTTTTCCCGATTTTTTACTTCTTTTGATAATTGATATAAAAGTCTACTTATTAAGTTATGGAAAATGAAAATAAGTTTTGTAACACCTTTGCCAACTATGCAATGTTTCTAAATAGTGTCAAGTCGATATCATTACTAAAGAAAAATAATATAAGTGATCTAAAACTAAGAATAATTATTAATAATAAATTTTTAATTCATTCATTAGGTCTTAACTATTGCAAAACATTTTTTAGGAAGTATAGAAAAGATATTAGTGCTCTCATTAAGGATATTTTAACTAAAAGACTAACCGAAGAGCAAATTCTGCTTGATATTCCAAAAAGCAAGCGAAAATATTTTGAGAAAAAATTGGAGTCAATAAAAATACTGACCAATAATTTTGCTTATCCTTTGCTTAAGGACAACTATACTAATATTTTTGAATATTTTAAGATCAAACCTGAAACTAATAATGACACAACATATAACCATTGTCAGCTAATTGTAGTAAGTAAGCCGGATAATAAAAACAAAAGGTTAATTTTATATGGTATATCAAGCTCATTGTATGAATTTAAACATATTCAAAGCAGCAAATATTTTTATAACGAAAACAGATCGTATATAAATTGTGTATTTTTACCAATAAGCCTAAAATATAGGAGTATAAGTAAAAGCGAACTAAATCAGAAATACACTAAAATTGACCAATCGTTTTTAAATAAACGTAACTTAAAATATTAAAAGCTCCAATGAAGGAGCTTTAGGACAGTAATTACTTAGTTAACTTTGCAAAATAAGTTAGTGTTCTTATTAATTGAGCTGTATAAGACATTTCATTGTCATATCATGCAAAAATTTTATAAATTCTGTAGCCATTTGATTCTTTGATTTTTGTTAATGTTGAATCAAATATTGAACCATAGTGTGAACCTATCAGGTCTGAGGAAACAATAGGATCTGTTTCGTATTTAAGTGATAAGCTTGCTGCTTTTTCAAATGCTGCATTGACTTCCTCAACAGAAGGTTGCTTAGTTAATTGAACTGATAAGTCAACAAATGAACCAGTGATTGTTGGTACACGAAGTGCAAAACCATCAAGTTTACCGTCAGCTTCAGGAACAACAAGTCCGATTGCCTTAGCTGCCCCAGTTGAAGAAGGAACAATGTTATGTCCAGCAGCACGAGCACGGCGCAAGTCACCCTTACGGTGTGGACCATCTTGAAGCATTTGATCACCTGTAAATGAGTGAACTGTGGTCATGAATCCATTTTCAATACCAAAGTTATCTACTAAAACCTTAACTACAGGAGCTAAACAGTTTGTTGTACATGAAGCACCTGAGATAATTTCATCATCAGCAGATAGAATTTCATGGTTTACACCATAAACAACAGTTTTTACATCTTTACCAGCAGGAGCTGAAATAATAACTTTCTTAGCACCAGCATCTATGTGTTTGTGAGCAAGATCTTTTTTAACAAAAAAACCTGTACATTCTAAAACAATATCAATATTAAGTTCTTTTCAAGGCAGTAAGGCAGGATCTTTTTCAGAAAATACCTTGATTTCTTTGCCATTTACAATAAAAGCATCATCCTTAACAACTACATCAGCCTTTAATGGGCCAAAAGCAGTGTCATATTTTAATAAGTGCGCAAGCATTTTTGGTTCAGTTAAGTCATTAACTGCAACAATTTCTACTTCTTTATTATTTGTATCTAAAAGGTAACGAAGGGCGAGACGACCTATACGTCCAAAACCATTGATAGCGACTCTTTTCATATTTTCCCCCAAATTTTATTTTCTATTAAAATTATAGTTTAAACATTTTGCTTTTTGCACGGCGAAACAAGGTAGGAGAGTAAATATATGGCAATTTTTCCACTATTTTTGTGAAAAAAAATAAAACAGTGCATATGCTTTTAACACTGTTTTATAAATTAATAAGCAATTTTGTCGCTTCCAAAGTAAGGAATTAATTTTTTAGGAATTGAAACTGTTCCATCAGAATTTTGATAATTTTCTAAGATGGCTGCAATTAAACGATCTATTGCAAGACCAGAACCATTCATTGTGTGGGTGAATTTAACCTCATTGTTATCATCTCTGTATCTTATCATTGCCCTTCGTGCTTGGAAATCACCCATGTAAGAAACAGAACTAATTTCTCTATATTTTAATTCTGAAGGCAACCACACTTCTAAATCAACTGTTGTTCTAGACGAAAAACCAAGGTCTCCAGTGCAAAGTTGAAGCTCTCTATAAGGAAGTTCTAATTCTTCCAAGACTAATTTAGCTTGCTCCAACATTTGTTTAAATTCAAACTCTCAGTCTTCTTCAGAAGTAATTTTCACTAATTCAACTTTCTTAAATTGGTGACTTCTTATAATGCCTTTCATATCTTTGCCACCAGAACCCGCTTCTGATCTAAAGCATTCAGTGAATCCGGTCAATCTAACAGGCTGGCTAAGATCAATGATCTCATTATTATATAAATTAGTTAAAGGAACTTCGGCTGTAGGAATAAGATACATATTTGTTTGCTCCATAAAGAACAAATCATCCTTAAATTTTGGCAATTGCCCTGTACCAAAAAGTATTTCAGGTTTTACTAAAACAGGAACTGAATATTCCTTATAACCATTTGCAGTGTGTAAATCAAGCATAAAATTTTGCAGTGCACGAGCTAATTTGGCACCAGCACCTTTAAAAACAACAAATCTTGATCCTGATAATTTCACTGCTCTTTCAAAATCAAAAATATCTAATTTATTACCTATTTCATAATGCGGTAAAACATTTGAAACTAATTTTCTGCCTAAATTATCATGAGTATTTATTACCTGATTATCATTTTCATCTTTACCAACAGGAACTGAATCTAATGATATATTTGGTATGGATATTATTATTTCATAGGCTTTCTGGTCAAATTCATCAGCATTTTTTTCTAATTCAACAACATCCTTTTTTAAATTAGCAGCCTGCAACTTTAATTCATTCATTTTTGCTTTATCATCTTTAAAAGAACCAATTTGCCTACTTAATTTTGACAATTCTGATCTCTTAATTTGAGCATCATGCATAGCAGCTCCTCTTTTGTCAAGATAAGACAAAAGAGTGTCAAAAACAGAAACATCAAAGTTCCTATTTTCTAGTGCTTTTCTCACATAATCACGGTTATCATTTATAAATTTAATACTTAACATAAGACCTCTAATTTTGTTTATATTATTTTACAACTTAAAGTGCTTTATTGACAACTTATAAATCATTAGTGACCATAATGATAAATTTGAAGGCACAGCAATATTAATATCATTGTTTTTTATAAACTCTTTAAGCATTAAAGAACAAATTTGCTGCATTTTTGTCCTACATTCGCGTTTTTGAATCATGCAAAGCAAGTAACAAAGCGATAACAACTGCACAAACAAGCCCTTTTTTAATGATTTCAATAACTTGTCATCTTCAACTAACTTTAGGTTAGAAAAATCATCAAAAACGCTTTGGTATGAGGAAAAAAGTAATTTGAGCTTATCAGATCAAGCGCTTAAATTAGTAGCTGACGAATTTTTACGAATTTGGTATGTGTAAACTTTCTTTTTTATTCTTTTAAACTTAACATTTGTAAAGAAAAGCATATGCATAAAGCGAATATCTTCATATATTCCATCAGAAAACTTTTTATTATATTTTTTAACAATTTGAAAGTAAAAATCCCTTTTAATTAGCTTTCCTCAACAAACTGAAACATTATTATAGTAGTGCTCGATGGGAGAGTTAATATCATAATTAAGAAAGTGAGGCACCTCAGGCACCGAAATTCTTAAGTTTTTTGCATATTCATAATTATATAAAGCTTCAGCAACTAATAGGTCATAGTCATCATCCAAATTGTCCACAAAAGTTTTTATAGCATTTCTGTGTAATTTGTCATCGTCATCAACAAAAATAAAATATTTGCCAGTCGCCTTCTCAATCAGAAAGTGTCTGTTAAAACCTATACCTACATGTTCGTGGTAATCTTTTAAATCATAGACTTTAATTCTTGAATCTTTAACAGCATATTCGTTAATTATTTGCAGTGTGTTATCTGTTGAGTAGTCATTTAACAATACAATTTCTAAATTTTTATACGAGCTTTTTAAAACACTTTCTAAGGAAAAATAAGAGTTGTTTTCTATATTATGGCAAGGAATTAATACGCTAATTTTAGGATTAGCGTTATTGTTTTTTCTCGATTTATGCTTACTGCTCTTATTCATAGCTTAATTATACCAATATAGCCAGTTATAAATTGCTCTTTAGTTCCATTGTTTAGTGATGCTGTCATAATTTTAGTGTGATGCTTAAAACTTTTATGATTTAAACAACTTTTTGTGAAGCATTAAAATTAAAAAAGTCTAATTAAAAATTTTAGATGCTAGTTAAATTTATTTAATCAAAATCCCAGAATGACTGTTTTATAGTATTCTAAGCAAATGTAAACACAGTTTTTTGCTGCCTCAAAATTGTTAATTTATGATTTAGAATTTCAAAGTTTTATATATAATATTAACCATTACTAATTCAACATATATTTTTAACAGGAGGCAATATGAGTTTAAGAACATATCAACCTAAGAAAAGACAAAGAGCTAAAGTTCATGGCTTTCGTGCTAGAATGGCTACTGAAAATGGTAGAAAAGTTTTAGCAGCTAGAAGAGCTAAAGGAAGAAAAAGACTAACTGTTTCTGACGACAAGTAATTTTTAACACCTTATGAAAAAAGAATTTAGACTTCAAAAAAGTTGAGAATTTGATGAAATAATAAAGTCTAAAAAACAGTTCGCAAATAATTTTTTGGTTTTATACTACAAGCAAGCTAATAGTTTTAAGTTAGGTATTACAGTTCCTAAAAAGTTCTGTAATGCAGTTCTAAGAAATTATTATAAAAGGCAAGTCAAGGCAATTATTCATAAATTGAATGTCTATGATTTTAAATTCCACTGTGTTTTAATTTTACGAAAAGAGTTTTTGAATGAGAAATTTGATGCTAAATTTAGCGCTACACAAAAACTTTTTAACAAATTAAGAATAAATTAAGAGGAAGCTTACAAATGAAAGAATATAGATCAAGCAACTTCAATTATTTCTCTAACGAGGACAGACAAAAAGAAAAGAAAAAAAGCGCTTGAAAAAAAGTGTGATTTTGAATAAAAATTGTCTTTTATGTCCTTCTTTTTGGTATTGCAATGACAGGTTGCGTTCAGAGTTGCGTGGTTAAATCATCTAACTACACAGGAAATGGTATTGAATTTTATACCAGCAAAGAAAATGTCAGCCCACACATCACAACTTTTGACGCCACACATAAACTAACAAAAGAAGAAAGCACTCATTTACACGAAAATAAAGTTGATATAGGTCTTGGCGAAAAGGATCAATTATACTTTGATAAAAATGATGGTGCCAATTTCCATTTATCGCACAAAAATTACAAAGAAATTATTGACAATCTTAGAAGCACACACCAAGGCAGCTATGGTGCTTATAAAAATTGAAATACAGCCATTCAGTTAAGAGATTACGATAAAAAATTATGAAACAACAGACCTATTATCACAGGCACTGGTGAAAACTCAAATAATTATCTTTTTGCAGTTCAACCAGTGGAAGATGATAATGCTAAAGGCAGTTATAAAACCATTTATAATCCAAATGAATATAAAGAATGATTAGTAATAGACCCAACATTTAATTTTGATAGCAATTTTGTCTATGACAAAGAAAAAAATGTATTCAAAATAAATCCTGAAAATTCTAAATTAATAAATGAAGGCAAGTTTACAAGTAAATTAGAAGTAAACAATAACAGAAATAGCACACCATTTCTTTTTGATAAAGAACTTTCATACTTGTCATTTTCAAGCAAAAATGACTTCACTGGTTTTGCAAAATTCAGGAGAGACATTTTGGAAACATTAGCAACAAACACTTTCTATTCTGATAAATCTTCATACTATTTGAAAGCCTTATCACAAGTTGAAAGCAAGTTAAAAGAAGCAAATTATTCAGTTGACTATAATGGTTTTAACAAATATTTAGTAGATAAAATCAAGAATAAAAAAGCAAATGAATTAGAGTTTGCGCCAAATGTGTTTTATGCCCTTAAGTACTATAATAAAGCCCTAAACAAATATGCTAGTGAGTTGAATTTTAGTGCTTTAAACCAGATTTCACCTGTTAAAAATTCAGTTATTGAAGAAATTAATAACTTAAGCAATGACTATAATAAAATAAATGATAAAAACAGCAAAGAAGCTGTTGAATTAAAGAAAAAAATTACATCTTTAAACGAACAGTTAAGAAACACAAGTAGATTACTTTCTCCAGCTCCATATTCAACTATGACAGTTAAATTAACTGATGCAGTTAATATTCCTTATTCTGGAGATGAACCTCAAAGAGTTATACATAACTGATCTGATGCATGAAAATTAGGACCATTCTATGGATTACTAGTTTTCCCAACTGCTTGATTATCTGCTCATTTATCAACTAGCCTATCGCATTTAGGCGGATGAGGCACAATTATAGTAATATTGGTACTAACAATTATTTTACGTAGTGCTATGTTAGCTGTAACATTCAAACAAACTGTTAACCAGTCTAAGCAAGAAGAACTAAAATCTAAAAAAGCAAAAATTGATGCTAAATATGCAGATTTTAAAAACAACAAACAAATGAAGGCTAGACAACAACAAGAAGTTGCTGAGCTATACAAAAAGCATGGAATTAATCCGCTAGATGCCTTTGTGACAATGATAATCTCCTTGCCTGTGTTCATTATGATGTGAAGGGTTATCCAATCCTTACCTGAATTTAAATCAACGGTATGGTTAGGACTTTCATTTGCTGAAACGTCCTGAAGAAGATTATTCTTCTCTGGCGAATGGCAATATTTAGGACTTTTAGTTGTGGTTGCTGCTGTACAAGGTGTTGCGCAGTTCTTACCACAGATACTGAATAGAAAGAAATTTAAAGAGCGGACTAGCTTAGAAGAAGAAAAAGCACTCAAGAAAGCTAATAGAACTCAAAGAATTATGACTATTGTCTTCTTCTTTATAACATTAATATTCTCTGCTGGTCTTCAAGTTTATTGAATAATTTCTGGTATCTGAACTATTATCCAAACCTTAAGTATTCACAAATTTAAGAAATCAGCTTACTATAGAAGAAAGTATTTAGATAAGCACAAAGCTTAAAACAAAAATTCCTTGCATGCGCTTGGAATTTTTGTTTATCCCTATAAAAAAGCCACAAAAGAAGCACTAAAGTTTTATTGCTTTATTACTTTATTATTAATAAAATAACATAAAGTATTAAAATTAATATATAACTTAAAACAAAAAGGAGTTTTATGAAAATTTATATTGTTAAAAGCACTTCACCATATGAAACATTAGCATATGAAAACATAATAATGGAGGATCCAACTATTACAGGTGATGTTTTAGTGCTTTATCAACATGCAAATGCAATAATTATTGGTAATAACCAAAATGCTTATGAAGAAATTAATCGTGAATATGTTAGAGATCATAAAATTGCACTAGCAAGAAGAAAATCAGGTGGTGGTGCTGTTTACCATGATTTAGGTAACTTAAACTTTAGTTTTATTTCTGATAAGTCAGACAATAACAGTTATCAAAAGTTTCTTAGACCAATTCTTAATTTCTTAAACTCAATTGGTTTACAGTCAGAGTTTCACGGCAGAAATGACATTCATGCAAATGGATGCAAAATTAGCGGTAATGGTCAATACATAAGCGGCCACAGAATTGTTTCACACGGAACATTACTTTTTGACGTTGACATGACAATATTATCTAAAGCACTTAATCCAAACAAGATAAAATTTGAATCAAAAGGCATCAAATCAATCCGTTCTAGAGTTGCAAATATTAATGATTTATTGCCTAAAAAGATGACAGTTGATGAATTTAGAGACGCTTTAGTAAAATATTTTGTTGAAAACGAAGATAGCACACTTGAAGAAATTCCATATGAAAAGTATGCTCCAAAATTTGAAGAGCTAAGAAAATTATTTAGCTCTGAAAAATGAATATATGACCGTTCTGCAAACTTTACTTATACAAAAACTGAAAAATTCCCTGGCGGTCTTGTTACAGTTTATGGAACAATTGAAAACTCAATTATTAAAGACATTATTTTTGCGGGTGACTTTTTAAGTAAAAAAGATATCCGTGAAGTTGAACCATTATTCAAGGGCATTCGTTATGATGAAAAATCAGTTAGAGAAGTTCTTGCAAAAATTGATTTAGAAAACTACTTTGGAACTTTGACAGTTGATGAAATAGTTAAAATCATTTTAGGTTAGTAGTGAAAGCAACAGTTCCAATTAAAAATGAGCAAATTCATTACATTTATGAAGACGCTCCTGAAGGTACACCAGTACTTTTATTTATTCATGGGTTCAAAGACAGATCTAAAACAATTCAGCCGCTTTTAAGTATAAAAGACAGAAATTACTCTATTTATGCTCTAGACTTGCCAGGATGCGGAGAATCATCAAGTAATTTGGGCAGTTATTCAATTGAATTTTATGCAGAAGTTGTAAGAGAATTTATAAACAAAGTATTACCAGGTAAAAAAGTAATACTTATGGGCCACTCAATGGGCGCAGCAGTATCACTAATGTGTTTTGATATTGCTAATGTAAAAGAGTTAGTTTTAGTTGCGCCGTTTAATTACTATGCAGGACTTAATGCTGACTATGAGCAAGGAAAAAGATGAATGCTTCCTGAAAGCATTGAAGATGCAGTTGAAGCATATAAAGCTTTAGTTTATAATCCAAATATATTTTATATAAAAGGCATACAAGCTTTTGCAATGCAAGATATTCAGAATAAAGAAAAAACAAAAGCTATGTTTTCTTACATTGTTGATAATCAGTTTTTTAATAAATCATACTTAGAAAATGTATTAAAACCGCTGTATCAAAATGCTAAAAAACCATACACATTAATCTATGCTAAAAATGACTTATTTACTACTGAAGAAGAAATGCTTAGGTTAATTGATGATATCCCAACCATAACTCCTTTTGCCTTAGAAGAATGCGGCCATGCTGTGTTTTTTCAAAAAGCTAATAAAGTAAATGAAATAGTAAGCAACATTGCGCAAACCTTAAAAGCCAAATAATGCTGTAAAACAGCCAAAAAAAGCAGAAAATATGTTCAATTTTCTTGCTTTATTTTTTTATTAATATTCTGAATATTAATGCAATTTATGATGCTTTTTTTGTTAATGGAAGCAACTATGTTTCTGCCTGATTTGTAATAATTTTTGGCCTCTTAGGAATGTCAATGACCCTTATTTTAGGTCTTCCACAAGCCATACATTTATATAGGTTTAAGCAAACAGGCAATGTTAAATATTATTCATACTGAATGTTTTTAATAGGTATATTATCATGAATCTTTTTAGGAGCTTTTGATCCTGTACAAAAGATGTTTGCTATAGTTATTTCAAATTGCATTTGCTCATTAATTTATGTAATCACATTATGATTAACATACAGATATTCAAGTGATTTAAAACGCAAAAAAATCAGTGAATTGTATTAACTACATCCTTGGCATTATCAATTTTTGTTATTTGTTTAGCTATCTCAGCACTTATTTTAAAATGAAAATTGCCACAAATTGCGCAAATGAGCATAGCACAAATAGTACCAATAATTACAACTTTTGCTTTCTTGCCCCAAGTGCTTAAGGCTATAGATACTAGAGACTATTCTGGAATGTCTGTTTCAATGGTATGAACATTCATTTTAGCCAATATATTTTGAACCTCATATTGAGTATTTTTTATTATTAATGCTGGCATAGCGCCGCAATTAATTAGTGCCCTAATATGACAAATTTTATCTCTTTTACTATATTCATTTTTACTAATAAAAATGAATCTGCAAGTCAAAATTGACAAAAAGAAAACTAATACTACCAATGGAGAAATTTATGTATAAATCAAAGTTAACACTCAAAGAAACACAACAAGCCATCCAGGATCTTAAATTTGCATTTACCAAAAAGCTTAACCAAGAGTTAAACTTAACAAGAGTGTCTGCCCCCTTATTTGTTACATCAAACTCAAAAATTAACGACGGATTAAACGGGGATATTCCTGTTATTTTTTCACCAAATAAATGAAGCGAGAACATTGAAATTGTTCATTCATTAGCTAAGTGAAAAAGATCGGCTTTATCAAGATATAAATTTTTACCAGGCGAAGGGCTATGAACAGATATGAATGCAATTCGCAAGGATGATGAAGTTGATTATAAGCATTCATTATATGTGGATCAGTGAGATTGAGAATTAATCATAAACAAAGAGGATAGGAATATTAATTTCCTTAAGAAAATTGTCGAAACTATCTATAAATCAATTAGATACGTCGAAAACAAAGTCAACTTTAAATACCCTGCTTTATCTCAAAAACTTCCAGTGAACTTAACATTTATTAGCTCTGAACAGCTATATAGAGAGTATCCAAGTGTCAGTCCTGAAGAAAGAGAAAATATAGTAGCAAGAAAATATGGAGCAGTCTTTATTTATAAAATTGGTCACACTTTGCCTGATGGATTGCCACATTCAAAAAGAGCGTTTGATTATGATGACTGAAATTTAAATGGTGATTTAGTTTTCTATGATGCTGTTAATGATGCAGCATTAGAAATTTCATCAATGGGTATTAGAGTTGATGCTGATTCATTAACAAAACAAGCAAAAATTTGCAATAAAACTGATAACGATATGGGTGAATATCATAGAGCTATACTTACTCAAAAATTACCTTACACAATCGGTGGTGGAATTGGACAAAGCAGACTAAGTATGTTTTTATTAGAAAAGAAACATATTGGTGAAGTTCAAGCAAGCGTTTGACCAGATGAACACAAAGAATCATTTGAAAAACAAGGCGTTAACTTACTTTAATCAAATTTTCCAAAAAGCCTATAAAACAGGCTTTTTTGTTTTATTAAGCAACTTTTTAAACAATTTATAACATAAAAATAAAGAAATTAATTTTATATATAGATTTAGTCTTAATATAATATATATATGAGTTCTGTTGGTTATAAAAGATTTGAAGCATTTTGCAAGGCTAACAACATAGAAATTAATAGCGAATTACAAGGAACCGAACTGGTTCTTTTTAATCAAAAATATGATGATAATTCAAATGAGAAGCTCAAAATAGAGTTTCGTTTTAAAAATCCTATTTCATATGAAACTATTAAAAAAATAAAGTCATTTATACGTTTAAACAAGGATAGATTAGACGTATCTTTTGTTGTTTCAAACGATTCATACAATAAAAATAGTATCTTACAATATGTTTATCAAATAATAGACAAAACACGTTTTAAGACTTTGAATCAGATTAATTGGGAAAACAAGTTTTATGTAGATGACAACCATACTGGCCACTTTGAAAACATTGACAGAGACTTTGAAAATCAATATGGGATTTTGTTAAGCAAGTTGCTTAATAAACTCAAAGAATATGGATTTGTTTTGCTCAATTTTTCTTATGACTATATTCAATCTTCTCCAGAAAGCTACTCAAAATCGGAGGAAGCAGCAAAACAAAATGAAAAAATAAAGCAAGAGCTCTTGAAAAAAATGATTGAACTAGATTCATCTTCTGATAAATATGATTCTTATAACTCAAACCCACTTAAAGTAAAAAGAAACTTTAATAAAAGCTATACAACTTATTCAATAAAAGATTTAGCTACTGCCCCAAACAGAATAAATGTTGAGTTTGTGGGGTTATTATTTGCATCTAAAAAAAGTTTTTCTAAAAATAAAAAACTTACCATTCAGTTTAAAGTTAGTGATTTTCAAAGTGCAGTTAACTGCACATGATTTTTAGACACTGACTGACTTAGCAATGAGCAAAAAAACTTAATTAATCCAGATAATCAATCGTGAGTAAAAGTTAAGGGATCAATTCCAAGTGCTGAAAAAATTAAGGGCAACAACTTCTTTATTTATGTTGATTCCCTTGAATTAACTGATTCTCCTTTAAACATTAAAGAGGATATAGTAAGCGAAGATAGGAAGAGAGTTGAGTTTCATATTTCGACAAAAATGAACACAATGGATGGTCTTTTTAATGCTGATGATTTTGTAGAAAGAGCAAAAAGATGAAAAATGCCTGCAGTTGGCATAATGGACACTGATGGTGCTCAAGGATATCCAAAGTTATTTAATAAAGCTAAAAAAGCCGGAATAAAAGCTATTTATGGAACTGCTTTTACTACTATAAATAAGGCAAATGAGGCAATTTTGGGAAATGTTCCAAATGGCAACTTTAAAGACTATTCATATGTGTCATTTGACATTGAAACAACAGGTTTAAGTCCCAAATTTCATGAAATAATTGAATTTGGTGCTGTAGATATTAATCAGGATTTAAAAGTTGGAGAAGTAACTCAATTTTTCATTAAACCGCAAGCAAAAATAGGTGCTTTTACAACTGAGCTTACTGGTATCACTCAACAAATGCTTGATTCTGAAGGATTAAGTATAAAAGATGGCTTACAAAGAATTTATGATTGCTTAGATGGCAAAGTTGCAATTGCACACAATGCAAAGTTTGACTTTAATTTTTTAAAAGAGCAATTTAGACTTAATAATGTACCGTTCCCAAATGTTACAGTTATTGATACTTTAATAGCTTCTAGAATAGGCTTTCCAAATTACAAAAGGCATAAATTAGAAGATGTTACATCCAGACTTGGTGTTGTTTATGATCCAAACGTTGCACACCGTGGGGATTATGATGCTAAAGTTCTTGCAAATGTTTGAGTTAACATAATTTCTGAGCTAAATTCTAAAAATATATTTACTTTTGAAGACTTAGGCAACTTTACTTCTAATGATTTATATGCAAAAATGCACGGCTATGAAGTTTCAACTATTGCTTTAAATAACAAAGGATTAAAAAAGCAATTTGAGCTTATAACAGATTGCTTAACTAAAAAATTTATAAATGGCCCAATAACTTTTAAAGAGGATTTTGTCAACTTAGATAGATCTGACGTTTTAGTAGGATCAGGAACTTTAAAAGGCCTTTTGATTGATAAGTACTTTTACTCTTCGCATGATGATTTTATAAAAGAATTAAAACATTATGACTTTATTGAAATCCCAGCACCGCAATGCTTCGAGCACTGAATAAAATATGGCTTCATAACTACTAAGCAGCTACATGATGGCTTAAGTGAAATTATTTCTGAAGCTAAAAAACATTCAAAAATTTGTATAGCTACTGCTGATGTAAAATACCTAGATCCATGGGATAAAGAAATTTTTATGTCCTTAGTTTATGCTAAAGGTATAAAGAATGCAAGACATTACTTATTTGACTATAAAAAAGCCGAAGAAGGAAAATTAGTTATACCAAATCAAAGGTTTTTAACTACCGATGAAATGTTAGAACAATTTGCTTTTTTAAATGATAAAAAGCTAGCTGAAGAAATTGTTATTGACAATACTCAAAAAATTGCCAATATGGCCGAAAATATTGAAGTAATAAAAACTGGCTTATTTACACCAGAATTCGACGATTCTAAGAAAAAATTACATGATTTAGTTTATAAAAATGCTCATGCAAAATATGGCGAAAACTTGCCTGAATTGATTCAAAAAAGAATTGACTCTGAACTTAATCCCATTATCAAATATGGTTTTGATGTGATTTATTGAATTAGTTATAAATTAGTTAAGCTGTCAATTGACCAAGGTTTTATAGTAGGAAGCCGGGGATCAATTGGTTCATCTTTTGTGGCTTCATTAATTGGTATTTCTGAAGTTAATCCACTTGTGCCTCATTATTGCTGTCCTAAGTGTAAGCATTTTGAAATAGCTAATGTTTCAGGTATCACTAGTGGATATGATTTGCCTGATAAGACTTGCCCACAGTGTCATACGAAAATTAAGGGCGATGGACAAAGCATTCCGTTTGAAACATTTTTAGGCTTCAATGCTGATAAAGTTCCTGATATTGACCTTAACTTTACCGGAGAATTTCAAGGCGTGGTTCACGAAGAAATCCTTAAGCTTTTTGGAGAAAGCCATACTTTTAGGGCTGGTACCATATCAAAAGTTGCTGAAAAAACAGCTTTTGGCTATGTAAAGTCATATGCTGAGCAAACTAGACAGAACATACCACAAATTTTTGTTGAGTTTTTAGCTAACAGAATTAAGGATGTTAAAAGAACAACAGGTCAGCATCCTGGAGGAATAATTATTATTCCAAAGCAGTTTGATATTTTTGACTTTACCCCAATCAACTATCCAGCTAATGACCAAAGTTCTTCATGATTAACAACTCACTTCGATTACAAAGCAATTCATGATAATGTTCTAAAATTTGACATCTTAGGACATGATAACCCAACTTCAATTAAATTATTAGAGCAATACACTGGTATAAATATTTATGACGTTCCCAAAAATGATGAAAGTGTTATAAAGCTTTTTAGCTCTACTGAACCAATGGGAATTAAACCTGATCAAATTTCAAATGAAAAAACTGGAGCTATTGGTTTGCCAGAATTTGGTACTTCTTTTGTTAGACAAATGCTTAATGATATTAAGCCAAAAACTGTAGCTGACTTAATTTCAATTTCGGGTCTTAGTCACGGAACTAATGTTTGAATAAACAATGCAGATGAGTTAGTTTTAGAAAAAGGCCGCAAGCTTAATGAAGTTGTTTGTTGTAGGGACGACATTATGCCTATGCTAATTGCTAAAGGCATTGAACCTCTTATGTCATTTACTTTGATGGAAAAAGTTAGAAAAGGAAAAGGACTTTCGAACGAAGAAGTTGGGCTTTTAGAAAAACA
This sequence comes from Mycoplasmopsis agalactiae PG2, assembly GCF_000063605.1. Lineage (GTDB taxonomy): Bacteria > Bacillota_I > Bacilli_A > Mycoplasmatales > Metamycoplasmataceae > Mycoplasmopsis > Mycoplasmopsis agalactiae. The sequence continues at coordinate 78,716 of NC_009497.1, forward strand.
TAATGTTCCAGACTGGCTAATTAAAAGTATGCAAAAAATTGAGTACCTTTTCCCAAAAGCGCATGCTACCGCCTATGTTACAATGGCACTATGAATAGCCTGATTTAAGCTTTATGAACCTTTGGCATTTTATGCTAGTTATTTTACAGCTCACTCAAAAGCTGATGACATAGAAAATATGATTGATAAGCCAAATGGTATTAAAGTGTCAAAAAGGCTTTATGAATTAAAGAAAACTGAAGACAGAAGTAATAAAGAAAATGATCTTATTGGTGTGTTCGAAGTTGCTGAAGAATTATATGCTCGTGGTTTTTATATATCTAATGTTGATATTGATAAATCACAAGCCGAAAAGTGATTAATTGATAAGGAAAGAGGCTGCTTAATTCCGCCATTTTCAACAATTGAGAGCTTAGGGTCAGTTAAGGCAAACGATATTGTTAATGCCAGAGCAGAAAAAGCATTTTTATCTAAAGAAGATTTCAAAATTAGGACTGGAGTTTCTAAAACTGTTTTTGATACCATGAACAGAATGAAAATTTTAGATAGCCTAAATGATTCTGATCAATTAACTCTGTTTTAACCAATAAGCCTATAAAATAGGGACATAAGTCATCCCTATTTTTTTATATTTATATTGTTGCAAAAACAAAAAAATTTACTATAATACTGTAACAGTGGTCGCGTAGCTCAGCAGGATAGAGCACAAGCCTTCTAAGCTTGTTGTCAGAGGTTCGAATCCTCTCGTGATCGCCATTTTTTTATTTTTGCAAGAAAAAATAAAAGTGACGCTTATTTTTATAATAAAATTTTATAACTGTGTGTTCACATAGCTCACCAGGTAGAGCACAAGCCTCCTAAGCTTGGGGTAATGGGTTCAATTCCCATTGTGAACGCCATTTTTTTATTCACTTTTATTAAGCAATGAGCATAATTTTGGGATTTTTTAAAAAAAGTTAAAAACTCATTAAAAAGCTTTAAAATTTATTAATATGAAAAATTTAGCAAATGAATTAAGACCTAAAACGTTGGACGATATTATTGGGCAAAAATCTGTTGTGGAGTTACTAAAAAAAGTTGCCAGAGATAAAATTTACTCAAGTTTTATATTTTTTGGTGAATCAGGCACTGGCAAGACATCAGCAGCAGTTGCACTAGCTAATGACTTAGGTCTAAAATATGATTATTTTAATGCTTCAGTCAACTCAAAAGCTGAATTAATCAAGATGCTTGCGGATAATGACGTTTTAATAATTGATGAAATTCATAGGCTAAATAAAGATAAGCAAGATATTTTACTTTCATACTTAGAGTTTGACAAAATAATTATTTATGCAACAACTACGGAAAATCCTTATTTTAGAGTAAATCCAGCCCTAAGAAGTAGAATGCAAATTTTGCAATTTACTAAATTAAGCGAACAAGAAATGTTTGAAGGCATAAAACATAATTTAAAAAAGTATTTTCCTGATTACCAAATGGATGAATCAACAATTAAGGTGTTTGTAAAGTTATCTAATGGCGACTATAGATCATGTCTTAACAATTTGCAAATTTTGACTTTGATGAGTAAAAACAAGCAAATAAGTTTAGATGACATTAAAAAATTCGTACCAAATATCTCGTTTTATAGTGATGAAAATTCATCAGCTCACTATAACAATCTTTCAGCTTTTCATAAATCTCTTCGTGGTTCTGATGTAGATGCAGCATTATATTACGGAGCAATTATTGTTAAGTCAGGTGATTTGCAAGGATTGTTTAGAAGGCTAATAGCATGTAGCTATGAAGATGTAGGGTTAGCTGATCCTAATTTGCAAATTAGAGTAAAAAACGCTATTGATTGTGCTGAGTTACTTGGTTTACCTGAAGCAAGATTACCCATTTTTTATGCGATTATATCTGTAGCCTTAGCGTCCAAGAGCAATTCAGTTTATGAAGCTATTTCAAATGTTGAAGGTTATATTAATCAAGGAAATATTTACGATGTACCTAAATTTTTGCGTGATGGTCACTATGCATCAGCAGTTAAACTAGGAGATTCTATAGGTTATAAATATCCACATGATTTTCCTAATCACATTGTAAAACAGGAGTATTTGCCGAAAGAAGCTAAAGGAAATCAATTCTTTTTTCCAAAAGAAACCGATTCTAAGAAAATAACAGAATACTATAAGTTTATAAAACAACTACAAGGAGAAAAATAATGAGTTCTAAGATAAATTGAGAAGAAATAAAAAGTTTTGAAGAGTATAAGCAAGCTAAAAATCTAGTTTTTGGTGCAGGCAGCGAGATTGAAGAATTAAAGGCAAAAATCAAAAATTCTAGCCCTGAAGAGCGTAAATTAATTGGTATTAAAATCAGTGAGCTAAAGATATTTTATGAAGCTAAGTTTAAAGAGGTTGAGAAGAGGCTTGAAAAGGAGAAAATAAATAAAATCATTGAAAGTGAATTTATTGATGTAACTAAGCCATTAAAACAATTAGGCTCATTGCACCCAATTAGTATTATTGAACAAAGGCTTAGGGATTGATTTGTCCAAAATGGCTATTTTGAAGCCACAGGCGACGAGATTACTGATGAAGAATATAACTTTGAAAGACTGAATATTCCGCAAAATCATCCTGCGCGTGCAACCCATGATTCGCTTTATATTTCAAACAATATTTTATTAAGAACTCATAACACTGGAATAACTGCTTATGAGTTAGAGAAAAATGCTAACAAGTGTGCAAGTATCTTTTCAATAGGAAAGGTTTATAGAAATGATGAAGATGATGCAACTCACTCACACCAATTTACTCAGCTGGATTTTGTAAGTGTAGGCCAACAAGTTAGTTTCCCAAATTTAATATGAACCCTTAAATCGCTATTATCTTATGTTTTTGAAGAAGAGTTAGAAATAAGACTAAGGCCAAGTTATTTCCCTTTTACTGAACCAAGTGTTGAAGTTGATATCTTTTATAAAAATAAATGAATTGAAGTGCTCGGAGCAGGAATGTTACATTCTAATGTGATGACAAAAGCTGGTTATGACAGCAAAAAATTTCATGGATTTGCAGCTGGCTTAGGATTAGAAAGACTAACAATGATAAAGTACGGAATAACTGACATTAGATATTTATATAAAAATGATTTAAGAACACTTTTACAGTTTAAGAATGAAAAATAAGTTTGCTGAATTTATTAACAATGAATCTCGAAAACCCTATTTTATAGAGTTAATGGCTTCTATAGACAAGGAAAAAAGTAAGTTCAATGTGTTTCCTAGCGACGAGAAAATATTTGAGTGTCTTAAATATAGCAGTCCTGAGAAATTAAAACTAATTATTATTGGGCAAGATCCATATTACAAAAAAGGATTTGCTGATGGCTTAGCTTTTAGTACTGAAAGTTCAAAATGCCCAAAAAGTTTAGGAAACGTTTTATTTGAACTAAAAAAAGACTACCCGGAGGCTGTAATTGAGACATTTAGTCTAAAATCCTGAGCCAAAAATCACATTTTGCTACTTAATAGTGTGCTAACAGTTAGTGAAGACAGGCCAAATAGCCACAGTAATTTTGGATGAGAAATTTTTGTTTCTAATTTATTAGATTTTATTTTAAAGCAAAATAAAAAAGTGATTTTTGGTGCTTGGGGCAACAAGGCCTTTTCATTAATTAAGGATAAAGTTGCAGAGGACAGAATAATATTTACTTCCCATCCTTCACCACTAAGTTATTCAAAAACAAAAAATAGTTTCAAGGATTCACATTTTTTCAAAAAAGTTAATGCAAAATTGACCAATCCAATTGATTTTAGCATTAGAAAGGAAAATTAATATGATCATTTCTCTTAGAGAAATCAATAAATATATGCCTGAAATAAATTTAGATAGCTCAATTGAAAAAAGTATAAACAACTTAGGCTATGAAGTTGAGAGCATAAAACAATTCAGTGATGTAAAGGGTATAAAATTTGGATATGTGCTTGATGTTTTTAAAAATGAAAACAGCAAAAACCTTAATATTGTTAGCATAAAAACAAACACAGGCATTATAACTATCCAGACAACTGCTACAAATGTGAAAAAGAATCACTGAATTGTTGCTTTTGTCGAAGGGGCAAGCAAAGGCGAGATAGTTTTTGGTAAAAAAGAAATGGCTGGCGTTGTCTCTAATGGAATGCTTGCAAGTTATTCAGAGTTAGGTTATGACAGTTCATTGCTACCATTTGATCCCAACGGTGTTATTTTATTGGACGATTCGTCAATTAATGAAGATTTAGATCCAATTAAATATTTTAATTTAGACGACTACATAATTGATATTACTACACCAGCCAATAGAGCAGAAACCAATTCATATTATGTACTTGCTATGGAATTAGCGGCTTACTATAAAACTAAATTTGTATGGCCAAATTTGCTACCAAAAGACAACTATCGTTTTAGAAGTAATATAAAAGTTTCTAAAAATGAAGCAACTGAATTAACATTTTTTGAAGCAAGACTTAAAAATAACAAAACAAGCTTAAAAGATATTTTGTTCTTAGCTAAGCACGGCATAAATGCAAAAGGTCTTTACGCTATTGATTTAACAAACATTGCTCTTTTAGTTGCGGGAGTTCCATGTCATGTTTATGACAAAAATAAGATTGGGAAATCATTATCATGTTCTAAATTTAGTGGTGAACTTGAGATTTTAGGCGGCAAGAAAGTAAGTGTTTCTGATGTTCTTGCAATTAAAGATGAAACAGGCGTAATTTCTTTAGCATCAGTTATGGGTTGCGAAAACTCGGCAGTTGACGAGAATACTAAAGAAGTTGTATTTGAAGTAGGTTTATTTGATCCATTATTAGTTAGACATGGTGCTAGAGAAATCAAAATGGATACAGCCTCATCAATTCAAGCAGGAAGAGCACTTAATTCACAAATTGTATTTAATGGAATTTCCTTTTTAAAGTATAAATCAGCCTTAGACTGTCAATCTGTTAGCCAGATTGTTAATATTCCCAAAGTTAAAAAAGGCAAATCAGTTATCCAAAGCAGAAAGAAATTATCAATCTATGCCAACTGTAACATTAAAGATTTATCAATATTTGATGATGTAGAAAAAACTCTTAAAAAAATTGGTTTTTCAATGGACAAAAACAGAGTTATAGCTCCGACATACAGAAGCGATATACAGCATTATGAAGATGTGATTGAAGAGTATTTTAGATTTTATGGATACAGCAATTTCAAACCCGAAGCACCAAAATTAGAATTATATAAAGTTGCACATTCAGTCGATAATAAAAATATACTTCAGTCGCTAGGCTATAACGAAATAAGAACTTTTAGTTTAATTTCTTCTGAAATGAACATACTTAATCCTTTTAATTTTGAAAGCACAGTTAAGTTAATGACTTTTGTTTCTAAAGAAAGAGAAGAAGTTAGAAACTCTATAATTCCATCATTATTAGAATCTGCAGAATTTAATCTAAAAAGAAAAATAAACAATGTTTCATTATTTGAGCATGGAATGATTAATGACAATAAATTTGTTTATGGTCTATTATCAAATGAAAAGTCATTTGACGAAATTAAGCAAGATATTTATAACTTTTTAAAAGTTGATAATTTAGAATTTATTCCTTTTAAAGATAATGAACTTATTCACCCTAATGTATCAGCAAAAATTATCTACAATGGCTGTTTTATAGGATGAATTGGAAAAGTACATCCATCATATAATGCTTCTAATTTTTGAGTTGCAGAATTTATGAATGTAAACAATAATTTAAAAGTTGAGTTTAATGTCTATGACCCTAGTCCTTTAAAGTCAATAGACTTAACTTTCACAATTAATTCAAATGAAGCAATTGCATCAAAAATTAGTGAAATTAATGAAATATCTAAGTCATTTAGCATTATGCAAATTGATTCATTTACTAATGGTGATAAAAGAAATGTAACACTAAGAGTAACTGGCAGTTTTGAAGAAATCAACAAGATTAATGAAATTTTTAATAAAAAATAAGGGGAATTATGTACAAGAAAATATCAATGAATGATAAAGAAATTGAGCATGCTATTAACAATGAAGTTGATAGACAAAATGAACACATTGAACTTATAGCATCAGAAAATTATGTAAGTGAAGATGTTTTAACTGCTGTTGGAAGTGTTTTAACTAATAAATATGGAGAAGGCTATCCAGGCAAAAGGTACTATGGCGGCTGCGAAAATGTTGATGTTGTCGAAACACTTGCTATTGAAAGACTTAAAAAACTTTTTGGAGTTAAGTTTGCCAATGTTCAACCATATTCAGGATCAGTTGCCAATGCTGCAGCTTTAGCTACACTAGCAAGCCAAGGCGACAAAATTATGGGGCTAGATTTAGCATCAGGCGGACATCTTACTCATGGTTATAAAATAAGCTTTAGTGGTATTTTTTACAATTCAATAACTTATTCAGTTAATGAAGATGGTATTTTAGATTATGAAGCGATCAAAGAGCTAGCTATTAAAGAAAAACCAAAAGTAATTATTTGCGGTTATTCAGCATATTCTAGAATTGTTGATTTCAAGAAATTTAGAGAAATAGCCGATGCTTGTGGTGCAAAATTGATGGCAGATATAGCTCATATTGCTGGATTAATTGCGGGGGGAGTTCACCCATCACCAGTGCCTTATGCAGACATTATCACTTCAACAACCCATAAAACTCTAAGAGGCGCTAGAGGCGCTATCATTATGACTAATGATGTAGAAATTGCTAAGAAAATGAATAGATGAGTATTTCCAGGTTATCAAGGCGGCCCACTATTTCATGCTATAGCAGGCAAGGCAGTTGCTTTCGGCGAGGCACTAAAACCTGAATATGCAGCATATGCAAAAAGCGTTGTTTATAATGCAAGAGAATTTTCTAATTACTTTATAAAACAGGGTGTTTCGATAGTTTCAGGGGGTACTGACAATCATTTATTTACAATAAATGTGAACAAAAGCTATGGCATTTCAGGATTGCAAGCTGAAAAGATATTAGGTAAATTTAATATAACTGTGAATAAAAATACTGTGCCATTTGACGAACTAAGTCCTGCTGTCACTTCGGGAATTAGAATAGGTACTGCAGCAATGAGCTCAAGAAAGTTTGCAAAATGAAAAGAACTAGGCGCTATTATGCATGAGATTTTGCAAAATTGTGTTGAATTTAGCGAAAATGAATCAAAGCATTTAGACAGAATTGCTGAACTTAAGAAACAAGTTGAAGCTCTTACTACTGAATTTCCAATTATCACAAAATATTAGGAAGTAATTTTGAACATTAAATATTTGTATGATTCAAATAGCCCATATGAAAGTGGCTATTTGAAAACTGAAGATGGGATGCATGAAATTTACTATGAAGTTTCAGGCAATCCTGATGGAATACCAGTTTTATATATTCATGGAGGACCTGGTGCTGGCTGTAACGAAAACAGCAGAAGGCTTTTTAACCCAAAAGCCTATAAAATAGTTTTATTCGACCAAAGAGGGTGTGGAAAAAGTAAGCCATCAATGTCATTAATTAATAACACAACTTGATTTTTGATTAATGATATTGAGATGCTTAGAAAACATCTAAAAATAGATAAATGAATGCTTTTTGGTGGTTCATGAGGCACAACATTAGCTTTGTGTTATGCAATTAATCATCCTGATAGAGTATCGCATATAGTGTTACGTGGACTTTTTTTAGGCATAAAGCATGATCTTATTTGACTTTATCAAGATGGTGCAAATAGAATGAATCCAGTAGATTTTGAAAGGTATATAGACCTTGTTCCAGTTGATAAAAGAAATGATGTTATAAACTATTATCATAAGTTAATGAACGATAGCGATCCTAACATTAGAATTAAAGCGCTAAATGAATGAGCTAGATGGGAATCTGTTAACGTAAAATTGCTTGGTGGTGATTTTGATGAAACAGACATCAAGGCAAATAGCGAAATTGCGCTCATTGAAAATCATTATTTTGTTAATAACTGCTTCTTTGAGGAAGGCTATATATTAAATAATATTCACAAAATTAAGCACATTTCAGCCGACATTATTCATGGTGCTTATGATTTAATTTGCCAGCCATATGGTGCATATTTAGTGCATAAAAATATGCCTAATTCTACGCTTAAGATACTTAAAGACTCCGGTCATTCACAGTGGTCTGAAAGCATTGTTTATGAGTTAGTTAAAGCTACTGATAAATATGCAATTGAGAATTTTATTAAAGGATAAATAATGCCTAAATCGATTAGATCATTCTTCCCATTAGCCTATAAAATAGTATATTTGGACACAGCAGCCTTAGCGCTTAAACCTAAGCCATCCATTACTGAAAGCAACAATTTTTATAATTTATATTCGGTTAGCACAAGAACTAATAATTCTCCATTAGGCATTTATACCAATAAAATAGTTAATGAAGTTAGACGCAAAATTGCATTACTAACTGATGCTAAAGAAAATGAAGTAATTTTTACTTCCGGAGCAACAGATTCACTAAATAAGTTTGCACAAATGTACATGCAAAAATTAAAAGCCGGTGATCAAATAATTTTGCATGGCTATAATCACTCATCAAATATGATTCCATGAATTGTGTTAGCCAAAGAACACAATATAGATGTAAAAATTGTTGACACCCCTGATTTAGAAAGTGCTATAAACAGCAAAACCAAAGTTGTAGCATTTTCACAATTAACCAATAATTTTCAAGTAAAAATAGATATAGAAAGCCTTTATAAAAAATGTCACAAAGTTGGAGCAATATTAGTAAATGATGCAGCTCAGGCTATAGTTTATGAAAAAGTCAGTTTGCAAAATTGTGATGTTATAGCTTTTAGTGCAAATAAATTTTATGGGCCGACAGGCCTAGGGGCTTTAATTGTTAAAGAACATATATTAAAAGAATTAGATCCTGTTACTTTTGGCGGTGGCACAATCAATTCAGTAAACAAAGATAATAGTTTTATAATTAAAAATAGTATCGAAAAATTTGAGCCTGGAACACTTAATTTTGCAGCTATCTTTATGTTTAATAGGTCAATTGATTTTTTTAACCAATATATTGGTTATGAAAAAAGCAAGCAAATATTAAAAAAACTAAGCAATTATGCATACGACGAGCTTTTGAAAGTACAAAATATTGAAATCTATTCAAAAAGAGATGATCACATAATTTTATTTAACATAAAGGGAATTAATTCGCAAGATGTAGCGCATTTTTTAGGTGTAAATAACATATATGTGCGTTCAGGAATCTTTTGCGCCCACTATTTAAAAAATTTTGCTTGTAACGATTCCTTCGTCAGGGTTTCGCTAGGGGTTTACAACAATAAAAATGACATTAATAAGCTAACTCATGCATTAAAAAAAGGAGGTGATTTCATTGTCTTATAGTTTTGAACAAAAAAGAGAAATTATTATGAGTAATTATCTTAAGCCTTCTTTTAAAAAGGATGTGCAAAATAAAAAAATAGAATCTTTTAGCAACTCTTGTGGTGATTACTTAGAAGCTGATTATATAATCGAAAATAAAATTTTAAAAGATTTACATTTTAATGGCAATGGCTGTGCTTATTTTATCTCATCAGCTAATTTGCTTTGCAAGTATTTAAATAGTACAACTATAGATGAATCACTCTATTTTATAGACTTATTCGAAAAAAATATTACTGGAAAGCCTCTAAGTGATGAAGAAAAAAACAAACTTGGAGAGCTATTAGTTTTTGATAATGTTAATCAACATGCTAACAGGCTTGACTGTGTGCAAATGCTAAGCAAACTATTAAAAGAAAAATTAAAAAATGAACAATAAAAACATTATATTTCATATAGATTTCGACTCATACTTTGTAAGCGCGCACAGATCAAAAGATCATAGGTTAAAAAATAAACCTGTTGCAGTTTCAAATGGATTAAGTCGCTCAATTTGCTCTAGTATTTCATATGAGTTAAAAAATGCTGGCATAAAAGTCGGCTGACCAAGATTTATGATTGAAAAAAAGGCTCCTGAAACAATTTTTGTCGAGCCTAATTTTGACTTATACTATACAACATCAAACAATATTTTTGATTACATTGCATCAAATTACACTGCTAATATTGAAGTCGGTTCAATTGATGAATGTTGGGTTGATGTTACTGCTATAGCAGAAGGCAAAAATCCTGTTGCGCTTGCTAGAAAATTGCAAGAAGATATCAACGAGATCTTTGACATTCCTATTTCGATAGGAATTTCTTATTCAAAATGAGCTGCTAAAATAGCTAGTGATTTAGCTAAGCCATTTGGCGTTAAATTTATTGAAAATCATAATGATCTTGAGACTCAAATTTGGCCACTAAATATCCAAAAGTACTATGGAATAGGCGAAAAAACCGCTGACAAATTAATAAAAGCAGATGTTAAAACAATTGGCCAGTTAGCTCGTTCTAGTGAGTTAAATTCCGATTTATACATGATTTTTAGAAACAGACTGTCTGCTTTTATTAATGAAGCTAATGGCAATGGCAATGATAAGCTAACATATGAGCATAACAATTTAAAAGGTATAGGCAATGAGCTTACATTTCCGCTTTATGACTTTTATGAACGAAGTGAAATATATAAAGTAATTAAAAATATTGCATATAAAGTAAGTCATAGAGCACAAAATCGTAATGTTGTTGGCTTTACTTTAACAGTAATAATCAGAAGCGTTTCTAAAGTTTGAAAAGGCAAGCAAATGAAATTGGTTGAGCCAACTAATGATGCTGAACAAATTTATAAAAATGCCATTATACTCTTTGAAAAATTGTGAAAAGAGCAACCTATTCGTGGCGTTGGCTTAAGATTAACTAACTTAATTAATGAGTTTGAACATTTTAAACAACTTACAATTTTTGACACATATGACGATTACAAGCAGGAAAGCAAAGTAAATAATATAATTAATGATATAAACAAAAAAGTTGGCAAGGTTGTTTTAAAAACCGGCTACAGAGTTTCTAAAGAAAAAATAAAAGAGTCTGTGCAAAGTAGATATCTTGAAGATGATTTAGGAATAAGAAAGTAGGAAAAAATGAAAATTGGATTGTTTGGGGGCTCATTTAACCCTGTGCATAATGGACACATTAAAATTGCTGAATTTGCCTATAAAACACTAGGTTTGGACAAAATTTACTTCATCCCTACTGCTATTAGTCCATTCAAAAAGAAAAATCAAGTAGCCGCAGATAGTGACAGAATTAATATGCTAAATTTGGCTTTAGAAAACTTTAGCTATAACTCAGAAGTGTCTTTGTTTGAGATAAAAAGAGGAGGAGTTAGTTACACTTTTGAAACAATAAGATATTTTAAAAATAAGTTTCCAAACGATGAACTCTTTTTCATAATGGGCTCTGATTTGTTGCCTAAATTTCATAAATGAGAATATGCAGATGAGATGACTAAAAGTTGCCAATTTGTTGTTTATAAACGTAGCAAAAATATAAATAAAATTAATGCCAAAAAGTACGGCATTAAAATTATGAATAATCCAATTTTTGATGAATCATCTACTAAAGTTAGACAAGGTGAGTTAGATCTAACTGATAATAAAGTCAATAACTATATTGGAAATAACTTTCTATATGCAAAGGAAATCATTTATTCATTACTAACAGCAAAAAGAGCTAAACATTGTGTAGCTGCTGCTGAGTTTGCTGTTATGCTAGCTAAATCAATACAATATGATGCAAAAAAAGCTTATTATGCAGGCTTATTTCACGATATTTGTAAGGAATTAGACGAAAATGAATCCAGAGCATTTATCAATCAATTTGTTGAAAATGCTTATGATAGAAAATTATTTCCAAATTATAAGCTTCACCAACTTGCTGGGGCACTATGGTTTAAACATATTTATATGAATGATGATGACGAAATTTATAATGCTATCAGGATTCACACATCACTAGCATTAGAATTATCAACATTAGATAAAATTTTGTATATAGCAGATAAAATTTGTGATGGACGTGCTTTTGCAGGAGTGCAAAAGCTAAGACAGCTAGCGCTAGAAGACTTTAATGAGTGCTTTAAGCAAGTTGTTAAAAGAAACATTGAATACAATCTTGCCAAAAACATTACTTTTAGTGATGAGCAAAATGAGATCAATAATAAGTGGTCTAAGTAGAATGTGATTATAATATGCCAGAATTAGTAAGAGTACAAAAATTAATAGCACAATCAGGCCTAATGTCAAGGCGAGATGCTGAAAAAATGATTTCCAAGGGTCTTGTTTTTGTTAATGGAATTAAGTCATCTATTGGCGATAAAGCAAGCATGAATGATGAAATAAAAGTAAATGGCAAAATAATAAATTTGACCAAAAACACTGTTTTTAAGTATTATTTGCTTAATAAACCTAAGAACACTATAACAACTTCAAAAGATCCTAAGGGTCGTCACACTGTTATTGATTTAATTAACACTAGCGAAAGAATTGTCCCTGTTGGTAGACTGGATCGTAATACAACTGGCGTTTTATTACTCACAACTGATTATGAGTTAGTTAACAAATTAACGCATCCTAAATATGAAATCGAAAGAGTTTATCGTGCTAGAATTGATTCGCCTTTAACATTAAAAGAATTTAGAGAGCTTAATGCAGGCATTGAAATTGATGGAAAAATGAGCTACCAAATTGTTGATCAAGTTGATACAAAAAGCTACCTAATTTCACTTCATGTTGGCTCATACCATCATGTTAAAAAATTATTTGAAAAAATTGGCCACAGTGTCTTAACTTTAAAAAGAGTTTCTTATGCCAATTTAACTGTTGACAAATTGCCTGAAGGAATGTATCGGGAATTAACAATTAAAGAAGTTAAAAATCTTAAACTTCTTGTAGAACAGCAAGAAAAAAAATTATGTCAAAATGAAAAGTAAGATTGACCTTTTTGCCTATTTCACTAGCCTCCTTGTCAATAATATCAGCGAGTTGTCAAGGCAGTTTTTATAGACAAAAAGATGTATTTGAAACTGAATTTTCAAAAGAAATGTTTGAGTACTATAATCAATACAAAAATATATGAGAACAGATAACCAATTTTATATCTAACGATTCATATAAAAAGTATTTTTTAGATAACTACAGCAAGATTGATCATATAACTAAAGAATGAAAAAATGTAATTGATCAAATATTGCCCTATATGGGCACAAATAAAGATGGTAAGCAAGACCACAAGTTAGAATTAGGCTATAAAACAGGTACAGACGGAAAATTTGAATTGATCAACAATTCTATTAACAGCGAGTTGTTATTTAATGAATTAACTGACAAACCTAAAAATAAAGAGATAAATATTAGAACAAATATTGGTTATATTGCAATTTTGAACGAAGAAGTTAATAACATAATAAGTGATTATGTGCAAGATTTAAGAAAAAGCAAATCTGATTCATTATTTAAAAGCTTTTATAATGAATTTGATATTTTGCCGGGGTGGCCATTATTTAAAAATTTGAGCGAAAAAGAAAGATATAGATATCAAAATCTTTTTTTAGAGAGCCTAGTTAAAAAATATTCTGGAATGCAAAGTGAGTACTCTCGTAAGTTTTTTGACTCTCAAAAAGTCAATATTGACTACAAAAATATAAGAGGTATTACTCCTGAAGGAAATACCTATCACACTCATGCCTTGGTCAATTTATGATATGAATGAAATAAAGTTATCTTGCCTGAAGTTGATGATTCTTCAAATTCAAATGATAAAAGAGTATGAAAAAATAACAAAATTTTTGAGACTGTTGAATTTTTCAAAAATGTCTATAAACCAGCCCAAAAAGTTAAAAATGAACATAATTCAAAATTGATCTTAAGATTTTCTAAAATAGATGAGTCATCTAATTCACAAAATCAAGTAAAAGAATTTGAACTTGAGAATCTTTTTGACAAATTTGTTCTGGCTTTAGTTGATGATAAAGAGAAATGAAATATAAAAATTTACCCAAGTGACTTAGATTACAATGATTTTGCTTTTGTATTTAAAAACCTATTTCAAGAGCTAATTGACATAAGTGCAAAAATTAACTTTACAATTAAAAATTACAAGAACTAAATATATAATTTAAATAATATTAATTAGGGGAAAGTATATGAAAACAATGTTAGATGTTGCCATTGAGTTTTTATTGGAAAAATCAGGTGGCAGCCAATATATGGAATTTGATACTATTTTTGATGAAGTTGAAGCACAACTTAAACCAAAATGAGAAAAAGAAGCAGCACAAAAAGAGCTTGATTATAGCAAGATTCGTCAAAACAAGATCGGTGAATTATACCGTTTATTAACTGTTGATTCACGTTTTGAAAGAAACAATCAAGGTTTATGAATTACTAGAGAAGGTTTTGAGTAAAAAATGGCAAAACAATACTTGCTTACTAATGCAAAAGAAATATTGCTAGATGCTAAACTAAATAAATATGCAGTACCGCACATAAATATTAATAATCTTGAGTGAGCTAAAAATATTTTAATTACTGCAAATGAATTAAGATCGCCTGTTATCTTAGGCGCAAGTATGGGTGCAATTAAGTACATGGGTGGATACTCAACAGTGGCAAATTTAGTAAAGTCACTTGTTTATGATTTAAAAATTGATGTACCTGTTGTGCTCCATTTAGATCATGGAGATTTTGACTCTTGCTTTAAAGCAATCGATGCAGGTTTTACATCTGTTATGTTTGATGGCTCTATGCTTTCAATGGAAGAAAATTTAGCTAAAACAAAACTAGTTGTCGACTTTGCCAAAATGCATAATGTTTCTGTAGAAGCTGAAGTAGGTGCTATTGGCGGCGAAGAAGACGGAATTTCTTCAGCTGGTGTGATTTCAAATGTTGATGATGCTTTGAAGATGAAAGAAACCGGAATAGATGTTTTAGCAGCCGGAATTGGCAATATTCATGGTAAGTATCCTGAATCATGAAAGTCATTGGATTTTGAAGCATTAAGTAAAATTGCCAGTGCCACAGACATTGGGATAGTTTTACACGGCGGCAGCGGGATTCCTACTGAACAAGTTTTAAAAGCAATTGGTTTAGGTGTAACAAAAATTAATGTAAATACTGAGTTACAACTAGCATTTGCTGATGCTGTGGAAAAGTTTGTTATTTCAGGTGAATCAAAGAAAGGCAAGAATTTTGATCCTAGAAAATTACTTGCGCCTGGATGCAAAGCAATATGTGAAGCAGTAAAAGATAAAATAATTACCTTTAATTCACAAAACAGATACTAATCAATAAAAAAATGGGAAAAACGGCTTGATTTTCCCAATTTTTTTATTTTTATAATCCTAATGCTTTTTCAAAACTATTAATATATGAAAGCTCTAAGATTTTTCATATCTGCATTAGTATTGCCTTATCAATTAGTAAGTTGCACCAATGTTGCCAATTATTACTTAAAAAGCACTAAAATTGATTCAAACGTCAGCATAATAGACGGGGACACTATTTCATTTTTGCAAAATGACAAAAAGCAGACAATAAGGCTTTTTGGTATTGATGCACCAGAAACTTTTAAAGATAATATTCAAAAGTTAGCTAAATTTGAAAACTTTTATGCACATCAGGCAAGAATTTACTTAACTAATATGATAAATAACAAAGAGTTGTACTATAGATTTATAAAGCATGATAAGTATAACCGAATTATTGCATTTTTGTACTATAAAACAAGCATAAACACATATTCTGATGTAGGTTTAGAATTAGTTAGAAATGGTTTAGCAAGAGTTCATTATATATCAGTCGATTCTAAGCATAAGTATGCAGTAAATGAAAAAAAACTTAGTTGAATATTTTTACAAGCTTAAAGCAGCGGAAAATGAAGCAAAAATCCAAAGAATTAACATTTGACAACATGCACAAAAAGATGTATTTTACAAACCATAAATTTTTGTATGTAATTTAAGATTTAAATATATAATTAAAAAGCAATTTATTATAAATTGTTCTTTACTAGTGGGAGATTAAATCGCTAGAACCACATTATCGAGAGGATAACAAAATATGGCAAAATCAAAAGCTGATATTGTTCGTGTTCGTAAGTTACAATTTAATGCTAGTCAAGCTAAACCAGGTCCTGCTTTAGCAGGTGTTGGTATTAACATGCCAGAATTTACACGTGCATTTAACGACGCAACACGTGATAGAGGTAATGAACCAGTTCCAGTTCAAATTACTGTTTACAATGACAAATCATTTGAATTTAAACTATTCACTTCACCAGCAAGTTACAAATTAAAACAAGCTGCAAAGATTGAAAGTGGAAGCTCAAATGCTAAGACAACTAAGGTTGCAACTATTACTGTTGATCAATTAAGAGAAATTGCTGAATACAAATTACCTGACTTAAATACTGATGATGTTGAAGCTGCAATGGCAATTATCGCTGGTACAGCAAGAAATATGGGAATTTTAATTGACGGCTATGAAGGCGGCAAAGTTAAAAAATCTACTAAAACTGAAGGAGATAAATAATGTCTGCAAAAGGCGGAAAGAAAATTCAAAACGCTAGAAGCTCATTTGACAAAAACATTGCTTACGATTTAGCAGAAGCTGTTGAAATTGTTAAAAGAACTTCATATGCAAAATTTGATGCCTCAGTTGATTTAGTATTTAAGTTAAACCTTGACGTTAGAAAGGCTGACCAACAATTACGTGGTTCAGTTCTACTTCCAAATGGAACAGGTAAATCAATTTCAGTATTAGTTGTTACAAATAATGTTGAAAAACAAAAATTAGCCACAGCTGCTGGTGCAGACCAAGTCGTTGATGGTCAAACATTGGAACAAAAAATTAAAGAGGATATATTTGACTTTGATGTTATGGTTGCTGACCCTGCAATGATGCCATTATTAGGTAAATATGGTAAGAAACTTGGACCTAAAGGTCTTATGCCAAACCCTAAAACAGGTACAGTAACTCCAACTCCTGAAAAAGCAGTTGAAGAACTTAAAAAAGGTAAAGCAAACTATAGAACAGATAAAGCCGGTGTTGTTCATACATTAGTTGGAAAAGTATCAATGGATACTGAAAAATTAGTTGAAAACATCAAAACTGTTATTAGCTTAATTAAGAGACTAAAACCATCTGCTGTAAAAGGAACATATATCCAAAACATTGTTCTTTCAGCAACAATGGGTCCAGGTGTTAAAGTTAAGATTGAAAAATAATTAAACGCAGAAAAAATTCCGCCACACAAAGCGGAATTTATTTTTTTAAACTTTAGCAAGCAATGTTTTAACCTGTTTTATAGAGTGAACAGCAAAAATTATAAGAAGAATTGATACTGCTGTTCTGACTAGCATAATAATGAAACTAACAGCTTGTCTAACTTTATTATTTCCATTATAAAAAGTTAATAAAGCAGTAATTATGTAAACCACGAAAAATATTAGAAATGCATTTGATGTTGAAAGCAATTTAATTCGGTCTTTGCGTAAAGAGACAAATGTTAATGATTCTATAAAGAAGAACAGCGCCATGAAGCATATTAGCACAAGAAATGCAAAATATACTGAATAAGCAACTTCCTGCAATATAAAGAGCGTGCTAAATTTGAATGATTCATCCAGCCTTGCTACTAAATTGAATAAATCAGTTATTAGCAAACCTGCTACCAGGACAATTATGGATATTGAAAAACCAAGCATATTACGTAGACTAGATTTTTTCATTTAAAACCTCACTAATTTCATTCAACTCTAACAAAAGGATTTTTCTTATATCAATAAATAATGAAGAATCTAGTGAACTTTCAAACAAGCTAATTGTGTTTTTTAATGCTCTAAATTCAACAGGTTTTCTAAACTCCTCAAGGTACTTAACTTTCTCTTTATTGCTTGCAAAATTTCTTTCTAAGGCTAAAAGTGATTTATCTAAGGCGAAAGAATTTTGTAAGTATTTTTCTTCTATGCTTCTCTTATTTTTAATAATTAGGTTGACTCTTTTGCCTATAAATAAAGCTTCTTTGTCATTTTTTAATAATTCAGTAAATTTATCTAAGAAATCATAAACTTCTTGAATGTTTTGAACTTTTTGAATGTATGAATTAGCAAATTTAAGCGATTCTTTGATATTGTCAAAATCATCAAACGCAAAAGTGTTTAAGTGATAAGAAGAAAATAAATTTAGCAATGATAAATTTTTAAATGATTATAATATTTTTCTATATTGCAAACAACAAGATTTTGAAAGCAAGAAACCAAGATCAAGTAAACTATTTTTAATTTTTGTTGCAGGAATTTCCTTGCCTTCTGATTTTAATCTATAAAATCTTAGCAGTTGATGAACTTTCATTGCAATCATAAAGTTCAATTTAGGGACTTTTATACCAGATTTATAAACTGCAAATTCTTTAGGTAAAATTTTAGGAGACAATACTTCAATTTCAGTATCATTGTGCCTTGACTTAGCAATTATTTGATCTTTAAAATTAAACGTAATGTTAGAAAGCTTATCTAAATTTATGATTCTAGATGATGAATTTTCAGACACAAAATCTATATCACTAGCTTCAAAATAGTCATTATATTTTATGGCAATTGATTTACTCCCTTGAACTAAAAATCCCACATCTTGCATTTGTTTAATAAGCGATAATTGCTCATTTGAAACAAAATTATTTTTCTTACATAATTTTGCAAAATCCTTAAATCTAAATGCAGTGAAAAGTTTAACTTTTAGTCAGTTTAGTGACTTTAATATGTTGTAGTCATAAAACTTGTTAAAAAGAATATTAGACAATGAATTTATTGTTCACATTAGTAGAAGCCAAAGAATTAGAATCCTAAAGATTGTTGCAATTGCAAGAACATATGCATTTTCAGCAATGCGCTCATTCATAAATTTTTCTAAACTTTGTTTAGTAAGCTCAACAAAATATAATGGAAGTCTGTCAAAAAAGATTAAAAAGACATAAAAAATAAAACTAAAAATAACAGGCGCAAAAAATAACGAGGCAAAATATATGGCTATATTATTCCTTTTATATTTTTCTGCAATATGTATTTTGTCTTCTAGTATCATGAACAACCTCATTCGTATTTAGAGTTGTAAAAAGTGATAAATTTTCTTTTACAACACCCACCATAAGTTTTTTTTGTCTATTAGCGACGATATTTTTTCATTAAATTCTTTTAGCTGTTCTTTAAAAAATAATTCTATATCAGGATTGTTTTCTGAAAGTGCATCCTTTTTTGTTGTCTCGTTATTTTGTATAATTGCATTCATGAGTTCCTCTTTCGTGCATTATTGATTTTCTATTTGTTATTTACTGCACAAAAAAATTATAAAAAAGTCATTTTTACAAATTATTTATATGGAATGATTGTGGTTTTATTAGGCAAAAACATAGACTTTTACCCCTTAAAAACAGCCAAATTTGCACTTTTTGGACAAAGGGCAAGGGTAGAGTTTAAAATAATATATAATAATATTTCACGGAGAATTTATGGTACATATTGTTTTATTCAAGCCTGAAATACCGCCAAATACGGCCAACATCATAAGAACTTGTTTTGCAATTGGTGCTAAATTACACATAATTAAACCCATTTCTTTTAGTTTAGACCCCAAATATTTATCTCGTCCAGCAGCAGGCAGACTTTTAAGTGACATTGAACACGAAGTTCATGATTCATATTCTGATTTTTATAATAAATACAAGGATAAAAATATATATTACATAACTAGATATGGCCTAAAAACTTACAGTGATGTTGATTTTAAAAAAGAATATGAAAATAATGATGAAATATGACTAATGTTTGGCAAGGAATCTACAGGCATTGATAAACAAGTGTTAAAAGATAACATTGATAATTGTTTAAGAATTCCAATGATAAGCAAAATGAGAAGTATTAATTTAGCAAACTGTGTCGCCATTGTTGGTTTTGAAGTTATGAGACAAATTGATTTTAAGGATTTATCACTTTACGAAACTCAAAAAGGAAAAGATTTTATTAAAGAATGAGTCAAAGAATAACCAGCACACAAAATCCTAAGATTAAGCAACTTAGAAAAATTTTTAATGACAAAAATTCTGAATTTTTTATAGTTGAAGGCTATCACTTGGTTGAAGAAGCTTTGAAAGAAAATATTGTATTAGAATTGTACGAATCAGACTATAAAACAGCCATATACGATAATTCTATATTAGTTAGTCAAAATGTTTTAGAGGCTTTAACTAAAACAAAAAATCCTGAAGGAATTGTTGCCTTATGTCGCAAAAAGCCAAATTTTGAGCAATTAGGAAATAAAGTTGTTTTCTTAGACAATGTTCAAGATCCAGGCAATGTTGGCACAATAATAAGAGTAGCTAAATCATTTGGTTTTGATACAGTTGTATCTAATGTAAATTTTTATAATGATAAAGTCATTCGTTCTAGCCAGGGAGCCTTATTTACAGTTAATTTGGTAAATTACAATTATGATAATTTAACCAATATACTCCTAAAATATAAGCAAAATGGCTTTAAAATTTACGCTACTAGTTTAGATAAAAGCAGTGTTGAAATTGAAAAAGTAAAATTTGAAAGTGACAAAGCGGTAATTGTTTTTGGCAATGAAGGTTCGGGAATAAGCAGTGCTTTAGCTGACATAGCTGACATGCTAATTTATGTACCAATTAATTTCGAGAGTCTAAATGTAGCGATTTGCGCAGGAATAGTTCTTTATGAAGCTAATAAAGCAAAAAAGTAGGATAAAATGCAAAAAAAATTGAATGAAAGTTACCAAACTAAAAAATTTTCTAGAGAGCTAAATGGCTATTCAGTCACTGAAGTGAATACATATATAAACACACTTTGAGACAAAATAAATAATTTAGAATCAGAAATTGAGTTATATAAAGCCAAACAACAAGAAATAGCTTCTAAACACCAAAATGAAATAACAGAATTAGAATCTGAAATATCTTTATTAAAAAACGAAAGTAAATAATGAATATTGATACTGACAACCAACAATTAATAAACTGATATCCTGGACATATGGCTAAAGGAATGCGTGAAATTAAAGAAAACGCGTCACTAGCTGATGTTTTTATTATTGTTTTAGATGCTAGGTGTCCAATTAGTAGTTACAATGAAGATTTTGATTCCATTTCGCCCAATAAACCAAGATTATTTATAGTTACTAAAAGTGACTTAATGGATGTTTCTAAAAAAAGCGCAATAGAAAAAAGATTTGGATCTTCAATGATATTATGATTAGATTTAAGAAATCCAAAGAGCAAAAATATCATAATAAACAAGCTTAAAAAAATAACTGCAGATAAAGTTGCAAAAGATAAAGCCAAAGGACTTATAAATTCAAGGATCAAAGCTTTTGTTATGGGCATACCAAATGCTGGAAAGAGTACCTTAATTAACTTGTTATCTAGCAAAAAAAGTCTTCAAGTTGCTAACTATCCTGGAGTAACTAGAGCAAAAAAATGAGTTGTTGTAGACAATTTCTTTTTTATGGACACTCCTGGTATTTTGCTTCCAAAATTAACTAATCAATATGCTGCAACTAAATTAGCAATGATTGGTTCGATAGAAACAAGTATTTTTCCTCAAAAGTTTATTTTTACTAATTTTTTGAAAGTAATGGCTGATTATTATCCACAGTTACTTAAAAATGAGTTTAATTTAAGTGATGAAAAATTAAATAATTTAGATGAAGTAAAAACATACAATATTTTGACCAAAATTGCTGTTTTAAAGGGTTATACAAAAAATAATAAACATGATTTTAATAAAGTTTATTCTCATTTTATAAACTGAGTTAGAAACCTAAAAGGAGTAACATTTGATTAACTTTTATTTTGTTAATCGAAAGATAAATTATGAAAAAATACACACTTGAAGAGAAAATAAATGTCTGATATGATGTTATTAAAGTTAATAAGCTTACAATGAAAAGAGATGTTCATATGTCATATCGGAGCATTTTCCCAATCATTTTAGTGCTTTTAGGTTTAATGATTTGGTCAGATGTTATTATTGCAAGACTTGAAATGAATGTTTCTAATATCATTTCATTAGTTGTTGTCAATGTTTTATTTCCACTTATTATAAGCTTATCGCTCTGATTTATAGTAATAAAAGTTTATTTGCACAAAACAATAATTGCTATAGATAAAGATGATGAAATAAAAGCAAAACACTGAGTAAGAAAATATGTTAAAGCCGGTTGTAAAAAATATCCACACAGCTATATAGATTATTCAAGTTAAGATTACTTAATGACTTAATTTTTCCAATATGCTTAATTTACAGGCATTTTAGAAAACAAGTCTAATGGCAAATTGACATTTTAAGCATTTAATTATTTATATATAATTAAAATAATAATGCAACAGGGGAAAAGATGTCTAACAAAGTAATAAATGTTTCCAAAATCATTAATAAATTTGAAATTAAATTAGTCAATGCTGACCATGATTTAAAGTACAGAGACATAAATTTGCCATCAATTCATAGACTTGGGCTAGAAATAGCCGGAATTATAGACAACAAAAGATATAGCGAAAATGTTATTTGCTGGGGAACTAAAGAATCTTTATATTTTGATACATTATCAAAACAAGATTTTATTTCACTACTTAGAAGAATATTGTCAGTTGAGCCACCATTATTAATCTTATCTAAAGGGGTTTTGGCTAACCAATATGAAGTTATTGAAAATGTATGCAATGAATATAAAGTTCCTTTATATATTTCTGATAAAAGCACTTCTAAAATAACTTCTACAATTGGTACATATTTAAGCGATTTTTATTCTGAAGAAACACAAGTTCATGCATGCTTAGTTTCAATTCATGGCATAGGAGTACTGATTGTTGGCCAATCTGGCATTGGCAAATCTGAAGCCACTCACGAGCTTATTCAAAGAGGCCATTTATTCATTGCTGATGATGCAGTTTTAGTTAAACATATAGGGGCTAATTATTATGGTTCCAGTCCACATCTAACTAAAGATTTATTAGAAGTAAGAGGAACTGGATTAATTAGTATAATGCAATTATATGGAGTTAAGTCAGTAACACGCGGTACAGTCATAAGTTTATGTGTAGAATTAGTTGATAAAGCTGACGTAAACTATGATAAATTAGACAGATTAGGCGACAGAGAAATGTTTTACAATGTGTTAGGTGGCAGAATTCCTAAGGTTCAAGTTCCTATAAAAGAAGGTGCATCAGTTTCTTCATTAATTGAAGCTGCTGTGATTGCTTTTAAGGCAAAAAAAGAAGGTTTTGATGCATTATCCTTACTTGCATCAAGGTCAATTGAACTTGAAAACGAAACAGATAAAGGAGGAGAATATGAATAATGCTGAAAAAATAGGTGACTGACATGTTTACCCCGGTGTTTGAACACCTGAAGCGGGCAAGATTGCTAATGAAGCCAGTGTATTATTCCGTATTGGTTCATTGCCAATTCATACTTATTCGCTAACAATGATGCTTGGTATGATTGCAGCAATTTTAACAATTGTTATTTTTTGAAGACGAGCAAAATATGAATGAGAAATTTTACTTACTTTAATCTTTTTAACAATTCCGATGGCTATTTTAGGTTCTCGTATTTGAAACGAAGTTGACCAGGCAATAAATAATCCAAATTACAACTGGCGTAATTGATATAAAGTCTGGGAAGGTGGACTTAGTATTCAAGGTGGGGTTGTGCTTGCTGTTGTGGTTGACCTTACTTATGTATATTTCAAAAGAGACAAAATTGACATTAGAAAAGCATGTGACATTATTATCCCTACAATATTAATTGGACAAGTTATTGGTCGTTGAGGTAACTATGCTAACCATGAAGTTTATGGAAGAATAGATTACAGCGGCGCTAGTTCATTAATTTTTGGTAGGGCTTTTGCTGAAAATATGTTCTTAAAAGACGAAAGTGGAACTGGTTATAGATATCCATTGTTCTTGTACGAATCAATAGTTAACTTATTTGCATATATAATTTTAGTATGAGTTATTAATCAAATGTCATTACTAAAACCAGGTGCAACAGCTCCTTTATACTTTGTATGATATGGTCTAGTACGTATTGCTATGGAGCCATTAAGAGATTATAGACAAGCGATTTATGTTGGTGCTGCTTATGCATTTGCTGTTTTAGGCGGAATTGCATTTATATTCTTCCAGTTCTTTAATCCAACTCATTATGTAAGAGAGTGAAAGAGAGGCAGATTTATTTATCAATATGCCCACCCTGAAGAATATATTGCTTGAATTGAAAAAACTAGAATTAAGACAAAAAACTCAAAACCAATAACAAAGGTGGTATCTTAAAATGAGTAATGAAGCAATGTATGATGTAGTTATTATTGGCGCTGGCCCAGGCGGACTTAATGCAGCATTATATGCATCAAGAAGTGGTTTAAGAACATTAATTGTTGAAAAAGAAGTGCCAGGGGGCAAAATTAACTCAACATCTGAAGTAGAAAACTGACTAGGATTTAAAAAAATAAGCGGGTTTGAGCTTTCAAATACCTTATATTCTCACGCTATGGCTTTTGGTGCCAAGTTTAAAAGCGCTGAAATAGTTTCAATTAAACATGTTAATCCTTTATTACAAGAAGTAGTATTAAAAAATGGTGATATTATCTCAACTAAGACAGTTATTATAGCTACTGGTTTAGTAAATCGTAAGCCTACTGACATTGAAAATTTTGCTAAATTTGATAAAAAAGGCATTAGCTATTGTGCTGTATGCGATGGCCCATTATTTAGAGGCAAAAATGTTTTTGTTTTAGGTGACGGTAATTCTGCTTTTGAAGAAGCATTATACTTAACTTCATTTACTGACAAAATCACTTTAATCACAAGAAGCGATAAATTTTACGCTGAAGATATAACTGTTGAAAAAGTAAAAGCTGAACCAAGAATTACACTTATTCCAAACACCTACATCAAGAGTTTAGAAGGCAATGAATTTGTCGAAAAGATCAATTTAATAGGCAAAGATGGTAAAATCACAACACTAGATTGTGATGGTTTATTCCCAATGATTGGTTTTATTCCTACATCAGAGTTTGCTAAAGATTTAAACATAACAAATGAAAAAGGTTATATAAAAACAAACGATAAAATGCAAACTGTAGTCGAAGGTATTTATGCAGTTGGCGACATTAGGGACAAAGAAATTCGTCAAATAGTAACAGCTGCTTCTGACGGAGCTATAGCCGCTAAAGAAATCTGAAATTCATTAAAGTAAGCAAAAACCAAGAACAAAAATTAGGCCTGCACCTAATTTTTTTATGCACATTCTTAGAGTTCTCAATTTACCAAAACAACTTTTTTATAGTAGTAGATAAACATTACTAAATAATTTCATATTTGCTAAATATTGCTTTAAACATATTAATGTTTATAATAGTTCCATTTTCAAACTTAGTTTTTTCAAAGTCTAAAATTAGCTTGTTGTAAATTTCCTCCTGCTGATCTTCAAAAGATTTTGTTTCAAAATTTTTAGACAATTTTATGTAAAAACTAATTCTTCTTCTGCCTGAAAAAGCAATTAATTTTAATTCATTTTTAGGCAGCTTCATCTGCATAATTTCAGTATCCTTTTTAATTGTATTTTCAATCAAATAATCCTGTGAAATAGCATTATTAGACACTTTCCATTTTTTAATGTCACCTACCTGCATAGCTGTAGAAATAGCTATATAAACAAAGATTGCAAAGGCTAAAAAGCACATAAATTGATATCAAGTTATAGCTGTATTTATTTTTGCTATAAATGAGTAAATAAAAGTGATAATTCCAAAAAGATTTAAAAGCGAACAGCAGGCAAAATAAATCACAATATTTTTAAATGATTTTAGCAAATCTTCAATATAACTTTCTCTCACTTTTTGCTTATTGTAAATAACTGATGACTTAACAAAAGCATAGCGATAACTATTAAATTTATATCAATTTAAAGACACCAAAATATAAACAGCTAGTCCGCTTAAAAACGTTAATGAAACAGAGACAATAAATAAAATTAAAGACATATTTTGCATAGTAAATTCATTCGCTTTTTAACAACAATTAATTAAAGTCAAATTATACTTTTATTTTGCATAAATCTATTTATGGTAGCAAAAAAATGGCAAAAATTACATTTTTAAATATTTTTAGTCAATATAAGTATAATATTAATATCTCTATTAAATTAGCATGCAAAATTGCGATTAAATTTGAGATTATTTATTCAATTATAGGAGAAGCGAATGAATTATAAATATGTTAAACCAGGTCATGCTGTTAGCGACCCAAATGAAACAGTTCGTTTTCTTGACGTTGATGGAAAACTAATTCAAGAATTCAAACCATCAGCAGAAACCAAGAAAAAACTAGTTGAAATGTACAAAAACATGATTAGATCTCGTCAATGAGACCTATACTCATTAACATTACAAAAAACTGGTCGTTTAGGTACTTTTGCGCCTGCTTTAGGTGAAGAAGCTGCTTTAACAGGTATTGGTTTTAATCTTAACAAGGAAGACTGATTTATTCCACACTACCGTGTATTACCAACTCAATTAGCACGTGGTATTTCAATGGATAAAATTTATTCATACTGACAAGGTTCTGAAATTGGTTCAGCATTTGCTGGCACAAACACATTGCCTATCCACGTTGTTATTGGTTCACAAGTTCCTATTGCTGCTGGTGTTGCACAAGCTTTAAAATACCAAGGCAAAAAAGCTTTAGCTATGGTTACAATCGGTAACGGCGGAACAAACGAAGGTGAATTCCATGAAGGATTAAACATGGCTTCAGTTCGTAAATGACCACTTGTTACAGTTGTTATGAACAACCAATGAGCAATTTCTGTTCCTGAACACAACAGTTACATTGTTAAAACACTTTCACAAAGAGCTAAGTCATACGACATGCCAGGTGTTCGTGTAGATGGTAATGACTTAATTGCTGTTAACGAAGTTATGGAAGAAGTTTATTACTACGTAAGAGAAGGAAATGGTCCTGTTTTAGTTGAAATGGTTACCTGACGTCAAGGTCAACATACAACTAGTGACAACCCTAGAGTTTACCGTTCTAGAGAACTAGAAATGGAAAAAGAAAAATGAGAACCATTCCACCGTATCGAAGCTTACCTTCTTTCAGAAAAACTTATTACTGAAGAAGACATTAAAGTTTGATCAGAAGCTGCTGCTGAAGAAGCTAAAGCTGCATATGCTCTTTCAAAAGAGTTATGTGAAGGTACAACATTTGATCACATTTACGACTACACATACGAAAAATTACCTGCAGACTTAGTAAGACAAAAAGAAACAAACAGAAAATTATTTGAAAAATAATTGTTCCCATTTTTGATTTTTAAAGGAGATATATAATGGAAAAAATTTCATTAAATAACATTGGTGCCTTAAATCACGCATTAGACTTAGCAATGGAAAAATTCCCTAATGTAGTTATTTATGGTGAAGATGCAGGTTTTGAAGGTGGTGTATTCCGTGCTACTGAAGGTCTTCAAAAGAAATATGGCGACCAAAGAGTATGAGACTCACCAATTTCTGAAGGTGGTATAGCAGGATCAGCTGTTGGTGCTTCAGCTGCAGGTCTTAGACCAGTTGTTGAAATTCAATTCTCAGGTTTCTCATTCCCAGCTATGAACCAAATCTTTACAAACGCTGCTCGTTATAGAACAAGATCACACGGTGTTTACTCATGTCCAATGGTTGTTAGAATGCCTTGTGGTGGTGGGGTTAAAGCTCTTGAACACCACTCAGAAGCTCTTGAAGCAATTTACTCACACGTTCCAGGACTAAAGGTTATAATGCCTTCAACACCTTATGACACAAAAGGTTTAATGTTAGCAGCTATTGAAGATAATGACCCAGTTATTTTCTTAGAACACAAACATGACTATCGTGCTTTCAAACAAGAAATCCCTGCTGAATACTACACCATTGAAATTGGTAAAGCTAATGTTGTTGTTCCAGGTGAAGACTTGACAATTACAGCATATGGTCACGTTCTACATGAAACATTAGGTGCACTTAAGTTATTACAAGAAAAAGGGAAAGATCACTCAATCGAAGTTATCGACTTAAGAACTTTAAAACCTCTTGACAAAGAAACTATAGTTTCTTCAGTTAAGAAAACAGGTCGTTTACTAGCAATTTCCGAAGCAGTTGAAACACTTTCAATTAACTCAGAAATTATTACAATCGTTAACGAAGAATGTTTCGACGATCTTATTGCTAAACCAAGAAGATTAAATACAGCTGACGTTACAATTCCTCTTCCTGTATTAGAAAAACAATTCTTCTTTGGCAAAGAACAAATCGCTAAAGTTATTGAAGAAATGTTAGGCTAATTTAATTCATTAGCTAAACTATAAGACAAAAAGTGATTGCGCTTTTTGTTTTATATTATAATTTACGTAGATTTATTTATTAAATCTACGTTTTTAAATTTAAAAACTTAATAATAAATATAACCGTACGGAGGTAAATATGTTATTTAAAGACACTGGCGAAGAAAAGTCAAGCTGCAAAAAAGCAGATGCGCCTGCTGTTGTAGGACAAATTCAAGTTTCAGATGAATTACTTGATTTTTCTGCATTTGCTAAGCCAAAGAAAAAAGAATCATCATGCAAAGAAAGTGGAGCTTGCTCAAAAGATGATGAAAACCTTACACCTCGTGAAAGAGCTATTAGAGCAAGAAAAGAAGGTAAATAATGGCTGTTGAGCTTGCACAAGTTAAACCGCTAGAAGAAAAAGAAGCTCCTATTTCAGGAATTCGTAAGGCTATTGCTAAAAACTTAAAAGAAGTTTTAGAATCATCAGCATACTGTTCATTAGTTTTAAAAGCTGATGTTACAAACCTTTGAAATTTACGTGCAAAAGTTAAGGACAAAGTTTTTGCAGAACACAATGTTAAATTAACATTTTTATCATGAATAGTTAAAGCTTCTGCTATCGCACTAAGTGAATATCCATCTTTTGCTGCTAGATGAGATGGTGTTGAAGGTAAAGTTTACTACCCAGGTACATTAAACATTGGTATTGCTGTTGACACACCTTTTGGTCTATTTGTGCCTGTAATTAGAGGCGTTGAAAACTTAAGTATTATTGATATTCAAAAAGAAATTGTAAGATTATCAACTCTTGCTAGAGACAAAAAACTAAAAATGTCAGACATGAGCGGTGGTTGTTTTGCAATTACTAACGTTGGTAGTGCTGGCGTTCTATTTGGTTCACCAATTATGAACAAAGGCAACACAGCTATTTCAGCTACTGGTGCAATCATTGATGAATTAAAATTAAACAAAGAAGGTGCTGTTGAAAACAGAAAAGTTATGTACCTTTCAATAGCAGCTGACCACCAATGAGTTGACGGTGCTGACATGGCTCGTTTCCAAGGTAGAATTAAAGAATTAATCGAAAACCCAGAACAATTAGGAGAATTTTAATATGACAGCAGAATCAAAATGCACAAAGTCATGTGCTACAGGCTGTGCATCTAGTTGTGAAGCATCAAAATCATCTTGCGCTTCAAGTTGCGCAAGCCAATCATCATGCAATTCATCATGCCCAAAGAGCACTTGCTCAGAAGCTAAAGAGTGCTCAGCTTGAAAAGATGAAGGCCTTAAATACGAAGGCGAAGTTGCTGATGAATTTGACTTAATAGTAGTTGGTTCAGGCCCTGGTGGATATTTAGCTGCTGAAATGGCAGGTAAAGCAGGCCTAAAAACATTAATTGTTGAAAAAGAATTCTGAGGTGGTGTTTGTTTAAACATAGGATGTATTCCTACAAAAGCTATGCTTAGATCAACTCATGCATTAGAAGAAGTTATTCATGCAGCTAAATTTGGTGTAGTTGCAAACTTAGAAGACTTAAACATTGACTACCAACAATCATGAGCTAAAATGCATGAACGTAAAGCTAAAGTTGTTGCTAAGCTTTCAGGCGGTGTTAAGTTCTTAATGAAAGCTTCAAAAGTACAAACTGAAGAAGGCGTTGCTAAATTTGTTGGTGCAAGAGAAATAGAAGTTAATGGCAAAGTTTACCGTGGTAAAAACGTTATTTTAGCTACCGGTAGCCACTCAAACAGAATGAAATTCCTTGAAGGATTTGAAAAAGGTTATGAAAGTGGCAAATTAATGACTTCTCGTGAAGCTATTAACAATGATAAGTCATTGCCTGCATCAATGGTCATCGTTGGTGGTGGTGTTATTGGTGTTGAATTTGCACAAATGTATGCATCAATGGGCACAAAAGTAACCATTATCCAAAGAGAAGACCGCTTACTTCCTGGTATTGACAAAGAAATTGTTGACGAATTTGCAAAAATTCTTAAAACTGATTCAAAAATTGAAGTTATTTATGGTGCAACAAGCACAAAACTAGAAGATGATGAAAACTTAGTTTACACAAAAGATGGCAAAGAAGAAAAAATCACTGCTGAAGTTATTCTTATTGCTACAGGTAGAGTTCCAGCATCTGAAGGTTTAGCTGAAGTTGGTATTGAATTAGGTGCAAGAAAAGAAGTTAAAGTTGACAAATTCTTACGTACTAATGTTAAAGGTGTTTATGCTATTGGTGATGTAACTAACCAAAACATGTTAGCTCACGTTGCTTACATTCACGCTGTTACAGCAGTGCACCACATTCTAGATATATATGGCATTCCATATGACCCAGCTACAAAACCTGTGCCTGCATGTATTTACACAAGCCCAGAAATTGCTACAGTTGGTTTAACTGAAGATCAAGCTAAAGAAGCTGGTTTAGACTTTATTGTTTCTAAATACAAATTTGCTACTTTAGGTAAAGCAATTGCTGCTGAAGAAACTAAAGGTTTAATAAAACTAATAGTTCTTAAAGACGGCCACATTGTTGGTGCTTCATTAATGGGTCCTAATGTAACAGACTATGTTGCTGAATTAGCAGTAGCTATCGAAAAAAGAATATGTGTAACAGCTTTAACACACATTATTCATCCACATCCAACATTTAATGAAATTATTTGAGAAGCTGCTAGAAGTGCTTTATCAAAATTAACTGCTGAAAAATTAAATGAGAGAAAAAACAGCTAATCTGTTTTAAGCACTAAGATATGCTTAGTGCTTTTTATTTTGTCTATAATCTAGCTAAAATAAAGCTAGCAAAATAAAACAAGAAAACTGCTTGCAATGTGTTAAAATCTATAATTGCATTTTTAATATTTTATTGTACAATATTAAATATACAGTTCTAGAATTAAAAAAAATAATTATGAAAGGAGCGCATATGGCAAGAAGAGATCAACTCAATGGTAAAGGCCCTCTTGTTGGAAACTTACGTTCTCACTCAATGATCGCTACAAAAAGAAAATTCAATGTAAACTTGCAAAAAATTACTATTGCAAATAGTAATGGCACCCCAACAACACTAAGAGTTAGCGCAAAAACAATTAAGACATTGAAGCGTAAGGGTATCCTTTCAGCACAAGCATAATTACCATTTTAATAATAATTAAAAACCAAGCTGCGATTATAAGCTTGGTTTTGTTTTTAATTACCTTCAAGGCCGTTTTTAACTTCAGTATAGAGCTTAGTGCCATAAAGTGATTTTATTATTATAAGTAGTCCTAGTTCAGTACCTGCTGTAGCTGCCTTACCTGTAAAAAGCTTATTGCTTTGTGACACAAGAGTATCACTTTGTTTTTTGAGCAAGTATTATTAATATTTTCAATTGGAAATGAACTATAAACTTCATTGTCAGTAATTATGCCGTTTTCATATAGTGCATTAGGAGCGTCACAAATTGCAAAAACATATTTATCTAGCTTTTTGAAATTTCTAATTATTTCAAGTGACTCTTTATCTTCTCTTAATTCCTTAGCACCTGCGCCACCAGGAATAAATATTGCATCATAATCAGATTCATCAACTTCGCTAACTAAATTAAGCGTCACAATGCCATGTTGTCCGGTTGCACTCTTATAGCTAGGATTAAAGTATGTAATTTCTTCAATTTGCTTTGATCTTTTTAATACACTCAAGACAGAAACAAGCTCCATGTCATTGAATTTATTGTGAACTACTACTAATAATTTCATTTAAGCTCCTTTAGCTACACTCTTTTCTTACGTCTAATAATCCCTCTTCAAATAGCAACTAAAATTAAAGCGAGGGGCAAAAATATTGTTAGTGCAACTACAACCAAATATACTCTTACTCACATTTTGTTGCGATTATGTTTAGCAGTTTCAATTTGCTCATGAATTTCCACTGACTTTTCACCAAAAAAGTCACCAATATCATCCAAACGTCTTTTATCAATTAATCTAATAACTACATAAGCTACAATTAATAATGCCATTATTATTGTGCAAATTAAACAAAATAATTGTGTGTTTTTAAAGCTTTTATCTAATCATTTTGGCCATTCTAAATTAATATAAAATGAGCCATCTCTACTTCCTGCTTCTCAGTTTCCTGATTTATATAAACCAAAAATAATTAAAGTTATTAAACCTAAGTAAGTAAGCACAAAAATTAGTAGCCATAATAAATTAATATCTTTTAAAACAATTCTTTTATAAACTAAGTGAAAAGTTGAGCTAGAAGTATAGTCCCCTGCTGAGATAGCATCTCTATGCCTTTGCACTGTGTTAGATCACTGACTTTTTTCAATTGCATTTTTAATTGCATTTGCAAATGAAACAAACATTATGATTGCAAACAAGACTAAGTAGCCAACAAGTGGCTTACCGTCTTTGCCAGCACTAAAAGGCTTAACCTTAAATCAAGTCAAAATAAAGAAAGCAACAGCAGCAAAAAAGATAAATAAAGACATAAAGATCATGAATGACTTTATTTTCTTTTCAGATTTTATTACTTTATACATTCTAGGTGAAAATTGATTAAGCGGATCTCTATAAGATTTTTTTGCTTCAGTTGCAAAAGAAACATCCCTGTTACTTTGCACAATTTCCATTGTTTCTCTATTATGAATTGGTCTATATTTCATAACTACCTCTATGTTAATTAAATTATATATAAAACAGATATTATTAAGTATTAATGGAATGCTTAATTTTTAGATAAATAGTAGCATGCAGCGTAAAAAAATATTTTTTTGTTGCAAAATAATTTTTTTATTTATAATTAATTACGTTATGAATACATTCAACCAATATAATGCACGTGCAATTATGGCTAACATTAAGATGATCTTCTTAATGAAATTTTGCCATTAGCTCCTCATTTATTAGGTTATAAAAAAGACATTTTATATACATTAATAAGTAATACCAGATAAAAGTAGGAGCAAATCCTACTTTTATTTAGCACAATTTTATAAAAGTTACCTATTATTTATTAAATATATGTTCATAACACAAATTTAAATCTTTACTTACATTAAAACTTTAAATCCTTAAATATTTTTGCCATACATTTATATTCAATGCTTTAAATTTTTATAAAAAAGAGCAAAATGTTATGGCTTATTAATGTATATAAAAGAAAGGGATATTATGCCAACAAAAAGAAATAAATTATTCTTATACTTAGGTACATCAGCAGTTGGCTTAGCCACACCTCTAGTAGCTGCTAGATGTCAAAATGATGAATATCAAGAATTAGATTACAAAAAATGAGCTAGTGTTCTAGATGGAAAACCTGAATCATTATGAAACCTAGAATTAGAATCTAAAGCTTACGAAAGCAGCGAATCATTAGTTAAAAATGATTTATTAGCAAAAGGAATCCTTAGAGCACCTGCACCAGGAACTAGACCTGCTGTATCGGAATATTCATTCGATGGTTCTGTAAGCTATGGTTCATGACAAAGTACACCATTAGAATCAGCACAAGGAATCTTGCTTAGAAAAGAAGTGTTATTTTCACCAATTGTTATTAAAACAATTGACGGAAAATTTGTTAACGCCCGTCCTTCTGTTTGAAGATATAAACTAGAATTAGGTTCAAAAGTTCTTGTGACTGATGCTGATAATAAGGTTCATGAATTTGACAACGACCTAGTTGATGAGTTTCCACAACCAGATGGTGAGCCAGTTAGCCATAAAGGAAAAAATATTGCTACATTTAAGTACCCATTATATGAAGCAACTTCATCAAATGCTAAAAGTATTAACAGCAAACAATTTAAAGATTTGTTAAAGAAAGCTAAAAAGCTACAATTTGAAGTTGTAAAAGGTCAAAAATGAATCAATAATAAAGGCGAAGCAACTAAATATGAAGTTGTTCCTAAAGACTTTTACTACTCATGATTAAGAACAACAGGTAGAAATGTTGAACAACGTGAAAAATTGTTGAAAGATTCAGCAGGCCAAGAATACAAAGATGGTAAAAAGAGTGCTGAGATTGACAAATTCATAAATCAAAAATGACTAACTCAAAACTCAACATTCTTTACTAAGAGTTCAAAATATTCTAATGAATATGTTTACCAATTCTTAAGTATTGATTCATCTCAATTCTATGATGAAAGCAAATTTATTGTTGATGGCAAACTAACATTTAACCCATTAACTGAAAGTAAACAAGGCTCATTTGACTTACTTTTTGAACAACTAGCAACTTCACAAGACTTTTCAGCTGCTCCATCACAACTATTAGATGAATATGATAAAGAACCATCTAAAGTTCCAGCTAAACCAGTAAGAGCTAATCCAGAAAATAATGTAGTAGCAGAGTACAAAAAAATCCTTGAAGGTACCAAAAGCTCATTAGCAAGTAAAATCGGACTATATTGATATGGTTTCCATGAAGAAGATATTTTAACAGCTGGTAGATACTACTATGCAGGTTGAAATCCAAGCAATAGAGAGGAAACATATAAATTAAACCCTCATTATAGAAAAGAAAAAGCTGACGATCCAATTGCTAAGTGAAAGGAATCAAAACAAGTTAAAGAATACCGTACATGATACCAAGGTGATGCTTTAAACGAAAACATCTTTAAAACAGCCGTAAAGAACGAATTCTTAAAAGGAACATTGTCATTTGCTCCTCAGTCATTACTAGAGAAAAAGGACTTAGATCACTTTAGCAACAGACAACGTGACTATGGTGCAAGCTTCATAAGAGAAAACAACCCAACAACTAGTCCATATACATTCTTAACATCATATATTCCTTACGCACAAACACATACAAATGACACCAAATTTAATTACAATGAACATTTTGCAAAATTAGCGTTTGGTGCTTCAATTGATGAAATTAGAAAAGGCGATAAACCTACAAATCTAAAAGATAAATTGGGTGGCACAGCAGTAGCATTTAGAACATTAATTAACTCAGCAATTAACTGAGAATACTTAGCTAAATACATTAGCAATGACAAAAAAACTGCATGATACAGCTTAATTGCTCCAAATACAGCAATTGAGACTAATGATCAAGGTGGCAAAATTGTTCAACCTGAAGAATTTGCAGATAAATTCAATGAGCAATTCTTTGTTGACGCGCAAGGAAATAAAGTTGCAACCGTTTCTGTAAAAGAAAACAGAGATAAATCAAATGTTCAAAGTGATGCTGAAAGATTCAAATCAGCTAAGTTTAAAGAAATTCAAGCTGAAGTTAAGAAGATTTTAGATGAATACTACAAAAAGAACAATTTAGATGCAACTAAAGACAAAGTAGAATGAACACTTATTAACCGAAATGTTGGTTCATTTAACCCACCATTATTAGAACAATTAGTAAGATGAATCCCTGACTTATATAAAGCGCTTGATCCAAGACTTAGTGCAACTTACAAAAAATTTGATACACGAGAAGAATGAGTTAGCGCAATTGGTTCACAAACTTCATATTCAAACTTTGCCTCAATTAGATATGATGTAAACAACATAGGTGCCGGATATGACGGCCTAGGTCTATCATCACTTAGAGTTGTAATGGTATTGATTGACTCTGATACTGCATTAAAAAACTCATTAAGAAAGAGTTTTCCACAATTAGTTAAAGCTTCTGAAGAATTTGTGAAATTTATGAAAAACAATAGTTTTAAATGAAGTGTTCCACTTGACAAGTGAAAAGATGTTGAAAGCAAATATTGAGTTGAATTAAACGATGACCCAAGCATCTACAAATGAGATGATAGCAGCAAAAAATTAGTTAAAAATGACAATACTAGTGAAAAATGAACACATCTTTCAGCTGCTAGTGCCGAATTCTTTGTTAAATATGCAAAAAGTTTGACACTAGAAGACAACATTGCGCTTTCAAATGAATTAACAAACTACTATGGTAGAGTTCCTGAACCTGCATTCTTAATAAATAAAGAACAATTTATTATCTCATTTATAAGTCCATCTCTTTCAAGACCTTACACAGGTACAAATGCTTTATGATTTGCGGACTTTGTAATCCGTGGTAATAAATAATAAAAATATAAAATAAGATAAAATTTAAACTATGTTTAAGTATATATTCAAGAGAATAGCTATGGCTATTCTTACATTATTTATTGTCATAATCTTTTCTTATACACTATTAGCGGCTTTTGGTAAGAATCCATACGATGGGATTTTAGCTGAATACATTAACAATGCTAGGCCAGGTGATGTTGTATTAGAGCAAATTAAAAGAGATGCAGAAAACTATAGAAATACTCCTGTTTTAGTAAAGCTTTTTAATTACCTAGGAGGCTTATTTAAAGGAGATTTCGGAATTCTTTATGGAAAAGTAAAAGGACAAAATGCTTTTGGCCAAAGTGTTGTCTCAGTGTTTTGAGAATATATGCCAAATAGTTTATTTGTCTCACTTCCAGCCTTTGTTATAAGTGCACTTTTAGGAACAACCTTAGGTATTGTAGCTGGTTATAAAAGAGGAACAATTTGAGACAGCATCATAAATGTCTTTGTCTTTATTTTCATAGCTGTACCATCATTTATAATCGCTCCAATGTTTATAAACTTATTTACAAAATTAGGTTTCCCAACTATTTATACAGCTTGGGTAAGGAATGATACATCGGGAACCAATAGTTTTGCAAACTTTTTCAAAAGTATAATTCCGCCAATCTTAGTTGTTTCACTTAGCTCAATGGCTATTTATACACTTTATGCAAGAAACCAAACAGTTACTGTTTTAACTTCAAATTATGTCCTTATAGCTAAAACCAAAGGTTTAAGCACAATGCAAATATTTAGAAAATATGTTTTTAGAAACATATCAATTCCACTTAGTGCAATAATACTTCCTTCATATATTGGTTTACTTTCTGGAAGTATAATTGTCGAGAGATTCTGAGGAGTTGAAGGAACAGCGCTTATCCTAGCATTTGCCTTTCCAAATGCTGAGATAAATATGGTTATGTATAGCATAATACTATTTACCTCATTAAGTGTGTTTACAGACATTTGGGTCGATATTTCATTTGTAATATTAGACCCAAGAATTGTTTATGGTTCAAACTCAGGAATCAACTACTTACACATTTTTAAAGCTTATTTAGTAAGAAAAAGAAAACTAAAAGAATTATTCAAACAAGAAGAAGATTCAACAATTATTCACGAGGAGGTTAAGAGCAACTAATGAATTCCATAGAATTTAATAAAAAGTATGAATTAGACTCTGAATCAGTAGCAAAAATTGTTCCTTCCCAGAGACCTAAGTCTACTAACAGCATTGCTGGAAAACCAAAAGTTTTAATTGTTGAAGTTTTAAAAAGGTTTTTTACAAATCCTGTTGTTGTTATTTCAACACTAGTTTTCTTAACCATAATCCTAACAGCAATTATTGTTACAATTTCGCCAACTTATAAACCTGGTACTAGTATAGCTTCTGATTTTAAGTCTAATAATTACTGAGACCAAGGACTTTCAGATGTTGGAGGCTTGCCCCCCATCTTTGCTCCGCATATTTCAGTAACAAACTCATCAATTATTGAACAAGTCAATACATTTAATGATCCTAATTATGCTTATTCAAAGTACTTGAAGGAATATTTAGACTTTAGATCAGTCGCTTCTGATAGAATTGTGATTGATTATTACAAATACTACTATGCAAGGCAATTAAATGTAGCTATTAATAAGGCCTTTAATGAAGGTTATGTAATTGATGATTCGTTTGTAAATTATTTAAAAACTCAAGTTGACCAATTTACACTTAAAACCTACTTTGGTACAACTTTTTCAGACCGTGACGTTTGATCAACTGTATGAGCTGGCGCACTTGAATCTATTAAAATAGCATTCTTTGTTGCTACAGTGGAAGTTATTATTGGTGTAACAATAGGTGCTTACTTAGGCTTTCATGCTGGCAAATGAATTGATACAGTGTTTATGAGAATGATTGACATTTTCCAGGCACCTCCATCAATTATTTGATTATTAATGTTCATTTCCTTAAGTAAAGATAGTCCTAGTGATTGAATCTTAATAGCCGGCTTACTATTTACAGGTTGAACATGACCAATTCACTCAACTAGATTATTTATAATAACTGTTAAAGATGAAGAGTACATTTTAGCTTCTAGAAGTATCGGTGCTTCAAAAAATAGACAAATTTTCTTCCACGCACTACCAGCAATTTTAGGCAAAGTTGCAATGAACTATGTGCGTAGAATTCCAGGGGTAATTTTAAGTATTGCTTCCTTATCATTCCTAGGTTTTTACAACTCACCTGATTCATATAACCTCGGTAAGTTCTTGTTTGACAACATTGGTAAAGAAGCTGAAAACCCATGAATAGTTATTATTCCAGCCACAACACTATTATTATTAAGTTTAAGTTTACAATTCATGGCAATTGGGCTTCATGACGCCTTAGATCCTAAAGTTATAAAAATTAAAAGATAATTAGAAAGAGCAATTATGGATACAAATATTCAGTCTAATACAACAACTAATGATGAAGTCATGATTGATTCAAAAGACAAATTATCTTCAATTAGGGTTGAAAAGCTAACTAATAATCAACTTTTAAAAGTTAGAAATCTAAAGGTTGACTTCAAAAACGGACGAAATTCGCTTATAAGAATAGTTAGAGGCGTTGATATTGATGTTAATAATGGTCAAATTGTTGGGCTAGTTGGTGAATCTGGTTCAGGTAAATCAGTTACATCCAAAGCTTTAATTAATGTTAATGAAAATGCTTTAATCTCTTGTGATGAATTAGTAATTAGCGACATTGATTTATCAAAGATTAAAAAAGCTAAATTATGAGAATCAGTTAGAGGACATTACATTGGATATATTCCCCAAGATCCACTTACTTCGCTTAATCCTACTAGAAAAATTGGTAAGCAATTATTAGATGCATTAAATTTAAATAGCGAGTGAAAAAACAAGTCTAAAGATGAGAAAAAAGCCTATTTGATAGGTCTTTTGGAAAGATTTGGTATTCATGATGCTGAAGAAGTTTATGATAGATACCCTCATACATTAAGCGGCGGGATGAAGCAAAGAGTTGTTATAACAATGGTTGTAGCACTTAAGCCTTTACTAATAATTGCTGACGAGCCAACAACTGCACTTGACCCAACTGTGCAAGCTTCAGTTTTAGCTCTTTTTGAGCAAATTCGGCAAGAGTATAACATTTCAATTATTCTAATTTCACACAACATTAGTGTTGTTGCCAAGTTCTGTGAATACATTTATGTTATGTATGCTGGCAAAATTGTTGAAAGAGGAACTAGAAAAGACATTTTTACTAATCCAGCTCACCCTTATACTTGAGCGCTTATATCAGCTATACCTGAAAATGATGATGAGAGATTATTCTCAATTCAAGGTACACCGCCAGATATGGCAAACTTACCAATAGGTGATCCTTTTGCGCCTAGAAATGACTATGCACTTGAAATTGATTATGAAAAAGAACCTCCATTAATTGAAATCAACAGTCATCATAAAGCTGCAACATGATTGCTTCACCCTGATGCACCAAAAATCCAAAGGCCAAAAGAATTAGAACACAGACTAAAAAGTTTTAGAAAGGTATTTAAAGACGATGAAGAGTAGTGATAATAAAAAAGTCATTTTAGAAATTCAAGATCTTAAAAAGTACTTTTTGAATAACGGTAAAGTAAATAAAGCTGTGGATGGTGTTTCATTTAAATTACATGAAGGCGAAATAGTTGGTCTTATCGGTGAATCTGGTAGTGGTAAAACTACTGTTGGACGTTCAATTTTAAGACTTTATGATGATTACAATGGTTTTGTGACCTTAGATGATCAAATCATAAGTGGTGAGAGCATTTCTAAAAAGCGTGAAAAATTCTTGCGTAAAAGGGTGCAAATGATCTTCCAAGATCCACATGCATCCCTAAACGGCCAAAAAACTGTTTATAGCATACTAAAAGAACCTTTAGTTGTTAATAACATAATTAAGCAAAAAACTGGTGATTTATTCAGTGACTGAAAAAAAGTAACTGAAAACTTCCCTTTTACCTTCTTACTTTATGCTAAAAAGTTAAAAATTAATAACCTAAAAGCAATTA
Organism: Mycoplasmopsis agalactiae PG2; assembly: GCF_000063605.1. GTDB lineage: Bacteria > Bacillota_I > Bacilli_A > Mycoplasmatales > Metamycoplasmataceae > Mycoplasmopsis > Mycoplasmopsis agalactiae. The sequence continues at coordinate 119,191 of NC_009497.1, forward strand.
ACGAGCCTTCTAGCAAGTTTTTTCCTAAATGATCAGACAGATTAATTGACTTTAAATTTGACTGAGATAACCTTTCAATTGACGAAAACTTTGTTTCATACTTTAACTACCTTGAAGAAAAGCAAACAATGGAAAGTGCAATTATTAATGAGATGTACACAAACACAGATCATCTTATGGATTTCTATTATGAAAAACAGGCTCAGTACAGAAATAACGATGTTACTTTTGATGAATTAGACTATTTAAATGCTGCTAAAGAGTTAGAAGTTGCTAAAAAGCTATGTAAATATTCACAAAAACAATATGATGCATCGCAAAAATTAGGTGAGCTTGAAAAAGAATTGCAAGAGTTAAAAAGCAACCAAAATGATTACTTGTTAACTAACAAAAACGCGTTTAATAATTTTCTTTCAGAGTACAAAAATGAGATCAAAATTTGTCGTTATGCTAGATTAAACACTTATGATTTAGATTTTTACTTTTTTAACTATAAAAAAGAGCTAACAAACAAAATTAGATTTGATTTTGTAAAAAAATACAAATCTAAACTTAGCTATCTATCAATTGACCAAATTCGTTATTTTATAGCTGAATTGAACAAATATACCAACAGCTTTTACATTGAATTTTTGGAGCCACTTGCAATTACTAAAGAATTCAAAGCTATAGCTAAAAGCATAGTTGAATCTCATTATAATTTTGATGCAAGCGAGTACTTAAAGTCCAACCATTCTAATGAATTAGAATTTAAGTCAGCTATTAAAAATGTTGAAGAATCTATTGAAAAACAAAAAGAAATTATTCATTCAAAATCAGAAAAGCCAGCTTATGGCAGAAAAGAATTAGAAGCTGCTGAGAAAAAATTATCAGATGCTGAAAAAGTGTTTAAGGCTGAAAATGACAAATATAACAAGAATATTCAAAAACAAATTAAGCAACTTGATAAAGAGATTCTTACTGAAAGTCTTTTATACAAAAACTTAAAAACTCAACAAGGCATCAACGACCTTAAGTTCAAAGCAATTAATGAAGCATTTTTTGCAAAACTAAATGCTGATTTAAAACAAGCTAAAAAACAAAAAGACCATGCAAAAGTGCATGACATTAATAAAACAATAAAAATTTACAAGCAAAAAGTTGCAAACAAGTTATCTACTTTAAAATCATTTGAAGTAGAAGTAAAACACTTATTCAAAGATGTTAGAACTATCTACTTATTGCTTGGCATTAAACAGTTTGAAAATCCATTATTTAATGTATATAACAGACTATTTGCAAAGCAAATGATTACTAAGTTAATTACTAGATCAATGATTTATAAATCATTAGAAGATGTTGGTCTATTAAAACAATTTGCCTATCGTTATCCTCATGAATTTTCAGGTGGTCAACGTCAAAGAATTGTTATAGCGAGAGCCTTAATAACTGAACCTAAAGTTATTGTTGCTGATGAGCCAATTGCCTCTTTAGATATCTCTATTCAAGCGCAAGTTGTTAACTTACTAAAAGATTTGTGCGAGAAGAAAAACATAGGTATGATCTTTATAGCTCATGACTTATCTATGATTGAGTATATAGCAGACAATGTGCAAATTATGCACCTTGGTAAAATAGTTGAATCTGGCGATACTGCAACTGTTTACAAAAGACCATTGCACCCATATACTAGAAATCTATTTAAAGCAATTCCTAAGATCTCTAATGCTAATGAAAAGTTTGAAAACATCAGCTTTGAGTTAGATTATCTAAAGGAACAACAATATCCAGATATTCCATCAAATTACTTTGTTGAAAATGACCATTATGTCTATGGAACAGACAAACAGGTAAAAGAGTGAGTAAAACCATTTCGCCTGGGAGCACCTAAAAATACAGACATAATTGACCTTAAAGAAGAAGATAAAAAGTAAAGGAGCATAATGATGAATAAAAAAGCCAAATTGTTTATGTTATCAATGCCGGTAGCATTATTTGCTCCAGTTTTGTCAGCTTCTTGTCAAAAAAAGGATGACTTTAAACCTCAAGATTTTAAAGATGTTAAGATAGCTTTGGCTTCTGGCGCTCAAAATGATTTTAGCAATATTATGCCATCAGAGTTTGTTAGGTCTAAAAAACCATATACTAATGCATTAGAAGTAAACCAAAAGGGCAGTAAAACAGACAAATTCGGCTTTGAGATAGTGAACATTAGAGCTAATGATAATTATGGCTATGTCTTTGTTGAATACAAGCTTTTTGATAAAAATAATAAGAAAAATATAACTCCTAAGAAGTTTGTTTACTTACAAAACTTTAAGTCAAACATTAAAGAAGCTCTTTCAAACATAAATTCAAAATTATATTTTTCAAAAACTAAGTCATTAGGTGCTGATGTTAACAAAAAAGACTTGCTAGTAACTGATTTAGTTAATGATAAACTGCTTTTAGATTTACAAGGGAATAGCCTACTTTCACAAACTGGAGTTAAAATTTCTAAAGATTTAAAAATAGACTTTGGAAAAGATAACGAAGGCATCAAAAAAGGCTTCGTCAACGTATCATTTACTTATAATGTTGAACATAATGCAAGAGAAACAGGCAATGATTTCCCAATTAAGTTAGCCAAAAAAGTTGAAAACTTCAAAATTGAAGGCTTTACTGGATTTGATGATTTTAGTGCCGAAAAATTCATTGAAAAATCATCAGCAACTGATGTTACTTTTGAAAAAATTAAAAAAGATCCCACCTCATACATTTCATTAAAAAATGCTGGTGACACAACTTTAACTGGAATTAGCGTTACAAACGGAACCGGCGATAAGCAAGCAACAATCAAATTCAAACTTCAAACCAGTTTATTTGATTCTGAAGGCAAGGAAACTAAAGTTGTTTCTGACAAAGAATATGAATACAAGTACACCTGATAGTGTGTAAAGCGATATTAGCAGGCTTTAGCTTGCTTTTATTATTCAAATTTATTTATTGTAAAAATTACACTTTATAATATAAACATATGAAATTAAAGATGAATGCAGAATACTTTAGAAATTCCTTTACATGAAAAAAATGTATGCATTTTGTAGCGGCCGCTTTGACTATACTTGTTGTGACTTTGTCTCTTTATTTTGCTAAGTGACAAAAAGAGCCTGATATATATAATTCTAAAAGAATTGCTAAAGATTGAACCTTTATAATTGGCGCAGCTTTGCTTGCTTATAGCGGATTAGTTTTTATATTTTCAACAGGATTTTTATTTAGAGCATTTAGAAAAAATAAAAATCAAAAATCGAACGAATTAGCCTATAAAATAGAAGAAGAAAACAAGAAACCAGCTTCAAAAGAAAGAGAGCTTAAGCTCAAAATACTGCGTGAAGATTTAGAAAAAGAACGCCAGAGATTAGATGAAAATGCTGCAGCTAAAAGCTATAACTTTGTATTAGTGATCTTATTCATTCTCTCAATTGTTTTATTAATCACCGCATGAATTTTAACAAGTGTTGCATAGCTTAAAATTGCCTCAATTTAAAAATAAATAAACTTTTAGTGACATAAGCATCACTAAAAATATATACTTAAATAAGTGATGAAAAAGAATGAAGAAAAGTTAAACAATCAAAATAAAAGCAAAAGAACTATTGATCAAAATTCTACATACGAAATAAATAGAATTAAGGTTGAAGAAAAGGTTCTTCACTTTTCGTTTTTGCATACTCTAACTAAATTTTGACAGCAGTCTATTGTTGTTTTAATTATTTCATTTTTGTTTTCATTTATAAGCTTACTGCTAGTGCAAAACACTGGATTATATGGGCTTGGTCTTGATGCACTGAGCCATAGTATTGCAAGATTAGCATCATTTCTAGCAATTAATAATGGCAAAAGCGATCAGTTTGCTAGAGTGATATTTAACATATGTTTCTGGATGATTAACTTTGTTATAAACATTCCGCTTTTTATATTTGCAAGTGCAAAAATTAACAAAAATTTTGCCATTTTAACAATGTTATTTATGCTTTTTGCAACAATTTTTGGTATTGCATTTAGCAGTATTCCTGGCTCTGAAAACTGATTGATTTTAGGCAAAGTAATTGACAGCAATTTTACTTCTAATGCTATAAAACAGCCAAATAATATTGTTCAGATTACTACATGAGCAGTTAATTACTCAGGACAAAATGGTAATAATCCAATTTCAATAATGTTTTATGGATTATTATGAGCAATAATTCAAGGTGCACTAGCCGCCGCGCTTTTAATTGTTAACTCTACTACTGCAGGATTTGATATTTTTGTAGTTTGATACTCACAAAAAAAGTTTTAAAAACCTTGGCTTTATTTATATAATAATCCACATTGCATGTTTATTAGTGGCCAACACAATAGGAACTTATCTTCCTTCTGGCTTAGCTACAGGCAACTGAAGCATTGAGCTATTTTTCAATGCCAGTTTTGCAAGCTCATTTATTATGATATTAGTCAACGGCATTGTTGTTGATGTTCTGTTTCCTAAATATAAAATGGTTAAAATTGAGGCTTATACATCTAAGCCTAAAGAAATTTTGGATAAAATTTTCGCGCTGAAGGACAAAAGATTTTCAGCCACTATTGCTAATTTTAAAGGTGGCTACAGTGGCGAAATGCAACAAGTGTTAATTATTAACACAATGTATATTGAATCATCAGTTGCGCTAAAGATAATCAATGAAATTGATCCAAATGCCATGATATGCATGTTCGATATAAAAAGAATGAAAGGTACAATTTATACTTCCAATATTGTAAATAAGGACAGGAAGTAAAATTTGGTTACTAGAAAAATGAAAATTACTAAGGAGTAAGCTATGTCAAAGAAATGAAATAAAATACTTGCACTTTCACCAGTGCTTATAGCTCCTGGATTTTTGACATCATGCATTGATTTAGTTATAAACAAGGACTTAGTAAGTAATAAATCGAATAAAAAAGCAAACATAATAACGACCGATAAGCCTATATTTAATTTTGCTAAATCAGGTGTTGAAGATGTTAAAGTTGAAGACATTTTATATACTTTTGGCAGTATTAAAGACGAAGTTCAAGGCAACAAAGTTCAGTTATCTAGTCAGCAATTAAAAAACGGTTTTTGAACTAAAAGCATCCCGGCTAAGAATAAAGAATCAATAAACAATGAAAATGCTGATTTAAGAAAATTATGACTAGAATTGGTTGAGATATTTGAAAATTAAAATAATGCTAAAACTACACTAGCTCAAAAATTAGATGAATACATTAATCTGTTTAAACACAACAAATTGTATTTAACAATTTTGACCAATTGGATTAATTTACAGAATGATTCGGCTAATTTTATTGCTCAATCTCATGGCAGCACAATACACTATGATAAGAATAAAATTCACTTTGGTTATTTTGCTGAAAACTTTTTAACTAAAGAAGACGGATGAGAAAAATTTAAAGCATTTTGTTTGGCTTACACTGGTGATAAAACTAATATTCAAAATTATAATTATGCTAAATGAATAGTAAATGAGACTAAGACATTTTTAGCAATTTTGGATAAAAACAAAGATTTAGCTTTTAACCCTGTAAATGAGGGCTATACGCCGGATCTTAAGGAATTAGATTTTATAAAAAAAGCTCCAACCGATAAAATAAGAAACCTAAGAATTAAGCTCATTGCTGACGGTGGATTTTATTTAAATAAAGCTGATGAAAGCAAAAATGATTTAGACAAATTTAACGAATCTGAAAAGTTTGTTTATTCAGACTACACAGATTTGCACACTGAAAATATTAGTAAGTTTACTGACATAGTTAAAGCTAAGAGGCTTAGTTCGAAAGAAGAAGAATGAACTCTTGGATATTCATCATTTAAAACAACTGAGGCACTAGGGCCATGAGGATATTTTGCCTATCCAGCTAATTCACAAGGTCATACTAACTTTTTTACATATAACTATTCACTTGAAGGCATCACCAGCCAAGATTATTTTTCAAAAGTTATTTATGCAAATTCATTAGTTTACCGCCACAGAAGAGAAGAGTGAAAAGATCTAAAAGAATATGTTTTATCAACTATTCCTTATTTAATTTCAAAAAACTACACTGAAGAGCAAAAATTAAGATCACTTCATAACTTTATAACTTGAAAAATTAACTATGATGTAGAAGCCTTAAAAGAAGAAATTAGAACAGGCAATATTAACCTATCTATGCGTAATCCAGGAGTTTTGGCTAAGGTTAAAGAATATGAAGAAAAAATAAAGGGCGTATGTGAAACATACGCAAGATTACTAACGTTATACGGAATGTTTTTAAACATTGACATAGGCTATCAAACTGGCGATGTCTTTAGATACAAATATGATGAATCATCTGATAAATTTGTCAAATTAGAAGCAAAAGAGCCTCATGCATGAAATGTTTACCGTTCTAAAGATAATGGCAAACTTAGATATATTGATTTAACATGAGATGATGCTCAGGATGATGATTCTTATACAACAGTATTTAATAGCAGTAACATATTGCCTTTTACTTACACATACTTTAATAAGGAATGAGAAGAATTTTCAGCATTGCACTCTAACGTTAAAGGATCTTTTGTTTTAGAAAGCCCTATTATTTATAATAAAAGCAACCAAAAATTCACAATTAGATCAATTGATAAATATCAATATTTAGCAAGTGAATTTCATAAATTAGTTAAGAGTAAAGAAGGCTATATTGAGCCGCCTGCACTAAACAAAATTTATGATGAATCTAAACACTAAAATTGACTAATTAGCCTATAAAACAGACAAATAAAAAAACACACGCAACTAGTTGTCATGTGTTTTTTTATTTAAAATTTATCAATTTGGTCGATTCTGGCTTGGTGTCTGCCGCCTTCATATGCGGTGTTAATGTATTCATCAATCATAGCTTTTGCTTGTTCAATATTAACTTGTCTGCCGCCCATAACAAGCACATTAGCATTGTTGTGTAATTTTGCAAGATTAGCATCCTCAACTGAAGTTACTCTAGCAGCCCTTATTCCATTGTGTCTGTTTAGTGCATATGAAATACCTAAACCCGTGCCACACAAACCAATTCCAAATGAAACATCTTTATTATCCAATAAATAATTAGCTAATTTATGTCCTTGTTCAGCATATGATATAGATTTTGAACTATCTTCAGGTCCTAAATCTACTGTTTCATATCCTAGATTGCTTACATAGTCTTTTATTTCATTTTTTAAATCACAACCACCGTGATCACTGGCTAAAACTACTTTACCTTTTTTCATTTTTAAGCTCCTATATTTGTATAAAAAATTTTACAACAAAAAAGAATAATAAATAGAGCATGAGCTTTAGCACATACATCAGTGGGAAAAATCATGTGTTTTTCCCAAATTTTTCCACTTTTTAAAAAAGTTATTATTTAGCTACATTTTAAGATATGAGAATAAGTAAGCAAGATGATCAACGAGACTGTGGTTTGCATGTCTTAAGCTATCTAATAAATTATTATCATCATAAAGAGGTTGATATAAATTATTTAAAAATTAATTGTTCTTATGGCAAAGATGGCATAAGTTTGTTTAATTTAAAAAGCATTGCTAGCGAAAATGGACTTAAATTAGATTCGTATTCTGGCGAGTTTGATGCTCTAACATCGCTAAATAAGCAAGACTTGCCACTTATATTGCTTTTGAACAGAAATGGCTATAGCCATTATGTTGTGCTTTTAAAAATTAAGGGCAGCAAGTTTTATATTCAGGATCCAGAATTAGGAAAACTAGTCAAAATGGATGAAAAAGTGCTCAAAGAGCAGTATGCAAATGTAATAGCTCTAGTTTCGCCATTAAAACTGTCAAAAGAAAAAGGCAAGTTTGTCATCGATAACAGAATAAAAAGCCTAATTTCAAACAGAGAATATGCATATCCACTATTAATTTCAACATTTATTAACTTATTACTATCATTCTCTTCATCATTTTTCATAAAAATTGTTTTTGATTTTATACTTCCAAATTTTCTAAATAAGACAATTATTGTTGTGTTTACACTCTTTGTGTGATTATGTATTCTAAAGGCTATAAATCAGTACTTTAAGTCATATATAGTTAATAAGATTACTAACAAAATCTACATAAAACTAAACACTGAGTTTTTTTCAAAATTGAAAAAAACTTCAATTAATAATTTATACAAACTAAATAATTCTGAATATTTTAAAAGAGCTGCATATATTTAATATATCAGTGAGTTCCAAGCTAATTTTGCATACACATTTATAAGTGAAATTCTTAGTTTAGTTCTATCTGGCTTGCTGCTTATATGGCTTAATTATTTATTATTTGCTCTTGTTGCTTGTTTGATCACACTTGTTATTATTGCTAACTACATTTATCAAAGTAGACTAGAAAGCTTGCATAATTATTCAATTGATGCAGTATCTAAAAAAATTCAAGCTGATATTGATTACATTAATTCAAAAGATAATTTTAGTGATCAAAGTTATTTTGAAAACTTATGACTTACTCAATACAAAAAGACTATTAACCAAAAGCAAATTGACGAAAAAATCTATAAAACAGGGTCAGGCAACAATTTGTTCAACAGTATTTTTATAGGCAACATATCAAACATAATAATTTTTGCTTCTACTTTTTTGATTATTAAAAACAAGCTAACTAACGGAGATATGATGATGTTTTTGACTAGTGTTAGTTTCTTTATTAATCCATTGTTATCCATTTCAAGCTTGTTGTCATCAAATTCAATAATTAAAAAATATGTTAACCAGATAAATTTTGTTTTTAATTTACCTCATAAAGATGTTATAGATAAAGGTCTTATTATCAATAAGGTTGAAAACATTGAACTAAAAGGTATTAAATTTGGCTATGAAGAAGGAATAAATATTTTAGATTTTGAAAATATAAAAATAGACCAGAACACTTGTTTTAAAGGAACAAATGGTTCAGGAAAGAGTACATTATTAAAACTTATAAAAGGCGATTTTGACAATTATATGGGTCTGTATTTAATAAATGGAATTAACCAAAAGCAAATAAATTTTGAAGACTTGCTAAGTAATACGATCTATATATCAAGTGATATATTCATTCCTAATGTAAAGGTAATTGATTTCATTATTGATAACAACAAGGAAAAAGCAGATGTTCTTAATCAAAATATTGAAAAATATGGACTGATAAGCGTGATAAACAAAGCAAATATAAATATGAATATAGAAATTAATAATAATGCCTCAAATTTATCTAGTGGACAAAAACAAATCATATTGCTATTAAGGCTTCTTACCAGGAAATACAAAATTGTTATGCTTGATGAAGCTTTTGAAAATATAAGCGTTGACAATTCAGCTGAGCTAAAAAAGCAATAAAAGATTATCAAAAAGATGCACTTTTTCTTGAAATCAGTCATAGTAATAATTTTGTACACAATTCAAAGGAAATAAGACTCAATGAAATTAACAACTATATCTAAATGAATATGATTTTGACTTGCACTAGTTTTTGTAGCTTCAGTAATATTGCTAATTTTCATATTTAACTATAAAATAGAGAAAACGGAAAAAATCAACCTATATATAGATGAGAAAAATAGAATGCATTTATTAGGCAATAATAAATTATTTTATTCACTAAAACAAGGGCAAAAAATAATTTTAAAAATTAATGAAAAAGCTTACGACATTAATGTATTAACTATAAAAATTTTGAAAAATAGTGCACAAATAGATTTTACTAGCTATGATGATAATCTTAGATCGCTTTTAAGAAAGGATATCAATATCGACGGTGTAATTCATTTAGGGGAAACAACACTATTTAATCTTCTATTCAAGCAATAAAAAATGAATTTAATATAATAATAGTTATGGTTATTGTTAATATCAACATTGAAAACGGCAGTTCTTTCAATTTTAAAGCTGAATATGAACAAATTTTAAGCAATTTGCAAACATATTTTAAGCTAGAGGACAAGGAAATATCGGTTGATGTTTCCATTGTGAACAACAGAAAAATCAAAAAACTTAATAAAGAATACAGACAAAAAGACTATGCAACTGACATTTTATCCTTTGATTTTGGCGACAAAAGTCTTTATAAAAGTATGCCTTTTTTACCCTTAGGCGAGCTTGTAATTAGTCACGAAAAGGTGGAAGAGCAAGCAAAGGAATTTGGTCATTCATTGCGCAGAGAATATTGTTATTTGTATGCTCATGGACTAATTCACTTAATGGGATATGATCATGAAGTTGAAAATGAAAGAATTGAAATGAATAAAATTGTAGATGCAATATTTAATCCGTTAAATATTACAAGAGAGGAATAATAATGGTTGAAAAATTAAAAAGTTTATTAAAGTATGCATACTGCCCTTGATCGCACTTTCAAGTAGCTGCTATAGCAATTGATAAAAATGGAAAAGAATATCCAGGAGTTAATGTTGAAAATGCAGCCTTCCCTTCAGGCTTATGTGCCGAAAGATCAGCGTTATTCGGTTCTGTTGCTCATGGTGCGGAAGTAGGCACATTTAAGGAAATACACATTATTTCATCAAGCAATGATGTAATTTCACCATGTGCTGGATGTAGGCAAGTTTTAACTGAATTTATGCCTGACAATGCCTTAATTTATCAATACAACAATTCGGGCGATAATGTGAGAGTCAACAAACTTAGTGAACTAGTTCCACATCCAATAAGAACAGAACAGATTAAATCTTAGCGAGCACAATTATGAAAGTATGTATTATAAGTATTCTAGGCAGGCCAAATGTTGGTAAATCATCTTTATTAAATAAGATTATTAAATACGATTTGGCTATTGTCTCAAATGTGCCACAAACAACTAGAGACCAAATTATGGGTGTTTATACTGAAGATGGATATCAGTTTGTTTTTGTTGACACTCCGGGGATTCATAAACCATTAAATCTTTTGGGCGAATCACTAAACAAAGAGGCATTTAGCTCTCTTAAAGATATTGACTGTGTTCTATTCTTAAGTCCAGTAAATGAAGATATAAAATCAGGCGACAAGCTCATTTTAGAAAGAATTACTAATGCAAAAAATAAAATAGCTGTTATCTCTAAAATTGATTTAGCTAAATCGCCTGATGAAATTGCTAAGAAAATTGATGGCTTAAAAGAGTATGGTTTTAACAAAATTATTTCAGTTTCAAATAAAAACGATAAGTCAGTTGACTCGCTAATTGAAATATTAAAAGAATATGCATATAATGCGCCGCCATTTTATGACGAAGATTATATTACAGATAAATCTATGCGATTTATGGCCAAAGAATATATTCGCGAAAGTGCAATAAATCTTTTAACTGATGAACTGCCACATTCAATAGCTGTTGAAGTACAAGATTTTATCGAAGAAGATGACAGAATAACTATTAATGCCATTATTTATGTCAAAAAAGATTCTCAAAAAGGCATCTTAATCGGCAAAGGTGCATCAATGATTAAGAAAATTGGCACAAATGCCAGAATGAAAATGAGCCATCAGTTTGATACAAAAGTGACACTAAATTTAAAAGTCAAAGTTTCTAACAAATGAATCAATGACAAAAGTGCACTCAAAAAATTTGGCTATAATTAATATATAGTGATCTTTTTAAGAAGAAGGAATTATTATGAATAGACAATTGTTAGACAGAATATTTGCTGAAAAAAACATAGATTGCATAGTGTCATCAGCACCACAAACTAGACTATGGTATTCAAATGTCCAAACTACTGATGGTTACATTATTATTGAAAAAGATAAGGCATATTTATTTGTTGATAGTAGATATATTGAATACTGCGAAAAGTATGCTCAAAATGTTGAAGTGCGTTTATTAGCTGGTAAATCATTGAAGGAATTCTTTGACCAAAAAGCCTATAAAAAAGTCGCATTTGAAAAAGACTACATCGTTTATGATGAATTTGATAAATTGCATAAACTAATTAATCCTAAAACTGTTGCCTTTATTAAGGGACAAGAATTAAGAATTAAAAAGAGTGAGGCAGAAATAAAGGCTATGGAAGAAGTAATAAGCATTTCATTGAAAGCTTATGAAAAATTAGTTGAATGAATTATTCCAGGAATGACTGAAAAACAAATTGCAACAAAACTAAACCACTTAATGAAAACATATGGTGCTCAAAAAGAAAGTTTTGATGAAATTGTTGCTTCTGGACCTAACTCAGCTGAACCACACCACCACCCAACTGATAGAAGAATCAAAAGTGGCGAATTACTAAAGATTGACTTTGGTGCACTATACAATGGTTTTTGTGCTGACATTACTAGAACATTTATTCTTGGAAGACAAAACATAAGTGATAAACCAGAACAAGAAAAAATATTAGAAATTGTTAAAGAGGCTGCTCGTTTAGGCCGTGAAGCAGTTAAACCAGGCGTTAAGGCTTCTGACATTGACAAAATATGTAGAGACTACATTCAAAAACAAGGATATGGATCATATTTTGTACACTCAACCGGACACGGTTTAGGAATTGACGTTCATGAACTTCCTAATGTAAGCTCACACAGTGACTATGTTTTAGAAGAAGGAATGATTATTACTGTTGAGCCAGGAATTTACATCCCAGGTCTTGGTGGTGCTAGAATTGAAGACGACGTGCTTGTTACTGCAGATGGACACCGTGTTCTAACACGCCCTGAAGAAGAAGCAATGTAACAACTTAAAAAAGGAAAGTGGAGAGGCTTTCTTTTTTTGTTTGAAAACTCATTTTTTATGAATTATGACCTGTTTTTTTAACTTTTTGCTAAATATTTAATAAAATTCATATCACTATGAAAGAACTAGAAAAGATAACTCCTTTAGAGCTAGATTTTGCTAAATGATACACTGATGTTGTAAAGCAAGGGAACTTAATTGAGTATGGTCCAGTTAAAGGAACATTAATTTTTAAACCAAATTCATATGGAATTTGAGAACAAATACAAAAAGCGCTGAATGAAATTTTTAGAGGCTTAAAAGTTCAAAATGTATATCTTCCTTTGTTCATTCCTGACAGATTACTTGCTAAAGAAAAAGAACATATTGCTGGTTTTAACCCTGAGTTAGCAACAATAACTAAAGTTGGTGATAAAGAGCTTGATCAAAAAATTTATGTAAGGCCTACATCAGAAGTTTTATTTGCTGACTTATTTAAAAAAATGATTGTTTCGCATAAGGATTTGCCTATTTTATACAATCAATGGGCAAATGTCGTAAGGTGAGAAAAGACAACAAATCCATTTTTAAGAAGCAGGGAATTTTTATGACAAGAAGGCCACACATGCCACAAAAGTGCAATTGAAGCTAGAAAATTAACTAGAGAAATGATCAATGTGTATGCTAAATTTTTAAAAAATTATTTAGCTATACCAACAATTATTGGCAAGAAAACTCCATATGAAAAATTTGCTGGAGCCTGCTCAACATATACAGTTGAAGCTATGATGAAAGATGGAAAGGCATTGCAAGCAGGAACTAGCCACTATTTAGCCCAAAACTTTTCTAAAAGGTTTGAAATTTCTTTCAAAAATGATAAAAATGAAGATGAGTTTGTTTACCAAACATCATGGGGTGTCTCTACAAGATTACTAGGCGCAATTATAATGACCCATGGTGATAATAGGGGAATAATTATTCCTCCTAAGGTTGCTCCTGTTCAAGTTGACATTTTGGAATTATTTGCTAATAAACAGCCTAAAGTTCATGACTTTTGTAATGAATTAGCTAAGCAACTAGAAAGAAAATTTAGAGTAAGGCTTGATTCGACTGACAAATCTCCTGGCTATAAAGCTTCAAATTCTGAAATTCAAGGTGTACCACTTAGGATCGAGGTTGGCCCTAAAGATCTAGAAAATAAAACTGTAACTATAGTGCGTAGGGACACCTTAGAAAAAACTATAGTTAGTGTATCATATGTTAAGAGCAAGGTTCGTGAATTACTAAACAGCATTCATAATAATCTTTATGAAAATGCCAAAAGAAAACTTGACGAAAATACTGTCCTTGTTGATAACTATGAAGAATTCAAAACTAAAATTAAGGAGAACAAGTTTGTTTTAGCTCCTTTTTGCTGTGCTGAAGAAGCAGAGATAAAAATCAAAGAAGAGACAGGCGCAACAACTAGATGCATTCCTAGAAAATCATTAAAACCTGGCAAGGTTAACAAATGCATTTTTGAAGAATGTAGATCGCAAACTAACAAGTATGTTATTTTTGCTAAAGCATACTAATTACTAACATTGATAGCGGTTTTATTTTCATAACTTATGCCAAATAAAGGAAAATTATGATAAATAACATATCGCTTCATAATGTTTTAAATTATGCAATGTCAGACTTAGAAAAATATAAGTTTGTTGCCACAATATGTAGGATAGAAAAGGCTCGCGCAAAGTTAGACGAAAGAAGCAATTTACTTTATAGTGACAGAAACAAAATTCATCATAGAAGCCGCACATTTTTTTCTGATAAATTCAATAGGGCGCTTGAGTGTTTAGAAGATAATTATAAGCATTTAATAACTAAAGAATTTTTGGAAAAAGAAAACAATTACTGATATGAAGAGTTTTATTCAAAAACAACATACTATAAGTATCGTAAAAAAGCAGTTGACGAGTTTTTTAGCCTACTATTTAGACAAAGATCATATGATTATTTAGCACGAAAGCAAGAGAGTTTTTTCTCTTGCTTTTCTTTTAGTAAACACAATAAAAAAGGCACTTAAATTTTAAATTTAATATAATTAACATACTATATAAATGGAGTTTAAGGTATGAATATTTTGGAAACTATTTGAGCAAATTATGACCCTAATTCAAATTATTTGCCGCTTAGAGAAAAGTTTTTAGAAGAGGCAAATAAATATTTTGAAAACGCAGTAAAGAAGTCTAATATTTCTGTAGAAGAGTGCCAAACACTAGCAAAAAATTATGAAGCAGCAGCCAATAAGAAAGAGAAAACCAGCAGAGCTGTTTCATCCTTTTTAGCCTGATTTATAGTATTTTTGGTTCTTGGACTAGTAGCATTTTTATGATTCGGAGTTGTTTTAAAGTTCAAAATTTTAGATGCAGCAATATATAGCAGTGCTGATTTAGCACAGGTTATTGTAGCGCCAATATTAGGTGTTACTTTCCTTGGTTTATCATTTGGCCTTTTCTTAGTTAAGTTTATTAAAAACAAAAAGCAATTAATTAAAGACATAATAGCCAAAGGAGAAGCATACAAAAAAGTTTCAAGTGCAATAGAGCCACTACTTTCACTTTTAGAAAGACATGGCATCAAAGAAGAAATTTTGCAAAAAACAATGCCAGAAATTAAGTTTAATAAGTACTTAATGAATGAATGATATAACAGCTTTGTAAGTGAATACGGAGCACAGAAACTTTTAGGTAAGAGTGAAAATACATATTGCAAATCAATCTTAAGTGGAACTTTATTTACTTCTCCTTTTATTTTTGTTAATAAAAGAGGTTGAAGATATGTTGATGTTGATTACAGTGGCTCTATAACCATAACATGAACAGAGACATACTATGTTAATAATGAAGCTAGAAGCAGAGAAAGATCAGAAGTACTTGTAGCTACTGTAACAAAACCAGCGCCTGAATTTAGCGATGATAATTACTTGCTTTTTGGTTCAAATGAAGGAACAAAACTTAGCTTCTTTAGAAAACCAACAAAAGTTAATGTAATGAATGAGCGGGAAATAGAAAAGTTTTTAAGAAAAAGAGGTGACGAACTAACTAAGCTTACCGAGAAATCTATTGCTAAGAATTCATCATTTAGAGTAATGAGCAACACTAAATTTGAAGCTTTATTTGATGCAACTAATAGAGATAATGAAAGAGAATATCGTGAGCTCTTTACCCCTTTGGCACAGAAGAATATGACAAATTTGCTTTTAGATAAGAAAAACGGTTATGGTGATAATTTTAAATTCTCTAAAAATGGTAATGTCAATTTAATTGAGAACACTCAATTGGAATATGAAGATAATGAAATATTTAAAGAAATAATTGATTGCAATTCATACTCATATAATGAAATTTTCAACAAGTTTAACCAAAAAATGGCCTTGTTTTTCAAAGAATTTTATTTCAGCATAGCTCCATTATTATGCATTCCTAACTATATATCATCTATTGAAAAACTACTAAATAAAACTAATGACAGGAGTCTTTCATATTTAGAATTAGAAAAGCTTGCACACAGCACAATAAATAAATCAGGCAAAAATGGTTGAACAGACACTGAATTTGTAGTTAACATCTCGGACGTGCATAAGTCAGATTCTAATTTTGAAGAATTTAGTGTCCAAGCTCAAGGTTTTTCAACATCAATTGAAACAGATTATGTAACTAAAATGGGATCTGATGGTGAGCTTCATACCATTCCAGTTCATTGAACCTTATATACTCCTGAGCACCGTGAATTTGTAATTCAAGTTGGCAAAATTAATGAATTTGAAAGCAATGATTCATATCTTGATGAATTAAATGAAGTATTAAATGAATTTGCTGATGAAAGCCAATCATTAGCTAAAGGTGAAACTCTTTCTAGTTATGTAAGAGTGTTCCATAAAGAGCTAAACTAAATTGCTATTTTTGTATAAGTTAACAACTAGCTGTACACAGATAAATAAGAAAATTTAATATATAATTTTAAACATAAAAATAACTGTTTAAAGGAGAAATATGGCAAATCAATTAGATGAATTAACTGACCCAGTTAATCCTCAAGGAAGAGATGTTAATGTTATACATAAGCAAATTCCTGCTAAAGTAACATGACGTTCAACTTTGTTTGAAGTTATATTATGACTACTATTAATAATCCCTGGAATAATTTTTCTATTTAAAAAAGTTAAGGCTAAAAACTACTTACAAAAATTAGAACAAGAAATCCAAGCTAAGTCTTCAACAATAGATGCCTACTTATTAAATAGAGTTAATATAATGAATAATGCTGTGTCTATTGCTAAAGAGGCAGTTAGATTTGAGACTGAAGTTTTAGAAAAAATCACTGCATATAGAAGCGGAGTAAATATTACTGATGCTAACAGGGCACAAGTAGCTGAAGATATTGATAAAACATTTAATTCTGTTGCTTCAACTCTTCAAGGCTTAAGAAATGTCAACGTACAATTTGAAAGATATCCAGAATTAAAAGCTCATGAATTACTTCACAGAGTTATGGATGAAAACAGAAGAAGTCAAGCAGAAATTACAGCAGCGAGAGAACTTTATAATGATACTGTTGCTATATGAAACAAAGCAATTTTTGAATGACCAACTAAAGCAACGGTTGCTTCTAAAGAAGGATATACAACAAGAGTTCCATTTTCAGTAAGCCAAGAAATAAAAGAACGCGCAAATGCAAACTTTATGGCATAAAAATCAAAAAGACGGCATCAGGCCGTTTTTTGAAACCAATTTTAAGAAAAAAGGCATTATTTCCATATTAAACTTTTTATTTTTTTAGCCAGACTTAAAACGCCTTAATTTACATTATAATTTTTTATACTAATATTTATAAGTCATGTTGTGAGTATTATGTAATAAAACTTCAAAGGAGTAATTATGAAAAAGTCACACGATTTTGACAGTAAGGAATATCTAAATTTAGTTGACGCCTGATGAAGAGCTGCTAACTATTTATCAGTTGGTCAAATGTATTTAAGAAATAATCCACTTTTAAAAATACCACTTACCAGTAATGATGTAAAAATTTACCCAATTGGTCACTGAGGAACAGTTCCTGGTCAAAACTTTATTTATGCACACTTAAACAGAATCATAAACAAATACGACCTTAATATGTTTTTCATTAGTGGTCCAGGCCATGGCGGTCAAGTTATAGCTTCAAACACATATCTTGATGGCTCATATACTGAATTATTTCCTCATGTTACTAAAGACATCAAAGGAATGACACACTTATTTAAATACTTCTCATTCCCTGGTGGAACAGCTAGTCACGCTGCTCCTGAATGTCCTGGTTCTATTCATGAAGGTGGTGAATTAGGATATTCATTATCACATGCAGCGGGTGCAGTTTTAGATAACCCTGATGTTATTGCTGCTACTGTTATTGGTGACGGTGAATCAGAAACTGGTCCTCTTTCAGCTGGTTGATTTATAAATTCATTTATTAACCCTGCTAATGATGGAGCGGTATTGCCTATCTTGCACGTAAATGGCGGAAAAATTTCAAACCCAACAATTTGATCGCGTAGATCAAATGAAGAATTAGTTTCATATTTCACAGGCGCTGGTTGAAAACCATTTATTGTTGAAGGCAATGAACCTGAATATATGCACCATGAAATGGCCAAAGCACTTGATGCAAGTGTGGAATTAATTAAACAATATCAAGCTGAAGCTAGGAAAAATGGCGCCAATAAAGCTAAAAGGCCACAGTGACCAATGATTGTTCTTAAGTCACCAAAAGGATGAACTGGACCTAAAGAATGAAATCATGAAGCAATTGAAGGAAGTTTCAGAGCACACCAAGTTCCAGTTCCTGTATCAGCTGAAAAGATGCAACACATTGATGCGCTTGAAAACTGATTAAGATCATATAGACCAGAAGAATTATTTGACGAAAATGCCCAATTGAAGCCTGAAATAGCTGCTATTGCACCAAAAGGTGACAGAAGAATGGGCAAAAACCCTATTGCTAATGGCGGCATTAATCCTAGAGCCATAAATGTTGGAGATTGAACAAAATTTGCACTAGATATTAAACAACCTGGCAAAGTTATTAACCAAGATATGGTTACTTTAGGTTCATATTTAGGTGAATTAAGTCTACTAAACAAAGATAATTTCAGAGTTTGAGGACCTGATGAACATAAGTCAAACAGACTATATGAAATGTTTAAAGTAACTGACCGTCAATGATTAGACAGAATTGATGAAAAATATGATGAATTTTTATCATCTGTAGGTAGAATTATTGACTCGCAGCTATCTGAACACCAAGCTGAAGGTATGCTTGAAGGATATGTGCTAACAGGAAGACATGGTGTTTTTGCTTCATATGAATCATTTTTAAGAGTAGTTGATTCTATGCTTACTCAACACATGAAATGAGTTAAAAAAGCACTAGACATTCCTTGAAGAAATGATTATCCTTCACTTAATGTTATAGCAACCTCAAACGCTTTCCAACAAGATCATAATGGTTATACTCACCAAGATCCAGGATTAATTGGACACTTAGCTGACAAAAGACCTGAATTAATTAGAGAATACCTTCCAGCTGATACAAACACATTGCTTGCAACAATGGCTAAAGCATTGCAAGACAGAAATGTTATTAACTTAATTATTTCATCAAAACAACCTAGACATCAATTCTTTAGCATTGAAGAAGCTACTGAATTAGTTGAAAAAGGTATAAAAATCATTGATTGAGCATCAAATATTAAGCCAAACGAAGAACCTGATTTAGTTGTTGCTGCATCAGGAACCGAATCAACAATTGAATCATTAGCAACAATTACATACCTTCGTGCTCATTTCCCTGAATTAAAAATTAGATTTGTTAATGTACTTGACTTACTAAAACTAAGACATCCAAGCATTGACCCTAGAGGATTAAGCGATTCTGAATTCGACTCAATCTTTACAAAAGATAAGCCTATTTTATTTGCCTTCCACGGTTATGAAGCAATCTTAAGAGATATATTCTTCTTGCGTTCGAATCACAACATTATTACTCACGGTTATAGAGAAAATGGCGATATAACAACAGCATTTGACATTCGTTTACTTAGCGAAATGGACAGATTCCATATGACAGCTAATGTTGCTAAAAAATTAGCACCAGTTGTTGGAGAATCTAAAGCAAATGAATTAGTAAAACTAATGGAAGATAAAATTAAAGAACATAGAGCATATATTAAAGAATACGGTACTGACTTGCCAGAAGTTAAAGAGTGAGAATGAACACCATATAAATAAATTAAAAAAATATTGGACAACCCCAATATTTTTTTATGCCTGTTTTATAGGCATAGAAGTCTATTTTTTAGCTTTTGATTTAGCAAAAATTTCATCACCTAACTTAATTCATTCATTTAAGCATTTATGAAAGTGTTCAAAACCTTTTTTGTAAAATTCATCACTGGTTAAATCAACCCCCATTGACTTTAGTGTATTTAGAGGATAATCACTATTGCCTGCTGAAAGAAAATTATTGATATATTTATCTAAAAACTCTTTTCCTTTTAGCTTATATTGATTGTAAAAATAGTTCGCTACAAGCTGACCTATTGCATATTTATAAACATAGAAGCCCATATAAAAATGAGGAATTGTTACAGCCGCAATTTGCTCTTCTTTTTTGAATTTTCTAGGTTTTTTATAGTACTTTTTGAGAGTTTCATAATATATTTTTGCCACTTCTTCATAATTTGGAGCAACTTCATTTGCATCCACTTTTTTATAAAGCTCATATTCATAGTTAGCTCATTTAGCTTGTGTTACTGTTGTGCCAAAAAAGCCTGAAATTATGTGGCTGTAGATAGTAAATTTTTCAATTTTGCTGCTTGATTTTTCTATCAAGTAGTCATAAAGCATTGATTCATTAAAAATTGAAGCTATTTCAGCTAAAAATATTGGATAGCTAGCATTGGTTATATCATTATTTTTATCAGAAAAATAAGAGTGCATTGAGTGACCTAATTCATGAGCTAATGTTTCGACTGAATTAAGCTCGCCATCAAAGTTCATCAAAATATACTTTTTATTTATGCCATAAGTATTTCCAATTGAGTATGCACCAGAGAGCTTATTTTTGACACTCATAAAGTCAACTCATTTTTCCCTATAAGCCTGTTTTATAGTATCAGAGTACTCAGTGCCAAAAGGTAATAAAGCATTATAAACTATCTCTTTTGCTTCCTCAACGCTATATTTGTTTTTGACCTTAAAAATATCTCTGTTTGAATCATAAAGAATTCTAAACTTTTCCTTAAAGTGTGCTTCATAGTACTTTTTGTAATGTTTTCAGTATTTAGAAATATCATCTTTTAAGGAAGCAATGTTTTCAAACAATTTTAATAGTATTTCATCACTTACCTTATCTTCATAAGTCAGCATATTAATTGAATCTTTGTATTTTCTTACTTTAGCATTAACAGAGATATTTTTAAAAGTTTGCACAAGCATATTGGCAAGTGATTCTTTGTGTTGTAATTTTGCCTTCCTGTACTGTAAAACAGCATTTTTACGCAAAAGTGCATCATCAGATTTAAGCATTTTTGAATATGAAATTGGGTCAAGTTTGTGCTTTTTATTTTTTGAATCAAGCACATCATCATATCTTAGTTCAGCATCAGTTAAGATATTAAAAACATCTTCTAAATTAGGCTCGCCAAAAGCAACTTCATTCAAGTACTCTTCAACATCATTTGATAATTTATGATTAAATGAATCTAAAGTATCATTAATCATTTTTCTATATGATTTAAGTCTTTCATCATTTACTCATAATTTTAATTTATCAGCATTTTTAAAAAATCTGTTGATTTCTGAACCATATTCTTTATTTAATTCTTCATTAGCTGAATCAAATTTAAGAGCCATTTCTTGAGGTTGTGGATCAGTTAAATTAATGTTAGTTTTATTAGAGATATAATTGTGTAATTTATTATCCACAATTTCCATTTGTTCATTTAACTTAAGCCCAGCAATAAATGATTCAATGCTCTCGTATTTTGAGTCTTTAATTTCAATAAGGTCTTTAAAAATACTTACATACTTATCTAATCAATATTCAAAACTTTTACCTTCTAAAATTGATTCTAAGTCTCATTTATGCTCATCATTTACTTTATCATAGCTAGGATATTGCTTCATTTTTACCTCTCCCAAAATTAAATATATATTCAAAAATTAAAATTTTTTATAAAAAATAAATATATTATAAAATAATTAAACTAATGATTATAAAAGTAATAAAAGAGAGCCGTTATTGATTAAAAATAGCACTTATGATATTTAATGAAGACATAAATCCTTCATTGCCTTTTTTTGTTACTGAATATAGTCAAAATTTGTATGACACGGTCTCCCCTTCTGCGCTTTTTTAATTTAAAAAAAACATTCAAGGAGGATTTGTGATACAAAAAAAAGAAAAGCTTCCTTACATTATTAAACTTAAGGAAGTTGTCAAAGAATTCGATGGCAAAATTGTTTTAGATAACATCGAATTGAACATTAAAAAAGGTGACTTTGTCACATTATTAGGTCCATCTGGCAGCGGTAAAACTACTATTTTGAGACTTATCGCGGGCTTTGAGAAAACCACTCGTGGTGAAATTCAGTTTAATGGACTAGACATTAAAGATTTGCCACCTCATAAAAGAGATTTATCAACCATTTTTCAAGACTATGCACTATTTCCGCATTTAAATGTTGAAGGTAACATAAAATTTGGACTTCCACTTAAAAGAGTACCTAAGGAAACTATAAATCCTAGATATGAAAGAATCTTGGCTCAAAAGAAAATTAAGTGAACTGAATTAGCCAAGAAAAAAATGCAAGAATTAGATGAGTTGCAAGATAAGTACATTGAAGAAATGGAAACATTAAAGCCAAATACAATTACTTACAGAAGAAGACAAAAGTGATTGGATAGATCAGACTTTAATTATTCATACTGAGAAAACTATGTTCAGCAACAAACTGAATCTTTTGAAAATAAATTTTTAAAAAGAAAACTAACTAAAAATGAAATTGATCAGTTAGTTAAAGACTTTGTTAAATTAGTTGGACTAGAAGGTAATGAAAAGAAAGCAATCAGTGAGCTTTCTGGCGGTATGCGTCAAAGAGTTGCACTTGCTAGAAGCTTAATTATTAAGCCAAGTATTTTGCTTTTAGATGAGCCTCTTAGTGCTTTGGATGCTAAAATTAGGCAAAAAATGCAAGTGTTACTTAGAAGCTTGCAACAAAAATTAGGTCTAACATTTATTTTTGTTACCCACGACCAAGATGAAGCGCTTGAGCTTTCGGATATGGTAGCTGTTATGCGTGGGGGCAGAATAGAACAATATGATAGCCCTAAAAATATTTATGACTATCCAGTTAATAAATGAGTAGCTTCATTTATTGGTGATTCAAATATTTTCAATGGAATTTTTAACAAAGAAGACTGTACAGTAGACCTTTTGGGCAAAACATTTAAAACAGTTCATGATGAAGATGAATTTGCCAATGAGCAAGAAGTGGATGTTTTAATTCGCCCTGAAGACATTGACATTATTTTAGTTGATGAAGATGAAGAAGTTGAAAAGAGCAAAGAAAGTAAGAAAACTAAAGAAAAACTAAGAGGAAGCATCCAGGATATTGCATACCGTGGAAGTTATTATTACCTAAAAGTTAAGCTTAATATGGGTGAATATATTTATGTTGAAACCGCTAAGAAATTTGAATTAGATGATGTCGTTGACATTAGTTGAACAATTGACAGTATTCATTTAATGAATAAAGATAGCAAGTGAGATTATACTTCTAATGAATTCAGGAATTAAAGCCTCATTGGGACTCAACAGAAGATTATTATTCTTATTCCCATACATTTTTATAGCTATTCTTTTAGTATTCTTACCAATTATTTTAATCATTGTTAATTCAGTTATTCACATAGCTGACCCTACTTTTGATTCATTCAAGCTAGTTAAAGATTC
Source organism: Mycoplasmopsis agalactiae PG2 (assembly GCF_000063605.1). Taxonomy (GTDB): domain Bacteria; phylum Bacillota_I; class Bacilli_A; order Mycoplasmatales; family Metamycoplasmataceae; genus Mycoplasmopsis; species Mycoplasmopsis agalactiae. The sequence continues at coordinate 142,911 of NC_009497.1, forward strand.
AAAAACTTGAACAAAGATTTGAAGAAGTTTATTCATTGGAATAATTTCAGCACTGCTTTGCTTAATTATAGGCTTGCCATATGCATATTTTGTTGCAAGAAGCAAAAACAGAATTATGCCAATTTACGCTATGAGCCTTATTTTAAGCCCCTTAGTAATTTTTACAATTGCCAAAATATATGCAGTGCGTGGTTTCTTTTTAACCTTAGTTTCTAAAGAAAACGATCTTAATGCTATTTGATTCATGATTTTTGGCTTAACTTATTTAAACTTATCGTATATGATAATGCCACTTTATTCAGTGTTTAGAGATATGCCAGAAAATATTATTGAGGCTTCTCATGATTTAGGTAATGGGCCAGTTAGAACATTATTTAGGGTGATATTACCATATAGTAGTAAGGCAATTTTAAGTGGCCTAGGAATTATTTTCTTATCTAGCGCTACTAACTTTGTTATAAGCGATAAATTATTGCCTGACGGTTCACAGCATCAATTAATTGGTACTGTAATTAATAATTACACTAGTCCAGCTAATCAATATGAAGTGTCTATTGGTACAACTTTAGTAATTGTCGTATCAATCATATTTATAGGAACATTCGCACTAATTAGTTTCTTGCCAAGAGTATTCAAAAGAAGAAGGAGAGCAAGATATGAATAAGGCAGCTAAATTCTTTAAAAGTTTCTATATCCACATAATATTATTGGCATTTTATATCCCGCTTTTATATGCTGCAATCTTTAGTTTTAACAATCCAAGTAGTAAAGGATTTGTTAGAACAAGTTGAAATGGTTTTACTACCAACAACTGAGCTACATTTTTTAACGAAGGCAGAGGCATTGCCTTGCTTAATTCATTAGTTATAGCTTTTGCTGTTTCAGTTATTGTCGTAACTATTTCTCTTTTTACATGCTATGGTATGTGAAGACAAAAAAATAGAATCTATAGCAAGATGATTCTAGGAACTAATAATGTGCCATTAATTAACCCAGATAACATCAGTGCTATCGGTCTTGCTTTATTATTTTCAGTATTATTTGGTACACTGGCAAATACACGTGAAGGACTATTTCGTGGGATCGTTGGTCACACAGTAATGGCTCTTCCATATGCTATTACTTTAATGTTTCCAAGAAGCGATAAGTTCAATGCTTCATTATTTGAAGCTGCTCAAGACTTAGGATATAGCAAACTTAGAGCATGATTTAAAACCTATTTTGTTTACATGCTTCCTTCTAGTTTCTTTGCTGCTATTGTTGCTGCTTTCTTAAGTTTTGATGACTTCATTATTTTAAGAACAGTTTCAAATACATCAACATTAGGTACTAAATTATATGAAGGTGAATTTAGAGCATGAGGATTAGTCGTCGGTGCTTCATTATTAATCATTGTTTTATCATTTAATGCTATTTATATTTCATATAAATGAATCAAAATAGCTAGAGCTAGCAAAAAAGCCAAAAAGTCTATAGAACAGGCAAATAAGGAAGAAATGGAAACAAAAACATCTTTATTTGATATAGGAGGCACTGATGAAAAGCAATAAATTCATGCAATTTATTAAATCTAAAGTGCTAACTAAAAAAGTTGGTTTTTCGCTAGCTGCTCTTTCAGCTGCATCAGTTGCTGTTGGTGCTGTTTCTTATAAATATACAAAAAGTGCTTTTAAACCTGTTTTTTCTAACTATCAAGCATACATAGATGAGTATAACTTAGAAAAACTAAGTCAGCGTTTTGAATACAAGCAGTTTGCTGTTTTGGACGAATTTACTAGAGATATATTAACTAACAAAACTGCAGGCGGAATTGGTAGTGATAGCCAAGCTACTAAGCTATTAATTAACAACAATCAAGGCAAGCCACTATTAAGAAAATTCAAAAGATCTGACTTTAAAAAGATTTTTAAAGCCAAATGAGACGATTCAAAAACTACTGAAGAAAATTTAAAAGTTATATATAACCCTGTTGTTTTTGAACACATTAAATCGTATGATGCACTATTAGACAATGTGCCTGTTTTTGACGAAAATGGCACAATTGTTCCTAATAAAACACAAAAAGACTTGCCAAATGAAGAAAGACTTCATTTATATGATTATTTCATACCTTACTTTATGCAAGATATGGTTATTGCATACAATCCTCAAAAGCTAGCTAAATATAATAATTTATTCAAGCCATTTCATATGGAAGCTCCTGAAGAGCCAGTTGAAAGTGATGGAGAACAAGCCCAAAAGGACTATGAAATAGCCAAAAAAGAATATGACTCTAAGTATGAAAATTCTATTAGTGACTACTTTGCCGGTGTTCATAATGGCATTGAAAAACAAATTAACTCTAAGCTTATTGAGATAATTAATAATCCAAATAATAAATATAAGGAAAAAGTTGTCGATAAGCAAACTGGACAAGAAAAAATAGAAGAACATAATAATTTACCGATGTCAGAAGCTCTTAAATTGCTTAGAAATCCTTATGGCACTAATTCAGAACAAGATGCTTTTAAATATTATCAATACACTAATGCAGTGCGTGATAATATGATCTACGGCTCATCATATAGATTAGATACTAAAACAGGGAAAAGAGTTTCTCAGCCAACTGGTGAAGCTGTTATAACTGAGGAAACAAATATAACTAATAAAAAAATTAGAACTGAAATCTATAGAGATTTAATTGACCAATTTGTTGCTATGTTTGAAGATTCAACTGGTTTTAAAATTACAGACACTGAAAGAGTTAGAACTAGTGGAAACGGTTTAGACTTGCTTAATACATTAATTGATCCTACAAAGAAATTTAATGTAGCTATTATTTATAATGGTGATGCTGTTGATGCCTTTTATTCATTAGATAATGTCAAAAATTCAGAAGTTCCTGATGGTGTTGTTAGATTTATTCGTCCTTCAGTTAACTTACTTTTAGTTGATGGATTTGTTATTGCCAATCCAACTGAAGAAGATGTTGCATTAGACATGATTGACGCAGTAAATAAAACAGTTTTTGCTGGTTATGACCAACCTGATGAGTTTTGAAACTCAGATGACATTGAAAAAGCTAGAAAAAATGTTGCTGCTGATAAAGATAAAGATGAATGATATGAAAAATATGGTGCTTACTTTGCTTTTGACTATATAAGATATACTCCTGCTATTCAAAGTTTATATAAATATGTTTTAGATAATGAGTTTTCAGAAGACAAGTTCCCTGGTTATGGTAAGGCATTTAATGACTACCAAAAAGACTACCTTCAAAACTTATATAAAATTGAAAGCGAATATACATTTAATGACTTTAAGTCAGATAATCCAAGCAAAAAATTAGATGATTTAAAAGGATTTAAATACCATGTTAAACATATTCCAATTCATCCTGTTACACACGAAGTTCAGACAGAAATAAACATTTACTATGACAACAAATTGAAATCTTAAAAAATTTGGCCACTGTGCTGAATTTTTTATATTGTGGCAATTATGAACTTATAAATAATATTTCAATTGACTAATAAGCCTATAAAACAGGCAAAGAAGTACACATAGCTGTGTTCAGGATAAGCATCATAAAAATTTATTAAATAAATAAAAAAATTTATTTTTTTACTATAATTTAAATACTTATTTTTCAACAACTATTTTTAATAATGAGGAGGGTGCAATGGCTATAGTTCCAAAACGTAAAACATCTAAGCAACGTAAACACAAAAGACGTACTAATGATGCTTTACCAGTGCAAAATTTAATCTCATGCAAAAACTGTTCTAATATGATTCAACAACACCGTGTTTGTGAACACTGTGGCTTTTACAAAGGTAAAAAAGTTGAAGGATATAAAAGTTTAAACTTGCGCGCTCAATAATAATGCTTTAAAACCAATTTTGCTTGGTTTTTTATTTTATCTTTTATTATAATTTTTAATTATATGAATAAAACTTTATCAGTTCCTGAATCTAAAATTGCACTAATATCACTACTTGTTTTTTTAATCATTTGCGCAGTGATTATTTTTATCATTACTTTCTTTTTAATTAGAAATAATAAAGTTAAGAAAATTAAAAAGCAAGCCAATGAAATATATAAATTTATTAGCTCCAAAACAACTAATGGTTCTATGACAATTTCTAGATTCAAAAGCATTTCGCAAGCACAAGGTGATTATAAAAAAGATCTTAGCGAACTGATAAACATTAATGAACAAATAAGAGTCATTTATAAGCCTTTATTTGCTTTATGCAATAAGATTAGAAATGATAAAAATAAGAAATATAACACCTTAAAAAATGAATCACTCAAACTTAAGAATTTATTTGATGAATATAAAAATTTATGAGATAAATTTAGCAAAAAGTCAGAAACTTTAAACGTGCACTGAGGTATAGTCGATTCAATAAGCTCCAAACTTTCAACAATTCTTTTGGAGCTAGAAAACTATATTAGTAAAAACAAAAATAATTTAAGCCACACATATGATTTACTAGTTCGTGAATTAGATGAATTACAAAAAAATAATTTTGCTTTTGAAGATAAAAAACTAAATAATGAAATAACAAATGTTTCGGCTGAAATTAATGAATACGAAAAGAGAGTTTATTCATTTTGCAAAAAAGTTGATGTGCTAGCAAAATTAGAAAATTCTATTTTTTATGCACTACCACAAATGTTTAGCAACAAACATTTTGATTCTAAATTCAGCAATGAAATAATGCAATTAAAAAACAATTTGCAAAGATTGCAACATAATTTTACCTCTATGCCATATCAAGAGTTATTAAAAGAAACTAAGTTAATTTACCTTAGATACTTTACTTTGCTTAAAGAGAATAAACACAATAGCGAGTTTAAAAGTTTTATCAAAAGCAAATTTAAGGCACTTGAAGATGAAATTCAAAAAAATAACTCTTTAGTTAACTCATTTATTTATAAAATTGATGAAGATGATTCTTACAAAAGTACTATAAAACAGAATTATATGTCAACTATTATCTTCTGAGAGAATCTTATTAAGGACTTTGAAATTCTTAAAACGAAAGCTGACAAAGGTATTGAAATAGGTTTATTAGAATTGCAAACATTTTTAGAGCAATACTATTCATTGCTTCAGTCATTTGATTCTATAATTTCCCAATACGACTATTTTACAGCCAAAAAAGTATACGATAAGCTTTATTTAGAAATCAACAACCAGTGATGTCTAAAAGTTTTAAATCATAGAGATGTTTTAGAAAAGTTATCAGAAAATGATGAGCTATTTAAACAATTAATCAGATTAAACAAAGAAATTAATAATGATTTTAGCACTAAAAATTACATTGATTTAGGTTCTGAGCTATGAATAAAATGAACTGAATTATTAATTAAGCTCTATAAAAAGGTTTATACACAATATATTTATAAGGCTATGATTGATGCCTTAATGCGAAAATTAGCACAAAAAAACATTAACAACAGTCCTGAAATGGAAGAGTATATGTTATATGTTGACAGAAATATAGTTTCATTAAGGTTCAAAGAAGCTTTTGAATTTTTAGCTGCGGCTTCAAAAGGAAAATAATATGTATGAAAAAATTTTAATAAGATATGGTGAGTTAACACTTAAAGGAAAAAACAGAGACTCATTTATAGCTCAGTTAGCTAGAAACATTAAATTAATTACTGGAGAGTATCCAGAAACTAAATATGATCGTATGTTTTTAACATACTCTGATGCTAATTTAGAAAAACTACAATATGTGTTTGGAATAACTAGCTATAGTCCTGTAATTTTTTGTGAAAATAACTTAGAAAAAATTACTAATAGTGCTATAAAACTGGTGAATAAGGACGATAAGACATTCAAGATATCAGCTAGAAGAAATAACAAAAAATTTGAACTAACAAGCGCAGAAATTAATCAAAAAGTCGGCGCCTCTGTATTAAAACATTACCCTTTAATTAAGGTGGACGTTCATAATCCTGAATGTAATATTAATATTGAAGTGCGCTCTGATAAAACATATTTATTTAGCAAAACTTATGAAGCATTAGGCGGTCTTCCTGTTGGAATTAGTGGCTCTACATTACACTTAATGTCAGGAGGAATTGATAGTCCTGTTGCTGCATTTAAACTTATGAAAAGAGGACTAAAAGTAAGTTTTTTATCTTTTATTTCACCACCACAAACGGATGAAAAAACAATTGGCAAAATAAAAGATTTAGTTTCTGTATTATCTAAATATCAAGGTAAAAGTCATCTTTATTTAGCTAACTATTCTAAGTTAATGAATTACATTTCTTTCACATCTAATGAATCATACAGAATCAACTTAATGCGCCGTAGTTTTTATAGAATTGCTTCAAAATTTGCTAAGGGCAAAAATATTATGACTTTATCAAATGGAGAAAATTTAGGTCAAGTAGCTAGTCAAACAATTGAGAGCTTATCAACAATTGCAAGTGCTAGTGATTTATTGATTTTAAGACCGCTTATTGCTAATGATAAAGTTGAAACAATTAATATTGCAAAGCAAATTAAGACCTATGATATTTCAATTGAAAAAGCTAAAGAAACTTGTGAGCTATTTGCCCCCAAAAACCCTGTAACTAAGCCTAATTTGGCAACAGCATTAAGACTGGAAGAAGAATTAACTCAGCTAAAAGATTTAGAAGAAGAGTTGCTTGCAAACGAAATTGAACACTATACAATTGAATAAAAAACAGGCTTAATCAGACAGCCTGTTTTTTGCTTTATTAAATCCATTAAGAATTAAGAATCTTATAAACAACAATTGCAATTGTTCCTATAATCACAATGAAGAGTGCCAGTACTAACAAGGAAGAAAAAATAATTTTCCTCTTATTTTCTACATATTTAGATCTTGTATATTCATCTAAATTTTGGACAGCATCCTGTACAAGAGTATCTCTATCTGCTTCATTAAGCTTACTTATTTCTTCAGTAGATAAAATCTTTATATCCTTAATTTCTTCAAAGGTAGTAAAGCGAGATTTTTCTTGTTCATTATCTAAATTGCTCATATGCTAATTTTACATTAATCATAAAAAATAGTGCTTGCAAAATTATTTGGCTTTAGTAGTCTTAAAAACCGGAAGTTTATCGGAATTATTATGCAATTTAGTTGCATTAGCAAAGTTATTATTGGCTGTTCCTTGTTCAAATTCTCATTTCTTTAGTGAATGGTCAAATTTATAAGCATAATCAAACATAAAACTTACATCTTTAACTTTTTTAATGTTTCAGCCTGATATGTCCTTGTTAAAAGCAATTGCTTTTTGGAACATCCCTTTCATATCAACAACATTACCAGTGTTTCATTTAGTTATGTCACCGTTAAATTTGCTAGCTTCCGCAAACAAGTTAGACATATTGGTGATATTTTCTGTTTTTCAATTTAAATTTTGGTTAAACTCAGTTGCCCCTCTAAACATTGATCTTATATCAGTGACTGATGATGTATTTCAATTTGAAATATTTGAATTATTAAATTCCTTTGCATTGTAGAACATATACTGCATATTTCTAACATTTGGGTTTACTAACTTAAATATTGGGCTGTTAAATTTCGATGCATTTTCAAACATTCTTTCCTTTGTTGAAACATTATCAACATTTCAACTAGCTAAGTCTTTGTTAAATTTTTTGGCACCAGAAAACATATAATCCATAACATTTACTTTATCAGTTTTTCAGTTAGAAATATCTGTGTTGAAATTAACTGCGCCAAAGAAAAGTTTACGCATATTTTCAACATTTGATGTGTCTCATTTATCTAAACCTTGAATAGTACCGCTTCAATTTCTATCAAATGCACTCTCTAAACTTATAACTTCTTCTGGAAGAACTTCAGGAACTTTTTTAACATTTCTACCAAACTGCTCAATTTGTCCATATTTGTCATAGCCAATTTCTAATACTTCAGTCTTATCAGCACTATATTTATGTTTTCTCGGCGTCACTTCTTGAAGATAGTCAATTGTAAGTTTTAGCGTTCCAGAAATTAGTTTAGAGTTTGGTTTTGAAGTTATGCTAATTTCCCCTTCTCTGTTTAAAAGAGCTTTTTTCTCTAACTTGAAGTCAAAATCACTTTCTGTCAAATTGTTTAATTTATCTTGTTTTTTAAGCAAGTTTAATATATCTTTTTTGGTTGTATTATTTGTGTGATTAGTCTGAAGTTTTAATTTTGAAATATCAGTTTTTAAAACCTTAACTTCTTCATTTTGATTAGGATCAGTTTTTTCTGGATTATCTTTTCCAGGATCAACAGGCGGAGCAATTGGAGCATCCATTTCAGGTTCCTTTTTAGGTTCCTTAATCTCATTATTTTTACATGAAGCAGCAATTAAAGGAAGTGAACTAGCAAAAAGAACCCCCCCCTAATTAACATTAATTTTTTCTTATTCATATCTCTTTATTCCTTTATTTGATTTATATGCGTAAAAATTTTTAATTAGTATATCAAAAAAGATTGTTTGGAAAAAGAATGAAGAATAGCTAAAAATAAGAGTTTAGTCAATAAAAAATGTAATAAAAAAGTGCAACAGAAAATCTGTAGCACATCTGCATTTTGTTATGTGTTAATAAATCTAGTCTATTTTGCCTTATTATTAAAATTAGGAAGTTTACTAATATGTGCTCCCTTTTTAAAGTTTTCATATTTAACTTCTTCACTGTTGAATGTTCATTTATCTAAGTCTTGTTTGAAAGAGAAAGCATTTGCAAACATGCTTGACACATCGGTTACATTTTTAACATCTCAATTCGATATATTTTGATTAAATGCTTTAGCATCTTTAAACATTTGTCTCATATCTGTAACTTTAGATGTTTTTCACCTGCTTATATCACTGTTGAAAATTAGTGCCCCAGAAAACATATCAGACATTAATGTTACATTGTCAGTTTTTCAGTTACTTAAGTTTTGATTAAATGCTTTAGCGTCTCTGAACATTGCATTCATCTTAGTGACCCTTGTCGTATTTCACTGTGAAACAGACGAATCATTAAATTTTTCAGCACCATAAAACATATATGACATATCACTTACTTTGGGATTAATTAGCTTAAATAATGGTTTATTAAATTCCTTGGCACCACTAAACATATTTTTCATTTTCGACACATTCTCAACATTTCATGATGATAAGTCTTGATTGAAAGCAGTAGCTTTTTCAAACATATGTTCCATATTTGTAACATTTTGTGTTTTTCAGCTTGAAACGTTGCCATTGAACATCTTAGCTTCTTGAAACATTCTATTCATGTTTTTAACACTTGCAGTGTTTCATTTATCTAGATTTATATTGAACTTTTCAGTAGCATAAAACATATAACTCATGTCTTCTACTTTATCAGTCTTCCAGCTTGATATATCTGTGTTGAAGTTTTTGGCTCTAAAAAACACTTGACTCATATTTTCAATATTTGAAGTGTCTCATTTACCTAAATTTTCAATAGTCTCATTTTCGTTGTTTTCAAAAGCTCTATATAAACTAATAACCTCTTCTGGCAGTTTTGCCGAAACTTTTTTAACTTTTGTGTCAAATCTTTTTATGATTCCTTTAGAGTCATAACCAATTTCTAAAACTTCGGTTTTATCCTTGTTATAAACATGTTCCTTTGCTGCAACAGACTTAAGCTTTTCAATTTTTATTTCAAATTGACCTTCAATTATTTCAGAGTTTTGATTCGCCTTTATGGTTATTCTTCCTTCCCTATTTAATAGAGATTTTTGCTCTAATTTGAAGTCAAAATCACTTTCAGTCAAATTCTCTAATTTAGGTTGTTTTTTTAGTAGTTCTAAAACTTCACTTTTATTCGTATTATTTGTTGGACTAAATTCAAGCTTTAAACCAGAAATATTAGTTTTTAAAACTTTAAGTTCATCACTGTGCATAGGTTCAGTTTTTCCAGGATCAGTAGGCGGAGCAATTGGAACATCCATTTCAGGCGCCTTTTTAGGCTCCTTAGTTTCGTTATTTTTACATGAAGCAGCAATTAAAGGAAGTGAACTAGCAAAAAGTAACCCCCCCTAATTAATATTAATTTTTTCTTATTCATATTTTGTTGTTCCTTTATTTGTAATTAAGATGTAAAAAAATTTTTCAATAATATATCAAATAAAGACTATAGCCAATAATCAATTTTTTGAAAAAGTGGTAAAAAATATGAAAAAACAGCAAAAAATGCTGTTTTTGGAGCATAAATTAAATGCAAATGGTGGAGATGTCGGGAGTTGAACCCGAGTCCACACACCAAGAATATATAACAACTTTTCATAGTTTAGTTTATTTTTAGAAATACTAGATTAAGAAAACAAACAAACTTAACATAGTATTGTGTCTAAAATTTCATTTTATCTACAGACACATTAGATAAAACTAGTCCGGTAAACCGATTTATGCAAATTGGACACTTTGCATAAACCACTTGCTGCTAATTCTTAAGCAAAAGCAAGGTTTGTGTTTGCATTTGCAATTGCAAATGCTGGAAGTCCAACACGAACTTCTTCTGACTTTTTATCGTTTGCACGTATTAAGCCTAGTTGCCTTTAGGTTTGCAAGACCACTAATTGTTATAAAACCCAATGCATGTCGAAGCCATTACATCCCCATATGTTAGGTTATAATTGTATTATATATTTTAATGAAATATCTATATAACTTTAAGTAAATAAATCATTAAAGCAAGGTTAGGCATACTATGAAAATTGAAAATAAAAGAGTCAACACAGCATTAAATTTTGACAATTGTTTTATAAGCAATAGTCAATATAAGAATAATGTTGATCTTAGGAAAATTAAAATTTTTAACAACGAAAGATTAGTTTTTTTAGTTAATGATGATTCTAAAACCTTTTTTGAAGGCAATTTTTGAAAAATATTAAATGACAATCCTAACCAAATGGTTTCTTGTTTTTTGCCTAATGTAAAGTCGAATTATTCATATAAATATGTTAGAGGCAAGAAAGCTTTATCGGGGGTTAATTACTTTAGCATATCAAAAGCTTTAGCTGCTTTTACAAACATTCCTTCATTTTTAAAGTTTGTGACTTTATCAAAAAAGCAGTATGTAAGTGATAGCATTCTTGATTTAATTATTAAGACATTAAAGAAATATGAATATATAGTTAAAGGCAATATTTTTGACCTATTTAAGTCTAAAATAGGCTTATTTTACTCAGCATTAGTTGAAATTGAAAGATGACAAAATTATTACACTGACTTAATAAAAAAGACTCTAAAAGTAAAAGATTATGATAATGCCAACAAACTTTTAGAAAAATATAGAGATGAATATGAAAAAGGTATTTATGAAATACTAAGCCATGTTTCGGAAGCCGGAACCACATTTTTAGAAAAATTTATATTTTTAAGTGATGCTATTGAAAACAATGTTGACTATCTGGGTGATAGTGAGCTAACCTTGTTGCAAAATCAGTATAACTTTATGAAAAAGCTTAGCAATCCAACTATGATTGATGTTAAAAAAGAGCTTATTATTAGAGACAATGCTAATGGTATAAAAATATTGCACAAACTAGCAGCTGAATTAAAAGCTAATGCTAATGAAGAATTAAGATATTTATGTGATAAGTATAATCATATGAGCAATATTGATATGCTTAAAGCTAGCAAGTATCCTAAAAACTCATTGCACTATCAATTTTTAATTAGAAAAGCCCATGCGGAAAAATACATTTACAAAAGCTTAAAATCTAGGAAAAGCAAGCTTTTATATTTAGATTCTGCTGAGATTCAAAAATTAATTAATAAATTTAAAACAGAGCTCAAGATTTTTATTGATAACAGCATCATAAATCATAGCAGTTTGCCTAAATTTGATAACCCTTACAAAATTTATCAAGAAATTGAAGACAACTTTGACTTCAATTTAGATTTTTATATCGAATTATCAAGCAATAGAGAAAAAGACATTAAGAAAAATATTGTTAATAATTTAAAAATTATCAAGGACACAAAGGATAAATTTTATAAAGTAAAGGACAACTTTAAGTTTGACCAAATTAAAAATGATTTAAAAAACAGAATTGAACAATTAAGCGGCGAAATTGACTGAAGACTGGGTATAATTAAAAACACTTTTAATTTAACAACTAAAAACAGCAAAAAATTCTTTATTGATGTTAAAAAGGTATCTGACAAATTTGTCAAAATAACTGCCAACATGAAAAAGATAGGGTCAGTATGAAACTATCTTCGTTTAGGCATTGTTTATCATTCAGAAATTAAGAATGAGCAATTTGCAACTTTTGCTCAAAATTTAAACAACCTTAAAAAGTTTCACTTGTCTTTTGCTAATGTTTTTAACAAAATTTTAGCACTTAAATCTATCTTATTTGACAAACGTTTTTTTGATAAAAAAACCATAAATAGTTTTTACTTATTTGTCCATTTTATAGACATATTCGAAAAATCATCGATTCATATTTCTAACCTTGTTAAGTCAGCTGATAAGATATCATATACTAACAAAATTAAGCTCTCATTTATTAGCGAATTATTAAGTAAGCCTCGATTAGTAATAATTGAAGATGATCCAAGTATTGATGATATTAATTTAAAACTGGAGCTTATTAGAGTTATTGATGAATTATCAAAACTAAATAACAATAGTTTTATGTTTATCACAAATGATAAGAGAGTACTAAAATCACCTTCATTTGATTTTGCTTTTATGATTGCAAGTAATAAAGATGTTGAACATGGTAGTGTAAAAGAAATATTAGAAAGGCCGTTTAACCCTATAATCAAGGCAAATTTGCAAAATAATAAAAGTGATGAATCATTCGAAATTAATGATGATGAGTTCATGTTTAGCGAAGAGATTAAAGTTGGCAAGAACCACTATATTGTTTCATCATTTAGTGAGTATAAAACCTGAGTCGTTTCGGAAAGCGAGAGTGCAAATGCTCAAGATGAAAATACATTGGAACTTAAAATAGATGAATTAAATTCAGCATTCTTAGACCTTGAAAACATCATTGTAGACATAAAAAAAGGTGAAGGAGAAATTCAAAATAGTTCAACGGTAAAGCTTTATGAGCAGTACAAAAAATATTTAGAACACAAAAATAACACAAGCGAAACTTTGTTAACAAAAAGAAAAAAATAGCAAAATTGTCACTTTTTTGGCCATATTTTTCACTTTTTATAATTTGATAAAAACTAAACAAATATTTAAACTAAGCAATTATGGTATAATTTTTTTTGTTTTATATAAGAAACTTAGAGCCAATTTCCTACAATAATTTCTTAAGGAGTTATCTATGGATGTAATTGATAAATCATATACTCCTTCAAAGTTTGAAAAAGCTGTATCAAAAAAGTGAGTAGATAAAAAGATTTTTAGTAAACATGATTTGACTAAAAAGCCTTTTTCATTGCTTTTGCCGCCACCAAATGTAACAGGTGCTCTTCACATTGGTCATGCATTAGATCAGCATATTCAAGACACTATTTTAAGGTTTAAAAAATTAGAAGGCTATGACACATTTTATATAGCTGGAATGGATCATGCTGGTATTGCCACTCAAAGCAAAGTTGAAAGAATTTTGATGGAAACTGAAGGGGTTAATAAACATACTTTAGGTAGAGAAAAATTCCTTGAAAGAATTTGAGAATGAAAAGAAGAATATGCTAATAAATTCAGAAAGCAATGACATCTTTTAGGCATTGGACTTGATTTTGAAAGAGAGCGTTTTACTTTAGATAAATTGTCCAATGATGCTGTAAATAAGGTGTTTATAGAACTTTATAACAGGGGATTAATATATAAAGATACTAAAGCAGTCAACTGAGATCCTGTTTTAAAAACGGCTTTATCTAACATTGAAGTTATTAATAAGCCTACTGAGCAAATAATGTACTACATTAGGTACAAAATTAAAAATAGCAGTGATTTTTTGACTATAGCAACTGTTAGATTAGAAACCTTGCTTAGTGATGTTGCAGCAGTTTTCAACCCTAGTGATGAGCGCTACAAGCATTTAGAAAATCAATATGTAATTCATCCTTTAACTAACGAAGCAATTCCTATTATTAAGGATGAATATGTTGACAAAAAATTTGCTTCTGGATTAATGAAATTATCCGCTCATGCTGAAGTAGATATTGATATTATCAAAAAACATAATTTGCAAATAAGAGAAACAATCAATAAGGACGGCAAAATTGACTGCCCTAGCAGCATATTTCACGATTTAACTAGAGAACAAGCTAGAGAGCAAATATCTAAATATTTAAAAGAGAACAATTTAATTGTTAAAGAAGAAAAAACAGTTTCTAATGTTGGTTATTCTGAACGAAGCAATGCGCCAGTTGAAACATTAGTTATGCCACAGTGATTTGTTAAAATGGACACTTTAGCTAAAAACGTCACTGAGCACTTAAAATCAGATGATCAAGTCAAGTTTTATCCTAAACGCTTTATTAAAACAGTTAACAACTGACTTAAAAATATCCATGACTGAACTATAAGCAGACAGTTATGATGAGGACATAGAATTCCAGCTTGATATAAGGATAATGAAATAAAAGTTCAAGTTGATTCGCCTGGAGAAGGATGAGTTCAAGATTCTGATGTGCTTGATACTTGGTTTAGTAGCGGCATAGCTCCATTTTCATTTTTAGGGTGACCAGCAAGTGATGAATTACTTAAAAGATATTATCCAACTAGTTTATTAGTTACAGGCTATGACATTATTTTCTTTTGAGTAGTTAGAATGTACTTTTTTGGTTTAGAATTCACCGGTAAAAAGCCGTTTGAGACTGTTTTACTGCATGGTTTGGTTCGTGATGAGCAAAATCGTAAGATGTCTAAATCGCTTAACAATGGTGTTGATCCATCTAAGATAATTGAAGAATATGGCTCAGATGCACTAAGATTTTTCCTAGTTACAAATTCAACTCCGGGGCTTGATACAAGATTTTCACTTGAAAAAGTAAGAGTTGCTTGAGGATTATGCAATAAATTATGAAATATAGCTCGCTATATTGATATGCTTGATGATGATTCTAACTTTAAACCTAGTGCTGCTGATATTTGAATTAATAATAAACTTAAGCATTTGCAAAATAAAATCACTAAAGCAATGAATAGGTATGAGTTAACAGTAGCAGGAACTGAATTATCAAACTTTATTTACAATGATTTTTCATCTTGGTATATTGAATTACTAAGAATATATCCAAACAAAAAATATGCACTAGAAAACCTAAGAAAGTTGCTTATTATTACCCATCCATTTTTACCTTTTGTAACTGATTATTTATACCAAAGTATCTATAAAACAGAATTATTGGACGAACAGTTTCCTGTATTAAAATTAAGCCGCTCAATGAAAGTGAAAGAGATTGACTTAATAATTAATGTAGTTAAAATCCTAAGAAGATTCAGAGAAGAAAAGTCAATTAGCAAAAAGGAAATAATTAATTATTGAGTTAGTGAAAATCTTTCGGAAGAGTCAAAAAGCGCGATAAATCGTATGACTAATGGCTGCTTAAAGGAAAATGACAACATTCTTTTTACTGATGGCAAGTTAAAAGTGTGAATAGAAGAAAATGAGACTCTTAAAAAAGATCGTTTAATAGATTTAAATAAAAAAATTGAGCAAGTTAAATTTGAAATTGAACGTGCACAAAAAATGCTAAGCAATCCAAATTTTATTAATAAGGCTCCAAAAGATAAAATAGCTTTAGAACAAGAAAAATTACAAAAGTATCAAAAACAATTAGCAGAGTATGAAAAGGAGGTGTAATTGTGACAATATTAAATGGAAAAATAATTGCTGAAGAGAGAACTGTTGAATTAAAAAAAGAGTTTGAAGAAATTACCAAATTAATTGGTAGACAGCCTGTTTTGTCAATTATCCAAGTTGGCGATAACCCTGCTTCTTCGCTTTATATTAAAAATAAAATCAAAAAAGCCGAAGAATTAGGTGTTAAAGCAACGCTTTATAAATTTGACGAAGATATTAGTCAAAATTCATTGCTTAAAAAGCTTGATGTTTTAAATGAAGAATCTGATGGCATCATTGTGCAATTACCATTGCCTGAGCATATTTCTCCTAAAGTTATAATGAACGGCATACGTTTAGAAAAAGATGTAGATGGCTTATGTGAAAAAAGCACATTCAATTTTTATAATGATAAATATGATGAATTAAGCTTTACTCCAGCTACAGCTGCTGCAATCATTGATTTAATTAACTACTATAAAATAGACTTAAACGGCAAAAAAGCTGCTGTCATTGGACGTAGTTATTTAGTTGGTAAGCCTACAGCATTTTTGCTTAAAAAATTAGGTGCCATGGTTTCAACATACAATAAAAACACTGGAATTAATGGTGTTGAATCAGCTGATTTATTAGTTTCTGCAGCAGGCCAACCTGATTTAGTTAAAAAAGAAAACATTAAAGATGGCGCTTGATTAATTGATGCTGGCACAACTATGATTGAAAGAGAAGGCAAAAAATGTTTTGTTGGCGATGCGTCATTAACTCCTGAAGAGTATCAATTATTAGAAGGCTATACACCAACACCAGGTGGGATCGGCCCACTTACTGTTATTTGATTGTTTAAAAACTTAGCTAAGGCCATTAAATACGAGTTTCAAATTTAAGAAATTGAATTCTAGCAATAGGTTCATTTTTTTATATAATAAAAGCATTATTTTATAGACATAATTAATGATTATTAATTATTCCAAGGAGCATTAAAAATGGATTTTGAAAAACGCCTAAAAGGCATAGTAAACACACTTCCAAAAACTAAAATATTACTTATTGATGGTAGTGACAATAGAAGCATTGAGGCTGCAAACAAATTAGCTGAATTTAGCAATCTAGAAATTACATTATTAGTTGAAAACGATGAAAAAATTGAAACTAAAGCTAATGTTGTAAACATGAACAAAGATGCCAATAAATTAGAGTTATTGGCTCAAAAGTATGTTGAATTACGTAAAGGAAAAGAAGACATTGAAGCTGCTAGAAAAGCACTAAGCACACGTCCTTTTTATGCAATGATGCTTTTAGCAACAGGTGAAATTGATGGCGTTGTTGGTGGCCTAAATTACTCAACAGCAGACATTTTAAGAGCTGCTTTTAAAGCAATTGGCCCTAAACCAGGAATCAAAACTATTTCATCAGTTATGATTATGCATAAAGAAGAAAAACTTTACTTCTTTAGTGACATTTCAGTAAATCCTAAACCTGATTTAAATGGATTAGTTGATATAGCAAGTAATGCTGCTGAGTTTGCTAAAACATTTATTGATGAACCAAAAGTAGCCTTTTTAAGCTTTTCAACAAGTTGATCAGCAGTTACACCTGAAACTAAATTAGTTGCTGATGCTACAGTTGAATTTAACAAAGTATACCAAGGCACTAAAGCAATTGGTGAAGTTCAATTAGATGCTGCTGTTAATGAAGGCGTAAGAAAAAGCAAATACAAGGGAGAAACTTTTGCTGGCGAAGCTAATGTGTTAGTTTTCCCTGATTTAGGAGCTGGAAATATTGGTTATAAAATTGCTCAAAGATTTGGCGGTTTTGGTGCTGTTGGACCAATTATTACAGGTGTTAAAAAACCAGTTAATGACTTATCACGTGGAAGCTTAACTGACGATGTTGTTAATACAGTTTTAATTACAGCAATTCAAGCAAACAACAAGGAGTAGTATATGAATAATAAAGTTTTAGTTATTAATGCTGGAAGTAGCTCAATCAAACTTCAGTTATTAGATAAAGAAAAGTTAAACGTTATAGCTAGCGGACTAGCTGAAAGAATTGGCGAAAGCGGCAATGGTAATATTGCAATTAAGTTCAATGGCCAAAAATTTGAAAAAAGCGTGAAGTTAGATGACCATGCCAAAGCAGTTGAATACATTTTGGAAATTTTTGAAGAAAACAAAATTATTACTGATCCAAAGGAAATCGAACTTATTGGTTTTAGAGTTGTGCAAGGTGGCGAATATTTCAATAGCTCTGTAAAATTGGGTGATAAGGAAATCGAGCTTATTGATGAAGTTAAAATGTATGCTCCATTACACAACCCTGGTGCATTACAAGCTATTAGAGCATTCAAAAAAGTTATGCCACACGCAAAGCTTTCAGCAGACTTTGATACAGCATTTCACACAAGCATTCCTGCTCTTTATGCAACATACCCAATTCCATATGAAATAAGTGAAAAATTAAAAATCAAGCGTTATGGCGCACATGGTATTAGCCATGAATACATCACACTTAAGGTGCAAGAATTATTAAACAAAGAAAAAGTTAATATTATTAATTTACACATTGGTAATGGAGCTTCTTTATGTGCCATTAAAGAAAGTAAGTCAATTGATACAACAATGGGTCTTACTCCATTAGCTGGAATTATGATGGGTTCTCGTTCAGGTGATATTGATCCTTCTATTCACCAATTTGTTATGAAAAATATGAATCTTTCAATTGATGAATTTACTGATATTTTAAATAAAAAATCAGGTATGCTAGGTGTTTCAGGTATTTCAAATGACCTTAGAGACATTTTAGCTGCTATGGAAAAAGGTGACAAGAGAGCTCAATTTGCATTTGACTTATACTGCCAAAAAATAGTTGATTTCGTCGCAAATTATGCTAACAAATTAGAAAACAAAATAGATACTATTGTTTTCACAGCTGGTGTTGGAGAAAACACACCTGAATTAAGAGAACAAGTTGTAAACAGCTTACATTTTACTAACATTAAGTTAGACAAAAATAAAAACTTTGGCAAAATTGGTGAATACGAATTAATTTCAACACCTGATTCAGATGTTAAAGTTTATGTTATAAGAACAAATGAAGAATTATTAATTGCAAAACACGCAATTGAGTTATATAAATAAGAATTTTATGAAAAGCGCAATTTATCCTGGTTCATTTGATTCAATGCACGAAGGTCACATTGCTATTGTCAAAAAAGCTTTGAAAATTTTTGACAAGCTTTTTGTTATTGTTTCAGTTAACCCAGATAAAGAAAGCGTTAGCGATATTGATAAAAGATTTGTTGAAGCTAAAGAAAAGCTAAAAGAATTTAAAAATGTTGAAGTTTTAATTAACAAAGATGGCTTAATCGCTGAGATAGCTAAAAAATTAGGTGCAAATTTCCTTGTGCGCTCTGCTAGAAATAATATCGACTTTCAATATGAGCTAGTTTTAGCAGCGGGTCACAATAGTATGAATAAAGATTTAGAAACTATTTTGATAATGCCTGATTATGACATGATTGAGTATTCATCCACAGTCATAAGACATAAAAATAAGTTGGGAAAATAATGTGAAAATTTGTTAAATCTGCCTTAAAAAAAGAAACATGAGTAAAGTGCGAAGACTGCATTCAAATTTGTTTTTGAGGACGCTCCAATGTAGGCAAAAGCTCCCTGCTTAATGCTTTAGTTAATCAAAAAATATCTTATGTTTCTAAACAACCAGGAAGAACGCAGTTTATAAATTATTTTCAAGAAGAAAATCGTTTTATAGTCGATTTACCTGGCTATGGCTATGCGCAATTATCAAAAGAAAAAATTGAGGAAATGAACTATTGAATAAGTGCTTTTTTAAAAGACGATAAGTGCACAAAAGTTATGTTTCTATTAATTGACTCGCGTACTGGCATAACAAAAATTGACTTAGAAAAATTAGCATTTTTAAAGGCAATTAATTTACCAATTCACCTGATTTATACTAAGATTGATAAATTAAACCAAAAAGAAAAATCTGCTTTAGTTAAAAAGCATAATGAATATTTAGACTCTAATTTACTTAATGAATCAACTAACTCATTTTTAGTTTCAAGCACTAATAAAATAGGATTAGATGACTTAGTATTATTTATTGAAGAGAATATTTTTAAAAAATAAGTTAAATAACTTATGAAAGGCTACCATGGATAAATTTAAAAAGAAAGTGTTGCTCTCTTCTATTGGATTTGGAATAGCTGCAGGCGCACTAATTGGAACTGCAATAACACTGCATTATGTTAAAAAAGCAAATTCTAATGAAACAGAAGCTGTTTTAAATAGAGCAAGACATTTAGAGTTAAAAGTAAATCCAAATCATAAAGACTTCGATATTTCATCTAGATATGCTAGCGAATTTGCCTATATCTCATTTTTTGGTTATGCAAAAAATGATAGTGAAGAGCCTACATTAAAAACTGATAAAGAATATTGAAAAGAGTTAGAGTCTAAGAAATTTAGTAAAAATAAAATTCCTTTTACACTTTTTAATAAAAGCGTCAACTATACATTAGAAGATTTAGCTAACGAACACTTTATTTATTATCACTCTTATGCTAATGACTACGATGGCACTTTGTATTTAAGAGTTTACTTCGAGAAAAAGCCTTCAAAAGATTCATCAGCTGTTTCTAGTGCTGATGAATATAATAGTAGAAAAGCTAACTGAAAATGAGTTGATTATAAATTAAGCGGCTTTAAGAAAGTTAACATTGATAAAAATCAAAATGAATTATTGCAAAATTATTCAGACTATAAGCATGGCCTTAGAGTTAGCTCAAAATTAAAAAACAAGCTACTTAAAAAAGAGATTAACTCTTTTGATGAAGTTACAGATGCTCAAGGTAAAGACTTTACCAAATTGCCTATGAAAAAGCAAGATTCAGCTGAATTGATTGATAAAGCGCACAAGATTTTTTCTGATTTATTAGACTATAATCACACAGTGCAAAGCATCGATGATAAAAACCCACTTAAATTTAGCATTGATAGCAAAAAACCTATTTATATAACTAAAAATAAAGACAATGACTATAGCATTCATTACAGTCTTTTTACATATGTTCCAAATGCTCAGTTTAGTGATGAAGGACAATTAAACAGTGCTAAAAAAGTTGAGATTTCAAAAGAATTTGTTTCTAAATTACAAATTAAACATGCTGAATTAACAACTGCTTTAGGCAATATTGAAATAAAAGATTTAGCTGGTGATAATAAATTATTAAAAGATATTATCCCTTCAAGCTTAAAATACAACACATCAACTACCGCACCAAATAATAACTATCACAACACAACAAATGGCTACATTGAATTAGTAGATTTAGGTTGGAAAAATGAGACCCCTCAAGACACCAAAAACAAATTTTCATCAGGCGAGTACACTGTTTCATATCACAAAATTAGCGAAAATGATGGTGTAATTAAAGAGTTTAGTGAACTTAAGGAATATTTTGGCCAAGGAAAAAATAAAGATGAATATTCGCCATTTGTTAATTTAGACGATTCTAAAGGCGAAGCACTAATTGCAGTTAAAATAACTGCTAAATTAGAAAACGGATACAATGAGAGTATAATTGGCACCGTGAAGCTATCAGGCTTAAAAAATAGCTCCTCAACATCAAACAATTCTTAATATTGAAGGCACAAATGTGCTTTTTTTTATTTGGATAATAACAATTAATGCTAAAACAAAATAAAAATAAAAAACAAATCTCAAATATAAGTAAAATTAAAATAGATATAAATATAACTAAAGTTATATTAATAAAGGAATAAATATGAATTTAACAGACAAAAGAAGTAAATTAGTTGCTACTATTGGCCCTTCTAGTGATAACTATAATACAATGCGCTCCTTAATTGAAGCGGGTGCTACCTGTATTAGAGTTAACTTTAGTCATGGAAGCCATGAAGAGCATTTAAATAAGTTTAAAATAGCTAAAAAAATATCTGAAGATATGCACTTGCCTGTTTCGCTAATTTTGGACACTAAAGGTCCAGAAATTAGAGTTGGAAAAATGAAGGGTGGTGCCCAATTTATTCCAGCTAATACTGAAATTAAAATTCATACAACAGAAGCTAAATACAAAGAATTAGAAGGCGATGCAAAAGAATTATCAGTTTCATATGACATGTCTAAAGACCTAAATGATGGAGACTATGTTCTTTTTGATGATGGCAAGCTTTCTGCAGTTGTAACTAAGGTTGCTAAAGGCATTGTTGTAGTTAAAACTCTTAATTCTCATAATTTAAAAACAAATAAAAGAATTAATCTTCCTGGAGTTGATTTTAGCTTGCCATTTTTATCTGAAAAAGACATTAATGATGTTAAATTTGGAATTTCACAAGGGGTTAATTATATAGCTGCTTCATTTGTAAATTCAGCTAAAAACGTTAATGATTTAAGAAAGCTATTAATTGATAATAATGCAAGCCATATTCAAATAATTTCTAAAATTGAAAGCCACTTAGGAATTGATAATATTGATGAAATTATAGAAGCGTCAGACGGAATCATGGTAGCTAGAGGAGACTTAGGTTTAGAAATCCCTTATTATGATGTGCCATATTTTGAAAAGTTAATGGTTCGTAAATGTCGTGAAGCTGGCAAGCCAGTTATTATAGCTACACAAATGCTTGATTCAATGGAAACCAATCCGCATCCAACTAGAGCAGAAGTTACTGATGTTTATTATGCAATTGAATTAGGCTCTGATGCTACTATGCTTTCGGGCGAAACAGCTTCTGGTGCTCATCCTTTAGAAGCTGTTATTACAATGTCAAATATTAATAAGCGTGCTGAAAATGAATTTTATGATAACACCTACTATGATGTGCAGCTTGAAGAAGTTAGAAGGAAATCTAACTTAAAAGAAAACAAAAGAGCTAGAATTGCATATGAAGTGGCTAATAGAGCCCGTTATGGCGATTATAAATTTGCTGTTGTTTTATCAAGAACAGGCCAATTATTAAAAGAAGTAGCAAAATTTAGACCAAATACTATCATCATTGGAATATTAAAAGATGCTAATATGATAGGGGAATTTGGTATAACTTCTAGTGTGTGAACTTCGTTAGATTCAATAGAATACTTTGACTTAATTAAAGAAAACAGTGATAAAGCATTAGAAATATTAATGCCATATGGCATAAACAAAGGCGATAGAATTATTGTTGTAGAAAACGAAAGCATTGTTGAAAAACAATATAATTAGCCAAAAAAGCCTATAAAACAGATTTAAAAAGCAAACTGTGTGTTTGCTTTTTATTTGCCTCTTTTATTAGGCAAAAGAGCCGCTAAATCTAATTGTTTGAGAGTTATCCTTAACATCTATATAGATGGGTTTGGTAACCGATGGGCGATCATCTGGCTTGCTTTTTGAAGAGAGTGAAATTAAATGAGCATATTTTTTAAATTCATCATGCTTTTTAATATGCTCAATAACTTCTTTAAATGTTGGCACATTAATAACAACTAATTTTACTCTTGGTCATAATGCTCTAAGTGCATCTCAGGCTTCTTGAGCAGTAACAGGATTATTTTGCTGTTCATGTTTTTCAGCAATACTATCTATCTCAAGCTTAGCAGCATCAAATTGATTTTTAACTTTTGATAAAGAACCTGATAATTCTTGTTTTACTTTTGTGTCAAAAGAATTTAAATCTTTTTCTAACTTATCGATTTCTTTCTTTGATTCAGTCATTATTTTTTGAGCAGCTGGAAAAGCATTCTTGAACTTGTCATTATCAACTTTTGAATTTGCGTCTGTACCTGTTACAGTTGATTTAACACTTTCATGTGCCTTAGTAATATTTGAGCTTACTTCTTTTACTTTTGTTTCAAATTGTAATTTGGTTTTTGCATCAGTTGTTGTCTCTTCATTTTTAGAATTTTTAACACTAAAAGTAACAACTACTTCGCCCGAGTATGATGCATTTTTATCTTTTGCTTTAATTACAGCTTTATTTTCTTTTTCACTTATTTCAATGGACAATTCAGTTAAATTTAGTTCACTGTTCTTTGCAATTAAAGCACTTTTAATGTTTTCAATATCTTTTTTAGCCAACTCACCTAAATCAGTAATTTTAATTACTGAGTCTAATTTATTCTCTTTAGGATTTTTGCCGTCATTGTGACTATTATTATTGCTCTTATTGTTGCATCCAGCCATTATTAATGGGATAGGCGGTATGAAAGCAACAATAGCAAACGCCATAAATTTAAATTTTTTCATATCACACCTCAATTATTTAATAAAAAAATTATAAAAAAATCCACATATTACCAGCTAAAAAATGAAAATAATTCCATATATCATATGCATAAATTTAGCCATCTTGAACACAGTAAAATACAGCTTACATATATATAAACTTTTAAATTTTAGGTT
Organism: Mycoplasmopsis agalactiae PG2; assembly: GCF_000063605.1. GTDB lineage: Bacteria > Bacillota_I > Bacilli_A > Mycoplasmatales > Metamycoplasmataceae > Mycoplasmopsis > Mycoplasmopsis agalactiae. The sequence goes on from NC_009497.1 coordinate 167,088, forward strand.
TCTTAATGTCACTGCTTTAAATGAAAAGTTAAGCAATATTATTAACAAAATATAACTATTATTTAAAGTAATTTAATCACCAACAAAAGCAAAATTAAAATTTAGCAAAAAAAGAGCTAGAGTGCTAAATTGTGTGTTAAAATAATATTGTTATGAATGTGTTATATACATTGAAAGGACTTTAATATGGCAAAAGAAGTAATTATTGGTATTGACTTAGGTACTACAAACTCGGTTGTTTCAATCGTTGATAATGGTTCACCAGTTGTTTTAGAAAACTTAAATGGTAAAAGAACAACTCCATCAGTTGTAAGTTTTAAAGATGGCGAAATAATAGTGGGTGATAATGCAAAAAACCAAATTGAAACAAATCCTGATACTGTAGCATCTATTAAAAGATTAATGGGTACAAGCAAAACTGTACATGTTAATAATAAGGATTATAAACCTGAAGAAATTTCAGCAATGATTCTAGAGCATCTTAAAAAGTATGCTGAAGAAAAAATTGGCCACAAAGTTGAAAAAGCAGTTATTACTGTGCCTGCATATTTTGACAATGCACAGCGTGAAGCTACCAAAATAGCTGGGAAAATAGCTGGATTAGAAGTTTTACGTATTATTAATGAACCTACAGCCGCAGCTTTAGCTTTTGGACTTGACAAAGTTAAAAAAGAACAAAAAATTCTTGTTTTTGACCTTGGTGGCGGAACGTTTGACGTTTCAATTTTAGAATTAGCTGAAGGAACATTTGAAGTTTTATCAACAGCAGGTGATAATAGACTTGGTGGGGATGACTGAGACAATGAAATTGTAAAATGATTAATTGATTTAATCAAAAAAGACTATAAAACAGATGTTACCAACAATAAAATGGCAATGGCTCGTTTAAAAGCGGCAGCTGAAAAAGCAAAAATTGACTTATCTAGTTCACAACAAGCTACAATTATGCTTCCATTTTTAGTTATGCAACAAGGTTCAGAACCTATTAGTGTTGAAGCAACCTTAAGAAGAAGTCAATTTGAAGAAATGACATCGCATTTAGTTGAAAGATGTAGAAAACCTATTGAAACAGCTTTAGCTGATGCTAAAATCAAGATTTCTGATTTAGATGACGTAATTTTAGTTGGGGGTTCAACAAGAATTCCTGCAGTGCAACAATTAGTTGAATCAATTTTAAATAAAAAAGCCAACCGTTCAGTTAATCCTGATGAAGTTGTAGCAATGGGTGCCGCTATTCAAGGTGCTGTTTTAGCTGGCGAAATCGATGATGTTTTATTAGTTGATGTTACACCTTTAACACTAGGAATTGAAACAGCAGGCGGAATTGCTACACCATTAATTCCAAGAAACACGCGTATTCCTATTACTAAGAGTGAAGTGTTTACAACATTTGAAGATAATCAAAGCGAAGTTACAATTAGAATAGTACAAGGTGAAAGGCCACTAGCTAGCGAAAATAAATTACTTGGACAATTTAATCTTGGCGGTATTCGTGTAGCCCCAAGAGGTGTACCACAAATCGAAGTAAGCTTTAAAATAGATGCAAACGGTATTACAACTGTTTTAGCCAAAGACAAAGATACTAACAAAGAGCAATCAATTACTATTAAAAACTCATCTAAATTAAGCGAATCTGAAATTGAAGAAATGATTAAGGATGCAGAAAAAAACCGTGAAGCTGATGCTAAGAGAGCCGAAGAAATAAGCACAATTATTCAAGCTGAAAACTTGGTTAATAGTTTAGAAAAAGAAATGAATGATGGCAATATTGTAATTCCTGAAGAAGAAAAGGCAAAAATTGCTGATTACATTAAAGAAGTCAAAGAATTAATCAACAACAAAGATGTTGAACAACTTAAGAAAAAAATTGATGAGTTAAATGCAGCTTACAATATGGCTAAAAGTGCAGCAGCAAGCTCAAATAAGGACGATTCATTAAACAACAATTCATCATCAAATAATGATGAAGAAACATTCGAATAAAAAAGTCAAAAAATAGCACTCCCAAAGTGCTATTTTTCTAATAATGCTATAAAACAACATTTTAAGTTAATTATCATTACTATAAATTTTGCTTAATAAATTCCTTTATTTCAGAGATTGCTCTATCAGAAAGCTTCTTTTTGCCTTCGTTATTATATGAAACCAAATTCATGCTTTCAACTAGTCCTCAATTAGCTTCCATAGGTTGAAAATCTTCTTTATTTGCTATTAATACATAATTGCATAAACTACCAATAACAGTTTTGTTATTAGGAATTGCTTTAGGCAAATTCCTTAAGTATCTATCAACATTAATTGCACATATAATAGCACTAGCGCTTGCTTCTACATATCCATCAGTGCCAGTAAGCTGGCCTGCAAAAAATATGTTTGGATTAGATTTTAATTGAAAATTATCATCTAAGACATTAGCTGAATTTATATAATCATTTTTATGCATAACTCCATATCTTAAGATAAGCGCATTTGCTAATGCTGGCACTGCTTTTATAATTTCATTTTGTCAAGGGATCTTGATGCTTGTTTGAAAATTTACAATTCTTAGAAAATTTTCATTATAGTCATCTTCTCTTAATAAAACAGTAGCATAAGTGTTTTCAGTTTGTCTTATTTCATTAGCTTGTAATAGATTTTTAAGTTCATTTTTGCTGCTTTTTGCAACAGTTTCAATCGACCTAAAACCATTATCATGTAATAATTTAATTTCATTAGGTAAGGGTGAAACAAAGATTTCAGCAGAAATAATTAAATTATATAAATACTCAAATTCATTTTTGTTAAGAGTACAGTAAAACAGTTTATCATCTAAAGCACTTTTTTGCACATAATTTAAATTTATAGAACTTTTTAAGACTATTGGCTCGACTTTGTCAAATAAATTAAAGTTAGATTCACCAACTAGGTTTTTAATTTCATTTTCTAGGTTAACGCTGCTTAATGGACCAGTTGCAATGATAGTAGGTACTGAATCATCGATTGTTATATACTCTTTTTCAATTATTTTAAGATTTTGATGACTTCTTAAATAATTAGTTATATATTCTTGAAATTTATATCTATCAACTAATAGTGGTTCATTTGCTACCTTAGCATAGTCAGCTGCATTGATAATTAATGAATCAAGCAAGCGCATTTCTTGCTTTAGCAAACCTTTAGCACTAGTTATTTCGTTAGAGTGAAAAGAATCAGAATAAGCTAAATTAGCAAACATATCATTTGTTTGAATAGGGTTCTTTTTAATTGATTTTACTTCAAAAAGTTCAACTAAATAATTACGTTTTAGTAGTTGATAACAAGCTTCACTTCCAGAAATACCAGCGCCAATAACTCTCACTCTTTTCATTGCTACTCCTATAGTAATAAATAATACGCTTTTGGCATATAAAGGCTTAAAACAGGCCTAAAGGTCAACTAAATATGAAAAAACTAACATATTATTCCATTATATATTTTTCTATTCGCTGTTTAAATATAATTCATTTGGTAATTTATTTATGAAGGAGATTTATTACGTAAATGTCAGATTTATTAGGTTCATCAGGTTTAAGTAACGATATCAATAGTGTTGCTGGTAAAACATGAACAGCATTAGGTGCTGTAGGATTAGTTGGAGCATTAATAGCAGTTATCCTACTTTCAGTTGCTGTATTTCTATTTAGAAGCAAATTTGCAGATAAGAAAAGCTTAATACTACCTGTAATAGGATATGTATTAGCTTTATTAGGCATAATTTTAGCAGCTGTAGCTATTAATAAAAACACAAACCCAGGCTTTGGCACTCTATTATCAGATAAAGACCCAGTAGCTACAATCAAAGGAACAGCAATTTCAGGACTTGTATTCGGTGTTCTATCATTATTATTGTCAATTGTAACATTTATTAAATTGAAGAAACAATAATAAAAAAACACTTTGAATGATCTTTAGCCTATAAAGATCATTTTTTTATTTTACTTTTATGAAAGTAATTAACCTATAAGCCTTATTTATAGATTAATTAGCACATAATCAAATATAAAATTTCCTAGCCTAAGCCAGGAAATTAATTGCATTGCAAATTATAGTTTGTTCTTGCAATCACCAGTTTCAACGTATTCTTTTAAGTTATCTAATGAAATTTCAAGCATATTTGTTGCAGCTTCTTGTGTATATCAACCAATGTGTGGAGACATAATAACACGTGGTCATAGGTCTAGTAATTCAGCAATAACAGGGTCTTCAATTTTGTCAAAAGTTTTAAATAAGTATGCTTTTTCATTGTTGAAAACATCAATAGCAGCACCAGCAAGTTTGCCACTCTTAACCGCATCTAAAATTGCTTTTTCATCTTGAATTTGGCCTCTAGAAGTATTAACTAAGATAGCACCATCTTTCATTTTGCTTAGCAATTCAGCACTAACTAATTTGTCATTTTGTCCCTTGATATATGGCATATGCAAGGTAACAATATCAGCTTGTTTAAGTCCTTCATCAAGCGAAACATATTCAATAACATCTGTTAATGCTTTATTAGGCATAAGGTCATAACCTAATACTTTGGCACCAAAGCTCTTAAACATTTTAGCTGATTCATAACCAATTTTACCTGTACCCATAATAAGCACTGTACTTGATCTTAATTCTTTTGCAAAACCAAAGTCATCTACTGTAAAGTCTTTTTTGTGTGCTTTGTAGCCAAAGTGAAGTGATCTTCTTGACAATTGATGAGCATATGAAAATGCTAATTCAGCTATAGCTGTTGGTGAGTATGATGGCACACGAGCCATTTTAATTCCTAATTCATGGCCAGCAGCTAAGTCCATATGGTCAAAGCCAGCTGTTCTAGTGAACACGTAGTTAATTCCTTTTGCTTTAAGCAATTCTAAAATTTCACGATTTACAACATCGTTTTCTCTAACAACAACACAGTCCATGCCATCAACTAAGTGTATACGTTCTTTAGAAATAACTTCAGTAACAGCTGTAAGTTTTAAGTCTTTATATTTTTCTTTGACTTTTTCAAAAATAGGAAATTCTACTTCTTTAATGCCAAAAAATATAACGTTCATATAACTCCCTGGTGTTAGTAACCTAATAAGGCTCCTAACAAAAATAAATAGACAAATTGATAATTTCTTATCAATTAAATTATACCTTTTATTAATTTACAGGGCATTATAGGGCTTATATAAAGCAAATAAAATTTTATTTACAAGTAAATATCAATAAAACATAAAATAATTGAATATGGCTGTTTTATAATGGTATAAGTATTAAGAGAGCTATGTAAAATTATTGTTTCAAAAAGCAATGTTTTCTATATATTATGTTAATAATGTGAAAAAGTCAGCAATTTTGCCATATTTGTTCCACATACTGATTGCTTTAAATATCTAAACAAAAAATAAGTTGTCTGAAATATCAAAATAAGACAAACACATAATTTGTTTGTTTGACTTCTTAATAACCTTATCATTTATTCACTTATAAATTTTTCAATTATGCTATTAAGCAAATAACTTTTTTCTTTATACACCATATGTGCAGAATCTTTTATTACTTCTATTTTTGCAATAGGAATAATTTCATCAAAATAAATTTGACTCGTTTGGCAATCTATAAGCTTGTCACTATCAGCCAATACTATTAAAGTCGGAATTTTTACCGACAAGTATGCTTGTTCTATTTCATTGTGAATTTTAGTGCTTGTTAATTCTTTATCTAGAGTTTTAACCCACTCATTATTGTAATAATTTGTATTAAATTTTGATTTAGCCGCAGAGACTCAGTTACTATCATTTTGTAACGATTCTCAGTTATAGTAAATTAAAGGAACAAAGTTATTTAGATATTCATCAAAATTTGAAGAAAGATATTTTTTATCTTTTCATACATCCAAATTTAATTGTGTTTTATTAATTGGAGTTATTAAAATTAATTTTTCAAATAACTCAGGCCTTGTTTTATAGGCTAATACAGCAGTTGCTGCTCCCATTGATTTACCTATAAGAGTAATATTTTTAATATTATTTTTGTTAATAAAATCTATTAATAATTTAGCATAGTAAATCACTGAAATTTTATGATTTTTAACAGGCTTAGTCAAATTAGAGCCCGGGAACTGCAAAGCATAATAATTAAATTTTTGATGCTGGCTAGAAAACAATTCTAAAGCTGTATGTTTTGAATTAAAACCATGGCAAAATATAATATTTTGCTCACTATTATTGTCTTTAAAGTAATATGAATAGTCATAAACAATTTTTGATTTAGACATTAATTATATTTTATAGATATTGCTTGTAAATGCTTTTAAAATTTTATGCTCGTGCAGAATAGTCAAATCAGACTAGTTTTAAGTTTAAGTGCTATAAAACAGACCTATATGTAATAACCTTTCATGTAATTCAAGTATAGAAATTATTTATCCCAATAATCACAAATTAACAAAGCAAATTTATTAAAAATATACTGCTTATGTTAAAAAGGTTTCGGCAGTATATTCATATAAAGTTTTAATTAATTTTACCAATTAGGGAGGCTGTCTATTTATTTTTTTAAGTCTATTGTTATTGTTGACTGACCAGATATTTGTGACACTTCTGGATCTGTGCCTTTGCCAAAAAATTTACCGACACTGTATTTAACTGTAATGTCAAACTTATCTTCTTTTTCTTTTTTTGAAATCTCAAAATTTAGCTCATTAAATAAATTAGTGAACTCATGATCATCTTCTTCTTTTACTTTGATTGTCGGCATTTTATCATTTACAAGTTGAATTTCACCTTTAATTTTGTCTGAGTTTTGTAATTCAAATAAAACAAATTTGACTTCAATTGTGTTGTTTTTATCAAGTGGCGATTCTTTTCCTTCAACTAGTCAGATACATCTTTTGTCTTTATCATACCAGAGAGAATATTTTGAACTATCATCTTTTAACTTAATTAAGTATTCTTTGTCTTCGTCAGCAGCAACATAACTTAATATATTGGTTAAACCTTTTACAATCTCATCAAGCTCACTAGGTTCTTTTTCTGCCTTATCTTCCTTTTCTTCTTTAGGCTCATTACTAGGCATATCTGCAGGCGGAACTACTGGTGGAATTGATTCATTATTATTGGGTTCCTCTTTATCAGGTTCCTTCTTGTTTTCGGGCATATCTCTGTCAGTTTTAGGCTCTTCATTATTTTTTTCAGGCATTTTTGGAGCATTTTTTTCTTTTTTGTCTTTATTTGGTTCTAATTCCCTTTTGTCTTCATCTGGTTTCTTTTGTGGCTCATCCTTTTGCTTGCCTGAATCACCATTGCCGTTTTGGTCATTTGAGTTTTTATTTATAGGATTTGTTGGAGCTGCAGGTTCAGTTTCTTTCTTTTCTTTTTTTAATTCTTCAAATTTTTTATTTAGTTCTTCAGCTGCTTGTTTAAATTCATCGGAAGTTTTTAAGATCTTAAGTTTGTCTTTTGATTCTTCAACTAGTTTTTTTAATTTTTGCTTAACATTATCACTTAAGTTTGCATTAGAGTTTAGCTCAGACTCTATTTTGTCTATTTGTGATTGTAGTTCATTCTTTTCTTTAATTTCATCATGTTTAACTGGTTCATTGTTATCGCATGAAGCTGCTAAAGCAGCAGTAGCAAATATTGCTGCAGGAGTTAACACAAATAATAATCTAGTACTCTTTTTCATAGTTATTTCTCTTATTTTCTCGGCTTTAGATTTTCTTAATTATGTTTATTTTATTATTGCTAATAAAAAAAGTTAAATTTTTTCATCTTTTTCAAATTATATAAATTTCTATTGGTAGCCGGAGAAATAAATTTAGCAACTAAAAATAGTACATAATTTTTGCCAGTTCATTCAAATTAATAATTAAATAACATTCTTAGGGTTTGCCTATAAGCCTATAAAACAGGTTAAGAATAAAAGTAGCAAAATTTGCACCTTTATCAAAAATATGTTATTTAGCATTTTTTATAACAATTTCAAAAAATGTGGTTAATGTCGAAAGCTCAGTGTGTTGTTTATTTTCTGCAATAATATCATTTATCTCACTAATAGAACTATAACCACTATAGCGAACTCTTGTAGCTGTTCCTTTACATTTTGCTTTCTTTAGATTCACTAGAAGCAATGTCATATCCTTATTTTGATTTTCGCTATCTATATATGACATATATTTATGATATGCATCAATTAGCTGATTGCTTTTTTCTTCATTTATGTCATTGTCACTTTTAACTTCTATGTAGAAATCATGAATTGTTTTGTTTGTTTGTCTATCTACAATTCTGAATATAAAGTCAGGGAATGATCTTGCAACTTCATTGTTTTGCTTAAAATATTCAACATAAATTCCATCAAAAACAGGATTTTTTGTTCAAAGCTGCACTTTGTAATTGATATTTTCGTTTCATGTATGTATATATTTATTAACTAATATAGCAAATTCAACCTCAGTTTCAGAATCAAAGTAGTTAGACTCTTTTTTCTCTGCTGTGCTATTTACATATGCATATGCTTTGCCTTCTATATCTAAATATCTATTTTGATCAATTTCTGAATAAACTAAATCATTTACTACAGGAAGTGACTTTAATTTTACTTTGTAAACTCCATCATTATTATTTTGGCTCAATTCTTTGTAATAGCCCTTTTTAATATCATTTAAAAAATCTTGCTCTACTATTAGTCAGAATAAATTTTTTGAAAGTAAGTTGTGCAATTCATCAGAATTTTCATTATCTTTAGCTAAGTGCATAATGTTATTGTGGAATAATTGTTCTAGTTGTTCAATTATTTCTGTATTAAAGTACATCTTGTTTTTAGCAAGAAACAATTCTTTTCTTAATTCTAGCTCAATGCTGTTGAAAATTTTTAAATTAACATAAGTTTTAGAGCCAAATCTTTCTGTACCATAATTGATGTATCCATTTGTTTTATAGTATTCTTGGTATTTCTTAAGCTCACGATATATATGTCTAAAATCTATAGTTTTAATTATATTTTCATAATATGAAGGATTCTTAATTTTGGTTTTAACAACCTCTTTATCAATATAAGCAACTTTAAATTGCTCGCTTTTAAACTCATCTTTTAGTCTATAAGTTATTCTATTATTAGACTTATTTTCAATGTTTGAATAATAGTAATATTGTAGGCCTATATGATTTTGATCTTTTATAAATTCTGGGTTTGGATTACGCATTATTCTGCCTATTGTTTGTGTACTCAGGCTTGGAGAACATACTTTTCTTAACTGCACTAGCATACATGCTCTAGGTATATTTCAGCCAGTGGCGGGACCGATTTTAAATATAACAACATCGACATCAGAATTATTTTTTGAAATTGATTTTAGACTCCTATTTGCAAGCCTTATGTTTGTCTCAATATCATTTGAGCCAAAATATTTAACATAAGTTAAGCCACTTTCCTTGATTATGTTAATAATGTCATTTATATCTTTAGCAAATTCTTCAGATCTAACTTTTTGCTCACTTTTTATTTGAATAAGCATAGCAGGATTTATAGTCTTAAGCAAAGGATCGTTAAGATATTCTTTTTGAATTAACTTAAATTTGTTAATTGCTGTCTTTAAAATTTGTGCATCATCTAAAATTTCACTGTTAGATTCATCTAATCCATAGTTAAAGTGGGACTTATGTTTTAGTAGGATGAGGTCATCTTCTAATAAGTCATCAGGCCTTATTTGAACTAGTTCATTTTTACCCTTCGGCGTTGCAGTCATTTTTATAATAAAATGAGCTGCATTTTGCATAAGCAGTTCAAATCTCTGCTCATCTTTTTTTGTGTTTGCTAATTGAACATTAAAATCTATATCTTCATCCAAGTCAACATAGCTAGATTTATATTTGCCACTGGTTTCACCACCGATATGGGCTTCATCCCTTATATAAACTAGTTTGTAGCCTTCATTTTCAATTTGTGATAAATAAAAGTTTATTATACCTTGTTCAGTAAAAATTCTACCCTTACCAAATGACTGAGTGCCTAAAATTAATACATTATTTTGCTTAGCTAAAATTTGAAAATGCTGGTCTTTTGCCTTATTGCTTTTGGAATTTGAAGATGGAGATTCTTGCAGTTCAATAGATATAATATGAGAGTTATATAAATACTGCTTATAGTCAGCAAAATTCATGAGCATTTGCTTAGGCAAGTCTGCTGATGAAAGTGTTGCAATAGCAAAAGTAAACTTTTCATCTGGATATTCAGTTATCAATTTATCGATAACATTTATTATCATAAATGTCTTGCCAGAGCCTGTTGGAGCCTGGAATTCTAATATTTTCTTTTTGTCTTGATCATATTTATCAATTATTTTACTAACGGCTTTGTTTTGTGTATTGCTTAATTGCATCAGTATCCTCTTTTGATATAGGTTTTAAAGATGTTAAACTTCTTAGAATATCAATATTGCTATCTTTATTTTCTGTGTTAATTCCAAAATCTTGCAGCATTTTGATATATTGATTTTTTATACTCATATTACTTTGATTATCATCAAATAATTTAGTTGAATAGTATTCAATGTTATAAACATTTAAATTTGATTTGTATGGCTCATTTTTCTTAATTCAGTCAAAATTAGATTCATTATTTGTAGAAATTCCATTATTAATGCGATATAGTCTTTCATAACAAACATTTGTAGCAATGTTATTTTCGTTATTTGTTACTAATGTATAATTTCGATTTCCACCATCTTCTTTGTTTAATTCCATTACTGCATGACCAGTTGTTCCTGAACCAGCATAAAAATCCAGAACGCGAGTTTCTTTGTTAGGGTGTAGATTAATAAGAAATTTAATTAAATCAACAGGCTTAGGAAATGAAAAATCCTTATTTTCTAATATTGAAATAACAATCTGTTTTCCTTTGGTTGTGGTTGATTCATTGTATATATTCGAAAAATTATTTCCCTTTAATCTTTTTTGAATAATATAAGGTTTGAGCTTAGGGTCTACATATACATGCTCATATTTTTTTCTAGATGCTTTTCAAAAAATATTATTGCCTTTTTTAATTTGTTTAAATTCAATAAAGCCATTTTGATTAAGAAAATCAAATAAATCTTTACCAACTATGTATCTGTAAGATTCTGGATTTTCAATGTTTCTGTGATTAATAAAGATTTGACCATCAGGTGCTTTTATAGGATAATCAAGTGATTTAATATATTGAAAAGTACTTTTAGAGCAAACACGATCTAATTCTTCTAATTTATAGTGGCCTCTTTCATTGAAATATTGATCTTTTAAAGTATATTTCGATGAATCTATATCTTTTTTGTTTCAGTTAACCTTATTGATATTTTTTGAATATATTAATATATATTCTGTTTCAACATCAATTCCAGCTTTTCCTGAACCTCCGCCAGTATTTTTTCTCTGTCATACAATATTGCAAACAAAATTTTCTTCACCAAAGATTTCATCCATTAACACTTTCAAATAGGCATGTTCGCTGTCATCAATTGAAACAAAAATAACACCATCTTCTTTTAAAAGTTGGTGTGATAGTCTTAAACGTTCGTTTAACATATTTAGTCAACCAGTACGACTAAATTTATCACGATAGATAAATTTTGATGAACTAACTTCATCTTTTTCACTTAGGTTATTTCCATCAGTTAGTGAACTTTCAGTATTATAAGGAGGATCAATATAAATTACATCGTAATTAACAGTCTCTGACTGCGACTCTCTCTCGATCACTATAAGATTTTTAAGAGCATCGTAGTTTTCGCCAATTATTAACGTATTTGCTGGCTTATTATTATCATTATTAAACGATAAGCTTTCATCCTTTTTTAATAAAGATATTTCAGAAGCATTAACTGAAGGAGCAATATCAAATACAAAGCCTAGTTTTACTCTTTTGATCAAAAGTTGGTAAACATTATGTAGTGCTGGGTCATTGTCATCAAATTTATTAATGATTGAAATAATAAGATCTTTTTGATCTTGATTTAGTTCATTGCTAAGGCTTAGCGCATTAGCTTTTTCTATATAATCCTGTTTTATAGTATTCATCGTCATCCTTATAATACAAATAGTCACTGATATATTTATTATTTGTATATAAATTATAAATTATGAATTTGTCATAGAGACAATATTTGAAAATAAAAACATCTGCATAATTAGCAGACGTTTCGGTATTTTGTTATTTATTTTCTTCTTTAGATTCCGCTTTTTTAGCTTCTTCAGCTAATTCTTCTTCATGAATTTTTTTAGCTTCTTCTTCAAATTTTTTGATATCTTCTTCAGCTTGTTTAATTAATTTATTAGCTAATTCTAAGGCAACTTTGTCATTTTGTTCTGAAGTTTTCTTGTCTAATTGCGCAAGAATTAATCTTGTTATAGCAACTTCTTTAATGGCTTCAGTGAATTGACCATTTTGTTCTTCGCCTTCAGCTAAAGGATTTTGTTTCATGTATTGAAGAACAAATTGAAGAGGGATAAATTGTTGACCAAAAGCAATGTTAATTGCCCAAAGGTTTTTGTTTTCTTCAGAAATTTCAGCTTTGTCCTTAAATTGTTTCATTAACTCTTCGTGAACTAAAAGTCTCTTTGTTACTTCTTTTTCTTCGTTTAGAACTAATTTGTTAAAATCAGCTTCTGAAGTTTTAATTAAGTCTAAGTAGTCATTGAACTTAATGCCTTGAGTTTTTAAGTTAGCTTTAATCTCTTCTAATCTTTTTTGAGCACCAGTAGCAACTAAAATGTCTGAAATTGCAAATTGGTGTTTTTCAACTAATTCAGCAACTAATGAATCAATTACATTTCTTTGAATTTCAGCATATTTTTTAACTGTTAATATTTCTTTAGCATATGCTCTTGCTTCTTCAATTGTTGAAACATTTGGAAGATGCAATTCTTTAACATTCTTTTCATCTAAAGTGATTTTTTCTAATCTTTTAGCATCTAGAATTTCACATTCAAAAACTGCTGGTTGGCCTTTAAGGGTAGGCACTGCATAGTTTTCTGGGAATGTAACATTAACTTCACCTTTTCAGCCAACACTTTTGCCAACTAATTGGTCTTCAAAAGTGTCAATAAATGTTTCGCTACCTAATTTTAGATCAAATTGGTCAGCCTCGCCACCTTCAAAAGGTTCATTGTTTACAAAACCCTTATATTTAAGTGTAACAACGTCACCTAATTTTGTTTTATCTTTTTTGTCAAGTGGCATTAATAAAGCGTTTTTGCTTAATAATTCATCTAAATATGAATCAATATCAGCTTCAGTTACTTTTAATTTGCTAACTTTTGTCTTAATTGATTCATCTAGCTTAATGCCTGATAAGTCAGGAAGTAATGGAAACTCAATTTTAATAACAGATGATTCTTCTGCTAAAACAGGTAATTCTAATAAAACAGCATTTTGCAATGCATTTTCATGTTGCTTTTTAACTTCTTCAAAAATTTCGTCAGCAAAAACATTATATGCCTCATGAATTGAATCACTTGCAACAGTAACTGGTGTTACATATTTATCAACTATGTGTTTAGGAGCTTTACCAGGTCTAAAACCATCTACTTTTAACTTTTTAATTTTGTTAGCTTTGGTTTTGTTAAAAATGTTTGTTCATTTTTCGCCTGTAAACTCATATTCAACAACTACAGAACCTTTTTCTTTATTTAGTTCTATTGATTTAGCACTCATATATCTCCCTTATGGTAGTTAAATTTATTAGTTATCTTAAATTAATAAATTAATAAGATGTTATTTTAATATTATTTAATATTAACAATTTTATTATAAAAACATAGATTATTTACAAAAAGTGGCTTAAGAATTAAAAAAAGGAGACTGCTCTCCTTTTTTTAATTCATAAGACAATTCAAACTAAAAAGCTTCCGCGCACAGAACTTTATATATTATTATGGGAAAGGAGTATATACTCTTAAGCAACTGTTCCTGTGGAGACAGTACTCATTCACTAAGGAATGCATCAGCACTATTATAGACTAAAAAACCTGTATGTCAAATATTTTTTTCAAAAAATTTTTAAAAATTTAAATTTTAAATTCTCAACCAAAATTATTTTGATAGTGCTTAATTATTTCTTTTGCTTTTTCTAAAGCTTCTTCTTTACTTAAAATTCTAGGCTTATCAACTTTATCAGCTACTCTTATATTTTCTCAAATAAAGTCATAGTAGGGCTTAACATTGGCATTCTCAAAGGCATTCTCAAAGACGATGCTAATGTTTTTATTTAATGCAGTATAAATTGGCTGTATAAACAAATGATACTCATAATATGCCCATCTATAAGCGTCTCTAAAGTCAGTTTTAACTTCTTTATTTAAATCAGTAGGGAATAAGTATAAATTATTAGATTCATCATCAGTAAAGCCGACTAACTGCCCTAATTTCATATACTCAAATATAGCATTATGAAAATTATTTAACTTATCTATTATGCCTAGTTTTTCAAAGTTATCCTTTAGCGACTTTTCTTTATCCCACTCTTGCTTTTGAATTAAAGCTTTTTGAAACTCTAAATAAGTTATTAGCATTCTCCATAATGGATATTGCATTGTATAACGTTTAGCTTTAAGTCAAATTATTAACATTAGAATATCAATTTCTAAGAAATATTTTTCAGGATCTAGCTTTTTCCCATATAAAAACTCATTATTTAAGAATAATTCATTCGGCTTATTGGCTTCATAGTTATAAAAATCACTATTATTGATCATCCTATTATAAATTCACAATTTCGATGGCCGCTGTTTTAATTCATGCGTTCTTAATTCATAATAATCATTTTCAGGCGGTATCTCTTTATAATACTCTTCTATTTTAAATGAACCAGGTTCTAAGTCAGGAACTTTTTCAGTTTTTAATTCACCCCATTCTTTTGAATCTTTACCATGAAATTCAGCTAATCTTGCTAATGTATAATTTCTAACATTATCAAAATCTACATATTTTTTATTAGTATCATTAAGAGCAATATTTAGCTTAGAATCAGCCATAATTTCATAAACTTTATCAACTAAAGAAATATACTCATCCTTGCTAATTCTTTCCGGAGAATTGCTTTTTTCTCGATAAATAAAGCCATTTTTAAAATGTTCTAAGTTTCTAACATAATAAGAAACTTCAGCTATTGATGGAAAGCCATTATCATCAGCATATAAGTTTTTAACTTTTCTATACTCTTCTGCGTCAGGAATTAATTTTTTAAAGCCTTCAGCATTACTATTAAGTACTAAATTTGCATAAATTGCATCTTTAGTATCTAGTGTATCTTCTCTGTTAATTGTATAAGCCTTGCCATTATATGTAAATTCGGTAGGCGCATTATTCTGATTATTGGTTTCATTTGATTCTTTATTATTTGGTTTTTTATCAGGCATTTTTTCGCCGGTGCCCGGGTTAATTATTACTAGTGTTTCGGTAGTGCTATCATCCTTTTTTGATTGATTATTTCAGCAACTTATCATTAATAACGGAAAGCCAACTATACTACTTAATGGGCTTAAAAACAGCTTCTTTTTCATTTAAAATATTCCTAAATTTACTTACTACACTAATATTTTATCAATATAAAATAAAGCATATTATCTGAAACAATATGTTTTACTTTTTATAAACTCTGAAAGCACAATTATAGGACACTGCTTGAAAACATTTTTTAGCTTATTGCTAAATGTGCAATTTAGAACATTAGACATTTTTTATGATATAGCAGTCACACTATGAACAAAGTAAATAAAAAATTTTTAACTGCGATGGGGGGGGGAATTATAACTTCCCTAGCGCTACCAATTGTGGCAGCTTCATGTGACAATAAGGCAAAAAACGAACAGCCTAAAAACAACATAGATGATTTACCAAATGATGACAGTAACAATAACAATGTAGACAACAACAAAGATTCAACATCTGCATCCATTTCTATGAATGAAAGTGGTGCAAAATCAGAAACAGTAGAGAATAGCAACAGTCATACTACAAGAAATGTCTCAAACAAAGATATGAAAGATACAAAAATATCAAAGGAGTCAGAAGCTTCAATATATCTTTATGAAAAATGAGGCTGTGACATTTATAAATTTGACCCTAATTCTCCAAATTTTAAAAAACCTGATAAAAATAGTCAAACAGATGCACCATCAAGAATTACAAATGAATCAAATACTGTTTCATTTTCATCATTTAATCCTGAATTTAAAAAGTATTTGACGGAAACATATACTTTTTGAAATGAATTAAAAGCATTTGTTATTGCAGTTTCAAAGTCAAAGGACCAAGAACTGCTTAGAAAATATCAAAAACACTTTGAACTATGAAAAATTATTGACCAAATAATTCAGTCAGTAACACTAAATCCAAATGGTAAAGATTCCCTACAGGAACAGTTTAAAGATTCTGAAACACGCGATCATTTACATAATCTAAACAAGAGTTATGAAGACATCAGGTCTGAAGTTAATGATTTTGTCAAAAAGCTAAACAAGAAATAATCAATAAGGTTATTTTCATTTTTAGCCTGTTTTTAAGGTTAATTTAGCAAATTTATAAAAATTTGTAATATAGTATCTTCAGTTATTTTTTAACATTAAAATAGGAAACGAGGTTAAATATGAAAACAAAAAGATCTTTTTTGCTTTGGGGGGGGGTATTAGTTCTATAGCTCTTCTTCCAATAATTGCTGCTAAATGCGGTGTCGAAGAAACTGCT
The DNA here is from genome assembly GCF_000063605.1 of Mycoplasmopsis agalactiae PG2. Classification (GTDB taxonomy): domain Bacteria; phylum Bacillota_I; class Bacilli_A; order Mycoplasmatales; family Metamycoplasmataceae; genus Mycoplasmopsis; species Mycoplasmopsis agalactiae. Next base: position 183,792 of record NC_009497.1, read on the forward strand.
AAAGACGACAAACCAAAGGCTAAAAAAGCAACTGAAAAAACAACTAATTCAGATAAAGATGAATCTAAGAAAACTGGAGAAGATTCACAAAAAATCGCTTCTCCAATATTTAAAGAAAAATATGCCGTAATTTTGGGCAGATTCCAAAAGGCATTAGAGTCTCTTAAAGATTTTGATAATGCTAGTGTAAAAGAAATTAGCGGCATTATTTCATCAATTCAAGGTGAACAACCTGAAAAATTAGAACGAGCCTTTAAAAAGTTGATTAATCTGTTTGCTGAAGAAATTAGAAAAGAAGGAAGCTTTAAGCCTACAAAAGATAAAAATCACCTAAAACTTTTAAGAGAATTTATTAAACACAAAAGAATTTATGTAAAAGCTTATGCTTTAAGCAATAAAAAGCATATAGGTGGAAATGTTTATAAAGCAGCAGAGTATTCAGATAACTTTGCAAAGCTATTTATAGCGCTTAACAACAACAAACTTTTAGATTTAGTAACTGTTCATCCAAATGAACACAAAAATGTTAAATCAAAGCATGCTAGCGGAACTAATGTTAAGCTAAAAGATGGAAAATTATTCTTAGAATTCAAAATTGGTTCAATGTTAGAAGATTCAACTGACTTGCCATTAGCTTCAGATGAAATTTTTGAAGTTGCAATAGAAAAATAAAGAATATGTCAACAAGACCACAGTTTGTGGTTTTTGTTTATCTTAATAATGATTTTAATACTAGTGCTTTCTAAGGCAAACAAAAGTTTTCTATAGAAAAACAAAATCTCATACTTGAGCAATAGGCATTTTTTGCATATCAATACCCAATAAATAATGAGATTTTTTCAATACGTAATAGTATTAGGGAATAAATGCAATATTTTCCAAAGCCATATTAATTATTGCTTAGGTGAAATTACAGACGTGGACAAATGATTAGTAAAAAGATAGTTGAATGATTGGGATGAAGTTAACTTTTAGCCCATAAAAAAACCGAATATAAAAATTCGCAATCATAAAAAAAGAGCACAGGCTCTTTTTAAAAAAATCTATTTGCAAGCACAATTTTACATCTTGTGTTCTAAATTTATGTATTTAATATATTTAGTATGTTTTTTATTTAAGAAATGGATTTATTTATAACTGGTAATAATTTCTCCCAATCATCTTTAGGAATCTCATTTGCATTTCAACTATCAGGAGTTATAAGCAAGTTAGTATTGTTTGTGTTAGGATCTATTTTCAAAAAGTTAATATAATCTAGATAAATATTTTTTTTCAGATTTGCTATGAATATTATTGCCATAATATCCAGAATCTACATTTTGTTTTCATGAAGAAACTTCGCTACCAAATCCTTGTGTATTTATTTCCAAAACATTGAATTTATCTGGGGCAATTGTAATATAGTTTCCAATCAATTTATCTAAGTCTATATATCCAGAAACAATTTGCTCTTTTTGTAAGTTTGTTTTAGAAAATTTAGTTTTCTTTTTAAAATTTAAAAATTCCTTAAAACTCATTAAATCAGGCCTGTATGACAAATCTATCTTTATGTAGTTCATTAAATCACGAGATTCTGAACGACTATAAGATGCTGTTACAGTAATATCATTAGCAGAATATAACTTATTAAATTTAAATGTCAAGGCATTTATTTTATTTGAGTTTATGAGCAACGTTTCTCTTTTGACGTCAAAAATTCCAAATTTACGATAGTTGTTAATTATTGTCTGATTATTAATAGTAGGCAAAAGATTAGAAATATTTTTTATGTATTCAAAATTACCGACATAGTCATCAACTTTTGAATTTGTGAATTTATGAGATGCATCAGAATCAGGTGCTATTAAATTATTTATTGAAAAGTTTCTAAAATAACGATTGTAATGTGACTCCAATTTAAGTAAATTTTTATAAATGTCATCAGAAATTTTAAGCGATAAATTCCTTAAATTGCTAAGTTTGATTTTATCTTTATTTTTAAGATCGAAGTTTTTTGAAATTTCATTTAAATATTTTATGCCACTAAAATTAACAAAATTACCGGTTGGTAAATTGCTTAAATTTGTTTTTGGTTCATATTGCTTAACAATTTTTGATCTTTCGACACTATTAGAATAAAATGAAGAATAGTTTTTAACTGTATAAACCAAATATCCAATATATTCATTTTCAATTTCAGGATATTCCTGATTTGGAGAATAAGAAAAACTATTTATCAACCTAACGAAGTTATGAAAATTTTGAGTGAGCTTTTTGTGAAATATTGGGTTATCTTTGAATCATTCCAATTCAAAACACATCTTAGAAACTGGCTCAGTTGATTTTAATGACTTTCTTATTCGCTTTTCATATAAATTAAAATCAAAAAATTTATTGTATTCCCTTTCAAAAAAGGTTTGTTGGTATTCTCCACATGATACAGCCAAAAATGTGGCAGATATAGCAATAGATGAGCCAATAAAAACAGGACAAATACCCGTTATTTGACCTTTTTTTAAAACAGATTTGTAAAACTTTCTAACCATACATTTTCCTTAAGATGTTCTCAATATTTTCAATTCATCTCAGTTACATAATTCTCATACTTCTCTAAAAATGGATGCCTTAAATAGTAGTGAAGATCCTTTACTTTGTTATCGTTAAGATTAATATTGTCTTTGTATGCAAGATATTCTAGTAAAAGTATTAAATATTTTTCTAACTCTGCATATTTTATATATGTTGAATATGAATAATCACCCTCAGGATCTTTATTATAGAAATACACATGTTGCACGCTTGTGTGCGGTTCTTGACTATCAAGAATTACTTCTCGCGTAATACTATTTTTACTCTTATGCATGTCAGTTTCAATTGCGTAAATAGGAATATCACTAAAGTTTCAGTCGGGATCCTTTGACTTTTTATACTCTATTGCTTTCAATAAAAGTGGCAGTCATTTATTCCGAAACCAACTAATGTAAGGATTATTGTTTAGTTCATAAAGTTTCCAATATTCAGCAAACGATTTTTTATGTTTCCAAACGAATGTTGAAGTTCAATATTTTCACTTTTTAGTTATGTTAGCACTATCATAAATTTGTAATACACCAGTACTACTTATAAAATTTTTGCCAATCTCATGCGGTCTAACTCTTCTAATGTTTTTGCTATTCCAAATTTCTTTCATCTGAAGTATTTAGGAATACCAAAGCCAGTCTTGTTTTTAGCATTGTTTCTTCTTCAATATTCATCAGGCGATGTTATTCTGTCGAATGAAGAACTACTATACCAAGATGCTTTAGTTTTCGAATATGTTGCAGAGCTGGCCAACATTAATTTAACATCTTCAATTGACAGCTCTTGTTGCAATTTGCTCTGTAGACGTGAAATTATTCCTGTTATCATTGGTGCTGATTTGCTGGTTCCATTGAAATTGATCATATAAAACATTTTGTTTTTAAATTCTTTATTATTTTTCGGTGATTCAATATATTTTTCTATCTCAGAATAATTGTTTCTGTGATAATAACTTTTTAATAATCCAGCTTTATCATTCATTAGTGTATCGCCATATGCAGAAATAAGCGGATAGCTTCCATAACGGTTTTTTGCATAAGAACTAAAATTAGTTACAATATTCTTTCAGTTAACAGCCCCAACTGAAATAATTCCATCATGATAACGCGTACTTTGTCAATCTGTTATAGCATCAAATAAATTCTTTTTTTATTATTAACATCCAAAAAAGAATCAAAATTAAAAGGTCTTAATCAGTTTGTGTTTTCACCTTTGTATATTCATCTTATGTCATCAAATGTTTTGTCTAAAATCACTCTTATCACATATATCAAGTTAATATTACTGTTTCTTTCATCTTCATTAGGTCATAAATCAGATTGTCAATTTTGAGCTAAATTAAAGAAAGATTTAAAGGCTCTGTAAATTTTATTTTTTGATATTCTGCCATCTTCAAGAAATTGCGGCTTATTTAAAAAATCATTATTTGTCATATATTCGCTTACTTCATCATTGCTGTTGCCACTTGACTGAATTATTTTTATGTCATTTTCGAGGGCATATTCACCAATAGCTTTGTAAAAATTTTGAGTGTCTGAAGCTCTATAAATTTGCTTATTATCCCTATATGTATAATAAATGATTGCCTTTGCTAAAATTTTGAATGAATGAAGCAATTCTTTTATATTTTGATGAGAAATCATAATTTTCTCATCAAAATCATAATATTTAATACCAATGCCACTACTATTCAAATTCTGAACAGCCTTTTTAACTTGGTAGTAGGGATCAACTGGCCCTAGACTCATATTTATTAGCTTAATGCCATAATTGTTGTGCAAATTTTTTACACTTTTAATTAAGTTTTCGGATGTTTCATAGTATATTGAAGCATTAGGGTTGATGCCAAAATCTGTTCCTATTATGGAAGTAACTGCATACCCATGATTACCTTTTTTATATGTACTATTGCTATTTGTCTTTTTGAACAAAAAGTCGCTATTTTGTGAAAGCAGATAATTGCTATCAAAATCATCAACTTCAATAATTCCAACTTTATCATATTTGCTGGATGAGTAGCTTGTTGGTACTCACTCTCTCTCTATCTCATACTCCTAGTTTGCTGTAATATGGAGTATACATCTTAACTAAGCGCTTATAGTCGTCTCAATTGATCAATTCTGAACTGTCTTTGTTTAATTTAACTTGGTTATTTGTTGCTGGAAGCACTGCCGAAACAGAAAAAAATGGTGCAAAAAGTATAGGGGTTAAAATTAATGTATTCAATCTCTTCATACTAACAAAATTATATTTAATTTAGTGCTTATGGCAAATTCTGGAAATAATGAATAAGAATGCAAAAATGTATTCACACAATATGATGTTTAAGATAGTTATAAACCTTTATGCATACTAAATTAAAAATATGCATGCTTTGATTACATAAATTATCAAATTAAATTACTTTGTATAAAAGTAAAATTTAAGACCTACTTTTATTTTCATAAATTTGTTCTAACAATAGCTTCTAATAGTACTAAAATATATAAACATAGACAAAGGTTGTTAATATTATGAGTTTAATAGAAATTAAAAATGTAACTAAAAAATATGGCAACAAAGTCGTATTAGGGCCTATAAATTTAAAAATTGAAAAAGGCACTAGTGTTGCAATATTTGGTGCTAATGGCGCCGGAAAATCTACTTTATGTGAAATTATTGCTAATACTAAAAAGCAAAGTTCAGGCGAGGTTGAGTATGGCTTTGAAAAAAGCCAAATACCCTATAAAATAGGCATAAACTTCCAATCGCAAGTATATCCAAATTTTATTAATGTTAAAGAGTTAATAAATTTCTATAAAACCTTATACACAGGCATTTTGGACAAAGAATACTTTGAGATAATGATTGATAAGTTCAAGCTAAAGGAATTATATAAACAAAAAGTTAACACACTTTCAGGCGGACAGCGCCAAAGAGTGAATTTATTTGTTTCACTATTCAACAAGCCCGATATTTATATTGGTGATGAAATAACAACAGGACTTGATATTGAGAGTCAACTAGAGATGATTAACTTACTAAAACAAGAAATCAAGGACAAAGGTATGACTTTGATTTTAGTAAGTCACAATCTAAATGAAATAAAAGAGTTATGTGAAAGAATAATTTTTATTGATAAAGGCTTAATAATTGAAGATACACAAATTGACAAAATTTTAGAAAATCATAAAACATTGCTAGATTATTATTTGGTAAAGATATCAAATAACAAGAAAGAAGGCAACAATGCATAAGCAATTTAAAGCAATGTATGCTTTATTATTTAATTATTGAAAAAAGTCGTTTCATAATGTATTTTTTGCTTTTGTTTTTCCAGTAATGTTTTTGCTTATTTTAAGTGCAATTCCCACTTTTGAAGTTAATGATTTAATCCCTGGAATTATTGCTTCTGCTTGTCCTGTTGTGGGAATTGTTTCGCTTTCGATGTCTTTTAGTGATCTTAAGGAAACAATTATTTATAAAAGAATATCCGTTTTGCCCTTAAAACCATGAATTTTTGTAGCCAGCATAATATCGTTTTACACAATATTAATTTGAATAAGTGCACTTTGAGTGTTCATATTTTCCTTAACTTTTTGACACTCAAAAATAGCCTTAGGCAACATTAATTTTGGTTATATTATTCTAGGAATGATTTTTCTTTCAGTAATATGCTCATCACTAGGAGTTATAGTTGCTGTAATTGCTAGAGACTATAAAATGGCTAATGCACTTTCAATGTTATTTTACTTGCCTCCCGCATGAGTATCAGGCATGTATCTACCTATTAGTGTAATTACAAAATCTTCTGTTTTGAAAATAATTGCAATGTGTCTTCCTTTTAGCTATCCAGTTGCCACAATTAATTATGGCTGGAATAAGTCACTGCCATTATTATTTGATTCACCTATTTGAGTGTTTATTTTAATATCATTAGCAGTATCAGTTATTTTTGTTGTGCTTGCAATAGTTGCATTTAAATTCAGAAAAAGAGTGTAATTTGCCTTATTTATAGTGCTAATGGTAAATGTTAGTAGTTAATATATGGTCCATAAATATTAAAAAATGGATGAGCATTTAAGCTTTATCCATTTTTTAATAATCTTTACCTAGAAAAAACTACTTATTAACTAGTATACATAAATAAAAAAGCTGGCTTAATTTCATGAGCGTAGCAAAATTGCATTAAGGTGTGTTATAAAAAACCCTGTTTTATAGCTCTTTAAGTCAATTTATACTTAGGTAAAAGCACATTAACATATGTATCTAGAATACTGTCAAATCCAAATTCTTTTAGTATTGATATTGCTTTATCTTGATTAAGCATTATTTTATAATCTTCAATATTAGTGTCCATTTCAACATATGAATTTAATATAGCTAATCTTTTGCAAAAATGAGCCGATTCACAATCATTTTCTAAATATTCTTTAGTTTTGCCAGTGATTTTATTTATATTTTCATAAATTGCTTCCAATGTGCCGAATTCGTTTAGCAAACTTATAGCCTTTTTAGGCCCAATTCCAGCAACACCCTTTAGTTTATCTGATGAATCACCAGCTAAACCTTTATAGTCAGGAATTTGATTAGGATTAATGCCATATATATCAGCAAACTCATTGACGGTTTCTAGTTTATATTCAGTAAAATTTCCAACTTTTTTAACTACTTTTATTATGCTATTGTTTTGATTAACCAATTGAAGCAAATCTTTATCTTTAGAATAAATATAGTTATTAAATTGAGAATTATGTTTTGCAATTGTTGCTATTAAGTCATCTGCTTCATAGCCCACTTTTTCAAATCACTTTATATTCATTGCACTAAGAATTTTTTTAGCCAAATCAAACTGTTCAAAAATTATTTCAGGTGCCTTTTCCCTGCCAGCCTTATAATCATCATACTCTTCATGTCTTTTAGTCTTGCCTTTAGCATCAAAAGCAATAAACAAATGCGTTGGATTATAAAATTTAATTAGCTTAAATAAAGTTTGGAAAAACACATGGACACCATTAGTTGTTGTGCCGTCCTTAGCAACTAGAACACTATTAGGATTATATTTATTATATGAGGCATAAAATGATTGAAAAATCAAGAAGTTGCCATCTACTAAAAGCATAAGTTTATTTTCACTATTCATACTATTCAATTCCTTGTCATGAATCTAGATACATTTTATTGCCATTTGAACGAATATGAGCTTCAATAATATCGCCTTTGTTTAAGGCTCTATATTTAGTTAAATTGTTTTTGTTAACAAAAAATGTGTAATTTAAAGTGCGGTCACATACTTCAATAATTGCATATGGCTTGTCTTTAGGCTCTTTTTTAATTATTATCTCAATAGCAGTACTAAAGCTACCCTGCATTTTTAGTAAGTCAGATAGTCTATATTTATATTTTTTTTCGTATTGCACTGTTTTATAGGCATTATAGATATTTCCAAGCAGTTCAATTTCATTTCTTGATTCTTCTTCTAAATTAAATTTAGATTGCATCTCAATGTTCTCTGAAGCTTTTTTATAGCCTTCAAAGTCTAAATTGTTAGCTATGTCAGCAAATGAATTAGCACCCTTGCTAAGCAGGTTGTATTCCTCTTGCATAAGCAAATCTACGCCACCAATATAGTCTTGGTAACCAAAACTACGAAATACATTTGCTCTAATTAGTGTGCTTATCATCGAATTTTTTATGCCCGCAAATCTTAGGCGTAGCAAGATTTCAAAAAGTGATAAATCTTTATATTGTCCATTTTCTTTAATATCTAGAGCAATTTTTTTAATGCTCTCAGCTCCTAAACCTTTGATCATATTAAAAGGAAGATAAATATCACCATTATCAACTATGGCTGAGTTAGTAAAATGAATAATGCTTGGTGAGTAAACACTAAAATTCATGTTTTTTAATTCATTAACAAACGAAGCAATCTTATTTTGATCACCATATGAGTTAGAAATAAGTGCACTAAAGTAAACCTGTGGATATCTGGCTTTATAGTAAGCCATTTTCATTGTTAAGTAAGCATATGATACAGCATGCGATTTATTAAATCCATATTGAGCAAACTTCTCAATTTTGTCATAAATTTTAGTTAATGATTCAATACTGAAATTATTTCTAAGTCCGCCTTCAAAAAAAGTGTTTCTATATTTATGTAGCTCTGCTTCATTTTTCTTGCTTATTGCTCTTCTTAGTAAATCAGCTTGTGCAAAAGACATTTTTGCAACAGCTTGAGCTATTTCCATTATTTGCTCTTGATAAATGATAATACCGTATGTTGGGGCAACAATTTCATCATAGACTGGATCTATTTTTTCAATTAATTTTGGATTTTTTCTATTATTTGCATAGTCTTTAATATATTCCTTTGGCCCAGGTCTATAAAGAGAAATAATAGCAAAAAGGTCTTCAAAACTCTGGATGCCAACTTTTTTAATTGTGCTTTTCATGCCAGAAGATTCAATTTGAAAAAGTCCTTCAGTGTTGCCATTATTAAGTAAGTTTATGGCCATTGGGTCTTGCAACTCTAAGTCATTTTCATAGACTAATTCGTCAAAAAGCTTTAGCTTGCTAATTCTTTTTTCAATATGCTTGATTTCTGTTAAAGTCTTAAGCCCTAGTAAGTCAATTTTTAGCAAGCCAAAGTCTTCTACAAATTCCATCGGCACTTGCACTTGCAAGAATGAATAAGCATTTTCAAACACTGGAACATATTCATTTAGATCTTTATCAGAAATAATTAAACCAGCTGCATGAATTCCATATTGACGAGGAAGTCCTTGCAATTTTGAAACATGATTTATAAACTTTTCATAGTCTTTTAATGATGATACTTCTTTATTAAAAGTTAGATTTTTTGCAAATTCTTCTTCAATAGATGAATAATTTGCAAAAGCATTTATAGACTTACTTATTCTATTAACATCAGAAAGAGGTATATCAAGCATTCTTCCTACATCTCTTATAGCTTGTTTTGTTCCCATTGTTTGAAAAGTTGAAATAACAGCTACTTTACTTTTGCCATATTTATTTTGTAAATAGGCAAAAATTTCATCACGTCTGTCATCTTGAATATCAATATCAATGTCAGGTCATGAAACTTTATCAATATTTAAAAATCTTTCAAACAAAAGATTGTATTTTAGAGGATTAATTTTTGTAATGCCTAGTAAATAGCTAATCAATGAACCAGCAGCACTACCTCTACCTGGTCCAATTGATATGCCATTATTATCAGCATACTCGATCATATCTGAAATTATTAAAAAATAGTTAATAAAAACTAGTTTTTTAATCACTGAACATTCATAATTTATTCTGTCGTTAACAGCTGTTTTATAGGGTAATAAAGCTTTTTTGTGTTTCGCAAGTCCTTGCTTTATTTTTTCAATAAAAAGCTCATAGTTTTTTTCTTCACTTTCACAAAAAGAAGCTAATTTAAGTTCTTTTTTAGGAAAAGTCACATTGCAATTATCAACAATAAAATTAATTCTAGCTAAAAAGTCGGAATCAGTTGTATAGTCTTCAAAATAACTAAAATTATAATTAGCTTCTTTATTGTTTCCTAGCTTTAAGAGAATATTAAGTGTTTCGTTGTCCTCAACATCAATTAATTTGTTTTCTTTTACATAAATTGAGTTTGGAATTGAAGAATCAGGCGAAGAAATGTAGTAATTTTTATTATCAGAAAGCTTATGATGTTCATTTTTTGCATACAGTCCATTTGATGGGTGGTCAATAATGAAAAGGTTGTCACTAATAATGTCACTGAGCTTAATTTCTTCTCTAGATTTTTTTAAAATAAGTGAGTTAATTAGCTTAAAACCTTCATAATTTTTAGCAAGCAAAATAAATCTAGATTCTTCAACATCTAAATCAACTCCAATAATAGGTTTAATTTCATAAGCTGCACATTGTTTTAAAAATTCACCTAAAGCAAACATGTTATTATGGTCACTTAAAACAACAGCCCTTTTGCCATTTTCTTTAGATAGTCTAACTAAATCTTTTACTTTAATTAATGATTCTAAAAATGAATATTCAGTAGTGTTATATAAGTCTATAAATTCATTCATATGATTATTATATTTTATTAAGCAATTACAGAAAGCATCAGGGAGGATTATTTATTAAAAATAAATAATTTTGTTGATTTGCATAAATCAGAATTATTTTAATTTACTTAGGTTTGAAAATATGAAATTTTCCTAAAGAGACTATAAAACAGTCTCATCAGAATAACAGCATAATTATTTGGTACATTCAGTATTAAAAATATAAAATTATTTTTGTTAGAGGTTATTTATGAAGAGAAGTAAAAAGATTTTATTAACTACTGCTTTTGTTCCACTACTAAGCACTGCTTTAGCAGCAAAATGTGAGGATAAAGAAAATAATAGCAGCAATAAAAAACCACCTGCAGCAAAACCAAGCGATCCTGTGTTGCCTAAAAAACCAGGCGAATCGCAACCTGAGCCATCAAAGCCAGATGACACTACCAATAATAATGATGTTAATTTTAGCGATATAGAATCATTAAGCAAAAGTTTAAAAATAACAAATTATTCATACAGTAAACTAGATCCTAAGACGGCCTTAAGCGAGATATTAAAAGACGAAAGTATCTTTTTTAAAGATGTTTTCGGCGAAAAAGTCTTAGAGTTATATAATCTAAAAATTAGCTCAGAATCAGTTAAGTATGACTTTGATGAAGGCTTATTAATTAATCTCGCTATTAGTTTTACAAAGAAAAATGTTACAAAAACATTTGATTTTACAATTGCTGGATTCAAAAAGAAAGAACAAAATAGCAATAGCTCGAACAAGAAAGAGAATTACATAAGTGCTAAAGAGCCTGATGAAAAAATTAAGGGTTTATTCCCATCATTAATTGCGAGAATGCTTTTATATGTTGATAATCCAGAAAGATATAAGGATATTACAAGTAATAATAAAGTGAATTATGAAGCATTATTAAATGCTAATGGTAAATATTTTAGTACTAACACTACACCATTTGGTCCTGGAACTAAAGAAGCATTTTTTACATATAACGAGAATTTAAGAGAAGAGTATATTGACAAGATTGTTGCAGCTGGATATGACGATAGTGCAGGCACTTTACAATTAGAAGTTGAAATCAAAAACAATCCAGAGAAGAATAGCAACGAGCCATCAATAACCAAAACTTTTTCTTTTGCAGGCTTAAAAAAGGCAGATTTGCAAAATCCAACTAACAATGTAATTGGTTTTTCATTAACGCCTATGTCATTTAAAAATTTGCAAATCGTTAAAAGCATTTTATCTAAAAGGACTAAGGAAAGCATTAAAGCAGGAGAAAATATATTAAAAGATGTTGATGAAAATCAACAAAAATTCTTAAAACAAAAAATAGTAAGCGAGCTTAATGTCTATATAAGTGATAGCAATAAAGCTTATCAAGATGGCTTTAGCCAATCTGCAAAAGTGTTAGATTTGCCTTCATTAGGAAACAGTTTTGTACTATATCCATTTTTTACTTGGATAGGCACTGAATCTATATTTGATTTAAAACTAGAATTAGTAACTGGTGATACAGGTAAACTAAAGCTTTCATTTAATATTAAGTTGCCAGTTTTTGCACAAGGAATTGGAGATCTCAAGGATTATTCTAATTCAAATAACAAGCAGATATTGATCCCTGTTTTTACAGAAGCAAACATCGATCAGTTTACGTTTAAAAAATAAGCCAGAAACAGACAAAAAATTGAGCAAGGGCTCAATTTTTGTATTTTTTTTTCCAAAATTACTATAAAACAAGGGTATAAATAAAATTGCTGCATTATAGATATTGCATTAAACTATGATGAAGACTTTTCTAAACTTTTTAATATATTAGGCAACAATTGCTCTCAATCTTTTTTATGAATATCATTTATGTTTCAGCTCTCAGGGGTTATAAATAACTCGGTATTTTTTGACTTAGGATCTAGTTTTAGCAAGTTGATGTAGTCTAAAAAGACATTTTTATCATATTTTCTGTTGTTTTGCTCGCCATAATTGCCAGTAGCAGTGCTAGCCAGATTCCCACGAGTAGATTTACCAAAATCAAAAGTGTTTATATTGAAAACACTAAACTTTTCAGCTGATATTTTGGCTATAGGTTGTAGTAATTTATCTAAGTCTATATAACCTGTTCCAATTTCACTTTCTAAAAGATTGCTTTTTCTAAATTTTATTTTCTTTACAAAATCAAAAAATTCTTTAAAGCTCATTAATTTAGGCCTATAGGCAAAATTAATGTCTATAAAGTTAAGCAAATCTCCTGATTCATTTTGGTTATAGTCCGCAGTCACACTAATATCATTTAAATTATAAAGTTTGTTAAATTTGAATGTTAGTGCATTAACTTTTTTAGAATCAATAATAAGCGATTCTTTTTTGACATCAAAAATACCAAATTTTCTATGGTTATTTATTAGCGCGGCATTATTGTTTTCAGGCAATTTTTTAGCATACTCATATTCTTCAATATATACTACTCTTTCTGGCACATAATTTATTGGATAGAAGTCATAAATTTCATCGTATTTTTTGCAGCCAGTATTGACTTCTGTACGTGGCCTCGTAGATTTTTCGCGCTCCACAAACGATTCAAGCTTAACTGAATTATCATAGACATATTTTGAGAGAAAAGCAGATAAATTCTTAAAACTGCTGTTTTTTAAGTTAGGCAAATCGTTTTTAATTTCTTCATCTCAAAGTTGCTTCATATATTTAATACCACTAAAGTATATAATGTTACCAGGAGTTAATGCTGTATATGTAAGTTTTGGATTGTATTCCTTAACAACTTTTGAATTATCAATTTCTTTTAAATAAAACCAATCATATAAGTTTATCGTGTAAATTAGGTATGAAATATATTCATTTTCTATCCCTGGAATTTCTTGATTTGCAGCATATGTAAAATTATTAATTAATTTAACAAAATTGTAGAAAACTTCTTTAAATCTATCTTTGAACTCTGACTCGGCATTAAATGAATTATATTTTCTTCCCAATATTTCTATAGTATTAGTTGATTCTAAAGTCTGTAGAATCTTTTTCTCATATAATTTAAAATCAAACAATTTAGACTGACTTTCAAAACTTTCTTCAGTGGAACTAATATAATAATCCTCGCATGATATAGTTGATATTGAAAAAAGCACTGACATAGTTATTGCACCAAGGCAGGAAGAAATATTGGCCTTTTTGCTTAACGAAAATCGCTGTAACTTTCTAGCCATACATTCTCCTTGAGGTGTTCTCAATATCTTTGTTTAATTTGTGGTATGTATTTTTTTCAATCATCCCTTAGATTTATTGTATAAATTTACAACAAAAGTTATCTTAAACTTTTTAATATATTAGGCAACAATTCATCTCAATCTTTTTTAGAGATTTGATTTATGTCTCAACTATCAGGGGTTATAAACAACTCAGTGTTTTTTGTATTAGGGTCTAATTTAAGTAAGTTAATGTAATCTAAGAAAATATTTTTTATATATTTACCATTGTTTATTTGGCCATAGCCCCCTTCAGCATTACTATTCATATTGCCATAAGCAGACTTACCAAAATCATAAGTGTTTATTTTCAAAACACTAAACTTGTCCGCTTTTAACTTGTTTATAGGTTCTAACAGTTTGTCTAAATCAATATAACCTATTCCAATTTCACTTTCTAAAAGATTACTTTTTCTAGATTTTATTTTCTTTATAAAATTAAAAAATTCCCTAAAGCTCATTAATTTAGGTCTATAGGCAAAATCAATGTCTATATAGTTCAGTAAATCACTAGATTCATTTCCGTTGTATGAAGCAACTACACTAATATCAGCAAAATTATAGAGTTTATTAAATTTGAATGTCAGAGCATTTATTTTTTCAGAATCAATAATAAGAGATTCTTTCTTAACATCAAAAATGCCAAATTTCCTGTGATTATTTATTAGAAAAGTATTATTAATTTTAGGCAACTTTTTAGCGTATTCATATTTATCAATAAAGAAATTTAATGGATCATAATTTCGTGAGCTAAAATCATAGTTTTCATATGTTTCCTCATTGTTGTCCTCTGTATACATAGTATTTCTTATAGTTCTTTCACGCTCTACAAATGTTTCAAGTTTAACTAAATTTTCATAAACATCTTTTGAGAGAAAAGCTGATAAATTTTTAAAATTGTTGGTTCTTAAATTGGTTGAATCATTTTTAAACTTTTCATCTCAAAGGTGCTTCATATATTTAAGTCCTCTAAAATATCGAATGTTGCCTGGTGTTAAAGCTGTGTATGTTTGTTTTTGATTATATTCATTTACAATTTTTGAATCATTAATTTTCTTTGAATAAAATGAGTTGTAACAGTCTATTGTATAAATTAGGTATGAAATGTATTCATTTTCAATATTTGGGATCTCCATATTTGCTGCATAGATATAACTGTTAATTAATTTAACAAAGTTGTAAAAAACATCTGTAAATCTTTTTTTGAATGCAGGATTGTCATCAAAGGTCTTATATTTATTTGTGTGACTTAATAATTTTAAGCTTTCAGTGGATCCTAAAATTTGATTAATTTTAGCTTCATACAATTTAAAGTCAAATAGTTTAAACTGTTTTTCAAATTTTCTTTCAGCATCAGTACTATAGCGTGCACCACATGATGCAGTCGGTAATGAAGAAAGAAGAGCTATAGACATTAATCCCAAGGAGACTAAAACTCTGCTGGTTTTACTTCGTATAAATCTGTGTAACTTTCTAGTCATACATTCTCCTTAAGATGCTCTCAGTATTTTTGTTTAATTTGTGGTATATATTTCTTATATGGCTGCAAAGCAGGATGAGTTGCATCATAATATGAACTATTTGCATCGTTATTATCTAAGGTAATGTTATTTTTGTGTATTATATATTCTCAAAAAAGCTTTAAATATTCTTCTAATTCAGAATATCTTATATAAATTTCATAACTATCAATAGCTATAGGATAAGGTTTAAAAGCAAAGATGCGTTGAACACCAGTATTAGGTTCAGTACTATAAATATATTCTTTCTTTTCAATTTGATTCAAAACCTAAATTTATAAATGATTCTAATTCAGTATCTATGGAATAAAAAGGAGTCTTAATAATATTTCAGCTTGCATCATTTAACTTTTTATATTTTATAGCACCCAATAAATCTGGTAGCCATTTATTTCTAAATCAACTTACGAATGGATTATTATCTAAAATATGTAACTGCCAATATTCAGAAAAAGATTTTTTATGCTTCCAAACAAACGTTGTGGTTCAATATCTTCATTGCACTGGGAAAGTTTCTTTATAGTAAAGTTGTCTTACATTTTTACTTGTTATAAAGTTCTTCCCAAGTTCATGTGGGCGAGTTATTTTAATTTTTTCGCTTTCTTGGATGCTTCTCATTTTAAAATATTTGGGAATCCCAAAACCAGTTTTATTTTTAGACCTATTGGATCTTCAGTATTCATATTCAGAAGACATTTCATCAAAACCAAATTCATTCAATTTTGTTGCCTTGGTGGATGAATAATTAGATGAGCTAGCAAGCAATAACTTAACCTTGGCAATGGATAATTCTTTATTTAATTCACCTTGAAGACGTGATACAAGTCCTGTTATTAATGGAGCAGCCTTACTTGTTCCATTAAAGTTAAATAGATAAGTCATTTTATTTCTAAACTCTTCTGAATCTTTAGTTGATTCAATGTAGTTTTTAATTTTGTAATAATCACGTTTATAATAGTTATTTTTTGTTAGTTCTTCACTATCATTCTTGAGTGTGTCTCCAAATGCAGAAACAAGTGGATAAGTGCCATAATTATCTTTTGCATATGAGCTAAATGTAGTTGCAACATTCCTTCAATTTACTGAACCAACTGAAATAATTCCATCATGATAGTGCAAACTCTGTCAACTTGATAAACCGTTAAACAACTTTTTCTTTCTTATCTCTAGATCTGCAAAATCCTCGAAATTAAAGGTTTTTAATCAACCGGTTTGCTCATTGAATTTTCAATTCAGGTCACCGAGAGCATTATCTAAAATGCGTTGAATCTTGTTCACTAAATTTATGTTGCTATCTCTATCATTTTTATTTGGTCAGTATTTTTCAGAAAAACTCATTACAGAATTAAAAAATGACTTGAATGTTTCATAAATTTTGCTAGCGGACAAATTTCCGTTTTTCATAAACTCTGTCTTATTTAAAAAATCATTGCCAATTACTATTTTTGATAATTCATCATTATCATTTCCACTAGATTGAATTATTTTAATATCATTTTCAAGAGCAAATTGACCTATAGCTGCATATTGCTCCACAATATCGCTTACATTATAAATATTCTTGTTATCCTCATATGTGAAATATAAAATTGCTTTTGCTAATTGTGAAAAGAAATATTTGTATTTATAAATATCATTAATTGACATTGTACTTCCAGCATCAGCATCAACATATACATTGCTTGATATATGGGAATTAGAATTGGTAGTTTTTCTACCAACTTGATCAAATATACTCATTGGGCCTAAACTCATATTTATGAGTTTTACGCCATACTTGTAATATAAATTCTTGACAGCATTAACAGTGTCAACATTATTTAACGATGTGTAATAAATTGATGCGTTTTGATTAATTCCAAAGTCTGTACCTATTATTGATGTTACTGCATATCCATGATTGCTATAGGACTTTTCATTATTAGATTTAGTAGAATGTGTTTTTATAAATTGAAATTGATCATTTTGAGAAAGTAAATAATTGCTATCAAAGTCACTTACTTCCACAATTCCAACTTTATTGTACTTGCTAGATGAGTAATTAGTAGGTCTTCTGTCTCTACCACGAACCCCTAGTTTATTATAGTAAGGGACATACATTCTAATTAATTGCTTATAATCACTCTCATCAATAGATATAGAGCTATCTTTGTTTAACTTAACTTTATCATCAACAATTTTCAAAAGCCCAGAAACAGAAAAATTGGGGCGATGTATATTGGGCTTAAAATTAACTTATTCAACTTATTCATAGTACTAACATAATTATAATAATATTAATAAGTATGCAAATTTATGAGTGGAAGACGATTGCCTTTATCTATTGGGAACTAAAACTGTTAAAGAAAAAGCACTAGAATTAATCTAGTCAATTTCTCAATTTTGTATTTATCATATGCAGTTAGCTTCCTATAACCACTATATATTTTCTTGCATTATATGCAATAAATTTTTTCAATCTTGTTCAGAAACATTGTTTAAATTTCAACTGTCCGGTGTAAGTAATAGTTGAGTGTTCATAGTTTTGGTGTCTTGATTTAACAATCCAAGATAATCTATAAAAATATTTAACTTATTTATATAACTTTCCCAATCGAAAAATTCATCATATGGTCTATTGAACTTCCGGAGTTCTAAAGGTTTTCCAAAATCTGAAGTTTCTATTGATAGAACTATAGGTTTGCTTGGATCTATGCCACTTATGTTTTTAAAAAGTTCATCCAGGTCAACAAAACCATAGGAAATTTTATCTTTTGAAAGATTTTTGCTACTAAAACTAGTTCGTTTTTTAAAATTAATAAATTCCTTAAAGCTCATTAATTTATGCCTATAAGAAAAATTAATACTTATGTCATTAACTGGTGTTTCAGAGCCTGAGTTATATTTTATTGCATTAACACTAATATCATTTATTGAATAAGTGTTATTAAATTTAAATGTCAAAGCGTTTATGTTTTTTGAATCAATTATTAAAGTTTCCTTTTTATCATCAAAAACGCCAAACTTTCGATACTTATTTATTACAGAATAGTTGTTTATTGTTGCAAGGAGTTCAAGATTCTTTTTATCATTGTAAACGTTAAAAGCATTGTTTTCAACTTTTATATTTTTCCCAGCATTTATAATTGCTTTGTCATCGGGCTTAACAGAGCAATCTATTGTGTCTATGTATTGATTGAGACGTGAATATAACTTAAGCAAATTTTTGTGAATATCATTAAGCATAAGATAAGACAAATTTTGCCAGCAATTGTTATCAGCATTATTTTTGATTGCTGATTCTCTCATTGACAATTCTTTTGCATATTTAATGCCATCAAAGTAAGATAAATTGTCAAGAGTTAAAGTTTTATGAACATTTTTTGAATCATATTCTTTTGCAATTTTTGACTCTTCAATTTAATTTGAATAAAACAAATATCTGTTTTCGCCAGTATAGTACAAGTATGAAATGTATTCGTTTTCAATTCCTGGAAACTCATAATTTGGTGCATAAGTAAAACTAGATATTAGCTTAAGAAATTCACCAATTTTCTCTTTGACTTCAGGGCTATATTCCAAAACTCATTTATCACCCAAACTAAATACTTGTATTCTGTTATCAATAATCTTTCTGATTTTGCTCTCAAAAATATCAGTATTTAAATAAATAGAGAGTTCTCTTTCATTATAGGTTCTGTAAAACATCCCACAAGATGATGAAACAAACACTGGAATACTTATAGCAAAAGGCAATGTTGATTTTATCAAAAAGGAACTGGCTCAACTTCCACTACATTTGCATAGTTTTTTATTCATACATTTTCCTTTAAATTTAAGTTTATTATCTACAACTAACAAAACAGCAGAAATAGAAAAAATAGAGTCTGTATATATGACTTAAAATTAACTTATTTGTCTTATTCATAGCGCTAAAATTATAATTACATTAATAAATTTTTTAATTTATGAGTGGAATAAGTTAGTGCATTTAATTATGATATTGAAAATATAAACTATGATTTATAAATAAAAAAGTACTAGAAATAATCTAGTCACTTCTTCGATTTCTAAACAGGCCAATTTTAATAAATTTCATTTTTTAGCTAAGATCAGGAACAACAATAGGATATTTAATTTTGTCCATATTACTATTCATAAACCTCATTGCAGCATCGTAAATTAGCGGCGGTATGAATTGTTCCTTTTCGTCTGTGCAAACTTCAAAATAAGTATCAAACGCATCAGGTCTCATTGCAAACATTATAGAGCAGCTTGCTTTTCTGAATGATTCTATTGTTTCTTCAGTGTATATTGATGCATCCCTATTAACTTGATTGAATAAATCCATTAGTGTTTGTGATTCATCATTTATGTGCACTAGCATAGATGAAAAGAAGTAAACTATGTCTGCATTAGCAAAAAACACAAATGCTCTATCAGACTTAGCAAAAGTTGCTTTATGTTCTAATATATTATCGTCTTTTATAACAAAAGTTGCTTTATCGTTGGTTTTAAGTTTATAGATTTTACCGATATTTATTTTTCCCATACTTGGATTATATTCTAATTGTTCAAAGTTAAATAATACTAAAATAGAATGGCAAAATACATTCGCAATGTATATTGCTTATAAATAATTAAGAGTATCATTTTTCTAATTATTATTTTGATAATTACAAATGCTAATGATACATATATTTTAGATGCTATATTATACTTACAATGCTATAAAACAGACTTGTATGCAAAATAGTTGCCTTATATTGATAACGGCATAAATGCATAGATACTAACAATATTCTTGCTTTTCTAACATTAAGCAATTTATGTTGATATATTTATAAATAAATATATTAAAATTTATAAACTATGAATAAAAAATACGATGCTATTGTTATTGGTGGAGGTCATGCTGGTCTAGAAGCTGCATTTGCAATTTCACACAAAGGCCGCAACACACTTTTATTAACTTTTAACTCTAAAAAATTAGGAATGATGCCATGTAATCCATCAATTGGTGGGCCTGCTAAAGGAATTATAACTAGAGAAATTGATGCTTTAGGCGGAATGCAGGGGCTATGAGCTGACTTAGCAACTATTCAGCTTAAGATGCTTAATCTTTCAAAAGGCCCTGCAGTTAGAGCGTTAAGAGCGCAAATTGATAAAGAAAAGTATTCACAGCTCGCCTATGAATATGTTTTAAAGCAACCTAATTTAGAGTTATTAGAAGGTGTAGCAGAAGAAGTTATAGTTGATGAAAATGGCTATTTTAAAGGCGTTTTAGTTGAAAATATTGGTTTAATAGAAGCCAAAGTTTGTGTTATAACAACAGGCACATATATGAACTCTAGAATTCTAAGAGGCCAAGATATTACAACAAGTGGGCCTGATAATGAAAAAACAACACCTAAATTAAGTGCATCATTAGCAAAATTAGGCTTTACATTGCAAAGACTTAAAACTGGAACTCCGCCTAGAATTTATTCTGATTCAATAAACTTTGATGAAGTTGAGCAAGAGGTATTAAGCGACGTTAATATTTCTTTTTCATCACGTTCAAATTTAAAAAAGCCTAAACAAATAGCATGTTATTTAACTTATACAACCCCTGAAACTCATAGAATTATTGAAGAAAATATTCATCGCTCTCCTATGTATTCAGGAGTAATTGAAGGAATAGGGCCAAGATATTGTCCTTCTGTTGAAGATAAAATTGTGAAGTTTCCTGATAAAGAAAGGCATCAAATTTTCTTCGAACCCGAAACAGCGGATGGAGCAATTACGCATGTAAATGGCTTATCTACATCTATGCCAATTGATGTTCAAGAGCTAATGATTAAGTCAATTCCAGGATTAAGAAATGCTAAAGTGCAAAAATGAGCATATGCAATTGAATATGACGCACTAGATCCATTACAACTTAAAGAATCTTTAGAAACTAAACTTGTGCACAATCTTTTTACAGCTGGCCAAATTAATGGAACTAGTGGTTATGAAGAAGCAGCTGCACAAGGGCTTATAGCTGGTATTAATGCAGCTCTAAAATTAGAAGACAAAGATCCAATTGTGATTTTAAGAAATCATGGATATATTGGTGTTTTGATTGACGATTTGGTAACTAAAGGCACCAAAGAACCTTATAGAATGTTAACTTCTAGAGCTGAATATAGATTATTATTAAGAAATGACAATGCAGATGACAGATTAAGCGAATATGCCTATAATTCAGGAATGATCAGCAAAGAAGAGTATCAAAAAGTTTTAGATAAATATAAGTTAATTGACGATGAAATTCAAAGATTAAACACAACATATTTATCTGGTAAAAGCGATGTAGCATTAAAATACAACATTACAAATGGCTCAACATTATTAAACGTTATTTCTAGACCTGATGTAGACCCAAGCGACATTATTCCAAACTTTCCTTATTTAGAAGAAATAACTACAATGGTGCGTTTACATGGTTATATTGAAAAGCAAAAATCAGATGCAAATAAGGCTGTAAGGTTGGAAAATTTAAAAATTCCTGAAGATTTAAATTACCTTGATGTTAAAAATATTGCTATCGAAGCTAGACAAAAGTTTGAAAAAATTAGGCCAGCTACAATTGGTCAAGCTAGCAGAATAAGTGGAATAAATCCTGCTGATATTCAAATGTTAATGTTTCATTTAGAATCAAGAAACAAGAAAAATTATGACCAAAATTAAAATAGTTGCTGTTGGTTCACTTAGTCCTAAATTCAAAAGTTTAGATGAGGAATATGCTAAGCAAGTAGGTCACTTTTGCTCCTTATCATTGTCCGAACTTAAAGAATTTAGTGAAGAGAAAAATATCGAAGTTAAAAAAGAAAAAGAAACCAAATTAATTTTAGATGCCTTAATGCCTAATTCTAAAGTGATTTTGCTTTCATTAAAGGGCAAGCAAATTGATTCAATTGCCTTTTCTAAATTAATCGAAATGAACACAAACCAGAGTTTTACCTTTATAATTGGTGGCTCTGATGGAGTATGTGAAGAGCATTTTGAAAGCGCACAAAAGTTATCTTTTTCGCAAATGACATTTCCACACCAATTATTTAGAATCATGTTAATTGAACAAATATATAGAGCTTTTATGATTTTAAATAATAGTAAGTATCATAAATAATTTGCCTGTTTTATAGGCTTATAAGTAAATTGTTCTTAAACAATAGGAGGCTGTTATTCATAAGTCAGTTAGTGAAAAACAGGAAAGAGCCAGAAAATTATTCGGTGAAATGCCTATTTCTAAGGCTATATGAATAGTTGCCATTCCTAGTTTATTAGCATCTATGATGGTTGGTCTATATTCATTTATAGATCAAATTTTCATATTGCAATTTGTGCCTAAATACAGCAATGTTTTTGGTAATGCTGATAGTGAAATAGTTAAATATTTAAATCTTGGCCTTCATAATGTAGGCGCCAATGATATATTTAAAAGCTATAATCAGATGTTTAGTGCCTATAACGAGCAAGCTGCTATTGCAAATGTATCAAAATTAACTGTTATAAATTCAAATACTATAGTTTCAACCACAACTGCTTCATTTACCCCATTAATTATTTTTTCCAATGCAATTGTCTATTTAGTTCCTGTTGGTTCATCAATTTACTATACAAAATGTATAGGTAAAAAGCTAGAAAAAACAGGTAAAAACTTGTGAGCAACTATGTTTTGAGTTAGTGTTATGCTCTCTGTTTTTCATCTCTTGTCACTTTTACAGCAATATGAACAGGCTTAATAGACAAAATTGCAGGAGTTACTACAATTGATCCAGCAATTGCACGTAGTGCAAATGTTAATGTTGAAAGGTTACAAGACTTTTATAATGCAGCACATAAATTAAGTGTTGAATGAGCAAAACAGTACATTTATATTTATGCCAGCGCGACTGTTTTACAGTGCTTAACGCTTTATTTGTCATACTTTATTCGTTCTGAAGGCTACAACACATATGTAATGGCATGCGGTATTGCAGCTAACCTTATAAACATTGCTCTAGATGCTTTATTTATAATCGTTTTTAAAATGGGTGTGCTCGGTGGAGTTGTTGCCACAGTTATTGGCTGATTTTTCAACACATTTGCCTACATTATTTATATAGTTGTAAAAGATAGAAAGCAGAAAACGTGACTTTCTATCAAGAGTTTATTTAAGTTTAAATTCAACAAAAAATTACTTGGGCCAATTTTTTCACTTGGTTTAGGCGGCTTTTTAAGAACATTTGGTATCGGATTTTCATTTATTGTTATGAACCTGTTGATTGCAAATTCTCACTTTGCAATGCCCGAATATTTCCAATTTTTCTGAGCAAAAGGACAGCCAATCGTAAGTTTGTTCTTGATCTCAATTTTTGGAATTAATGATGGAGCTAGAAGCTTATTTTCATACAATTACACACTAAGAAAATTTGATAGATGCAAAAAAGTGTACTTATGAACAATGCTTATTGCCTTGCTTTATTCAATAATTGTTTATGTGTTTGTTGCTGCAACTGCCAATAATATATGGGTATGAATTTTAAATGTTGACAGTGATAAAGTTGAAGGAACTGCGACATTTATTAGAATTATTTCGCTTAGAATTCTTGCTGTCTCATTAGTTATTAATTCCCTGCTTGCCTTCCAAGGAGCTAATGATGTTGAAAAAACTATATTTTCATCAGCATTTGAAAACTTTATTTCATTTATTATTGTTATTCCAATATCTTATGGAATTGCCTACGGTGTCTATAAAACAACCGGAAACAAAGAAATTGTCAACTGAATTATTGTAGGTGCTTTTGTTTTTAACTGCTTATTATCATCACTATTTTTAATGGGCTTTTCATACTGATTTGTGTTTAAAAAATTAGAAAAAATTGACCAAACAAAACTAAGCTGAAGCAGAAAAATTGAGCATAAATTTTTCGAAATGGCTCAGCAAGCTGAATTACTTGAAACACCGTATTAGTTTAGTGTGCAATATTTAAAATTTTAAGCAATATATAGCAACAAAATTAGCATATAAAAACTAAAAATTGTTAAAATTCATATATTATTAACGCATACAAATAAGCTAAATAAAAAAGGAGGCTTAAATGACATCAATAACTGCAAATATGCATCATAAGTATGATGAAATTTCAAAAGAACTTAACACATTGTCTAAAGATGAGTTCAAAAAGATGCTTAAAGAAAAAACAACAATTGAAGCTAAAAAAACTTTCATTTTCTTTATTCTATCTATCTCACTATTATCTATAGCACTTTTACTTTTAATACTTTTAATACTTTTTAATAAATTAGATCCTTGAGCAGTAAAAAATGCGGCTGAAGCTTCGAAAGTAGCACCTGTTTCTGATACAGTAAAAAACATAAGTTGAGCTCTTTTTGCTTTAATAATAATTTTTATGCTTGCTGGTTCATACATACTTTCTTTATACTTTTCAAATAAATTCAAAACCAAGCAACAAGCTTATAAAAAAGTTGACTTTGCACCTGTAATTTCTAAAATATTTACTTATGCTAATTTAGAATTTTCTAAACCAGAAGAAATTAATACTGAAGCCTATAAAACAGCCTTAGAAATGTATTCAAAAGAAGACAAAGTCGAAAGTGCAACTATTGTAAAATCATTTACTGCGCATGATATAGATAACAAAAATGAATGAACTATTAATGAAGTAGAAATATTAAGAAACAGTAATGTAAAAGACAATGTTTTGCTTTTAGAATGTGCTGTTAGTCCTGAGTTTATCAATAAGTCACAACACTCAAGTTTTTATGCTCTTAAGCAACTTAATAATAAAGAAGAACTTATTAAAAATATTGATTCCGAATTTGTCGAATTAGATAGTGAAATAGGCTTATATGCAACAAATGAATCACTTTCAAAAGCATTAATTGATGACCTTAAGAAATTTGCTTCTGAATTTAGATTAGAACAAAATGGCTTTGGATTTTTATACAACGAAAAGTCAGCAAAGTTAAGCATATGATTTAAGTCACAAAATGAATTATTTAGCATATTAAAATCAGTTGATGTTGCATCAACATTACTAAATCATGTATGACTACTAACTGAAATAATGAACAAAACATCAATTTTAATTTAGTTAGTTTATATGACTAATATATAGAATATGGACTTTGCCATATTTTTTATTTTTCTGAACCATTAGTCTTTCAGGAAGAGCTATTTTTTCACTATCATTAGTTTCAACAACAATTAAGCCATTTTTTGATAAAAAGTTATTTTGCTTAACTAATTTTATACACTCATTAAGCAAATCATATTCTGCATATGGCGGATCTAGGAAAATATAGTCAAACACTCTGCCGGTTTTAGATTTTAAAAACGCTAGTGCATTAGTATTAAAGACTTCAATATTATTTATTTGCAAAGCATTAACATTTTCATAAATTATCTTAACTGCCTCTTTATCTTTTTCAACTGCAACGGCTTTCATTGCATAGTTACTTACTGATTCAATAGCCATTGAGCCTGAGCCTGCAAAAAGGTCAACCACAATTTTGCCTTCAAGCTGCATTCTAAGTGAAGAAAAAATAGCTTCACGAACTTTATCCATTGTTGGTCTAATGTTTTTTGATTTTGGCCAATTTAAAAGCCTGTGTCTATACTTGCCTGAAATAACTCTTATCATTTAGTTCCTTAAGCTCTTTAATAAAATCAATTATATGAGCATCAATATTTTTAAATTATAATATTTCTATGAGTGTTTATAATGTAGATTTAGTTAAGCTACCTAAAAAGGTTTTGAGAAAAAAATCAGAAAATGTTCCTATTCCATTAACTAGCGAAGACATTGAACTTGCAAAAACAATGATTTATCATATCGACGATAGTCAAAAGCAAGGTTCAAAGTTTCAAGCAGGAGTTGGTGTTGCTGCTGTTCAATATGGCATTTTAAAAAGAGTTTTTTATATTAATATAACTGAAGATATGGTTGATGATAAAAAGCAAGTGCTACGAGATGTCTTTTTTAATCCCACCATTATAGCTATGTCTAATTCAAAAATCGCCCTTTCACAAGGCGAAGGATGCCTAAGTGTTGGGAGAAACATACCTAATCAATCAGGGCTTGTTTATAGGCATAAAAGGATTGTTATCGAAGCTTATTCATACTTTGAGAAAAAGATAAAAAGATATGATCTTAGTGGCTATCCAGCAATTGTTGCTCAGCATGAATTGGACCATTTAGAAGGCAAGTTGTTCATTGACAGAATTGATAATAATAATCCTTGAGACTCTTTCAAAGGAGAATTAATTTATTAAGGAGCAATTATGAAAATAATCGAAAGTTTCGAAAAGATTGCATTTAATTCTTGGTCAATTTTGATCCCCATCATTTTAGTTATCTTTATTGTTGTTTTAGCTATATTATCTGGCCTAAAAAGAGGAATTTATGGGGGGCTAATAATTTTATTATTTGGCCTAACTGGCTGAATTGTAGGCTTATTCGCTGCTAAACCTGTAGTTGACATTATTGTGCAAAATACTAAAATAACTCTTCCTGGTAATAAGCAAGTTGATGCTGAAATACTCCGAAAAATGTTTTATGGAATAGTCATGTTTGGAATTCAAGCGCTATTTTTAATAGTTGCTGAAATAATTTCGCTAATTTTAAGAAAAGTTATTAGAAAACCTCTTAAAAATGTGCGTGAGAACAAAGTTTCAACTGTTGGAAGCCGTTCATTAGGAGCCATTTTATCAACTGCTGGAATAGTTCCTTGCGCAATATTAGCAGCTAATGTTACTGGATTTATGACGGCAAATAATAAAGTTATCGAAGCTAATAACAAGATGCTTAGTGTAATATCATTTAAAAAAGCTGAAGGCATTTCAAGATATACACCGGGGCTAATCGCTAGCGCTAAAATTGGCAATGATTTACTAACATCTAATAATGAAAGCAACAACAATGAATCAGTAATTAATGCATTTGAATGGTATTTACAACAATTTGTAAGACCGGAAAACTATATTTTGGTTTCTTCTGATGCGCAAGGCAATGCTAAACCTATATTAAGTGCAAATGTATTAAAAAATATTCATGATAAAAATGAACAACAAAAAGTTATAAACGGATTAATCCCATTTATTCTTGGTGATAATGCAAAAAAGAAAAATGCGATTTCATTGTATTTTAACTTCAATACATCATCAAAGAGTGATGCTCTTAAATATGATTCTAGTTCAAGAAAAACTGAAATATTAACTGATACCAGTGAGAATGCTCAATCAAAACTTGGCAATATTGATAAGATAAACAACATTTTTAAGTTATATACCGCAACACCTGAATCATTTAAAATAGTAGAATACTTAAGCAAATTAGGGCTTAATGATTCTCAAGCGTCGCAAGGTTTTAATGAAATATATGATTTAGTAAATCAAACTGAACCTGTCTGAGATATTTTAAATGCTGCTCAGTTAAAGTTTAATATGCATCCTGATTACAAAATCAAAGTCTATGGTAAAGAATATGTAAGTAGAATGAAAGACATATTGTTTGATTTGTTTGAAAAAAATACTTATGATAAAGCAAAAGGCACAAGCAAGTTTATCTATAACAGAGACGAGCTTAATGAAGAGAAAATGAAAGAGTGAGTAACTATTCAAACAATTCATCAAAAAATCTACTGAATAGTTTCATCAGTTATTGACAATATGTTTATTATTCCTGAAGATACAAGCAACTAGCTTGTATTTTTATTTATCTTTTTAGACTGTTTTATAGGTATTAACATCAATACGCTAAGCTAAATAACAACATTAAGTAATCATCATTTTTAGATTATTATATAATGAATTATATGAGTAATTCTAATTACGATGCAAGTAGTATTCAGCAATTAAAAGGCCTAGAAGCTGTTAGAAAAAGACCTGGAATGTATATTGGGTCAACTGATGTTAATGGTTTACATCATTTAATTTGGGAAATAGTAGATAACTCAATTGATGAAGCTTTAGCTGGCGAAACAAATGAAATTATTGTTATCTTAAAAAAAGATGGATCAGTTGTTGTTTCTGATAATGGTCGTGGGATTCCTGTTGGCAAAACTCCAAGTGGCAAAAGCGCTGTGGAGTTAGTTTTTACTGAGCTTCATGCAGGTGGAAAGTTTAATGAAGGTGCTTACAAAACTTCAGGTGGTCTGCATGGTGTTGGTTCATCAGTTGTTAATGCTTTAAGTAATAAACTAAAATGTCTTGTTTATAGGGACAAACATATTTATGAGACCATTTTTGAAAATGGTGACAACATTGTGCAAAAGACGCACATTATAGGTTCAACAAACAAAAGAGGAACCTCAATTCAATTCTGACCAAATTATGAAATATTTAAAAAAGCTAAGTTTAACTTTGAAACAATTGCTGAAAGATTAAGAGAAAGTAGCTTTTTAATTAGCAATCTTTCCATTAAATTAATTGATGAGCAAAGTGAGAGAAGTGAAGAGTTTAAATATTCAAATGGTATTAAAGCTTTTGTTGAATTTATTAATGATTCAAAAACTGCTTTATTTAACGTTTATTCCTTTAAACAAGTTGTTAACGAAATAGAAATAGAGTGCGGTTTTCAGTATACTGATGGTTTTAATGAAACAATATTATCATTTGTTAATAACGTAAAAACTAGAGATGGCGGAACTCATGAAATTGGGCTTAAATCTGCTATAACTAAAACTTTTAATGACTTTGCACTTGATGAAAAAGTATTAAAAGGCAAAAATACATTTGATGGTGAAGATGTCCGTGAAGGCTTAACTGTAGTATTATCGGTCAAAATACCTGAAAAATATTTAGAATTTGTGAGTCAAACAAAAGACAAGTTAGGCACACCTGAGGCTAAGAGTGCTGTTGAAGAAGCAGTAAGCAAAAATTTAAAAACATGAATAACTGAAAACAAGCAAATAGCTAAAAAAATTTTAGACAAAATTAAGCGTGCATCTGATTCACGAGAATCAGCTAGAAAAGCGCGTTTAGAAGCTAGAAAAACTAAAAGCGCGCTAAAAGAAAAGCAAATTTTAAGCGGCAAGCTAACTCCAGCGCAAACAAAAAATGTTAAAGAAAAAGAACTTTTCTTAGTTGAAGGGGATTCAGCTGGCGGTTCAGCTAAATCAGGTAGAGACAGAAGATATCAAGCAATCTTGCCGCTTAGAGGAAAAGTTATAAACACTGAAAAAGCAAGGTTAATTGACATTCTTAAAAATGAAGAAATAAACACCATAATTAATGCAATAGGTGCTGGAATTGGACAAGATTTTGATATTAACAAAATCCAGTATGACAAAGTTATTATCATGACTGATGCTGATACTGATGGAGCGCATATTCAAATATTGCTTTTGACCTTTTTCTTTATACATATGCGTAGATTAATTGAAGAAGGCAAAGTATATATTGCCTTACCTCCTTTGTTCAAACTGACTATAAACAAGGCAAAAAAGGAAATTTTGTATGCCTGAGATGAAAATGAATTAAAAGAGCTTTTGCAAACTAAAATGAAAAATGCAGAAGTGCAAAGATATAAAGGTTTAGGCGAAATGAATGCAGATCAGTTGTGAGAAACAACAATGAATCCAGAAACAAGAACTTTAATTCAAGTAAGAATTCAAGATGCTGCACTAGCAGAAAGAAGAGTTTCAACACTGATGGGCGATAATGTTGAGTCTAGAAAAGAATGAATTAACAAAAATGTTAATTTCACATTAGAAGATGACTTTGAAATATAACTTTATAGGTAAATTATGAATAAGAAAAAAGAACAACAATTAAATGATTTGTTATCAAAGATTATTCAAGAAAACCTTGATACAGTAGTAGCTGATAGATTTAGTCGCTACTCTAAATATGTTATTCAACAAAGAGCACTTCCTGATGTGCGTGATGGTCTTAAACCTGTGCAAAGAAGAATTCTTTATTCAATGTATGATTTAGGCTTGCAAAACAATAAACCATTTAAAAAATCAGCTCGTGTTGTTGGTGATGTTATTGGTAAATACCATCCCCATGGTGATACTTCGATTTATGATGCTATGGTTAGAATGGGACAAGAGTGAAAAATGGGGCATACCCTAGTTGAAATGCATGGAAATGTAGGTTCAATCGACGATGATCCAGCTGCCGCTATGCGTTATACTGAAGTAAGGCTTTCTGAAATTGCTAATTATGTTATAGGCGACATAAGAAAAAATACAGTTAAATTTGCTCCTAATTTTGACGATTCTGAAAAAGAACCTGTTGTTATGCCGGTTTTGATTCCTAATTTATTAATTAATGGATCAACAGGTATTGCTTCAGGTTTTGCCACAGAGATGCCACCGCATAATTTAAATGAGATTTTAGATGCTGCTATTGCTAAGGTTAAAAACCCTGCCATTGAACTTACTAAGTTAGCTAAAATTATCCAAGGACCAGATTTTCCAACAGGTGGGATAATTTATGGAACTGAAGGAATTCATGAAGCTTTTGAAAGAGGAAAGGGCAGAATAACACTAGCTTCAAGATATAATGTTTATACTGATAGTAAATATAAATATATTGAAATTACTGAAATTCCATATGGCGTTGTAAAATCCAAATTAGTCCATGAAATAGATTTAATCGTCGATTCTGAAGAGGTAGCTGGTCTTTTGGAAGTTAAAGATCAAACTGATCGTAATGGTATTAATATATTAATCACCTTAGATAAGGAAGCTGATGAAAATGTAATTGTAAATTATCTTTTTTTAAAAACACAAATGAGAATTTATTATAACTACAATAATGTAGTTATTGATAACTACACACCAAAAACACTAGGCATTTCGGCGCTTTTAGATGCATATTTAAAACATGTTAAAGACATAAAAATAAAAACCATTGAGTTTGATTTAATTAAGCATAAGGCAAGACTCGAAATAGTAATTGGCTTTTTAAAGGTTGCTAAAATAACTGACAAAGTTATCGAAGTAATTCGTAAGAGTGAGAACTCAAAACAAGGTGTTATTGATAATTTGATGTCAGCTTTTGATTTTACCTTAAATCAAGCTACAGCTATAGCTGAGTTAAGACTTTATAAATTAAGTAAAACCGATGAGCATGCTTTTTTAATTGAAAAGGAAGAGTTAGAAGAAAAAATTAAGCAATGCGAATTGTTATTAAATGATTCAGATGAATTTAACAAATACTTAATTGCTTTATTTAAAGATCTTAAGTCAAAATTTGGTAGGGCAAGACGAACTTCAATTGAAAATGAACAAATAAAAGCCTCTATAAATCAAGAGGATTTAGTTAAAGAAGAGCAAGTATTTTTAGGAATTAGTAAATTTGGATATATTAAAAAAGTTTCTAAAAAAATATATGAATCTAATTTAATTAATACTTATGGCATAAAAGAAGATGACAACATTTTGTTTTATGATAATGCTAGTTCATTAGATAAATTGTTGCTTTTTACAAACTTTGGTAATTATGCTTATTTGCCTGTTTTTAAGGTGCATGAGTCAAAATGAAAAGAGTTTGGAACTCATCTTAGTGACTTTGTTGATTTAACTTCAGGCGAAGAGCTAGTTAGCGCTATCAAAGTTTCAGATTTTGATTCATCTAACTATGTTTGTTTATTTACAAAAAAAGGACAAGGCAAGAAAGTTTTATTAAAAGAATTTGATGTTTCTAGATTTAGTAAAACTTTTGTAGCTATGAAGCTAAAAAGCGATGATGAATTAATCGGAGCCAAGTTATCAAACGGATTAAAAGATGTATTGCTTATAACTAAGAATAATTTTGCTTCATTATATTCAGAAAATGAAGTCCCTATTTATGGTTTAAAATCAAATGGAAATAAAGCTTGCTATTTAGCGAATTATGATGAATTATCAGCATTTGCAGTTGTAAGTTCTAATGATTCTGTTGTATTAATTAATGCTAACAATAGAGCTAAAGTTGTTAATGTTTCAGAAATAACAAAAGTTTCTAAGGCAAACAAAGGCGTTGCATTATTTGCTAAAAGTAGGACTAATAGTCCTATAAAACAGTGCGATTCGTTACAAGCTAGTTCAAAAATATTAATTGTCAACAATCAAGGACAAGCCCATTTTGAAAAAATACAAGATTATGCAAAAGCAGCCTATGCAAAATTTATTAATTTTGATGTTGACGATTTACGCACTGTGTCATTAATTTCTAATTATTCAAGCGACAGTGAAAATTCAAACACTCACTCTTATGATAAAGAATCAGCAGTTGAAGAGCAAATAATGAATGATGCAATTGAAACTAAAAATTCAATTGATTTAACTATTGATGAAATACTTTCAAAAGTAGATGAATTACTAAAGAAAGATAAAAAATAGCAAATTTTAATAAAATTACTAAAACAATTGTTTTATAGGGCTACAAGCTCTATTTTTTATTAATTTTATGAAAATTTCAAAAATTGGTAAAATTAATTATGAAAATATTTTTATATTCATAAACTAACGTTATAAGGAAAATTATGAGCGCATTAACAGATAATAAAAAGGAAAAGTTCCTTTTTGCCATTGATTTAGATGGAACCTTGCTCTCTTCAAGTAGGGAAAACATAGTTCCTGAAAATTGCATTAAAGCTATTCAAAGAGCAAAAGAAGAAGGACATGTTGTATGTATTTTTACAGGTCGTCCTTGAAGAAGTACAAAACCAATATATGACAAATTAGGACTTAATACTGTTGTTTCTAACTATAATGGCGCACAAATTCACAATCCAAAAGATGATAATTTTATTCCTCATATTAAGTATTTAAACTTAAATGAAATGCTTTACATTCTTGGTGATGAAAAAGTAAAAAAAGAAATCTCAAACCTTGCAATTGAAGGACCAGGCTGAGTTCAATTAGAACACCGTGATGATGATATTGAAGCAGTTTTCGGTTTTAGTTCAGCTGAAAAATTTACAGTTGGAATTAACCTTAACAAGGTTCCTTTGAGTCCAACAGGAATTGTTTTTGATGTTAAAGAATCAACTGATGCTGAAGAATTAAGAAGGTATCTAAGAGCTAGATACGGTGACCTTGGTGAATTTTCATATTGATCAAAAGGGGAAGGACTTACACCAGTATTTGATATTACCAATGTTACTGTAAATAAAGGAAGGGCACTTTCTTTACTATCTAGATATTATGGTGTTGATTTGGACCATACTATTGCTTTTGGTGATGGATTTAACGATGTACCTATGTTTAAGGTGGCAACAGTATCTGTTGTTTTAGGTAACGCTTCTGATTTAGTTAAAAGACATGCTACAGTAAGATTGAAGAAAACTAACAAAGATGGTGCTGTAGGTGAATACATTAACAAGTTTTTAGATAATCCTGAAAAGGAAATAGCTAAATCAAAAGTAATGGCACTAAAAATGAGAAAAGTGTCTATTCAGGAAGAAGAATAATTTGAAGTTTTTAGACTTTGATGTTGAAAGCAATTTGCTTGAAAATAAAAGCATAATAGGCGTTGACGAAGTGGGTGTTGGTGACTATTTTGGCCCGCTTTGTGCCTGTGCTGTTTTTATTGATGCTAAAAATATGTCTAAAATAGCACAATTAGGTATTAAAGATAGTAAAAAAATAAGCGATAAAAAGATTAAAGAGCTTGCTGCTAAACTTAAAAGTAGCAAGCTAATTTCTTATTCTTTAGCACACTTAAATCCTTCCGGATACAATAAATTAAATAAAAATTACAATGCTCACACTCTAAAAATGTTTGTGCATCTTAAAGCTATTAATTCATTGAGTGCTAAGTTAAAAAACGATAAACATGATTACATACTTATTGACAAGTATGCATCAGCTGAAAATATGCTAAAGTATTACAATGAGCTAGTTATAAGTAATAACTGAGCTAATTTTAAAGAAATTAATGAAGATGTTTTAATAGCTAACAAAGCAGAAACATATAGCATTAGTGTTGCTGCAGCTTCTATATTAGCAAGAGATCAGTTTTTAACATTGATTGCTAAAATGAATGAAGAATATAACACAATTTTTCCCCTAGGAGCAGGTAAAAAAGTGAGTGAATTCGCTAAGGAATTTTTTGCAAAACACAATTATAGTGAAGATGTGATTTTAAACACATGCAAGAAAAGCTTCAAGATGAAGATTTTAGAATAGCGCTTCGCTATCATGCTAATAAATAATTACTGTTGCAAAGTAACTAGTTATTTTAGGCGCTAATATTTTTTTTATTTTTTTGCTTTTAAAAAATTAAAAAATATTTTGACTTATTTTTTAATTGTGCTAAAATAATTATCAGTGGCCATAGCAAAGGGGATCACCTGATACCATTCCGAACTCAGTAGTTAAGCCCTTTAGCGCCGAAGATACCAGAGATGGGAAAATAGGGAGCTGCTTTTTTTATTTTCTTTTTGGCATATTTAGCTTCATTAGTTTTAAAAATTAAGTTAGTTTTTGAAACAAATATAGCATTATGGCTCTAGAATATAAAAAAAGTTGCCATAATTTTTGCAAACTTGATTATCATAACAATATTGTTTTATACTATTCATATTATAATAATGCGGCTTAGCTTGCTAAGTCAAACTATGCTTTAATGTAAAGGAGAGCAATGTCTAGAACTAAAAGATTATCTATATCATATCTTGTTACATATCCAATTGCATTTGCTATTGTTGCTGTTTTACTAGCAATATTTGGTAAAGATTTGTATAATCATGCACAAGGCACTACTATAAGTGCAGCGTTTGCATCAGGAACAATTTTTGTTTTATGAGCCTTTGTTGTAGCAATTCCAGTTATTATGCTTCTAATAAATATTTTATTATTGTTTCATAAAGTCGGAACTATAGCTAGAATTTTACTAATTATAGGACTATTTATTCCATGATGTTCATTTATTGGAGCATTAATAGCTTTATTAAGACCAACTAATTAACATTAAATTAAGCCGCCAATAGTGCGGTTTTAATTTGTTCTAAAATAAAATTTTTTGTAGAGCTCTGAATCAATTAAAAAAATAAAAAAATATTTTGACTTATTTTTTAATTGTGCTAAAATAATTACCAGTGGCCATAGCAAAGGGGATCACCTGATACCATTCCGAACTCAGTAGTTAAGCCCTTTAGCGCCGAAGATACCAGAGATGGGAAAATAGGGAGCTGCTTTTTTTATTTTCTTTAAATATAAAAAGCAGAAACTCAAAAAAATAAAAAGGAAGCAAAAGCTACCTAATAATTTTTAATTTTTGCTCATTTTCAAGGCCAGCCTCTAGGAGTTGGCTTTGTTTTTTTAACTAATACTAATGAAGAGCGCTCGTTATTAATTTTATCTTCATATTCAAAGAATGTGATGTTGCCTTTTTCTAAGTTAAATTTAGCTTGAAACTCAGTAACTTCATCTTGATATTTTTTTCCCTTAGGCAGTATAAAACAGCCATTTTGGGCAAGGTGATGATTTGCCATTAAATATATTTTGACAACAGATCCTAGTGCTCTAGCGCATACATAATCAAAGTAAGAATTATAGCTATTTACATTCTCAGCTCTGTCATTAATTATTGTTAAATTAAGCTTAAACTCAGCCTTAATGGTTTCTAAAAATGCGCATCTTTTGGCTATGCTCTCAATAATAACTAACTCAAATTCATTATCTAGTGCAATTAATAAAGGTACTGAAGGGAATCCCGCTCCAGCCCCAATATCTAGAATTTTTTTGCCCTTAAAATCAAAGTTATATTCACTAATTGCGTTTTCAAAAACTAAAATTGAGCCTAAAATGCCTTGATTAAATATTTCATCAATGTTATCAAAACCACAAATATTCATTACCTTATTTTGCTCATAAATCATTTGTGCATATTTATAAAGCAATGGAATTTGCTTGCTATATTTATTTAATAAATAGTCTTTATTTTTGTAATTCATTCTCTTTTATTTCTTTTGCAAATTTATCATAAAGCATAGAGATAGATTTGCCATTAATTGAACAATCAATAACGCTTCCTAAAAATCTGTCTAAACTAACAATTTCTAATTTTTTATACTTATTTAATAACTCATCATTATCTATTGAATCAGTAATAATAACTTTTTCAACAGCAGGATTATTTTCAAAAATGTCAAATCCTTTGCTAAAAATACCATGTGTAGCTGCTATAACAATTTTTTTAGCACCATATTGTTTTAGTGTTTCAGCAGCTTTAATAATTGTCCCACCAGTGTCGATAATATCATCAATAATAACTGCATTTTGGTCTTTAACATCACCAATTAAGCCCATAACTTCAGTTTGGTTAACACCTGTTCTACGTTTATCAATGATGCTGATTTTAATATCGTTTGAAATTAATTCAGCTAAACTTCTAGCTCTTACAGTCCCACCATGGTCAGGACTTACTACTGTAAATTTTTCATGGCTTCTCTTAATTGCTTTTGCCAAAGTAAATGAAGCTTTTAAGTCATCAATTGGGATATTGAAAAAACCTTGAATTGCTGAGTTATGTAAGTCAACAGTTATAATTTTTGATGCACCAGCAGTTTCTAAAAAGTCTGCAACTAATTTAGCACCAATAGGTTGTCTACCACTAGCTTTTCTATCTTGACGGGCATAACCATAGTAGGCTAATGCTATATTTATAGACTTAGCGCTAGCTCTTTTTAGTGAGTCAATGAATAAGTATAAAATCATTAAATTATCATTCACTGGTCTTGATGTGCTAGCAATGATGTAAACATCCTTACCCCTTACAGCTTCATCACTAACTGGCATTGTTTCGCCATCAGCAAATTTAGTTAATGTTAGTGTTGAAAGCGGAATGTTTATCATTTTTGATATTCTTTCAGCTAGCTTTATGCAATTTGGCATACCAAAAAGCAATGCATTATTGTTGTTCATAAATTTTATTTCTCCTTGCTTAATTTTAAGCTATATCAATATTATAATGCAATACTTATATATACCCCTATAAATAAGCATAATTGAGAAAAGTATGCAATACATATGTGAGCTAACTTTATTTGTCATAAACATATTTTTTTCAAGTTATAAAAAAATTCTAAAAACACTATAAAACAGTGTTTTTAGAGATAGTGACATTTTTATGGTGTTGCTTAGTCAGAAAGATCTATTATTTGTTCATAAACCTTTGAGCCAAAGTGTCCATCTTCTTTTACTAAACGTCATTTAAATAAGTATTTCTTACTATTAATTTCACCATGGCGTTCAACTTTTATGCCAAATTCGCCACTTCCACTAAAGAATCCAATTGGTGATGATTGATTATGCGTGCTGATTTGATTCTTTGTTTCGGGCTTTATAGATTTGTTTATTGATAGTCCAGTAAGCGGTGAATTATTGTGTTTACTAAAGAATGAACCACCTACTAATGCTATAGCGCCAGATTTGTGGGTAATAGCATCATCAAGCTTCTTGGCCAACTCAGTCTTGTTAGTATCTTCATCAACATCAATTAAATCATAAGGATATGCAGTTAGTTCATTTAGTTTACACCCTTTTTCTTTAATTTTGCGTTCAATAGAGTGTTCACTATTTGCTTTTTCAGGTTCTGATGAAGCAGGAGAATCGCTTTGAGTTCCAGAATCTGTGCGAGATGTGCTTGATGAGTTTGAATTATCATCAGTGTTTGTTTCTGCATCTTTCATAATAGGTTTTTCGTGATTAATAGGGGGAATTAGTCCAGGATTTATAATGATATTTTCATTTATCAATGAATCTTTAAATCCTGTAACTACAACTTTGTTCGGCAATGATTTACTTTTATCTTTATTTATAATTCTATATTCAACTTCTAGGCTATTGTTTCTTTGAGTAACTGACACAAATTCAAGTTTTATGTGTTCAGGTTTAGAAACTTTAGCATGCTTTTCTATATTGTGTATTGTAACATCACTTGATAGTAAAGAGCTTTTGTTTTCTATATCAAGTAGTATATTATATTTGTCTTTGTTTGGCGAGTAACAACTAGCTGAAATAAGAAGGGGGGGGTTATAAATATACCTGTTTTAAGGGCTAATTTACTAAGCGCGAGAAATTTTGTTCTTAATTTTTGCATGGTTGGTTTTCCTTTTTTAAAAAAATATAAATAAAATAAATTGCTTGCTTATAGAAATTATATTTTATTAGAAAGCAGTAGAACAAATGAGCCTTAAAAACAGGCAAATTGACATTTTTGCATAAAAAAATTCAAAAATGCTTTCCATATATGCTTATAAAACAGGGTTATTGATAAAATTAAAAAATAGCGAAACAAAGATTGCGCTCTTTTTGGCAAAGATTCTTCCTTTTAATTAATTTATTCCTTTTATTATTCATACTTAATTTGCTAAGTTGCATATATTTTTAATATTCCATAAGCCATCTATTTAGTAATATTAGCTTCAATTACATAGAGAAATATAAGGATCAAAAATAGTTGCCGCGACAGCAACTATTATTTTTTAAGATAAATCAATAATTTGAGAATAAACTTTGTCTCCTGGTTTACCATCTTCTTTTATTAAACGTCATCTAAGAACGTATTTTTTATCTTTTCTATCTCCATGTCATCAAACACTTATGCCTTTTTCAACTTGATTGAAGAAAAAACCTAATGTTGGAGCACTAGTGTGAGTATTAATTTTTTCTTTAATTTCTGGTTTTAGAGACTGATTAGTCGAAAGACCATCCAATCATCCTCAGTTTGATTTGGGGCGAGAAAGTCCTCTTACTATTGCTATTGCACCAGGAGTCTTCGAACGTATTGTGCTATTTATTGCATTATCTAGTTTCTGAGCAAGGGCTGCTTTGTCTGCATCTTCATTAACAGTAAATAAATCTTCTGTATATGCAGTTAGCTCATTAAGTCTATATCCTGTTTCTTTGATTGTTCTATCAATTTTTGATTCACTGTTTGATTCTTCTCAATTGTCAGGCAATGATTCAGAATCCTTTGGAGAATTTTCTTCAGATTTTTTTAACTTATCTGTATTCTCTTGTGGTTTATCTTTTTGATCTTCTTTATCTTCTAATTCTTTTTTATTAATTGGCGGAACTGGATTAGGATTTATAGCACTATTGCTGTTGGATATTGTATCTTTAAATCCTGTAATCAAAACTTTTTTAGGCAATGTTTTACTTTTATCTTTATTAATAATTTTGTATTCAACTTCTAAACTATTATTTCTTTGTGTAACTGATAAAAATTCAAGAGTTATGTGCTCAGGTTTACTTATTTTAATATGGTCTTCTATATTACTTAGTGTTATATCGCTAGATAGCTTCGCGCCTTTGTTTTCTACATCAAAAGTTATGTTGTGTGATTTTTCATTTTGCGAGTAACAACTAGCTGAAATAAGAAGGGGGGGGGTTATAAATATACCTGTTTTAAGGACTAATTTGCTAAGCAGGGGAATTTTTGTAATTGATCTTTTCATAGTTAAGCTTTCCTTTTTAAAAATATTAATAAAACAATTTGCTTGTTTGCGCATATTATATTTCAAGGAGAGTTTATAATGCAAATGCATTAATAAAAGCAAGAAAATTAACAATTTTGCATAAATAATTTCAATTTTTTTCCCGTTTGTGCTTATAAAACAGGATTATTGGTAAAATAATTTTTACGCATTTCAAGAACTAATGATTTTAGTTTTTTAACAAAAAGCACACAAATTTTTGTGTGCTCTTGTTTTTTAATAATCATTTTATACTTTTATCTACGAAAGATCGATTATTTGTTCGTAGACTCTTTTGCCTGGAGTTCCATCTTGTTTAACAAGAATTCATTTAAATAAATATTTTTTATTTTCCTTATTGCCGTGATGTTCAACACTAATTCCGCTTTCAGAAGAATTAAAGAAGTAGCCAATTGTTGGATTTGAACCATGAGTATTGATTTTATCTTTAATATCCTTATTTACAGAGTTGTTTATTGATAACCCTTCCAACTTTAAATTATGAGTTTTAGTAAAAAATACTCCGTTTAATAAAGCAATAGCAGCTGATGAATTTGATGTAGATTTTTTATCAATTGCATCATTCAGCTTTTTAACAAGTTCTTCCTTATTTATATTGTCATCAAGCTCAATTAAATCATAATTATATGCAGTAAGTAGATCCAATCTGTAGCCACTTTCTTTAATTTTTCGTTCATACTTTACAGTTGGCGTTTCAGAACTAATTGGAAGTTTATTTATTGGTTCATTTTGTGGAGTGCTGTCTATATTATCTTCTGGTACGCTCTCTAATCTAATTTTTAGTCATCATTCAATGGCTGTGATTTATCAATATATGGAACTGTTTTAGGATTTATAATTATGTTCCCAGGTGCATAATTCTTAAATCCTGTGAGCAACGATTTCTTTAGTTGTATTTCTCTTTTATTTTTGTTAATTATTTTATATTCGAGTTCCAAACTGTTGTTTGTTTGCGTTACTGATGTAAATTCAAGGTCAATATATGAAGGTTTATTAACCTTAATATGATCTGAAACATTGTGAAAAGTAATATCACTAGATAATTTAGCAGCCTTATCTTTTATTTCAAATGAGATATCGTAATTTACTTCATTTGGCACATAACAACTAGATGAAATAACAAGAGGTGTAGTTACAAAGAAGGCTGTTTTAAGGGCAATTTTGCTAAACAGGGGAATTTTCCATTCATTTTATTCATAATTTAGTTTTCCTTTTTTTCTAAAAAATGTAAAAAAATCAATTTCTATGTTTACAAGAACTATATTTTATTGAAAAAGAATAAATTTAGTTAAATAAAAAGTGCCAAAAAATGACACTTTTT
This sequence comes from Mycoplasmopsis agalactiae PG2, assembly GCF_000063605.1. Classification (GTDB taxonomy): domain Bacteria; phylum Bacillota_I; class Bacilli_A; order Mycoplasmatales; family Metamycoplasmataceae; genus Mycoplasmopsis; species Mycoplasmopsis agalactiae. Next base: position 224,932 of record NC_009497.1, read on the forward strand.
CCACATTAAAACAGCACTATTGGTAAAGGATAGTAATAGGAATTTTAAACTGCTATATTTGACCTCAAAACTCCCTTATTAACAAATACTTTATTGCCTGGATTAATAATTAAATCAATTAATTCTGGATAGTCACTAAAAGGACTTCTAAGCCCATTTTGATGCTTAGCAATTTCATTATTTCTTACTACATCAAATAAATTAATTTGGTCTTTTTTGGCTCACTTAGTATATGTATCAAAATACTTATTTACTAATGGTTTATTATCCAAAAACTTAAAAACATCATTACCTTGATTATGCATTTCATATCTGCTAGCATGTGTTATAGCAAAGTAAAGATGCGCTCTAGCAATATCGCCCTTAAATTCATCTATTGGTTCAGCTAAATAACTATCTATTTTAGTTCCATTTTTAGATGTAAATATAGCATCAGCTACTTTACCAAAAGGATAATTATCCCTTTTATTATTTACTAAAATATCAGTAGGTCAAACATGATGAGCATCTTGTCTAGCAAGTTTTTCTTTTTTAAATCACGACTGAGGCACTAAATGTTCACGGTTAAAACCTAATCCTTCACTTTTAGCTGAAGAACCAGAATCATTAAAAGAATAGTTATAAGGATCCTTGCCAATAGGATTTTCTGAATAAATATCTAAAAGCGACCCATCTTTTTCATAATAAAGGTCTTTAAAAGCATCCTTATAAATAGTTTTTAGATATTTATATGACTTAATTCCAGATAAATGTTTGTGCTGAATTTTAACTAATTCACTATATAGTTTATTTCCGTTTAAACCTTCTAAACTGTCATAATAGTTACTTTTTTCATAAAATGATTTTTCCGGAATTAAATAATTATTATCTGTTGTGCTATTTTTATTGTTGCAGCCCGTAGATGATAAAACTGTAAGTGATAATATAGGTGCACTTATTAATCCTAAAGATGCTAAAAATTTATGCTTAATTATTTTATTATTAATCATTGTGTCTTACTACTCTCTATCTAATTACTATAAATTATAAACATTTAATATAATTGAATTATTGTTATGTAAATAGTTGAAATTAATGGGGTAAATTTATGAATATTAATCAAAAAGTTGTTGCATCTATGCAAGCAATAGCTTTAGACTCAATAAATAATGCTGGTGGCGGTCATATTGGATCTGCAATTGATATTTGTCCAATAATGTATGCTATTGTTGCTAAACATATAAAAATTAGCGCCAATCATCCAAAGTGAATAAGTAGAGACAGACTAATTCTATCTGCTGGTCACGCTTCAATGTCTTTTTATAGTATGATGCACTTTTTAGGATTGCTTTCATTGGATGAAATGAAAAATCATAAAAGAAAGCATTCAAAAACGCCATCGCATCCTGAAATTGATGCATTTGATTTTGTTGATGCTTCAACTGGTCCATTAGGACAAGGTATTGCAATGGGTGTTGGCATGGCAATAGCTGAGAAGAAAATGTCGCTTAAAATTAATAAAGGCGATACAAAGGTTATTGATAACTATACATATGTTATTGCAGGTGATGGATGCTTACAAGAAGGTGTTGCACATGAGGCATTACAAATTGCTAGTGTTATGAAACTAAATAAATTTATTTTAATTCATGACTATAATAAAATTCAGTTAGATACAAAAGTTTCTGATGTAAGCAATGTTGACCTATTAGCCTATTTTAAAGCTTTAAACTTCAATGTAATTGAAATTAATGAAGCCTCATATGATAATATTGATAAAGCAATTATTGAAGCTAAAAAATCTGATAGACCAACTTATATTATGGTGCACAATATAATAGCCCCATTTACTCCATTTGAGAACACCACAAAAGGTCACCATGGCATTTTAAATAATGAACAAACACTAGAGTTTAAAAAAGCAATTGGATTGGAAAATAAAGTGCCTTTTGAATATGATTCAGATGTATATGAATATGGCAAGGCTATAATGGCTAATAAGGCAAAAGACTATGAAGAATGATTAGTTGAGTTAGATAATCATAAACAACAATTCCCATGAATTCATTCTTTATTATTAGAGACTATTAATAATAAAACAAATTATGACTTTTCAAACATCCTTGTAAAACAGGATGATTTGGCTATTAGGGATTACTTTAAAGCATTTAGTGAAATAGTTGACTTTTTATATCCGTTTTTAATAGGAGGCGGTGCTGATGTTGGTTCATCAACTAAAGTAAGGTTTGCAGATTCGATACTAGACTATGGTCAAAGAATTGACTATGGTGTAAGAGAATTTGCAATGACTGCAATTAATAATGGCATTAATTTATATGGCGGATTAAAAACAGCTGATTCAACTTTTTTAGCATTTTCAGATTATGCTAAAGGAGCGCTAAGATTAGGTGGAATAATGAAACTTCCTGCAGTGCATTTATATTCTCATGATTCTTATTTAGTTGGAGATGATGGTCCTACTCATCAGCCAATAGAGCAAGTTACTGTTTTAAGATCTATTCCAAATTTATTGGTAATTCGTCCTTGTGATAAATATGAATTAGTAATGGGTTTAAATTATGCATATAATAACACAAGCACACAAGTTGCAATAATAGGAACTAGACAACCAATTAAAACAATGCATTCAAGCAAGTTTTCTGAATTTATGGCAGCTAGTTTTGTATATGAAAACAAGGAGTTTGATATATCAATTGTATCATCAGGCTCTGAAGTTGAATTAGCCTATAAAACAGCCTTAGAATTAAAAAATCATGGCATAATTGCTAATGTTATATCAGTTCCAGTGTTACAAAAATTAGTTGATAATGATGAATTAGCTATCAGACTTAAATTAGATAAAAAACCTATTTTTGCAATAGAAGCATCAAACGATCCACTATGATATAAATTAAGCAAATATAACAAAATAGATGGTCATTTTGCTTATGAATACGGATTTTCTGATAAAGGAAATGTTGTATACGATTCTATGGGTTTTAATATCAACAATATAGTTAATAAGGTAAAACAATTCTTGACAAAAAACTCTTAATAACAGACACAAAAATCAAAATACAAAAAATGGACTTACATTTAAAGCCCATTTTTTATTTTTTTAAAATGTGTATTTTTCAGGATGTTCTTTCATCATTTTAGCAACAAATTCTTTTTTAGGCATTTTGCCATATTTATCCATTAATTCCTTGCACTCTTCTAATTCTGCAAAAGCCCATTTTTCATCTTCAAAGCCTAATACTTTAGTTAAGTTTGGCTTCTTTCAGTTTTTGTAATTGTTAAAAAATGTTTCTATATCTAATAAAAAAGGTTCTGGCAACTCTTTTAAGCTATTAATATTTGCTAAACGATAATCATCATCATGTACAGCAATTAATTTTGTATCAGTTTCGCCTGAATCATTCATTTTCATTGCACCAATAATACGAGCATTAACAACAACACCAGGAATAAAAGTTTCAGGGCTATAAAGTAAAACATCTAACTCATCGCCATCTCAATCTAAGGCATTTGGAATAAAACCATAGTTGCAAGGATATTTAAAGTCCGCTCTTAAAATTCTATCAACATGAATTTGTCCATCTTCGCGATTATATTCATATTTTATGTTTGAATTTTTAGGTATTTCAGTTTTAATTTCTATTACATTTGACATAGTGTAATAATAATACTAAATTATTATTTTAATGTATAATTAAACAGATTTTTATTTAAATAAAAAGGAGGCTAAATATGGCTAATATTAAATCAAAAGTGAAAAGTATTGCTAAACAAGAAGAATTTAGACAAAGAAACAATGCAATGAAAACTAGAGTAAGAAAAGCTATTAGAGCAGCCAGAGAAGCTGTTTTAGCAAAAGAAGAAGGCTTTGAAAAGAAAGTTTTTGAAGCTCACTCAATCATTGCTACTGCAGTACAAAAAGGTGTTTATCACCCAAATAAAGGTGCAAGAAAATCTTCTCGTTTAGACCACTTTGTTAATGAACAAAAATCAAAACAATAATAAAGCATTTTAGCTTCTATAATTTCACAAAAATTATATTTAAAATCAGGTTGCAGGCCTGATTTTTGTTTGCTTTTTAAAACAATAAGTTTACTAAAAAACCTATAAAACAGTGCTATAAGTTTTTAAAAGACTCAAAGAACGGTACTGTAACTCCCTTTTCAGTTACAAAAAACCTTTTGTTAAAATTAAGATTATCAAAAACTTTAAATTTATCAATTTCAGAGTTCAAAATAATAAATTTTGTATATCTTTCATGCACTAAAGAATTCACTAAATCATGCAAAGAAATTCTTTGTGTTTTTGAGCCAAAAAGATAGTAAAGTCAGTGTTTTTTGCTGTTTCCTCAGTAAATTAAACGTTTATAGTTTTTAAACTTATATCAGTAGTTTATTTTCTCATCATTTGTGCCAACAATAATGTTTATTTTGATGCTTGAACCCGAAAACTTATAGTAAGGTGCTAGTGACTTATAAGCAAGATTTTCAGGCAAAACAAAGTGATTTGGATATTTTTTAAGCAAGAAATAAAAATCTGTGTGTCATAAACACACTTCAACATCATTAATCAAAAATAGCTCAGGCTCATTTTTATACTCATAATAATTAACTAGCCCAAGCGAGTAATTTATTTTTTCTAAATCTAATATTTTTTGTAATTCTTTTAGTATTTCTATTGCAGTTGTTTTGACTATCATTTGCATAAATTATAGAAAAATCATAATATAATATTACTAATTTATTTTTTTACAAATTTTAGTTTAAGATTAATATTAAATATTTATATATAGTACCTAGGAGCACTTATGGGAAAGAAAAAAACACCATTTTTCGAGCGTCTTTTGCAAAAAAATGCTGAGCAAGAAAACAAAAATAAAACAACAGGAAAAAGCAAAAAAAGCAGAAGTTGAAAAATAGCAACAACTTCTTCACTTTTAGTTGCTGCTGTTGCTACTGGTATTACTGTTCCACTTGTGATTAATTCAACTAAAAAGAACTTTATTGATGGATATGCTCAAAACACTAATGTAGCTAGTGCCAAGATTGGTGATTTTAATTTAGACTTAAACTTTGGAGAGTTTAAGGATATTTACCAAAATCATAATATTTCTTCATCAGAAGATAAACTAAAAGAGATTGATAAAATCATTCTTTACTACCTTTATGATCAAGAGCAAAAAGCATCAGCTGAGTATCAAAAGAAATGAAACGAATCTAAAAGAAGCGATAAAAAAGATAACAATTCTTTCCGTTTACCAACCTTGGATGAGCTTAAAACTAAATTCAAAAATGAATTAGTTGATATTGAAAACAATATGAAGCTTCAATTTGGTACAGCTAACTGACAAACTGAATTTAATAAGCACTTAGTTGAAAAATACAATGGTGCTAAAAATATTGATGAAGCAGTTGAAAATAAAGTTTTTGAAGGCATTAAATCAGATGCCTTGCGTCGTTTTAGATTAGCTAATGGCGATTCTAAAAAAGATGAAATTGAAAGAAAAGATAAGAGCGGCAAAAATGTTTTTAGCTGATGACATGATAATGGCAAAGATAAAAAATTCATTGAGTTAGATGATAAATCTAAATTAGCATTAGCAACTGACAGTTTTGTTTTCAAAGATTCTTATAAGTCAATTGATCCTTTTATTGAGTCATATATTGCAAATGAAAAACCAAGAATTATTAGTGAATTCACACTTCCTGGTATTGCTCCTGCCAAGAAGAATGAAAAATGAAATATTGATAAAAATATTTTCCTTAGATACCTATTTTATGCTAAGAAAGATACTTTTGGCTTAAACAAAGTTACCGAAGGATTTAACGTTGTTAAAGAGAAATTTAATTCATTTGATCATTACATAAATTATGTAGTTACGAAAAACGGTAACAACATTCTTCCAGATGATGCTATTCAATATTCATCAGTTCTTAACACTTTTTCAACTAGCAAGGAAGAAATTAAGAAAAACTGAGGAACTTCAGGTTTAACATCAATTTCTGAGTTAGTAACTGGTGATAATTTCCAAAAATTCCTAGCAAATAATCCAAAATTGTTGTTCAGGGAAAATTATAATGGCACTAATGGCGGAACTAACAGCAACGAGCCAAAAGAAATCGATTTGTTTAATAAAATACAAGAAATTAAAACTGAAATTGATAAACTAGCTAAAGTGAATAATGGTACAAGTTCATCTTCTGAATCATCAAATGGTGGACAAATTCAGGATAATGAAAAAGCCGCTGAACACAATGAAAAACTTGAGAAATTTTTTACTGAAGTTAATGAATCTCAAAGTAAAGGATTAACAGAAAAAGTTTTTGAAGAAAACATACTTAAAAAGTTTGTGGCCATTTTTGAGCAAAGCGAAAAAATTCAAACAGTTTACAATGTCAAGTTTAATGGCGGAAGTGCAAAAAATGTAACAGGCATACTTTCTCCTGAAGGGTTCAAATTGTTAATTTTTGGTGAAGAAATTACAAAAGAAAAACTTGTTGAAATGATCAAAAATGATTTCATTTTAAACCGTAAATATGAAAAACAATTAGGCGTTAGATATAATGCATTGCAAAAGCTAAACAAGCAGCTTTCAAGAAATGAATATATTCTAAAAATGCTTCAAGATAATGAGTTTAAGCAATATCTAATAACTCAAAACAATAACTTTGTCTTTGATAAAAGTGGTAAAAAGTTAGAAAATGTTAAATACAATGATTCCGCTATAACTGACTTAATTGCAGCATCAACTGCAGCTATTCAATTTGATAAGATTTCAAACTTTATTAAGCTTTCTAAAGATGCTTCAACTTGAATTGAAAACAGAGCTAAAAATAATTATGATGAGCTGTTTGAAATGAAAGATGGCAAAGCTTATTTCAAGCATAACAATACAAAAACAGCTGCTTCACTAGTATTAGAATATTTAAAAAAACAATTTAACCTAGAGGATAAATAATTGGGGGAATAATGAAGAAAATAAGCAAAAAATTACTATCATCATTAAGTTTATTAACTATTCCTTCAGTTGCTGTTATTAGTGCTAAATGTGGAAATGATGTTGAAACAACTGAAAGACTAAACCAACAAAAAGATCTTAAAGAAAATAAAAGGGTAGCTGAATTAGAAGAAATTTGAAACAACTTTGCTCTAAGCTACATTTATAACCTTAAACCAGCAAAGCAACATGATGCTAATAGCTGAAAGAAAAATTTTGAAAAAGAGTTTCAAAATCAAAGTTCTCAATTATTTAAAGACTCATATGAAGCATACAAAATATTTGCTTTAGATCAGCTTTCTAAAAATGAATATTACTTTGTTGAAAAGTCATTAGAGTGAAAAAAGAATGATGTTTTCAAGACTAATCCGTTTGACTGAATTAGCACAAAGAATTTTCCTGGAGAAGATAAAAAAGAAGACTTCATCAAAATATGAATGGAAGATAAAACTGGCATTAGAAAAGAAATTAACAATATGCTTTTAGTTAAAGCTTACTTTGAAATTTCTGACTTAAGTAAATTACAAACAATAGCAAACAATATTGCTAATGTTGGCAAAAAAGACAAAGAAAAATCTAAAGACCAAAAGTTTGAATACTATGTTGATGGTAAGGATGCTAAATTTGACTTAAAACACTATAATTTAGTTAAATATGCATTTGAAAACAAATACATTCAATTATGAAATAGAACCTTTGATGATAAAACAACTTCTAATGATATTTTTACTAGAAAAGAAATAAAGAATACTATTTCAAATAAAGATGATTTCAATGCATTTTTCAAAGACTCTGCTGAAGCTGAAAAGAAAGCTAAAGAGTGAGAAATAATCACTACAAACACTGAAGACAAAGAACTTCAAGGCTATGCTGGCATTCAAAAAGATCCTGGAACTTATGGTCTTAACTGAGATGAAACAGATAATAAAAGAAGAAATAAAGGCTCAGGAACTTATGGTGTTTATGATGCTTTAAACTCAATTTTGTTTAGCTTTAATGATTTAAAATCGAAAAACTCATCAGTTAATGTCAAAGACAAAGATGGCAAGTCAATTGTTTCATACATAAACCAAATTGTACCTGTTGGTAAAAAAGTTAAACTAAGAACTAAAGAAGACTATACTAAAAAGAGTGTTGAAGATTCAAAACTAAAAGAAGTAGAAGTATTATCATTTGAAGATTCTATTTATAAAGGAAACTTAAATAAATTAGCTTACTTATTTTATGGAAAAGATGCAAAAAACCTTTTAGAAAAGGCAATTGAAGCATTTGCTCATTTAGGTGTTAAAATTAAAGTTAATAAAGAAATTACTCCTCTTTATGAACAATTAAAAGACAAGGTATGGGTAGAGAAATAATATGGATGATTTATTTTTAAAAATAATTAGCGGTGAAGAAGAAGGAAAAATCTTCTACAAAGATGATGTTTGTGTAGCTTTCTATGACAAATTTCCTATTCAACCAGGACATTTCCTAGTTGTGCCTAGAGTTAAGAGCAAAAACATTACTGAAGCGGATGACTTTACTGCTGCACACTTGATTAATACTGCTAGAAAATTAGGCAAGCAAGAAGTATTAGACAAAGGAATTGCTGGCTTTAAGATTTTAATTAACACAGGTAAAAGTGCTGACCAAAGCATTTTCCACACACATGTGCATGTAATTCCATATAAAGAAAAAAGCAAAGACAACTAATAAATTAAGCAAATAATTCTTCAGGCGAAGAATTATTTTTATAATGATTTAGATATTTTCATGGCACTCAGTTTTCAATTTTTTTGGTATATTTATTCATAATGTAGAAATGAGAAATAATGAATAAAAGAAAAATATTATTAATATCTTCATTTGCATCACTAGCTCCCATAGTTGTGGCTGCTAAGTGTACTCCAGATAGTGATAACATTGTAGAATTTAGGCTAGGAATTAAAGATTTAGACTTAAGATTTGCTAATTATGGTGTGGTAAATAGCCAAGAATTAGAAAAAGAGCTTAAGCAAAAGCCACTTAAAGATGGCGAATTTACAATCGTGTATCCTAGTCAGGATGAGTTAAATAAAGAGGCTCAAGTTATCAAAGATTTCTTTGAAAAAGAAGAAACCAAAAAGATTCCTGGATATAAAAATATTTACAAAGAAACCTATGAAACAATTGTTTTGGGCAAACAACCTGTAACTTTAAGTGATTTTACAAACGAGTATTTATGATCTCGTGATTTAGTTAAAATTGTAGATAATGGCAGTATAAAAAGCAAAAATAAATTAAAACTAATAATCAATCAATTTATTGATAATGCTAATGGCTCAACAACTGCACATTTTAGAATAGAGCACAGTGATGATCAAAGAATTTATGAAGTTATTGGCGATTCTAATGGCTATATAGTGCAGTTTAAAGGCAAACTAAAAACCATTTCTGCTAACCACTATCACTTAACTAAGGAAATTATTGAGAACAACAAAAATAATTTAGCTGTTTTATTAAAAGCTAATGAAACAACACAAAGAACATAAAAAATGCCGAAAAGCGGCATTTTATTTTTAATGAAAATGTAGAGTTAAATAAAAAGATTATTTCTTTTCCTTGTGAAGAGTGCTAGCATTGCATTTTGCACAGAATTTCTTTAATTCTACTTTTTCTGGTGTATTTTTTTTGTTCTTTTTGCTAATGTAGTTTTCCATTTTGCAATCAGTACAAAATAATGTAAATCCATCTCTTGGCATTATAAATCTCCGTTTTATTTAACTTATATGTGTATTGCCTAACTAATATTTACATATTATAGTAAAAAAACCAAAAAATGCATATATTTTAAGGCAAATATTAACAAAATGTAATTTAGTAGTAAGCATGGCATTTTTGTGTTTAATATAAAGCTTATTTTAACTTACTAATTACAGCGAAATATTTTGGGAAAAGCACTGCTTTTTCCCATTTTTTTACTTTTTTGTGATTCTCACACGAAAAATACTCATTAACAAAATGAGAAGGGAGCAGGCATTTATATCTAAATTTCAGGCTTTCAATAAAACAAACCTAAAGTTGTCGCCTTCATAAAATAAGTCACCAATCATAAGATAAAGATATATAACTTAATCATTTACCAATTAATTTGGTACTATGAAAATATAATCCTATTAAAATAATGTTATTAAGCATAATATATAATTATTATATTTCTTAGCTATTGATTGGAGAATTATGAAAGTATTATTTGTAAATATGGATGTAAACCTTTTAGGTAATGAAGTTAAAGTTGGGGGGGATGTATTTCCTAACTTTAAAGCTGTGGACGGTGAATTAAATGATTTTGAATTTTATTCATTGCCAAAAGGTAAAAAATTAGTTTTATCAGTTCCATCAATTGACACAGGAACTTGCGACATTGAAGCAACTAAATTTATGAACTATTTCAAAGACAAAGAATATGAAGTAGTGGTTGTATCATATGACACACCTTTTGCACAAAATCGTTGATGTGTTGCAAAAGATAATAAAAAAGTTAAATTAGTTAGTGAATTTAAACACAATGATTTTGGCAAGAAAACACAAACATTATTAGAAGGTGTTGGCCTACTAACTAGAGCAGTATTTGTCTTAGATGAAAACAATAAAGTTGAATATGTTGAATATGTGCCAGTTGTTTCAAATGAGCCTAACTATGAAGCTGCCTTAAAGTACTTTAAATAAGGCACAGCAGTCAAAAAAATGAACCAGAGCAGGTTCATTTTTTATTCACTAGTTTTAGCTTCAATTTTTTTTAGATTATTGATAGCTTTATGAACGCTATCATAAGCAGCAGTTCTTGTTGTGGCCGTGATTTTAGCTATTTCAGCATACGAAAGATTTTCATAGAAATAAAGTCTAAAGGTTTGTTTTTGGGTTTGAGTTAATAATCCTTCATATTTTTCAAAAAGAGAGCACAAATGTTCAATATTTTTAATGTCATTAATGGGATTATTCTTCATTTTTGTCAATTAAATCCTTGGTCATTTCATAAATGAAATTATCTAAGTCAAATTCTTGAAGATCATCAAGTCCTTCCCCTAGGCCTAGATATTTAACATTGATGTTAAATTCATCCTTAATTGATAAAACAATCCCACCTTTTGAAGTACCATCCATTTTAGTTAAGATTATGCCAGTAGGATTAGCAACTTCGCTAAATGCTTTGGCTTGGCTTACACCATTTTGGCCAGTAGTTGCATCAAGAACTAGTAAACACTCATGTGGTGCACCTTCTTGGAACTTATTAATAATTGAGTACATTTTTTTAAGTTCATTCATTAAGTTAATTTTATTTTGCAATCTGCCGGCTGTATCAATTAACAATAAGTCATAATTTTCAGCTTTAGCTTTCTCTAAAGCGCTATAAACAACGCTCGCTGGATCAGCACCTTCTTTTATTGGCTTAACAATATCAGCTCCAACACGTTCAGATCATATAGCAATTTGATCAACTGCACCTGCTCTAAAAGTATCAGCAGCAGCAATTAAAACTTTCTTACCTTCTTTTATATATTTATGTGCAACTTTAGCAATGCTAGTTGTTTTGCCACTGCCATTAACACCAATAAATATTAAGATATTTAATCTGTCATCTTCAACATTAAGTGTTGTATCAACAACACTTTTATTGGTATAAACAACAAACATTTGGTCAGCTATTAGCTCGCCAATATCTTTAGTGCTAGTTAACTCTCTGATCTTAACTTCATTTTTAATATAAGTAATAATTGCATACACTAGCTTAGCACTTATATCGCTCATAATTAAAATTTCTTCTAATTCATCAAAGTACTCTTCGTCAATTTTTTTGTATTTGTTTGAAAGATCCAGCAATTTTGCGCCAAGTGAGCTTGATTTGCTTAATCCAGCTTGGTACTTTTCTAACTTTTGCGAACGCAAAAGTTCTTCTTGCTCTTTTTTCTCTAATTCAGCTTGCTTTTGCGCTAATTTTTCTTCTTTAGACTTCTTTTTTCAACCAAATAATTTGTCTTTTAAATAACTAAAAAATCCCATAATTCAATTTTATATAAAAATATCCTACTAACTAAAAAATAAAAAAACTATAAACATAGTTTATAGTATTAAACATTGACATTAAGTCTTTCAACTTTAGCATTATATTCAATGAATTTTTCTAATTCTTTATTGATTAATTTAGCCTCATCAAGCTTTAAAAAATTATTGTATGCTGCTGCTGTGCTTCATCTTTCGATTACAACAAGTGTGTTTTCGTTTTTTCAGCATAAGTCAAAAGAAAGATTTAATTCTTGTTTTTTAACAAAATCGTTTCAGTTTCTAATCAAGTAAGCAAATCTTTCCTTAGCTTCTTGCCTAATTACCATTTCTTTATAAATTATGTGAATCATTTTTCCTTCCGCTATGCTGGATATCTATTTTTTAATTCTATTATATAGAATAAATTTATCAGCAGTTTTAACTCCATCAAATTTTGAAAAGTTGCTAATATTATCTAATTCAAATGAGTTAACATTTAAAGCTCTAGCTACTTCAGTAATTTTATTAGGCATAACAATTTGCAAGCTTCAAGAAACTGCATAAATGCCATTGAGCAGTCTAACTAAAATGTTTTCTAACTCTTCTTTATGTTCGTGCGCAGTCAAGGTTCAAGGCTTAAGCATATCAATGTATTTATTTAATGCATCAGAAAGATTCATTGAGTACTCAAGTGCTTTATCTAATCTAAATTCATCCATAAGCTCAATGAATTTAGATGAAAATGAGTTAATTTTTTCTTCTATTTCTAAATGTTCAATTTTACTGCTTTGCCTGTAAATTAGCCCTTCTGGGGAAGAATTGCTAATCATTTTGACTGTTCTAGAAACTAAATTGCCATAGTTATTAACTAACTCAGAATTAATAATGTCAATAAGCTTATCTTCGCTAAAATTACCATCTTCACCAAAAGAAATTGCTGAAGCAAAATAATATTTAATCATTTCATCATCATACTTACTAAATAAATATTCAGGCTCAATGACATTGTTTAATGACTTAGACATTTTTCTGCCGTTTTTATCTCTTAAAAGACCATGAGCATAAATTTTGGTAGGGATTCTAATTCCTAAAGCTTTTGTAAAAATAGTTCAGTAAATAAAGTGAAAACGCGAAATTTCCTTACCAATTATGTGTACAATTTCATCACCATTTTGCCAGTACTTTAAATATTCATCACTTGGATTTTCTAAATCAAAACCTAAAGCACTAACATAATTAAAAAGCGCATCTAATCACACATAAAGAGTATGTTTAGGATCCTCATTAGTTTTTATGCCTCAGTTAATATTAGTTCTAGTGACTGAAAGATCTTCAAGTCCTTCTGAAACAAAGTTTGTAATCATTTCATTAGTCATTTTAGCTGGCAAAAGTCATTCAGGATTATTTTCTACTTCCTTTAATCACCAGTTCTGAAACTCTTTCATTTTGAAAAAATAGCTCTCTTCACTCATTAAAACTAATTTATGTCCGCTAACGGGATGATAGTATTCTCCATCTTTTAATACAGCTTGATTTTTGGTTAAAAACTCTTCATCATTAACTGAATATAAGCCATCATATTTACCTTTGTAAATAAAGCCAAGCTCTAAAAATTTACTAAAAATTGCTTGCACCATTTTCATATGTTTAGGATCACTTGTACGACTAAAATAGTCATAATTTATGTTGTATTTTTGTCACATTTTTTTATATGAATCAACTAATTCATCAGCATATGTTTGTGGATCCTTATTAGCAGCAGCAGCTTTTTGCTCTATTTTTTGACCATGCTCGTCACTTCCAGTTAAAAACTTTACGTCAAAACCTAAGATTTTTTTATAGTTAGCAATTATCCAAGTAACTGTGGTGCAGTAAAGATGACCAATGTGTAATGGACCAGATGTGTAGTAAATGGGTGTAGTAATATAAAATGTTTTTTTCATAAATTACTCCATATTAACCTTTATGGGTTTATAAAGATTTTTGATTTCAGGTAAATAATCATGATTAAGTGGATCATTTGGATCATGCAGGTATAAATTTGGTAAAAAATGAGTGCCTCAGCCAGCTTGATATCTAGCTTCGACTAAAACTAACTTAGGCTTATCATAAACCCGCGGTATCATAAATTGCACTCTCTTAGGCTCAAACTTGTACTGACGCATCAAGCAGAAGCAATCAACTAATCTTTCAGCGGGAATAACAAGCGTTAAATAGCCTTTTTGTTCAATAATTTTGGCGCTTCCAGAAATTATTTGTTCTAAGTTTAGCTTAACTTCGTGAGTGGCAATTAAGACCTCCTCACTAATTTTCTTTGATATTTTGCTTTTGTCATAAACATAAAAAGGCGGATTGCACACAATGGCCTCATATTTAGGTTTAACTAGCTTTGTATGTTCTTTGTAAAAATCATTAAAATCAGCTTGAATTACATTAATTTGCTCTTGTTTGTTATTTAAAATAACATTATTCGCTGCTAGCTTGGCAGCTTTTTCCTGAATTTCAATTGCATCAATTTTTAAATTTTTACTTCTTTCAGAAATAAAAATGCTCAGTGCACCATTATTTGTACCTATCTCTAGCATTCTTTTAATTTTGTGATTCAAGAAAACAAAATTGCCAAGCATTATTGTATCGACAGAATAATTAAACATTTTTTTGTCTTGATAAACATATAAATTGCTATCAAAGCCCAATGAATTTTTAACTAATTTAGCTTGTTTATTTTTCATATATGCCTGTTTTATAGTATTTAACGCTTATTGAATCCTTTTTGCTGATTAAAGTTTTTAGAAACTTTGTTTCTTAAATAGGTTTTATAGTCTTGAGCTAAAACACAATCGATTTTACCAGTTGTTTCATCTGCATTTGTTATAACAACTCTGACGGTTTGACCTAATTTATAGGCTTTTTTGGGATCATTTTTGCTATATAACTTGGTCATTTGTTCATTAGCTTCAAAATCACCATCGCCAATGTTACTTATGTGCACCATTGCATCAGTTTTGTTATCAAACTGAATAAACATTCCAAATTTAGTTATGCCAAAAACTTGGCCTTCAAACTCGCTGTTGATTTTGCTTTTAAAATATTCAGCAAACTTAAGATCATTTACATCGCGTTCTAATTGCACTGCATTTTCTTCACTAGCTGAGTTCATAGCAGCTATTTTTTGCAAATTAGCAGCAAATTCATCAACTTTATTTAACTGCTTTTTAAAAACAAAGTCTCACAAGACTCTGTGAACAATAACATCAGGATATCTTCTAATTGGGCTAGTGAAGTGACAATAGCATTCACTGGCTAACCCAAAGTGGCCAATATTATCAGGTGAGTAAACTGCTTTTTGCATTGTTCTTAAGAAAAGCATTTTTAAAAATTCATCATTGCGCTGGCTGTTGATTTGATTTATAATTTTTTGAAATGTTAAAGGAGTAATATGCTTTCTGTTTAATGAAACATTAATTTTAAGTGACTTTAAAACTTCTAAAAAGTATTCTATTTTCTCTTCACTAGGCACTTCATGAATCCGATACATCATAGGCAGCTTAGAGTTAGTTATAAACTTAGCAACTTCCTCATTAGCTCTAACCATGAAGTCTTCAATCATTTTTTCCGATTCGCCTGTTTTTTCGACACTGATGTCTAAAACACGACCATCAGAATCAAGCTCAATATGTGGCTCTTGAATTTCAAAATCAATGTATCCTTGCTTGTTTTTAAACTCTCTTATAATTTGTGAAAGCTCATAGGCATTTTTAAGCATTTTATTAAGCTCTTTATCTTCAAAGTCTTTAGATTCGTTAATAAATTCATTGACTCTTTCATAAGTAAGTCTATATTTAGACTTTATAACTGAAGGCACAATTTTAGTTTCTATGCTTTGACCTAGTTTATTAATTTTAGTTATGCAGCTAATAGTTAATCTTTCTTCATTTGGATTCAATGAACATATGCCATTAGATAATTTAAAAGGAAGCATTGGTACAACTTCATTTAAAAGATAAATACTTGTTCCTCTTTTTAAAGCTTCATCATCCAAAGGAGTATTTTCTTTAACATAGTAAGCAACATCTGCAATGTGCACTCCTAATTCATAGGTGTTTTCGTCAATTTTTACTACGCTTATAGCATCGTCAAAGTCTTTTGTACTAGAACCGTCAATAGTTACAACTAGGTCATTTCTTAAGTCAGTACGCATGCTTAAGTCTTCATTTTTTATATTTTCAGGAATAAATTTTTGAATATATTCATTAACTTCAGCAGGAAATTCCCTTGGCACATTTCTAGCTTCTTCTAATGACTTAACATAAGCCATAGGATCATTAACATCTGTTATTCTTTTGATTATGTTTATTTCTTTATTTCTGTTTTCATAGTTAATAATTTCAGCAACTACAACATCTAAAACCCTAGCTTCACTAGCAATATTTTTTATTCTAAAACTAGTATTTTTATAAATTGGCTCAATTGGCTTGAATGTAACAAAACCATTAACATTGTCTAAAACACCAATTAATGTTTTACAACGACGCTCTATGATTTTTTTAACTTTAGCAAAAGTTCTATTGTTGTCAGGGCTTATAGGCTCAAAAACATCAGCTTCCACAATGTCATTATTAAGTGCTGTATTAAAATTATTGCTGGAAACAAAATAAGAACTTTTGGTTCCATTTTTGCTTAATTCTTCAACATCAACAAAAGCACACTTGCCCTCAGAAGCAAAATGAATCGGCCCTTGAATTGTGTTTATTTTTCTTAATGCTACATATGATGAATCTCTTTTGTCAAAAGCAATTAAATCCCTAGAAGACAGATTTATAAGCATATTGGTCAAAATCTTACTGTGTCTGGGGCTAATATTTAGCTTCCTTAACAAAGTGTTTGTATTTATGTGTGGGTTTTCTTTGATTGTATTTATTACTACTGTTTCATTAATCATATTTATTTAACTAAAGCTCAACAAACAATCGAAATCACTAAGAGGATAAGCCCTAAAGAAACCATTGATCATTTGAGAACTTTCTTAAATCCTCTCTCTTTTGAAGTTTTAAATAACTCTAAGTCACCTGAGCCAACTAAAGCACCAGAAAAAGCATTAGAATCTGGCGACATAAGCAGTGAAATTACTAAAATACCAGCTGAAATAATGACTAAGATAATTGACAAAATTGCTTTAACATCCATTTTCTTATTCTCCTGGTTTAAAATAAATTATTTTATATTATATATTACTTTTGCTTTTCTTGGCCTTTTTATATTCTAATAGCTTATGATTTTTTTAATTTTGGTTTTTGTCTTGATAATTTAAATAAATTAAGACAGGCTATGTAGTTAATTAAAAATTATTTTTATAGCACCTATATTTTCCAAAAAGCCTATGAAACAAAGTTTTTGGAAAATTAGTCATCAAATATCATTTACTCAAGTACACTAGATTTCATTTTCCTAGTTTAGTTTCCAAATTAATGCTAATATATTTTCAATAAATTAATATAATAAATATAACTATGACAGAAAGCGTAAACAAGAAGCCAATTATTATCTTTGCAGGGCCTAGTGGTGTCGGTAAAGGTACTATTGAAAAGTATTTATTTGATAACAAAGAGCTAAGATTGCACTTAGCTTGTTCTGCTACAACCAGAAAGCCTAGAGCTGGAGAAGTAGAAGGAGTGCATTATTTTTTCATTAGTAAAGAAGACTTTGAGAAAAAAATTAGTGAAAATGCCTTTTTAGAATACAGTTATCACTTTGAAAATTACTATGGCACCTTGTATGCTGAAATCGACAGAATTCATAATTTAAATAAAGTTCCATTTTTAGAAATAGAAACAAATGGGGCAAAGCAAATACTAAGTAAAAAAGAGGTTAATGATAGATACAAAGTAATTACTTTTTTCATTCTACCTCCTTCAGTTACTGAATTAAAAAATAGAATCTTAAACAGAAATACTGAAAATAAAGAAGCTATAAATATCAGAATGCAAAAAGCTATAGACGAAATTAATGATCAGCATTTATTTAAGTACAAAATTGTCAATGATGATGCTGAATTAGCTGCCAAGAGAGTAACTCAAATAATAAAGGAAGAAATATAAAATTTATGGATTTTGGCAGAGTTAGTGAAAAAGGAACAAAACGACTCGAAAATCAAGATGCTGTTGCAATTTTAACTAATGAAAATTGCACAGTTTTACTTTTATGTGATGGCATGGGTGGCCATTATGGCGGCGCAATTGCCTCAAGCACAACTATTAAAGTATTTAAGCAGTATTTTGATAATAATTTTCCTAATTCTGATGATAGCGCCATTGATTCATACATAAAATGAATAAGAGAAACAATTAAGGCTTGCAAAAAAGAGATGATTAAAATTGGCGATCGTGATGAAGCTAAATTAGACATGGGAACCACAGTTACAGGGGCTTTAGTCAATTCTAAAGAAAAGTTTATTCTCATTTTCAACATAGGCGATTCACGTACTTATATATTAGATAATTCAAACCAAATTACGCAAGTAACTGTTGATCATAATTACTTAAATCAGCTAATTTCTAATGGTGTTCCTGAGCATGAAGCTAAAAAAAGCATTAACCGTGCATCATTAACATCAGCTTTAGGGCCAACTAAAAAAACTAGATTAGATATCTCAACAGTTTTTCCTAATGATTATAAACGTGTTAGTGCTGTTATTGCAACTAGTGATGGCACACATAATTTTGCATCGCGAAATGTAATGGAAAACATGGCACTAAGGTTTAAAAATGCACAGGAGTGATGTGATAACATTGTCGACTTTGCTTTAAAAAATAATTCAAATGATAATGCATCATGCATTATGGTTACATTAAATTAAAGTAAAAATCAGGAGGCATTAGAATGATTCCATCAAATAGCAGAGTCTTTAAAAAGTACAAAGTGCTTACAAAAATTGGCGAAGGAGGCTTTAGCAAAGTCTTTAAAGTCGAATTATTAAAT
Organism: Mycoplasmopsis agalactiae PG2; assembly: GCF_000063605.1. Taxonomy (GTDB): domain Bacteria; phylum Bacillota_I; class Bacilli_A; order Mycoplasmatales; family Metamycoplasmataceae; genus Mycoplasmopsis; species Mycoplasmopsis agalactiae. The sequence goes on from NC_009497.1 coordinate 243,908, forward strand.
TCTGATTCAGTTGTTAAAGAAGTTTATGCACTTAAATATTTTGTAATTAAGCCTGATAGCGACAAAAATGTGACAATTAGTCGTTTTAAGCAAGAAATTGCAATTTTGCAAAAAGTTAAGTCTGATTATTTTCCTTACTATGTTGAATCATATGTTGGTGATGATGAGCAGTATTTAGTAATGGAATATGTTGAAGGCAAAAGCTTAAGAGAATTAATTAAAAAAAATGGCGTGCTTAATCCCCATAGTTCAATAAATTATGTAAGACAAATATGTGAAGCTATGCAAGAGTTGCACTCAAATAATATTATTCATCGTGATATTAAGAGCAACAATATCATTATAACTAGCAATAGTCATGTAAAAATACTAGATTTTGGTCTTTCACTAGATCCTGATAGTCAAAGATTTACACAAGCTTCAAAAGTTGTAGGTTCAGTTTATTATATGGCACCTGAGCTCTGCCGTCCTGATAATGAGCCTACTAAAAAAACAGATATTTATGCAATCGGAATCTTACTTTATGAAATGCTAACTGGCAAATATCCAATTGAAGGCAAGAAAGCTGATGAAACCTTAATATTGCAAAAAACAATGCCAATGCCTAAGCTAACTGATAAAATCGCAACTACGCAAGCACTAGAAAATGTAATTATTAAAGCAACTGCAAAAGATCCATTTCATAGATACTCAAGCGCATGAGAAATGGCAGAAGATTTAAAAACAGCACTTTCAGAAAAAAGAATATTTGAAAAGCCAATTGACGCTAAGAAAATGAAACCTAAAAAAACGATTACGGAGATAGTAAACAGCAAAGGTTTTTTGATTGCTATGCTTGTTATTTTCAGCTTAATTATTTTAGCTGTCATAGTTGCAATTATAGTTTTATCAGTATAGGGAAGTAAACTTGAAGGGAAAAATTTACTCAATAAATTCTGGAATTTATTCAATTAAAGATGAAAATAACAATTTTCATAATTTGCCTGCTCTAGGTGTTTTTAGACATAAAAACATAGTGCCTTTAGTTGGCGATTATGTCGAATTTGAAAAAGAAAAGTACATAACTAAAATATATGAAAGGCAAAATGAATTTATAAGACCGAAAGTAGCTAATATTGATCATATCATCATTGTAATGTCAATTCATGAGCCTGAGTTTCAAAGCTTTTTAGTTGATAAATATATGGCTTTTATTGAGAGTGCAAATATTGAGCCAGTTTTATTTAATACTAAAGCTGATTTAGGCACAAGCAAATATAAAAATGAATATGAAAGTTTAGGATACAAAGTTTACGAAATATCCTATAAAACAGATGAATGAGTAAAAAATATTGCGAAATTATTCACTAATAAAACTAATGTTTTAATGGGGCAAAGCGGCGTTGGAAAAACTACTTTAGTTAACAAAATTACAGGCAGTAATTTTGCTGTCCAAGCAATTTCAAAATTTGCAAACAGAGGCAAGCATACAACTAGAATTGTGCAAATTGTTAATGTTTTCGATAATGGAGAATTAATTGATACTCCAGGCTTTTCTAGTTTAGATATAAACTTAACAAAGCAACAGTTAGCCTATTCATATAAGCAGTTTAAAGAACTAGGCAAATTTTGCAAGTTTAAAACTTGCTTTCACCAAAATGAGCCTGAGAACTTTTGTAATATAAAACAAGCTGTTAAGGACAATATTATTCCCCAATTTAGATATAATAATTATCTAAAGTTGTTGCAAGAGGTTGAAAATGAACAAAAATAATAAGTATGTTACTCCATCATTATTAAATGTTGAGCCTGAAAATAGGCTAAATATGGCTAATATTTTAGTTAATGAAGGCATAAAATGAATTCATTATGATGTAATGGATGGCAAATTTGTACCAAATTTAGCAATTGAATTGGATGAAATTAAAAACATTCATGAAAAAGGACTAAAGCACTTTAAAGATGCTCACTTAATGGTTGAAAATCCTTTGGATTATATAGACTTATATAAAGATGTAGTTGATATTGTGACTTTTCATTATGAAGCGGTAGAATCAGAGAAATTGCTTAAGTTTTTGAAACAAAAACATCATGATTATAGGCTTGGAATTGCAATTAAACCAAGTACTGAAGTTGAAGAAATTAAGAAATTTTTACCTTATATTCAATTAGTGTTAGTTATGTCTGTTGAACCAGGAAAAGGCGGTCAAAAGTTCATTCCTTCTGCAATTGATAAAATAAAATTACTTAAACAATTAAGAATAAAGCATGCTTATGACTATTTAATACAAGTTGATGGTGGCATAAATGATGTAACTGGCCCTGAATGTTTTAAAGCAGGTGCTGATGCTTGTGTAGCCGGTACTTTTATTGTTTCAAATCCAACCAAAGCAAGAATTAATAGCATTTTAGGGATTAAATAGATATTAGTTGCTTAACTTTACATTTTTTGATAATAAAAATGTGGTGAGAGCACACACTTTTTTATATTAGAAATATATTTTAGTGACAATATTGTCTTTTTCTAAAAAGACTTCATTTCTTTTTCCAATGCATTATTTTTATATGTTTAGCTAAACTTGTATCTCTTTGAGCAGGTCTTTGATTAACACTTTTATTAAAATATTGTCTGCTGGTAATAATAACTAGTTCATCTTTAGCCCTAGTTATAGCTGTATAGACTAACTTTTTATTAATAAAGGAATTACCTTTTTCTGGGTCTAACACTAAAATCACTTTTTGAAATTCGCTGCCTTGAGTTTTATGAACTGTACAAGCATAACACAAAGCTAAATTAGTTAGATCCGAGCTATATAATTCAACTTTTTTATTATCATTATTAAAAGTTGCAGTCATTTGTTTGTTGTCTTTATTTATAATATCGACAACTCCAATATCGCCATTAGATAAATCATTTTGATTTTTTAGATACATTATTTTATCTTCTTTATAAAAGCTGTAACCATTTGCATTTAATTTTTCGTCTTCGTCTTTGTTTTTATTTCTATTAAATTTCTCTTGGATCTTTCTATTTATTTCCTCTATTCCTAATGCTCCTTTGTTGAAGGGAGAAATAATTTGAATTTGATTTGGAATATAAAAACCATTCTTATTACGAAAATTATAATTATTGATAATCTCCTCTAAGTATTTACTTTGATCATCAATAAAAATAGTTTTCAAATCGCTTTTTTCTGCTGTTTCTTGAAGCTTTGTGATGTCAAAATTATTATTTCTGATCATATAAGCTAGATCAGTAATTTTGCTTTGGTCTTGTTGTCGGTGTGTACTTTTTAATTCGACAGTTGTTATTTTTTTAGATTTAATAATATCTTCAAACGCATTACCAATTCCAATGCTTGGCAACTGTTCCACATCGCCAACAAAAACGATTCTTTTTGCATTTCCAATAGATGAAATAAAGCTACTAAATAAATTGTTGTCAACCATTGATGTTTCATCAATAATTAATAAACCATCATCTAGCGGATTAAACATATTTTTTCTAAACTTATCAGTTGAAGGATCATATTGCAGTAATTTATGAATAGTTGTAGCGTCGGATTCTTCAAAACTTTCCTTAATTCTTGCTGCTGCTCTTCCTGTCGGAGTTGCTATTTTAAAACTTTCATTTGGATAAACTTTTTTAAATAGTTTTACTATGCCTTTTATTAAAGTGGTCTTACCAGTTCCAGGGCCACCAGTAATTACTACAAATTTATTATCAATAAACTTTCTTAGTGCGTTAATTTGACTTTCATCATATTTAAAGTTGTCTATGTCTGCTTCTTTTGCAGACTCTTTTTGAATTTCTTTTATATATTGTTTAAATTTGGAATACCTAATTTTTTTGACTCTGTTTTTATTAGCTAAAAATGAAGCAATAGTCATTTCATCATTATATGTTTGGGCTGTATAAACTCTATCTTTTTTAATAATGAGAAGTTTTTTGGTTTTTGCATATCTTATTACATTATTAATGACTTTTTTTTAACTCCACTGGAATAAAAAACTTCTCTTGATAGTCAAAGTATCTTTTTATATTTTCTAAATATGTATAAGAACTAGATTTGTTATTTAGAATTTCATTACAATAATTATGTAAATAATGAGCAATTCGTGCAACAATATTTTCATCTTTATTAAAAAGCAAAAAGATTTTATCAATAGATTCTAGGCTAGTTATTTTGTATTGAAAATTAATCTCATACAAACTATTTTTAATTGCTTCTTGTATTAGATCAAATGAGCCTGCATAAAGCTCTATTAGTTTATCAAGTACATTTAAATCAAGGTCATTAGTAAGAAATGCTAGTTTAAAATTACTAAAAGTAAGCTTGTTAAAAACGCTATTTAAAACTGGTTTTCGTACTTGCTTCATGTTTAGAAATTTTTCTTTATTAGAAAGTATTTCTTGTCAAATATTATCTGATTGGTAGTATGACTCTAATTTTTTAATAAAATCATCACCAATAGTTTTATTAAACACATCCGATTTCAAATATTCAAAAAATATTTGGTTGTCGCTAGCTGTGAATAACTTATATGACTTGCAATTATAAATTTCAGAATTATATTTTTCTTCTGGGTTTTCATCTGTTTGAATTTCATATAAAACTTCAATAGGCAAGCTATTAATATTACCACTAATTTTAATGATTTTCTCGGTATCTAAAACATAAAAATTAGCAACAGCTCAGTCTTTATCTGTATTGTAAGTAAATTCTTTTATATAACCTATAAAAGATTTCATAACTTTTCCTAAAATTATTAATAAAATTCGCTCTATATTTATTATTCAAAAAGCTTTTTACACAAGTTATCTATTTTTATTTTATCTAATTTTTGCATACAGTAGTTTAGCTTAGTTATATAAAATTCAGTATTTTTTATTTTCTATTTAAACTTAAATGCAATTAAAACAATGCATAAATAAAAACCTCAAATCTACACAAAGCGGTGTAAATGAGGCCTTTATTTTTTAATTCAATCTACGTGACCATTAGACGATCTAGCTAAGACAAATTCAGCAGCAGATGATAAACTTTTAAATTCAAGATCTTGTTGTAAAACACCATCTCTAATGATTTGTTTTGCAAAGCACTCAGCTCGTAATTCTTTTATGCTATTGTATTTCATTTGTTCTTTAAAGTGTTGAGCTTCAGCAAGTTCAATGGATGAACCTGATAGCAAAATAAATCTTTTGTCTTCAACTTGCTTTAATGTTGCAATTATTTTTTTGTTTTTATCAAGCCTACTATTTTTAGACAATGAAAATATAGTTTCTTTATATTTGTTATTAATTTTTAAACTTTTTTGTTTTTCATACAAATCATCAATATTATTAGATTCAACTCAAATCCTGCCATCTGATGAATTTCCTAAAACAAAAACAGCTGCATAAGATTTTGAATTAAATTCTTGATTTTCTTGCAAAATTCCATCAATAATCTTATTTTCTAAAATTAATTTATCTCTTTTTTCTTTAATCGTTTTAAATAGATTTGCAAAATACTCTGGTTCATTTTGATGTAATCTAATTTGAGAACCTTTTAATACTATATATTTGTCGTCTTTGTTAATGCAATAAAGCAATGGTGGTTTTTTCTGTTTCTTTTGATTTTTGCCTTAAAGTATAGTATTTAACTTCATTATCATTTGCATAAGATTGTGTGTGCTTTTGTTCATCATGTTTTAGGGCTTGAATTTCTTTTTGTTGGCCTAAATTTTGTTTTTTACCAAAAACATCAAAACCAACATTTTTTAATATAGTTTTAGCATTTTCTATAAAAGCATTTCATTCTGCTTCATCTTCACTAGAAATATTTCCCTTGTTAGCGCAATTGTCATTTAATAACTCAATATTGCTATTATCTGTAAATAGCCTTATGAAAGAGTGCTCTAAATAGTTTAGTTCAGTTGCTCCAATATTACTTTGAGAATCTACAATTATATAAACATAATCAAAATCACTTCTTTTTTCTGAGCTTAGATGTTGAAATACTCTATATAACACTCCTTTATTATCGTTTTTTATATTTGATTGGCCAACATAGACACTATAGTTACTATTATTTTGTTTAACTAGAAAATATACCCCTGCATGGTTTAAAAAATCTTGCTGTTTTGCTAATAAACTAGAAAGTTTATTCTTAGTTATTTTATAAATTATTCCAACTCAATTTTTAGATTTATATTTTATTATTTGTCCATCATTGCTATCTATTATTTGAGTGCCAAACCATGTTATAGACATTTTTATAACCTCAATCAAAAAATTTTATTATTTTAATTATATTTGATATTTATTCTTTATGTAAGTAGCACAAAAGAAAAAGCCTTAAATTATATAAAGATTTATAAATAAAATAAAAAATGCCACCTATAATTGTTATTATATCAATTGTAAATTTTTAATTGTATAGTTTAGTTTGATACTAGCATAAATTAATACAATATGAGCTAAAATAAATATAAAGTGCCTAATTGAATTATAAAAAAGGTTTAAAAAAAACAAATCATTTGCTTTTTTTAAATAATGAAAAAGGTAATTAATTCATAATAAATGAAAATATATTAGTATGCTTATTTAAAAGTGTTTTGGTGATAAGCAATGCAAAAAATATTTTTAGCCTACAACAAGTTTCAACATTTTATTACAAACAGAAAAAACATAGCTTATAATTGTATTTAGCCAAGTTTTTTTGCTACAGAATTTATAAACAACAGCAGTATTTAAAAAAATAAAAATCTGCTTTTGGTTTATTTTTTCTAATGTATAATAATATTGCTTTTTAAACACTAGCCAAAAAAGCGGAGAAGTAGCTCAGCTTGGCAGAGCGCTACGTTTGGGACGTAGTGGTCGCAGGTTCAAATCCTGTCTTCTTCACCATGGGGGATTAGCTCATTTGGCTAGAGCGCCTGCCTTGCACGCAGGAGGTGGTGGGTTCGAATCCCATATCCTCCACCATTTTTATGGCGTTGTAGCTCAGTTGGTTAGAGCATTCGGTTCATACCCGAAAGGTCAAGAGTTCGACTCTCTTCGACGCTACCATTATATGGAAAAAGTATCTAACTGAAGGACCTATAGCTCAACGGTTAGAGCAACCGGCTCATAACCGGTTGGCTACTGGTTCGAATCCAGTTAGGTCCACCATGGGTGATTACCCAAGTCTGGCTGAAGGGACTAGTCTTGAAAACTAGCAGGGGCTTCACGGCCCGCGGGGGTTCGAATCCCTCATCACCCGCCATTTGTTCTTTTTAACTAAAACTTTTATATCGCGGAGTGGAGAAGTTGGCATCTCGCAAGGCTCATAACCTTGAAATCGCTGGTTCGAATCCAGCCTCCGCCACCAATATGGTCCAGTGGTAAAGTGGTTTAATACGCCTCCCTGTCACGGAGGAGATCGCGGGTTCAATTCCCGTCTGGACCGCCATAATGGCTCTGTAGCTCAGTAGGTAGAGCAACGGATTGAAGCTCCGTGTGTCGCTGGTTCGATTCCTGCCGGAGCCACCATATCAAATATGCCCCAAGGGCTTTTTTTATTGCTTTTTTAGCCCAAAAATACACATTTTTAAGTAAAATACTATATATATTTATTGAGGTGTATATGAAAACTAAATTTATTTTTACAACTGGTGGTGTATTAAGTGGACTTGGTAAAGGTGTAACTGCTGCCAGTGTTGGTAATCTTTTAAAAGCACAAGGATTTAATATTTTTGTACTTAAACTAGATCCATATTTGAATATTGACCCAGGTGTTATGAATCCTTTGGAGCATGGCGAAGTTTATGTTACTAGTGACGGGGGAGAAACTGATTTAGACTTAGGTCACTATGAAAGATTTATTGGCATAAAGTTAACTAAAGAATCTAACTTTACTACAGGTAGAATTTTTACAAGAATTTTAGAAAAAGAGCGTAGAGGCGACTATAATGGTAAAACCGTGCAAATAGTGCCTCACGTAATTGATGAAATTATTTCAATTATTTTAAATTTAGCTAAGCAAAAAGATCCTGATTTTATGCTTATTGAAATTGGCGGAACTGTTGGCGACTTAGAATCTAGTCCATACATTTATGCAATTTCAAAATTTGCTAGCTTATATCCAGAAAATGTTATGTTTTCTCACTTAGCTTTTGTGCCTTATCTTTCAGCATCAAACGAATATAAATCTAAACCTAGTCAAGTTTCAATTTCAACACTAAGATCATTTGGAATTAATCCTAATTTATTATTGCTTCGTTCACAAGAAGGCATTGACACATCAATTATTCAAAAAGTTAGTGCTAATGCTTTTATGAAGCCTGAAAATGTAATTAACATTCCTGACAAAGCAAACATTTATGAAATTCCTTTATTTTTAGAATCAAGCGGCATATTGCAAATAATTTATAAACACTTTAAAATAGATAAGCCTATTAACTATGAAGCTAATGCCTCTTGAAAAGAATTTGCTAATAAATATGTTTCAAAAAGATGCAAGCCACTTAATATTTTATTAGTTGGCAAATACACTAGTTTAGAAGATGCATACTTATCAATTATTTCATCACTAAAGATTGCTGCTGCTCATCAAAATATCGAATTAACCTATAAATTAGTCGATTCGGAAAAGATAACTGACAAGAATATTGCTTCAGAATTAAAGGGCTATGACGGCGTAGTTATTCTACCTGGCTTTGGACTAAGAGGATTTGAAGCAAAAGTTAATTTAGCAAAATATACACGCAATAATAAAATTCCTACTTTAGGAATTTGCTTAGGTTTTCAAGCAATGACAGTTGCACAAGCTAGAATGATGGGTATTTTAAATGCTACTAGCAAGGAATTTGCAGACCAATCAAAAGAACAAGAATTTGTACTTACTCCGTTTTATGAAAATGGCGATTTAATGAATATTGGCGGAACTTTAAGACTAGGTGAAGATAAGATTAAAGCAAAAGATGACACACTTGCACAAAAAATTTATGGCTCGAATGTATTTTATGAGCGCCACCGTCACAGATATGAAGCAACTGATAAATACAGAGTGCTTTTAGAAGATAAAGGCTTTGTTTTTTCAGGAACTCATCCTGAATTAAACGTTGCTGAAATATGCGAAGTTAAAAATCATCCATTTTATTTAGGTGTACAATACCATCCTGAATTTACAACTCAAGTACTTAGATCAAACCCTTTGTTTGACACATTTTTAGCAAAAACCTGAGAAAATAAGCAAAACAAATAAATATTAACTAAGCTCACTTACTAGTGTGCTTTTGTTTTTATGTGTAAAAAATACAAATAATCAATTTAGTACTTTAATACTATAAAACAGCCATATCAGTAAATATTAGTATTTTTATAAAGCACAAGCAAACAGAATTTAAATCGCCATAAAATGAATTTTTTATATAATACATAAACTTATTATAAGTTTATAAATTAGTTTTATTATAATAATCAAACTTATATTTATTCTAGGAGCAATATGTCAGAGATAGATTACAAAGAAACGCTAAACATGCCTAAAACTGATTTTGAAATGCGTGCAAATCTTACTACTAAGGAGCCTTTATTTAGAGAAAAGTGAGAAAAAGACAATTTGTATGCTAGGGTTTTAGAAAAAAACAAAAATAATACTCCATTTGTGCTTCATGATGGCCCTCCATATGCAAATGGTAGCATTCACATTGGTCATGCGTTGAATAAGATTTTAAAAGACATTATTGTTCGTTATAAATCAATGTGTGGTTTTTATTCTCCATATGTTCCTGGTTGAGACACACATGGCTTGCCGATTGAATTAAAAATGCTTACTGATGCCAAAATTAATTACAAAGTTATTTCACCTATTGAATTAAGAAAAAGAGCGTCAGAATATGCTGATATTCAAATTGAAAACCAAATATCACAGTTTAAAAGCTTGCAATTATTAACTGACTTTAAGAAAATTTATAAAACTAAAGAACCTAAATTTGAAGCTGCTCAGTTAAAATTATTCAAAAAAATGGTTTTAGATGGCTTAGTTTATAAAGGTCTTAAACCAGTTTATTGATCACCATCAAGCCAAACTGCTTTAGCTGAAGCTGAAGTTGAATACCATGATGTTGATAGTCCTTCAATTTATGTTGCTTTAGAAATAATTGACCAAAATGGCTCTCAAAAAGTCAAAAACGGCGATAAGTTAGTTATTTGAACCACAACTCCATGAACTTTATTAGCTAATGCAGCAGTTGCAATTGGTGAGAATTTTGTTTATTGTAGAGTTGAGCACAATAACCAAGGATATATTGTTGCTAAAGAATTAGCTAATAAATTTATTGAAATAAGCAAACTTGATAATGCACAAATTAGTGTTGATTTTAACGCTAATGAATTAATAGGCATTAAGTACAAAAGTGTGTTAAATGATTTAGTTTGTCCTGTTGTTATTGGACATCATGTTAGCCTTGAAAGTGGAACTGGATTAGTTCACATTGCGCCTTTATTTGGTGAAGATGACTTTCAAATAGGAACAGCTAATTCATTAGAAATGATAATGCATGTTGAAGATGATGGTGTACTTAATGATGCAGCCGGTAAATATAAAGGCATATTTTATGAAAAAGCTAATGCACAAATTTTTGACAAATTAACTAGTAAATCAGCCTTATTAGCCAAAGGAACAATCAGACACTCATATCCACATGACTGAAGAACTCACAAACCCATTTTATTCCGTGGCACTCCACAGTGATTTGTTTCAATTGATAAAATTAGACAACAATTACTTAATGAATTAGAAAGCATAAACACTTATCCTGAATGAGCTAAAAAACGTTTAGTTAACATGATAAGTGAGAGAAAAGATTGAACAATCAGCCGTCAGAGAACATGAGGTGTACCTATTATAATTTTTTATGATAAAGATGGTAAACCAGTTATTAATTCAGCCATATTTGACTATGTTATAGACTTAGTGGAAAAATATGGCACTGACATATGATGAGAAAAAGAGGCTGATGAATTATTACCTGAAGAGTTTAGAAGCAATGGTTATACTAAAGAAATGGACATTATGGACGTTTGATTCGATTCAGGCACTACTTCACTTGCAGTTGAAATTGATGAAAAACTAAAGCCCCCATATGATTTATATTTAGAAGGCAGTGACCAGTATCGCGGTTGATTCAATTCATCATTAATAAATTCAGTTGCTTATACACACAAAAGCCCATATAAACAAATTGTTAGTCACGGCTTTGTTTTAGATTCAAAAGGCGAAAAAATGTCTAAATCTAAAGGCAATGTTGTTGATCCACTTAAAGTTATTAAAAAATATGGTGCTGACATTTTAAGATTATGAGTTGCTAATGCTGAATATACAAATGATGTTAATATAAGCGATGAAATAATTAACCAAAACAGTGAAATTTACCGTAAGATTAGAAACACAATTAAGTTCTTATTAGGCAACCTAAATGGCTATGAATATGATGAATCGGTCAAAAGAACTGGTGTGCATCAATATATATATAATGAGTTAGAATCAATTAAAGAAAAAGTATATAAAGCTTATGATGAATATAATTTTTCTAGTGTTATAAAAACAATAAATAAATATGTTGTTGAGTTATCAAGCTTTTATTTAAACATAACCAAAGACATTTTATATGTGCATGAATTTGATTCGAATGAAAGAATGATGACACTAGCAAACTTTTATGATATAACTAACTTTTTAATTAAAGCGATTGCCCCTATTATTCCAACTACTGCCGAAGATGCTTATATGCACTTTTATAAAAAAAATAAATTAGAAAGCATTCACTTAGAGAATTTTGATATAGTTAAGCCATATGATTCTAATGTTTTAAAAGAGTGAGAAGAGTTCTTTAGTCTTAAAGACGAAGTTAACTTGCTATTAGAAAATGCTATTAAAAGTGGCTTAATTAAAAGAACTAACGAAGCTAAAGTGACAATTAAAAATCCTAGTGAAGTAATTAAAGGATATGATCTTAAGCAGTTATTAATGGTAGGCGCAATTGAATTTGGCAATGTATCAAAAGTAGAATCATTTATGTCTGAAAAATGTAATAGATGTTGGAACCATTTTTCACCTGCTCAAATTAAAGACAATTTATGCCCATTATGCTATAAAATAGTGCAAAAAGTAAACGGAAAGTAATATGAGACACAAAAAGGAAAATAAAGAAAATTTTGTCGAAAGAATGAAAAATCACTTTAAGTATTGGCAAGTATATATCAAGACAAATTATTTGACAATATTACTCAAATATGCCATATTTATAGTGACCTTCGCAATTTTACTAACCATTGATCAAGTAACTAAAGAAATCTATTTTTATTCAATTCCTGATCCTAGTTCTTCTTCTGGTTTTCAAGGAGACAGATCAATAGTATTTGACTATGGAATAATTGGCTTTAGGTCAGTTGCCCATCATGGCGTTACTATTTTTTCAAGATTTGGTCAGTTATCAACAGCTGCATTTAATTTTATTCACTTTACTAGCATACTTTTATTCCTTTTCTTGCTAACAGTGCCGCTTTTTGTAAAGTCAAATCTAATGATTATTCTATGCGCAACAGTTGCAGCTGGTGATATTGGTAATTTCATTGATAGAATGAGATTTAATAACACAGTTAAAGACATTATATTTTCTCCATTTATCGAAAAGTGAACAAACAGAGAACTAGGTACATTCAATTTTGCTGATACATACATTGTTGGTGCAGCAATCTTGATGGCTATTGTTATGTTAGTTAAAACTTTTTTATTGCCAAATAAAGAAGACTTATATGAAGAAAATATGATTAGCGAACTATTGGTTGATCCAGTTGTCTTAGAGCAAGCTAATGCCGCTAATCAAGCAAGCAATGCACAACAAAATAAGGCTTAGGCCTTTTTTATTTTGCTTTTGTTATAAATTTAGCCAACTTTACAAAAAGTGCTATAAATAGCCCAAAATCAGCCTAAAATATGAATAATTCCACATTCGAATACTTAATTTTGCATTAGTTTTAAAATATATATTTAGATAATTAGTTACTAATTATTTCATTTTCTTATAATGAGGTTTTAAATGAAAGCAAAAAAATTACTATGAGGAATAGCACCATTAGCCGCCTTAGCACCACTAGCTGCTGTTTCTTGTGGAGATAAAAACGAAAATAACGGAAAAAGTATAATTTTTCAAATAGCGCATAGTAAGGATTGACCACTTGCTGGTGCGCTAACACCTTTTGTTGACTATTACAACAAAACATTTAGCAAAGACAAAGACTTTATTCCTGTTAAGATGTCATACAAGGAAGATCATAACATAAAGTCTGAATTTGGTCTTGTTAAAAAAGCAAAGGAAAACATTGAATCAGGCAATCTAAAAGAAGTGCCAAATATTATTTTAGGTTCTCAATCAGGCGCTTTCTTAGTTAACCAATACAAAAGATTAATGGATCTTAGTGATGTTGGAGTTAAAAAAGAAATTTTTAATCAAAGCATAGCTGAGTTACACACAATTTTATCTGGTCAAACAGACAAAAACAAGGTTTACAACATACCTTTTGATAATGCTGATACAGATGCTTTAGCATTTAATCTTGATGTTCTTAACTTTATGCTTGAATTAATAGAAAAAGGTAAAGGAACTATTGATTGAAATGCTGATATTCCAAAAAGAGCTAAGGATGCTGCTGTTAAAGGTGTTGGAAATGACTTACCAGAAAATAGTATTTGAAGAGCATTGAAACTAGCAAAAGATGATTCTTTCAAAGACTTTAAAGTTGACGAAAACACCTTTAAATCAATGGATAAAATAAGAGAGCTAGCTGTTAAATTCCAAGAAGGAACCAAGCTAGATGAAGGTAAAGTTAATGCTGACACAATCACTGGTGAAGTTTTATCAATTGATTATCATAAACAATCATTTTTTAAAGAGTTTAATTCTAGAATTGGTAAAGATGATGTTATTTGAAAACTAGTTTTAACTGGTGATCCAAAAAAACCAACCCGTGTTGAATATAACTTGCCAAATAATGAAAGTTATGTAAGTCATTTTAAAGATCTATATAAAACATATACTGAATCAGTAAAAAGACATGAAAAGAAAGTTGGCGCCAACAATAAAGTATTTTCATCAATTAAGTATGTGAATCATTCGAATGAATGAGGTTCATGAAATGTTCGTGAATTCAAGAGTGCTATTAGTATCCTAGCTAGCGTCGGTACAAATCAAAGAATGATTTCGAAAATATCTAAAAAACTATTTTCAAAAACAAAAGACGGCAAACCTATTCCTGGATTTGAAAAAAATAATGCTAAATTTGAAGACGTATACTTATTGCCACAACTTACATTAATGTCTGAAGGCAAAGACAGAATATTTGCTGAAGGTGGTTCAAGTATTTTAGCTGTTGATACATCTGAAAATCATGATACTTCTAATGCTGTAAATAAGGCAACTAAGAAATTCTTAGCTTGATTATACACAGGCAAAAATCAATACTATGGTCATGAAGAAGAGAACTGAAAAACATTTGCTAAATTATCAGGGTACATTATTCCACTTAGTGGCGTAATTAATGACAATAATGAAAAGATTATGAAAGATGAAATTAAAAAATTACTTAAAGAAGTAAGAGAAGTTGAAAAGAAAGCTAATGCAACTGAAAAAGAAAAAACAGAAGCTGAAGATAAATTCTTTATTCTAAACAACCTAAGAAGTGCACTAGTTTCACTTCAGTCAATTTTAAATCTTGAAAAAAATAAGACAACAGTTCTTACTAAGCCATCAGTAACAGACAATGCAACTAGCCAATTTGCTGGCGCATTAGATAGTGCATTATATTTATCATCTGCTCATGATGGACAAGAAATTAAAAAAGCTGATGAGTTGCTAGATCAATTCAAAGTTTATATTAATCAAGAACAAAAATAAAGACTAAATAAGCTACCAAAAATAAACAAAAAAGTAAGCAAAACAAATGTTTAAACTGCTTACTTTTTTTATGCAATCATATATAATAAAAATGCATTTTTTAAAGATGCTAAATAAAAAAATATTTTTCTTACCATAAATATTTTTTTGTTATATAATAATAAGGCTTTATGTAAAAAAAGTAGTTTGCCGATTTAGCTCAGCGGTAGAGCAGCTGGCTGTTAACCAGTTGGTCACAAGTTCAATCCTTGTAATCGGCGCCATTTATGGTCTGTTGGTGAAGCGGTTAACACACATGGTTTTCATCCATGCATGCACGGGTTCGATCCCCGTACAGACTACCATTTTGGAGAATTAGCTCAGTTGGGAGAGCATCGCCCTTACAAGGCGCAGGTCGTGGGTTCGAGCCCCTCATTCTCCACCATGCCGCCTTAGCTCAGTTGGTAGAGCAACTGACTTGTAATCAGTAGGTCGTAGGTTCGAGTCCTATAGGCGGCACCAAAATTTGAGCGCGAGTGGTGAAATTGGCAGACACGATAGATTTAGGCTCTATTGCTTAACGGCATGAGGGTTCGAGTCCCTCCCCGCGCACCAAAATTCTCTTTAAACTCTACAAAGAGTTTTTTTTACTCCTTTTATTTGTTCGTTATTTGTTTTATATTCGTTTAGACAATAACACACGTTTCTCCTTTCTTTAGATTTCTAAGCATTGTGCATTTTTTCCATTTTACCTTTCTTATGTTTTTTTGTCCAGTGTTTCTTAGTGTGTTATTGATTCTTGTATAACAAAATATCTTGTATATTTTTGCATTATTTTAATTCGAATTTTTTTATTTTTATTCTATTAATGATCATAAATGGGAAAAGGGACGCCTTTTTCCCATTTTTTTCCTTTTTTAAATTATTCATAATGTTTTTAAACATACTGAATTGGAGGTGAAAATGATTTTATATAGAATAGGTGAAATTATCCATAAACATAACTCAAACATAATATTTGAAAGTCAAGGAATAGGATATTCATTAATACTTCCTGATCCTGAGCGAGTTGAAATAAAGCAAAAATGTAAATTATATTTATTTGAAATCAAAAACGAATATCAATATGCTACTTATGCATTTAAAGATTTCAAAGAAAGACTGCTTTTTGTAGATTTAATCTCTCTTAATGGCATTGGGCCAAGAGCAGCTTTTAATATATTAAACTTTGGCTTCGAAAAAGTTGTGGCATTAATTGCTGAAGGAAATGCAGAAGCACTAATTGAAATTCCATATCTTAATCCAAGAATGGCAAGACTGATTGTGGCTGAATTACAGGCAAAATGGTCAAAAATGATTAGTCCAAAAGATGCAGCAAAAATTAATGAAACAACTAATACTTTATCTGAAGTAAAAGAAACTCTTAAGATGGTAGGCTTTAAAACAAAACAAATTGATGGCGCACTTTCTAAAATTTCATCAACTGATGATGTTGAAAAAATGATTGAAGAAGCAATAAAATTAATGTCTACTCAAAACTATGAATCAGCTACTGCTTAGGCCAACTAGTTTTAAAGAATTTATAGGTCAAAAGAAATTAATTATAACTTTAAAGGCAATGATAGATGGTTCATTGCACAGAAATGAGGTCTTAGATCATATTCTTTTTTATGGTCCACCTGGAACCGGTAAAACTACTTTAGCATCTTTAATAGGCAATGAATTGAATAAAAGGGTTCACTACTTGCAAGGAGCATTATTAGAAAAAAAGTCTGATGTACTAAGCGTTTTTGCTAATGTTAATGAAAATGATATAGTTTTTATTGATGAAATTCATAGCATTAATAGAGCAGTTGAAGAAATTATTTATAATGCAATGGAAGATTTCAAAATTGACTTGATTATAGGCCCAGAGGGAAATTCTAAAGTTATGAGAATGAACCTTAAACCTTTTACTTTAGTAGGTGCAACAACTAAATTGAATTTACTTAGTCAGCCTTTTAAAGACAGATTCGGGCTGCTTGCCAGACTAAGTCAGTATAGTAATGAAGAGATAGTTAAAATACTACAAAACAGCAAGAAAAAGCTAAAAGTTGAAACTGATAGTGATGTACTAATGCTCTTAGCAAAATATTCTAGAAACACTCCTAGAATTGCTAATCACTTACTAAAAAGAGCATATGATTTCTCACTTAAAAATAACCAAAGTATTATTGATGCTAAAACAACATATTTAACATTTAAGCATTTGGAATTGTTTGATTTAGGGCTTAATAAAGAACATATAGAATATCTTTCATTGCTTAGCAATTCTTTTTATGATAAGTTTGTTTCAATAGACGCAATTTCAGGAATTTTGAATATGAGCAAGGAAAACTTAATTAATGATATTGAACCTTATTTACTATATTTGCAGCTTATAGAAAAGTCGCCAAGAGGTAGAAGAATAACAACAAAAGGAGTGGATTATTTAATAAGAAATAATCTTAATATTTATACTTAATAGAAAAAATACTAATAATATATAATATTAACTATTATGTCAAACTTTATAACTAACATTAAGACTTTTTTTAAGAAACTATTTAGCCCTAATAATTGAAAAAGATGACTACTGTTATCAATTTCAATTATTGGCATAATTTGTGCTATTGTTTGCGGCGCATTCTTTGCCATTTTTAAACAAACTAACCGTTCAATTGAATATGGTGAAGGAATTAGATACCAAGTTGAGGCTAGAGTTAAAAGTGATAATGGTGATTTACCTGCTTCAGCCAAAGTTTTAAATGATATTGGTCAGTCACTAAAATATCGTTTCTCTAGTACAAATGATTCATCAACTAATGTGGCTGTTATAGGTAACGGAATTATTCAAGTTACCCGTAATAAACCACTTAGCGATTCAGAAAAACAAGCTGAGTTTGAAAGCTCAATTATTAAAAAAAGTAGTTTAGTTGTAACTGACATAAACATGAATCCACTATTTATAAATGGTAGATTTGCTGATCCTAAAACTATTGATAAAGATAAGCTAAAAATTGATTATAGTGAAATTGAAAAATATGCTGTGCCTCTTAAAACCGATAGTGCTACAGTTAGATTTAACCCAATTGCTTCAAGATACCAAGTTTTAGCAGAATTAGAAGATAATCAAGCTATTTTAGAGTGACAAAAAGCAACTGAATATATTTCTAAGCAACCTGAAAGAATTATGTTCATGTGAACAAACTTAGATGAGTTGTACAGATTTGCTAATACACCACTTTTTAAAAAGGACTGAGAAGCAGCACAAGGAAACGCAGCAAACTTTACATTTGTTGGCAATAGACCTTGAGACCCACAGTTAAGAAAACTTAACACAATTAAGAAAAGCCAATTTGATGGATCTAAATATTTAGTTAATATAACTGAAATTGACAGACCATTAAATGATAAGAATTTTGTTATATCTACTACAGATTCTAAAAAATCGACTTCTGATGCTTTAGCATCATCGATAAACTTTGGTTCTAATAAAAACTTAAACTTAAGAATTTTTGGCGAACCTGTTTTATTTAGCAAAGAAAAAAGTGAATTCAAGTTCAACTACATATGAATTGCTCTTGCTGTTGCATTTTCATTAGTTTCATTAATGCTAATGGTAAATTATGGCCTATTAGGCTCATTAAGTGTTATTTCAATGGCACTATACATATTCTTAACATTACTAATGTTCACAGTTCTAAGAGGTGAATACTCGCCATCTAGTTTCGCAGGTCTTTTTGCATCATTAATAATTAATTTAATACCAATCTTTACATCATTTAATAAATTTCAGTCCGAGATTTACAAAGGCGAGTCTAAAGTCAAAAAAGCCTATAAAACAGCACTTAACGCTAATTTCATTTCTTCATTAGATATGTATATTGGCACATTAATACTATCAATAATCTTCTTCTTTTTAGGTACACCAAATGCACAAGGCTTTTCTATTATGATTACCTTTGGCTCAATTTTTGGAATTATTGTCATATTAATTATTAATAGATACCTGACCTTTTTAGCAGTTAATACAGATGTTTTTGATAAAAAAGTTAGTCTGCTTGGCATAATAGCTAAAAAAATTGGCAAGTTTAATACTGAAGCTAAATACAAAAAAATTAACTATGTAAACAAGTCAAAATTAACTGTTATTGCACCTGTATTACTCATTTTTGGAGCTATTATTACACTTGCAACACTTGGTGCAATTAATAAAGATGTATGATCTGCATTTAATTTAACAGGATTATTTGCTGAAGCATCTAGAGTTAATATAAATATTGAATTTAACAAATTTGGAATTATTTTAGGCTTATCAGTAATAGCTATAATTATTTATTCATTGATTAGATTCAAATGAACATATTCTATTGCTATAGTTATAACCTTAATCCAAAATTTATTAATAACATTTGCACTGTTCCTTATATTAAGAATTCCTTTGAATATTTATACAATTCAAGCATTTTTATGAGCAATATTGCTTACTGTTGCTAACACATTTACGATTTTTGGCTCAATAAAAGCAAAAATGAACTTATTTGAAAAAGATGAAGCTCTAAGCAAAGAACAAGTTAGATATGTTTCAAATAGTATCTTCTATGAATCATTTAAAAATAATTTATTCTTATTGATTGCTTCAGCATTAGTGTTCATAACTCTTTTAGCATTTGTTGGCGCTATTGACATATTTACAAGCGTAATAATGTTAATTCTTGTGATTGTTGCCATTTATTCAACATTATTTGTTGGTGTAGCAGTATGGAGTAAACTAGAAGAAAGACGGCAAATAAGGATTCAGCACAGAATTGATACAAAATATTGAGTGTTTCCAAACGAACCTTCTGAACAAGTCTTTCCAGGAATTAATAATTATTTAGCATAAAAAATTCACCACTATTGTGGTGTTTTTTTATATAATAGATATCCACACTTTTTGTATTTGATTGGAGGCCATTATGTTTTACTTAATCAATAAACCTAAAGGCTGTTCATCTTTTGCAGTGATTAATTCATTTGCCAAAGAAAATAAGATCAAAAAAATAGGTCACACAGGAACGCTTGATCCATTAGCTTCAGGTTTATTGCTAGTAGCCACTGATGAAGATACAAAATTAATTCCTTACATTAAACACAATAATAAGGCTTATATAACTACTATTCAATTTGGAAAACAAACTGATACATATGATTCAGAAGGCACAGTTATTAATCATTCCGAAGTTAAAGTAGGCCAAAGTGATGTTCAAAAGATAACTAGCTGATTAAATAGTCAAAGCGAACAAATCCCGCCATCTTATAGTGCAAAAAAAGTAAATGGCGCAAAGAGCTATGAATTAGCCAGAAAAGGAAAAAGCATAGAGCTTAAACCGCAAAGTATCAAAGTGTTTGATTCAAAAGTACTTAGTTTTAACAGTGAACTTCAGCAGGCAGTTGTATATATGAACGTTTCAAAGGGCGCATATATAAGAAGTTTAGTAAATGACTTAGGAATATTTTTAAATACTTATGCTTATATGAGCGAGCTAGATAGAGTCAAAGTCGGCGAGCTTGATATAGATTTATTAAAAGGCAAAAGTTTTATTGACGTAAGCAACTATGCTTTATTTTCACTCCCATTTTATGAGCCAACATATGCAGAAATTAGACATTTAAAAAATGGCATAAGTATACTTAATAACAAAAGAATCAAAAATGGCGAATATATTTTAAAAACTAATCAAATCAACTGAGGAATTGTTAGTGTTGATAGTGATTTAATTAAAGTCAAAAGAATATTTGGCAACAGAATTAAAGAAGTTGAACAAGGAGAAGCAAATGACTAGAGTTGAAATACAAAACAACATCAAGGCAGCAGCTTTTGATATTGATGGAACATTATTAGAACATGGCAACTTACAATTTAATGAAACCGTTTTAAACACATTTAAACAGCTAAAGTCTAAAGGCATAACAACCATTTTAGCATCAGCCAGGGAGTTTGTAACTATAGGTCAATTACTAAATAAATCTAACCACATTGACTATTTTATAGGCGCAAACGGAGCATTT
This sequence comes from Mycoplasmopsis agalactiae PG2, assembly GCF_000063605.1. Classification (GTDB taxonomy): domain Bacteria; phylum Bacillota_I; class Bacilli_A; order Mycoplasmatales; family Metamycoplasmataceae; genus Mycoplasmopsis; species Mycoplasmopsis agalactiae. The sequence goes on from NC_009497.1 coordinate 264,860, forward strand.
GTTTATGATGTGCAAAACAAAAAAATTATTTATGAAAAAATCATAAAATACAATGAGCTAAAAGTTTTGTACTCAGAATTTTCTAATTTTAGCCACTGTGAAAACTTTTTGCTAACTGACATTAATTATGGTTTTAAATCTCCTAATATGAAAATTGAATCTTGATTTTTAAAGCCACATAGTGACAAAATAATTGATATGGACTTTAATAAAGTTGACAAAAATCATATGCACATTATTGCCTTAGGCACTAAAAGCGAAGAAGATTCAAGTAAGTGTGCTGAAAAAGCTAGAGAACTAATCAAACAACACAATATGAATTTAGAAATAACAGCAAGATGAAGCAAGGGAGTATTTATTGGGCCTAAAAACTCAACTAAGTCGTCAACACTTAAATGGTTATGTGAATATTTGAATATTAACAGAGACAAAAATTTAATTGCTTTTGGCGATAGCTCTAATGATTATGAAATGTTAAGAGATGCTGCATATGGTGTAGCAATGATGAGAGCAAATAGCTGAGTTAAAAGTGTTGCTAATGATGTCACATTAGATTGCGAACATAATGGGGTTTACTTAAAGTTAAAAGAATTAGGGTTAGTGTTTTAATTCATAAGAAACAAAATATATAATTTAAATTATGAGTTTTAATGTTTATAGTTTCAATAATTTGCCAAAGTTTAATGACCCAATATATTTAATTGGCGTATTTGAAAGTTTTCATCTAGGCCACAATTTTTTATATGAGAAAGCTAAAGAAATAAAAGGGAATTCAAACAGAGACATTGTTATTGTATTTTTTAGAGATATTGAAAACATGTTTAAAAATAAAAATGGCTACATTTTTACAGACTTTGAAAATCGCATTCAAGAGTTTGCTAATTTAGGTTTTGCTCAAGGAATATATCTTGAATTTGAAAAATTATGAGCTTTAGAAGCAAATCTTTTTTTAGAAAAATTATTTAAAAATCAAGATGGATTAATTGACGTTGTAGTTGGCAAGGACTTTCGCTTTGGGCTTAATGCAAAAGGCAATCTTGACACTATTAAAGAAACAATTGGCGAGAAAAATGTTCATTCAGTAGACATTGTAAAAATAGGAGAAAATATCAAAGTTTCAACAACTTTTTTAAAATCTTGCATTGAAATTGGCGATATTGAACTAGTTAATTCATTAAATTTATATACATACTCATTTAGTGCATATATAACTTTTAACGATATAACTAAGTCAATTAAGTTAACAACTGATAGTAATATTATTCCTTTAAAAGATGGCATATATTTAAGTTATGTTGAGATCAATGAAATGACTTATTATGCTGTTTTAAAGGCAAATATAGATAATTATGAAATTAAATTTCTTGATTTTGAATTAAAGGATAATGTGGCTAACTTAAAATCAAGAATAAAAATACTAAAATCATTAAGATTCATTTCTTCACTTGAAGATGATATGATCTTAAATTCTGACATAGTTAATGCTAAAAAAATTCTACTTAATGATAGTAATAATGGTAAAATTTAAAAGCAATTTAATTTACAACAATGCAATTTTATACTTGGTTTAATTAAATAATTAAAACTAGGGTAAAACATATTTATGTATGGAGAACTAAAATGATTACAAAAGAACAAAAAGCTCAAATTGTTGCTAAATATGGAGCTAACAAGAAAGATACAGGAAATATCTTTGTCCAAATAGCTATTCTAACTGCTGAAATTGAAGACTTAAAACCTCACTTTTTAGCAAATCCAAAAGACAATCACTCAAGACGTGGTTTTATTGCAAAAATTACAAAAAGAAGAATTTTGCTACAACACTTAAAGAAAGAAAACTTTGAACTTTACAACAAGGTTCTAGCTGAATTAAACTTGAGAAAATAGTTACTGAAAAAGCACAGAAGGGTGCTTTTTATTTTATTCTCGCTGATCAAATTTCCATTTTTCCCTATAAAACAGCCTTGAAAGCAAGTTGTGTATAATTTACTCATCAATATTTTTGTTCATTTATTTAGCATGAAAAGAGGAATATATGGAAAAAGTAATCTATGACTATGAATATGTTTTTAAAGACAATGGCAATAAAGACGGAGCCATAATTTATTGTCATGGCCACAATTCAAAGCCTAAAATTTTTGAAATGTTTCAAAATTACTGGACTAAAACAAATTATTATGCAATCCAATTTCCAGGCAATAATTTAGTTAAGCCAGTTAAAGATCATAAGCTAAATGTAAATCAATTTGCACAGTTGCTTGTTGACTTTATTACTAATAATGGCCTAAAAAATGTTACATTAATTGGCCATTCAATGGGCGGTGGCACTATATCACTTGCATATAAATTACGTCCTGACTTAATAAGTAAACTAATTTATATTGCTCCTATTAATAAAACAACATCACTAAGCAAAGGAAAATATAGAAGAAATTTTGCCCCTACTACACTCAGCGAATATCATGACTTTTTAAGGCCACTATACTATGATTTTGATAAGTTAATTGCTAACTCAGAATTTAGTGAGGAAGTTAAAAAGGCTTTTGATCCTGAAAGATTTAGCAATGAATACATTAAAGAATTAACAATGTCAATGGATTCTAGTCTTTATGATCAAATTGAAAGCGCTTTAGATTCAATTAAAATTCCTACATTGCTTATTTTAGGTGAAAAAGATGGTGTTATAGATAGTGAAGCATGCTTAGAATATTTTAAAGAGCACGTTAAAAATTTAGAAAGCATTATTGTTCCAAAATCAGCTCATATAATTTATCTAGAAAACTGACCAGTGTTTATTGAAGCTGTTGAAAAATTTTTATGTAAGTAATCTAATCAAAAGTTAATAAGCAGGAAATTTTTGCACGCCTGCTTTTTCTTTTAAGCTTATAAATTAAGCATATTGGGCAATAAATTTTTACAAATATGTTGTATTTTAATAATGTTTTATAATATATAAATATGACACTAGAAGAAAAGAATAAAAAAGAGAACTTGATTGAAATAAATGATTTAGTTTTTAAATATCATAAGAAGCAAAAAGGCGAAAGTATTAGAATTGACAAGCTAGAAATACCTAAAAATCAAATAATAGCTTTGCTAGGGCCTTCAGGGTCAGGAAAAACAACATTACTTAATCTATTACTAGGCTTTTTAAAACCAACTCAAGGAACAATAAACATAGAACACAATCCTAAAATTCATGAAATTTCTTACATTATGCAAGAGAATTCAATTTATGAAAACGTAAGCGTTTTTAACAACGTTTTTTTAAGTGCTAAAAATTATAAAAAATGAGTCGACAATGCTAGATTGACATTTTTTAATGAATATTTTGCTAGCATAAATAACCCTGAGTTAAGTTCTAAATATGAGCCATATTTAGAGAAAATTTTTAAGTTAAAAAGCTCAAGCTGAGCTAAGAAATTCAATTTTTTTGCTCTTATAATGAAATTATTATTTGATAAAAAAATCAAAAATAAGTTTAGTTTTTTTAAATCAATGAAACTTAAGACATTATTTAAAAAAGAGTTTGAAGTTGTAGCTAATAAAATAGGTATTGGTGATTATATTTATAAAAATGTTAATGAGCTTTCAGGTGGCCAAAAGCAAAGAGTAGCTTTTGCCAAAGGTATTATAAAAAAGACGAATTTGGTGCTAATGGATGAACCATTTTCAGCATTTGATGCCAAAATAAAAGAGTCAACAATAGAGTGACTAATAAATATTAAAAAAGAGTTTAACTTAAGTATTATTGTTGTTACACATGATCAGCAAGATGCATTAAAAATTAGTGATTCTATTATTTTAATGGATAATGGTGCTATTCAGCAATTTAGTTCAGGAGCCGATATGTATGAAGATCCAAATAATTTATTTGTGGCTAAGTTCATAGGTTCACCAGAAATAAATTACATTAATACTGTTGATGACATAAGTTATTACATTAGACACAACAAGCTTAGCTTTAAAAAAGATCCAAATGGCAATTTTACAATAGTCGATAAAAAATATTTTTATGACAAAATTCGCTATAGCGCTAAGTTTGATGATAAATCTTGATCATTAGTAACAAAAGATTCAAGCATTGAAGTTGGGCAAAAAGTACATGTTAGTTATAAAGATGCTGATGTTTTAGCTTTTGACAAAGACGGCAAAAGGGTTAGAAGTATTTAAAATGCTTATATGCCTATAAAACAGGCTTATAGGTTAAACAGCTTTTTATTTTCTTCATATGAGGTTATATATGAAAAATAAAGAAATAAAGCGAAAAACAGCATCAGTAGTGCAAATCATTTTGCTTATATTACCACTAGTTTTATGTATTTTATTCTTCACAATATCGCCAATTATTCACACATTTATAAAATCACTTAGATATAATCCTAATCCAACTGACCTTACTGCTTATGTAATAGGAACCGGGAATTATAATGGTATATTATCTGACCCCAATTTTAAATCCGCTATCTTTAATTCAACAATGGTATTGCTAGTTGGAACAAGCATTTCAATGGTTTTAGCTCTTGCTTTTGCTTTAATTATTAATTCAATAATGTCAGTAGTTACTAAAAGAGTAATACTTTCAATAATTTATTCTCAGTTTTTTATTTCAGGTTTTGCAGTTGGCATCGCATTTACACTGTTTTTTGGCAGCAAAGGTTTATTTTTTTACCTTATAGGGCTAGATAAATATAGTTTTACTTCAGGAAATCATAGAATTCCAATATGAATTTATTATGTAGTTTATCAAATATGAAGATCACTACCTTTTAACTTAGTTTTATTTGCTGCTGCTATATTTAGAGGCGAATTAAAATATGCAAAACTAATGAAATGTGATAATTTGTCTAAAATGCAAAAAGTTAAGTATGTTTATACAAACGAAATTTCAAAAGTTTTCTTTTCGATTTTGTTTACTAACTTTATCTTTTCATCACTAATGTATCCACAGGCTATTTTAGAGCGTTCATTTAACTTAGATTTAGAAAAAGCACACACATTAACTAGCTATACTGGTAAGTATTTTGGGCTAGGTAATAATCCTGTTTTGATTTATCCAAGAGGTTATTCATCTGCTTTCTTTAGTTTTGCATACTTAATTTCACTTTTGTGCTTGATGCAGCTTATTAGACCTAAAACAATTAAATGATTTATTAATTTAGTTAAAAAAATTAATCTTAAAGTAAAACAAAGGAAGGCAGCACATGCTACTAGCTAAAAAAATATTTTTTGGAATAATTAAGTTTGCCTTAATTGGACTTTTGTGCATCATGTTGCTTTTTCCGCTCTACTATTTACTTCTTCATTCATTAGTTTCAGCTAAGACAATAACTGATAATGTAGCATCATTAACTATTCAAGAATGAAACTGGTCAAATTACGCAAGCACCTATAAAAAAGACTTCTGAGTCGCTTTTGGTTATACCTCATTGTTTGCTTTTATATTAATGAGTCTAAGAATTTTGACTTATTCAATGGCTGTAGCAGGCTTATTAAAAATGAATGATAAGTTTCAAAAAGTATTTCAAAACTTTTTCTTAGTTATAAGTTTAATACCTGAATTTTCAATTTACTTAAGTTTTAAAACTTTTCTTATTAAGCTAAGTTTATATGGCACTGCATTTTCATTTGTTTCTAACTCCATATTTTCATTTTTTACTTTTACATATGTTTTAAATTTAGCAAAAAGTGTACACTATGAAAAGTACAAAATTATGCTTAATGATAACCTTAAATGAAATCAAAAAATAACACATGTTTATTTGCCAAAGTTAAAATTAGCATACTTTTTACTTATCATATTTGCCTTTATTACAGCCTGAAACGACTATTTGTGGCCAACATTTGTGCTTCCAACAACTAATAATGTGTGAGGTTTTACAAACATAACGATTTGATTTTTAAACTTAGGACGAGAAGCGTCTGAGTTTGAAAACACAGCCATTCAGGCAGCAGGAGCAGTAATTTCAGTTTTAATCCCTCTTACAATTTATGCAGTATTTTCAAAGAAAATAAACAGATTTAATTAATAAGCTAGTATTTGCTAAATTTACCAAAAAGCCTATAAAACAGGCTTTTTATTACACAAAAATATGGAAATTTTAATTTTTTTACTAACTCTTTTAGTTATTAATATATAAAATTTTAATGCTGTTTTTACAATTTAAAGGATTTATAAAATGAATAAGAAAAAATAATGTTCGGAATTATTCCATTAATGGCTGCTGCACCAATGATTGCTGCATCATGCCAAAAAAGTGAAAAATCAGTTGTATTTCAATTTGCTCAAAGCAATGTTTGACCACTACCTAAAATGCTTGTGCCTTTAGTTGAATATTACAACAAAACATTTAGCAAAGATAAAGACTTTCTTCCTGTAAAACTTCAATTTAGTGACGTAACAAAAACTACAAGTGAATTTGAGTTAATTAAAAAAGTAAAAAATGATATTGAATCTAATAACGAAAGCTCATTGCCTAGCTTAATTTTAGGTGCACAATCAGGCGCTTATGTTCTTAATCAATATAAAAGATTAATGGATCTTTCTGATTATGGAATAACTAAGCCAATATTTAACAAAAACATTGCCGACTTGCATTCAAAATTACCTGGTCAAAAAGGCAATGATAAAATTTACAGCATTCCTTTTGATAACTTAGATGTTGATGCAGTTGTTTATAACCTAGAAGTTTTAAATTACATTTTCAAAATGATTAAAGAAAATGGTGGCAATGTGGATGAAAACGCTGATATAGTTAAAAAAGCTACTGAAGCAGGCAAGGAAGGCGTAGGTCAAAAATTGCCCGATAACACTATTTGAAAGGCATTGGAGCCAAAGACTGCTGACAAAAAAGCTTTTAATGGCCTAAGCGTAAATAATGAAACATTTAGCTCAATAGAAAATATAAAAGAGTTTGCTAAAAAGTTTTATGAGGGCACTAAGTTAAATACTTCTAAAGTTAATGATGACACATTAACAGGTGAAGTAATATCGGTTGACTATGCTAATGACTTGCTTTTTAAGGAGCTCAACTCACAAATTGGTAAAGATAAACTAGTTTTTGATTCAGTTGAAACAGGCAAAGAAGAAAATCCTGTTGCTGTTAAATATAATTTAGTAGATGATGCAGATATTAAAAGTAAGTTTAAGCAATTATTAAGCGGATATAAAAATATTACTAAAAGACATGAACATAAAGTTGGGGAAAATAATAAAGTATTTCAAACAATTAATTTCGGTAACAAAGGCGAAAATGCAAGCATAAATATTGCTAGATTTAAGAGTGCAATAAGTTTTGCAACTAGTGTTGGAGTTAATTCAACAATGTTTAGTTCGCGTAATAAAGAAATTTATGGCAAAGATGACCCTGATTTTGAGAAAAAAGTTGCTGCATATGAAAACGTTTATATGGATCCACAATTAACAACAGTTAAAAAAGATGAACAAAAAATATTTACTGAAGGTGGTTCAAGTTTATTAACTATTAAACTTAGTGATGAATCATTAAATAAAGCAACTATAAAGTTTGTTAAATGATTATTTGAAGGCAAAAATAATGCCTACATCCAAGGCATGGAAGAAAACTGAAAGACTTTTGCAAAATATTCAGGCTACATTATGCCTTTAGCTTCAGTTATTAATGATCAAAGCTTAAATTGATTCCAAAGTGAAGCTGATAAATTAAAGCAAAAAAAAGCTGCTAAAACCATCAGCGATGAAGAGTTCAGAATCTTAAACTTCTTAAGATCAGCTTATGTATCAATTAAGTCAATTAGAGACTTTGAAAAAGATAATTCAATTATTGCTAAAAATAACGCACAAGATGACAAAACAGGACAAATCAACAATACAATTTCATCAGTTGCAAAAACTTGAACTAATCATAACAAGGCTTCTGAAATTAAGGAAGATGTCTTAATTGAAACAATTGAAAAAGAAATAAATCCAAATCGTTAGTAAAAAAATACTGAAACTCTTGCTTTCAGTATTTTTGTTTTTTAAGAATTAGCTTTTTTGTTATGAACAATAACACTAATTTTAGAATCTTTAGTATTACTAATGTACTTAGTTATGTAAAAGTGGTACTCATCAGTTGAATGAGCGTGTGAGCCAATTAAAGAATATGATACAGTTGGATCATTTTCTAAATTTGCTTCAAAAATAAAGAATTTATTTAGTTCCTCAATTTTCTTTTTAAAGTCTTCTGAGCCTATTTTATTGCTGCTTTGGGCAACAACAGCATCAATTTTTTCAAACACTTTTTCTGCTGTATTTTCAGCTGAAAATGCATCTTTTTTAAATATTTTACCAATGATAAATGAATCGTCTAAGTAATGACTTTTATCATTTTCAGTTACTTTTGATAAATCAGTATGATCACTGTGTTCACTTTCAGACTTTTCTATATTATTAATCCCAATTTCACTTCAAGTTATCGGTGTATAACTTAAATTATTGTTTTCATTTTTAACAAATGTTAAGGTTAAGCCATCCTTAATTGAATTTAATTTATCATTTGGAGCTGAGTTTTCAAAATCAATTGAAATATTTTTAATTGATTCATCTTTTATTTCAGTTGAGCCGTTTTCTAAAAAGCTGTTTAATAGCTTAAGTTGCTTAGCAAAAGAATTTTTACTTTTAAGCTGTTTTATAATAGTTTTAGGAAAAAATCCTTTCCCTTTTTCTGACACTTTAGATGATAAAGTAATTAGATTATCAAAAGCTGAAAAGGTTTTTTTAGTTTCATCTTTTTTAACTTCAGTAATCTTATTTTTAAATGATTTATATGAAGTAATTGCATCAGCAGTAGATTTTATTCAAGCATCAACTTCTTTTTTGCTTTTAATATCAACCTTTGAATTTAAAGTACTTTTTATATCAAGATAGCTTTTTAAAAAGTTAAATTTTTCTTCTGAATTTAAAAAATCAGTTACTGACTTGCGATTATTATTATATTTTGACTCTAATTCTTTCAATTTGCTTTCATTGTCACAACTAGCAGCTATCATTGGAAATGCTAAAGCAGGCGCAAGCATTCCAAAACTGCATAATAGTTTATTTTTTTTCATAATTTTATCCTTGCTACATATACTATATATTTTTAATTGTGTAATTACTAATTGTTCAATTTGAATATTAAGTCTTATGATTTATTTAAATCATTATACAGTAATAGTAACTAGTTAGCAACCTATAATTATCTAAAATGCTTGCAAACCTATAAAACAGGTTTATTAGTAAAAAAATAAATATAGAAAGTTTGCACAAAATGATAAAAACGAGCAATAAGCTAATTGCAAATAATATATCTAGTTTAATTTAATATTAAAATCTTTTATATAATTAATAAGTATGAATTTAAGTAATATACCTAGTAAAAAAAAGACTGCAATAATTTATAGTTCAGTATTCTTGCTTGCAATTATTACATTAGTTGCATGCATTGTTATCATTGCAAAATTTGACAGCAGTCAGTCTAAAATATGAGCTGCAGCAGTAGTTGGTCTTACTATTAGTGCAATTATTGCAAGTGTTGTAGGTTTATTGCTTGTGAGAATGTATTGATCACAAAATGCTATTGTCAAAAAATCATTTAATTTCTTTATGGATGAAGTAGTAAGTCATAATTCATTAGGCTTAATAATTTATGACAATAACTTCATCATTTTATGAACAAGTTCATTTATTAAGAATCGTTTTGGCAGAAAGTGAGTAGGTTATTCGCTAGCTGAGTTTTTTAATCATTATGAAACTCATTTTGATAATAATTTACAAAGCTTAAATTTTAAAGATAATGAAAGCTTTTATCATGCAGAAATATGACCACTTAAAAATTGCATAAGCATTAAAGATATTACTTTAGAGCAAAATATGATTCAAGTTTATTCAAATCAACTTCCTGTAATTGGTGAGGTTGAAATTGATAACTATCAGCTATATCATTCAATACTTTCAAAAGAAGAACTTTATAGAGTTAACCAGGAATTTATAGCTATTTTGGATGAATTAGTTTCAAACTACAACTTCGTTTACCGTCAGTATACTAATGGAAAATTTTTGGTATTTACTAACAAAGAATCAATTGATAAGATGGCTAGCATTGACTTCAATTTTTTCTCTAAAATTCACTCAGCTCTTAAAAATTCAAAAATTAATAATCATTTAATTTCAATTTCAGCCGGTTTTGCTTTAGGCTATCAAAATTTATGAGAAAAAACAGAGCAAGCTAAAAATGCATTGTTGCAAGCACAAAGCCGGGGTGGTGATCAGGTTGCAATTTTTTCAAATACTGAAAGGCCTAAATATTTTGGTTCATCTAGTGAAATTCTTTATGACATAAGCAGAACCAAAATTAAAAGAATTGCTGACTTAATTGAAGGCAAGTTAAGAGATCCAAAAATTAAAAAAGTTATATGTTATGGGCATGCTAATGCAGACCTAGATGCTATTGGTTCAGCTTTAGGAATCTGAGCGCTTGCTAAAGAATACAACAAAGAATCATACATTTGCTCTATAACTCAAGATTCAACTACTGAATCAGCTATTGAAAAAATTATTCCTAAAGATGAAGAAATTTTTATTAGGCCACAAGTAGCAAATAAAATTACTGATGAATCAACTTTAGTGTTTTTACTAGATAATTCACAAATTGATAGAACTGATAATAAAGATTGTATAAATAATACAAAAGTTAATAATATTTTTATCCTAGACCACCATAGATTAGGCACAAGCGTCGATTTTTGTCCTAGTGTAAATAGGTACATAGACTCAGCTGCTTCTAGTGCATCTGAGATAGTTACAGAAATTTTAATGTTTGTACAAAGAAGAATTTCACTTAAGCCTTTTATTGCCCAAATGCTACTAAATGGTATTTATTTAGATACTCTTCAATTTACTAAAAAAGTTAATGCTAGAACCTTTATGGCAGCTGGTTGATTAGAAGAAAAAGGTGCAAATTCAGCTAAAAGTAGTGAAATATTAAAAATTGATGAAGATACTTGAAATGATGTAAATGATGTTTTAGAAAACATACAAGAAGTTAAGCCAGGATACTTTTTGGCTTACAAAGATATTCCATTAAGCAATGATGTTATTTCAATTGCTTCTGAGGAAATTTTAAAAATTAGTAACCGTAAGGCAGCATTTGTTATTGCTAAATTAAAAGGAACTAAATTTTACAAAATGAGTGCAAGAGGATTGGACGTCAATGTTCAGTTAATTGCTGAAGCAGTTGGCGGTGGCGGCCATTTTGGCACAGCAGCAGCTGTTTCTAGTGAAGATTTTGCCACATTTATTGATAATGTAAAACAAGCGATTGTGAGTGAGAAAAATGAAAGTTATACTAATTAAAGACTGTAAAGACGGTAAAGCAAATACAATAATAGAAGTTTCAGATGGCTACGGATCTAACTTCTTAATAAATAAAGGTTTTGCACTTCCATACAACGAAAAAACTAAAAAGCAATTAGAAAAAAGATTAAGCGATTTAACTGCTAATGAGATGGAAATGCGTCAAAGTGCTCTAGAGCTTAAAGAAAAATTAGAAAAAGAATCTTTAAAATACGAACTAGAAGCTAATATTGATGCTAATAGCAACTTAAATGTTCACGGTGCTGTTTCAACTAAAGACATAGTTAAGTCATTAGTAAAATTAGGCTATAAACTAGACAAATATGCCGTTCAAAAAGTTCATTTAGTTGGCAGAGGAGTGCATTTAATTGATGTAATTGTGTACAAAGATATTGTTGCAAAGTTAAAGGTGGATATAATAATCAATGTCAAATAACTCCGAATATTACGAGATAAACAGCTTAAGCAAATATTCAAATCCAAATTTAGAAGCTTCCTTGCTTGGCTTAGTTTATATTAACAATCAAACTGCTAGTAAAATTATTCCTTATTTAACTAAGGAAGATTTTACCGTTAGAGAACATGCCCTGTTTTTTGAAGTTTTAAAAGACTTATTTTTAAAAAATATTTCAATTAACTTTGACCAGCTTATGCTTTATAAGTCAAAAAACAAGCAGTATAACTTCATAAATTTTGAGTTCTTATTACATATTCAAGATTCAGCAGGCTTAAGTAATAACATTATTCAATATTTGCAAGAGTTAGAAAGACTAACTAAATTAAGAACAATTGAGCTTAAATTAAGCAGGGTATTAAACAAACTAAGCACAAATACTGCAGTAAGTGAAAACGAAGTCATTAGCGAGCTACATGACTTACTTTTAAATATCGACAAAAGCAAAACTAGACAAGATTTTTTAACTGTTGAAGAAGTAGCCAAAGTTGTTGTTGATGATTTAGTTAAAAAAAGAGAGCTTAATATTTCAAACATCAGCGGCGTACCTAGCGGTTTTGAAGCACTTGATACTCTTACTCAAGGTTTTCAGCCTGGTGAAATGATTGTTTTAGCAGCTAGACCAGGGATGGGAAAGACTGCTTTTGCCTTGAATATAGCTAAAAATGCTGCTTCAGCTTCAGGCAATAAACCTGCTAAAAAGGTAGTATTTTTTACCCTTGAAATGCCTTCATCACAGCTAGTTACACGTTTATTTGGTATAAGCACAGAAATTGATTTATACAAGTTCAAAAAACCAAGCGAACTATCACAGGATGAATTAGACAAAATAACTATTCATCAAAAAAGGCATTTAAACCAATTAAACTTATTTATAGATGAATCGGCTAAAACCGATTTACCTACATTGCTTTGAAAATGCCGCAGGCTAGCTAAAACAAGTGGCATTGATATGATAATTATTGACTACTTGCAATTGCTAAGTGTAGATTCAAGCAAGCCGTCTAGAGACAGACAGGCAGAAGTAGCTACAATTAGTAGAAATCTTAAAACACTTGCACTAGAATTAAAAGTACCAATTATCGCCCTAAGTCAGCTTAGTCGTGAGGTTGAAAAAAGAGAAGATAAAAGACCTATATTATCAGACTTAAGAGAATCAGGAACAATTGAGCAAGATGCTGACATTGTTTTATTTTTGTACAGAAAAAATTACTACAACAAAAACAAGGTTAATTTCAAAGACAAAGATTTAAGTGCGCAGCAAAAAGAAATGTTAGAGCAAGGATTCATTGGCGATGTAACTAACTTGCTTATTGCAAAGCACAGAAATGGTACACAAGCTGATATTAACTTACTTTTTAGACTAAATTGCGGAAAATTCGAAGATCTTTATTATAAATATGATGAAGTTAGTGACTCCTTTAATTTCAATAAAGGAGATGAATAATGCCCCTTTATTTAAAAATCATTTCCACAATTGGAATGGTCCTGCTTCTCTTACTTAGTTCAATTTTTAGTGCCAGTGAAACAGCTTATACTAGTTTAAGTCCTGGTAGGATTGAAACTATGGTTAACAACAAGGAATTTGGTGCAAAATTAATTAAAAAGCAGCATAAATTCTTTAATCAATTACTTAGCACAATCTTAATTTGTAACAACATTGTAAATATAGCACTTTCAGCAATAACTTCTTACCTTTTGAGTGTGTGATGACTAGCAAACTTGCATGAAGTTAATAAATATAATGTTATTATCTCAACAGCCATTTTAACCCCGATTATAGTGTTATTCGGAGAAATTTTGCCCAAATTAGCAGCTAAAAAGTATCCTGTTGCTGTATCTAAAACCTTTTGTTATGTATTACAAGCTTTTTATTATATTTTCTGACTATTTACTTATCCAGTAAGCAAAATTGGAAGAAACATTTATATTACAAATACTGAGCAAGATGTTAAAGGATTAATAGATATTGCACAAAATGAAGGTGTATTAGAAACTAACGAAAGCATAATGGCTCGAAATGCTTTAGATTTAGATAGCACTAAAGTTTCACGTCATTATATTAAGCTAAAAGATGTTTATTTAATTAACTGTAATGATAGTGTATCTGATGCTATTGAGCTATTTAAAAAAACAAATTATAGTCGCCTTCCTGTCAAAAAAGATGATAATCTTATTGGAATTATTCACCTTAAAGATATTTTTTACTTACAAAAAGGTAAAGTGATTACATACTTAAAACCAGTGCCAACAATTTCAATGAACACTAGTTTGTCACTTGCTTTAGAAAAAATGCGTATTCAAAAATCACAAATGGCATTTGTTACTGAAAATAACTATAGTACTGATGTTATTGGGTTAATTACAATGGAAGATATCATTGAAGAAATTATTGGTGAAATATATGATGAATATGATGATGAAGAGTGAGAAGACTTCCATGAAATTAGTCTCGAACTATTCCACGCTTCTGGCAAAATGAAGCTAAAAGAAGTAATCAAAAGGCTAGAAATTGAAGTTGAAGATATAGAGCCTGATGAATTAAATATGTGCTTATTTGAATTTATCAAGTACAGAGTCGGCTACTCTCCTAGAAAAAATACTAAATACACTATAGGCGATGTTCATTTTAGAATACTTTTAATAACAAATTCTAAGAAAAATGATGCAAAAATTGAAATTGAGCTAGGTAATAAAGTTGATATGATGGAAACATCAACTAATCAAATTGTAGTTTAAATATATAATTTGACTAAAGAGCCTATAAAATAGAGTTTTATGTAATAAATAACAACAAAATAAAATACTTTTAAAAATATTTTACTTTTGTATAATATTATTACATTTTTGCAAATGTAGTTCAATGGTAGAACTCCAGCCTTCCAAGCTGGTCATGCGGGTTCGATTCCCGTCATTTGCTCCATATGTTTGAGTTTTCAAGCTCTATTTTTCCAAGGTTTAATTGCCTTGGATTTTTATTTTTAGCCTTTCTTATAGCTACATTCAGAAAATAAGCCTGATAAAAGATTTATAATAATTATAGGAGTATTTATTTAAAAGTAAGGGGTATCTTTAGTTAAAAAAGATAAATTTGTCATGAAAATGAATAGGAAAATATTAGTGGGTTTATTAGCAACCTCATCATTTACCACAGTTCCGCTACTAGCTGCTAAATGTGGTGGTACACAAGAGCTAAATGAAGTAATTAAAACATTAAATCTAGGCGAGATCAAAATTTACGAAGATCAAAAAATAGAAGTTCCAACAGCAGAAATTATTCTAAGTGCATTAACAAAAGTTAATGATTCAGAAAAGGTGAAAGTTGATGTAACTCAGCTAGAAGTAAAAGAAATTAAAGCTAACCAAGCAATTGTTGAAGCTAAAAAAGATTCTAAAACTTATAAAGGCCAAGTTATAGTAACTTATACATTAGCTAAAGCTAAAAGAGTTGATTTAGCAACAGTTAAAAAAGAAAATATTACAGGCATTAGTAACTTTACTTCTGATAAAGAAATGGCTAATATTTTAAAAAAGGAACTTAAATTACCTAATTTAAGTGAAAAAGACTTCACAATTTCATTAGAATCACAAGCAACTAATGATAAAGAAGGCAAATTAGTAATTAAGTCTGCTGCTTTTTCAAAACTTATTTATGGCACTCTAGAATTAGTTGTTCCTAAATTAGCAATAGCTGAAAATTCTAATAAAAAACTAGTTGAAGAAAGCATTGCTAAATTCAAAAAAGAAGCTGAAAAAACGGTTGCTAATTTAAAGAACATTGAAAAATGAGAAGCTATAGATGAAAGCAAGAAGGAAGAATTTAATAAAAAAGTAGAAAAAATTAAGGAAATAGCTAACAAGTTAAAAGATAAATATACAAAAACTTATGAAAAGTTAGAAAAAGCAATCAAAGATAAAAGTGATGTTGATGATAATGCTTTTAATGAGCTAAACACAGAAATTTCTTTAGTTACAGTAACATATAATTCAACTGTTAAACTAAAAGTTAACGAAAAAGAAACAGATTACACTAAAGTAATGGAAGAACTTAAAAAGCTTGGAAAACTAAAAAACGGGGCTAAAGAAGCTGATATATTAATTGACTTTAGCAATTAATTAAGAAATAAAAAATATAGAGAAATCTATATTTTTTAAAACCCTTTTATATATTAATTTCCATAAGTATTAATAAAGTGCAACTTTAATATAATATAGGTAGGAGTTATTCTTTAAGAAAAGGATATAAATAATTATGAAAACAAATAGAAAAATATTGTTTGGTTTATTAACTGCGTCATCATTTACAGCAGTGCCTTTATTAGCTGCTAAATGTGATGATAAGAACGAAAATTCACAAAAAAATCCACAAGATAATGGTGATAAGGTTGAAAAACAAGCATTAGGTGAAGTTGTCAAAAATACAAATCTAGGTGAAATAGTATTACCTAAAGATAAAGAAATTCCTGAAGCAAGCTCAATATTAGAATCTTTAGTAAAGACGAATGCAACTGTTGATACTTCAGAATTAGAAGTATCTAACATTTTAAAAAATGGTGCAACAGTAAGTGCTAAAAAAGAAAGCAAGAAATATTCAGGCAGCATAAATGTCACATTTACGATTAAAAAATCTGATGATGTAGTTGCCAAAAAAGACTTATCTAAAGTCAACAAAGACAATTTTAAGTTTTTAACTAACTTTGTTTTTGGCTCGGATTTATTAGAGGCTTTGAAAACTGATTTAGAACTTCCAAATTTAAAATTAGATGATTTTCAGTTCACAGTGGATAAATTAGCTACTGCTGATAAAGAAGGAAAATTAGTAATAGAAGCAAAACCGACTTCTAAATTAATAACAGGTACTGTGATATTGGATATTCCACGTTTAGTTGTTAAGCCAACTGAAGAAAATCATAATATCGCAGATGCAAAGAAACTACTTGATGAAACATTAAAAAATCTATCTATTTTAGAAAGTAAAATGGATAGCAACATAAAAAATATTGAAAAATGAGAAGCAAATACATCAGATGGTGGTGTATTTACTGAAGAAGCTAAAAAAATAAAAGATACCTCATCACAAGTTAAAGCAAAATTTAAGGAAGCAAAAACTAAAGTAGAGATGCTCATTAAAGACAAAACAAAGCTAAGTGATGAAGAAATTAAATCTGCCAATAAAATAATTAATGATTTTATAGCTTATTATTTCACTGAAGTTAAATCAAAAGACACTGGTAAAATAATTTATGATGGTGAAAACACTATGAGAGATATTAAAAAAATTGCTAAATTAAAAAATGGTAACCAAGAAAAAGATTCATTAATTGAGTTTTAATATACTAATTACATATATAGAGAAGGACAAAGCTTTCTCTATATTTTTTATATATGAAATGATATGGAAAATATAACCAGCTTTTTTGTAGAAAAGCTACCCCCCTATTTAATTTATACTTTTTCCGACTTTAGAATTCTATTTTATAAAAGGAGAACTAAAATATGAAAAAAGTAAAATTAATATTAGGTGCTTTACTACCTATTACAACTATTCCATTTATTGCTGCTAGTTGTAATGATATTGAACTGGTAAAATCTGAAGCAAGCAAACAAGACCAAAACAACAATAAAATAGATAAAAAAGTAGAAAAAACAGAATCACACAATCTAAAAAGTAGCACAAATAATGGATTAGAAGATAAAAAAGAAAACGAGACAATAGAAAAAGATAAGCCAATTACTATTCTAGAGAAAATAGAAACTCCAGAAATTCCAAAAACAAAGCAAGATAAATCAAAAGAAGCAAAATGCAAAGAAGAAACAAAAAAAGAAGAAAAAAAGAATGAAGAAGAGACAGACGATGACTTTAGCTTATTTAACTTCAATATGTCATCAAAAGCAGATCAAAATCCTGAAAATGAATCAGAAAGTTTAAATGAAGATACATTGACAAGCTATAAATCTAAAATATCTAGTGAGATCAGCGAACTGAATAAAGAAGTGAAAAATTACAACGGATTTATCAATGATGAAATAAAATCACAGTTTGAAGAGTTGAAAGAAAAACTTAATAAGTTACTTACAAGTGCAAGTACAAGTGATGATATTGAAAAAATACTCACACAACTTGATTTTTTCAGCGAGCAATTTGAAGGATACAATATAAAAATTGAATCAATGAAAAATAACAAGGAAAATTAACCAATAACACGATAAAACAGCATTTTTGGATAATTTTTGAAAACAAAATAAAGTGAATGTTTGTTCACTTTTTTTGTTTGAATATGAAAAACTAGAAAAAAATTTTTTGCAAAAAGTTTGCAAAATAGTTGCCCCCCCCCTATTCTGTTATAATGTGCCTGAACATTATAGAAAATATATGAACATGGGGAGGAAAAAATTAATATGAAAAAAATTAAATTTTTATTAGCTAGTTTTGCTACATCATTAGCAGCAATTCCTTTTATAGCTGCAAAGTGCGGCATTACTGATGATAGTAAAAAACCAACTGAAACACCTGCTGAAAATCCTGCATTAGCAAAAGTTAAAGAAGCATGAAATAACAATATAAAAGACAAAATCAGCAGTGCAAAAAATTACACAATGATTCTAACTATGTTAAAAGATAGCATTACTGATGCATCACTAAAAGAATCAATTTCTCTATTTAATGTTGATGAAGCAAGAAAAAGACCAGTAAAAGAACAAAAAGGTCAAACAATCATGTTCAAAGTTGGCTCAGATCAGTTAGATTTAGAATTAGGCAAAGTTGTTGCAGGTATGCAAAAAACAATTTATGTTGATAAAGAAGGCAAAAATCAAGAAACTGATGCTCAAGATTTATCAACAGTTGATGGAGCTAATGAAGCAACTAAAATAGTTCAAATTGGATACTATGACGATGGTAAAACAATTAGAGTTGCACAAATGCCTAAAACTGTAACAGAAGTTCCAACTGAGTTACCTAAAGAAATAACCAACTTGCACAAAATGTTTTTAGAATCAAAAGAATTTGACCAAGATATTTCATCATGAGACTTAAGTGGTGTTTACAACACAAGTTTTATGTTTCATAAAGCAGAAAAATTCAACCAAGATATAACAAAGTGAAATACTGAAAATGTAACAAACATGAGAAGTATGTTTTATGGAACAAAAGCATTTGATAAAGATTTATCAAAACTAAATGTTTCATCAGTTAAGGACGCTGTAGAGTTTGCAAAGAATGCTAAAACTGATTGAAAAACAGAAAAGCAACCAAAGTTCAATGAAGGAACTTTACTAGAAAGAAAAAACGAACAAAAATAAAAAATATGGACAGAGCAATAGTCCATATTTTTTTATCAGTTAATTAAAATCTCTCTTAATCTGATTTTTCACTATCTCTTTTGGCCAATTTGACTGTTTTAAGGCCGTATTTGACTTGTATATGATTATCGCCTACAAAATTTATGTTGCTTGCACCTGTTTCAATTAACTTATCTTCATTAACTAAATTTTTATCAACAATATCATATCTAAGCTTAGTTGCACAATTACGATATTTAGAAATATTATCTAGTCCACCTAAAGCTGAAATTATTTGTTTTGGTTGATTATATTGCTCATTATTAGTATCTATCATTTTAGTTTCTTTAGTCATAGTTATAACCTCTAATTTTTAGCATACTCAATTTTATTACATATAAAGCATAACTCTTATTTATGGAAGCAATTCCATAAATTCTGACTCTCTCTCTCTCTCTCTCTGGTTATTTATAACTCATATAAAATAAAGCTTTTAATTTTTAACAATAAATTACAAAGGAAATATATGAGAAAAACTAAACTTTTATTATTGACTTCACTATCTCCAATTATTTCATTACCATTTATAGCCGCAAAATGTAATACTGATGCAAAGTCTGAAAATATGAATAAAGACAAGTCAAAAAAAGACAAAATGACTAGTGAATTAACAAAAAGTAGTGAATCAAATCAAGATAATAATGATAAAAACACAAATATTGAAGATAATGAAAGAAACAACAATGTTAAAACTAAAAATGATGACAAGAGTAATAAATCATTAAAAGATAACAAAGAAAATGGTGAAATGAGTGAGAAAAACACTAATAGCGAAATGTCTGATATGCCTATAAAACAGCCAACAATGTCAAATTTAGATAGAAGACATGTTAATAATGTTGATGCATCAGGTTATGACATTGGCAGATGATATGACAAAATTAATGATGAGGACTTGAAAGATTTTAAAGAAGAGTTCCACAAAATATTAACTGACATAGAAGAGAAAATCAAGAAAACAGTAAAAAAAAAGAAACAAAAATAAAACAACTTGAGAGTCAATTTAATTTATTAAAATCAAAACTAGAGAAAAAAATAAATAAAGCATCATCTTGAGGCAGCGTTGAAACAATAGTTGATGAAACAGATAAAACAATTCAAGAAATAAAAAAACAAGCCATTAAATAAAACAATTTAATCTATATATTAATACACCGCACTGGTGTGTTTTTTAATATTTTGTATTTTTGCCTTTTTCAAGTGCAAAAACTATGCGAATTTATGAATCATTTACTTTCCTGTTTTTTTTACACAAAAATATTAAAAGTTGCATTTTTATATTATAATTAAGTCATAAATTGCATTTTTGCTATTTTGGAGAGTTTATGAGAGTAGTAATTATTGGTGCGGCAGCTAGTGGTATGACTATAGCTAGCAGAATAAGAAAATTAAGTAAAGAAACTGAAATTATTGTTTTACAAAAAGAAAAATATGTCTCATTAGGAGCTTGTGGATTGCCTTATTTTGTTGCTAATGAAGAGGTAAGTGAAAATGATTTATTAGCTAGAACTATAGAAGAATTTAGCGAGCAAAATATTATTATTTATCCAAATAGTACTGTAAACAAGGTTGATTCAGAAAATAAAGAAGTTTATTATGTAAGTAATAATAAACAACATAGTCTTAGTTATGATAAATTAGTTGTTGCAACTGGTGCTAAGCCTATAGTTCCTTCATTTGCTACTGTTAATAATAAAAATATTTTTACTCTTACTAGATTAGAAGATGCAGTTAGTCTAAAAGACAAGCTAAAAGATAAAAGTATCAAAAAGGTAGCTATCATTGGCTCAGGATTTATTGGTTTAGAAGCTGCGGAAATGGTCGCCAAACACAATAAAACAGTCATATTGGTCGAAAAGGCTTCTATGCTAGCTTCCAAAGTTTTTGATAATGAAATAAGTGAATTATTAGAGAAAGAGTTGCTAAAAAATAATGTAACAATTTACAAAAATTGTGCTTTAACTAACCTAAGCGAGAATGGCAATTCACTAACTCTTAGTTTTGATAATAATACGCAATTCGAAGTTGATTTAGTCATATTTGCAATTGGATTTAAGCCTGCAACTGAATTTTTAAATGATTCTGGACTAAAAATGCTTTCCAATGGCGCAATTGTAGTCAATAATCAAGGCAGAACTAATATAGAAAATATTTATTCCTGCGGTGATTGCGCTACTTCATTAAATAAGCTAACTAATGAAAATGGCTATACACCTTTAGCAACTATTGCTCGTAAGTTTGCTAAAGTAGTTGCTGATGATATATTAGGAATAAAAAATGAATTTGTTGGTCATATTCAAAGCTCTATAGTTAAGTCTTTTGATGCTGAATTAGCTTCTTGCGGGCTAAATGAAAATAGTGCCAAAGCTCTAGGTTATGACATTAAGACTGTGTTTATTAAAGACAAAGACCATCCAGGATACTATCCTAATCCAACACTGTTAGCCTTAAAATTAATTGTTAATAAGCAAACAAATACACTTCTGGGCGCACAAATGTATGGCTCTAATCTTTCAGTTTTAAGAATTAATTTTTTAATTAGTTTAATCTGAAACCAAATTAAATTAGATAAATCACTAGCACAAATTGATTTAGTCTACTCACCACCTTTTGCAAGAGTGGTTGACATATTCCATATTGCTATAGAGAAGCTTTTAAAGGAGAATAATGAGTAATAATGTTTTATTAGATAGGTTTTTAGCTATAAGTAGCTGACAGGCTGCTTTAGCAGTTATTCTATTTCTAGCTATCCAGATAGGACTATGATTTACATTTAAGCGCTTTAAATTAAAATTTATTTATAGAGTCTTAATTGGACTTGCAATTGGTTTAGCATTTGGAATAGTTGTGCAAGGAATTAACAAGTTCCCTGAATTTGGGCTAGTTGATCAGTTTAAGCCAGCAATTAAACATGGCGGGGAATTAGTAAAAGAGCCAAATCCAGGTTATCAAAAATGAGCTGAGCAAACTAATATTTGAGTTTCCTTAGCTAAAAATATATTTATTAATGGAATTTTATTACTTACTGCTCCAGTGGTATTTATCGCCATTTTTAGGGTAGTTTCGCGTCCTGGTAATAAAAATGTTGGTCGTATCTCGCTTAAAGGTGTTGCTTTATTATTGCTTAATACAGCTTTTGCCTTTATAGTAACATTTTGAATAGGCTATGCAATCAAAATTGGTGAAGGCTCAAATTTAAGTCTAGAGAATGTAGCTGATAAAAAATTACCAAAAGAAACTCAACCATTACCAGTAATAATTTGAGAATACTTACCAAGCAATATAATTAGCCCATGAGCTGGCACTATGGTTATTTCATTGATAGTAATAGCAGCTTTATTTGGCCATTCAGTAAAAATTTTGTCAAAGAAAAAGCCTGAGCAAATGCAAAAAATTAGAAACTTTATGGATGGTGCTTGAACTATTGTTTCATCTATATTAACTACTTTTATGAAAATTATGCCTCTAGCTGTTATGTCAATGATCGCTTCATCAGTTATAGCAAAACCAATTGGAGCTTTAGCAACAATTGGCAAAGTATTAGGAGTAGGATACTTAGGCTTAACAATTTCATTAGTTTTCTTAACACTGTTATTATTAATAAACAGAGTAAATGTAATTGCTTGATGAAGACACTGTGCCAAAATTTTAATTCAAGGTTTTGCAACTCAGTCTTCAAACGCAACACTGCCAATGTCAATGGAAACATTAAAAGAAGATGTAAAGCTTGATGACAGTGTTGTTTCAACAGTTACACCTTTATCAACCACAATGGGTCTAATGGGCTGTGCAGGGGTGCAATCTGGTGTAATAACTAGCTTATTATGAACAGGCACTAATGACACTGCGATTCATTCACAAGGCTTAGTAGTATTTTTCATTTTAGCACTGCTTATCACATTAGTGGCTTCATTAGGTATTAGCGGTATTCCTGGCTCTGCGACAGTTCTAACATCAGGCGTACTTAGCGGATTAGGTCTAGGCGCTTGATTTGGTCCAGTTTATGCAATTGTTGGTTCACTAGATGGCTTATTTGATATGGGAAGAACTGGAGTTAATGTAACTTCGGGAGCTGTTGTAGCGACTTTAGTTGCTAAAAATGAAGGGCTAATAAATTCTGAATCAAACATTCTTTCAGCTAAATTATTAGCAAAACAAGAACTTAAAAAGCAAGAAAAGCTAAATAAATTAAAGAGCAAAATGGAAGAGTTAAAACCTAAAGAATAATTGCCCAAAAAGTCTATAAAACAGGACTAAAAAAAACAAGTGAGTTATTAAAAACGCTTGTTTTTTTCATGCTCTTATTCTTAAACAATAGTTTCTTCAGCTTCATCATAATCTGATTTGCTATCAAGCCCCAATTTTGCTTGTTTTTTCTCCACATTTTCATTAATATCAACTTTAGAAATGCCTAGTGACTTAGCTGTTGTATTTATTTTCTTTGTAATTTTATTAGCGGTATTAACGACTGATACAAATTTGTCTCTAGATTTATCCAAATTGTCTAAGCCATCAATGACTCTTTTATAAAGCGTATTGTAATTTTTTTGCACATCTAGGAATATATCTTTTAGCTTTTCAATATTTTTTTCAACTTGGAAACTATTATTTTGCAATAAATATGAGTAAATAAAGACCATAATTATTTGTGGGCCTTGAATATAAACTTTAAGCTTATCCTGAATTTCAGTTACAAAATTCATATCTTGAATTAAGGTTAGGTAAACACTAGCAGAAGGGACATACATTAAGGCAAAAGGAGTTGTTTTTCTATCAGGTTTAATGTACTTTTCATTAATGCTTTGAGCCATTTCTTTAATGGCTTTCTTAAGTTCTTTAAGATGAGCTTCTTTTTCTGATGCACTTTTTGAATCTAAATATCTATCCCATTTTTCTTTAGGGAACTTACAGTCAATTGGAATAATTTGTTCAACTTCCTCATTTTCAGATCTTGACTTAATTTTCATTGCAAAGTCAACTGCTTCCTGATTTTTGCCAGGATTAATTTGATATTGCTTAAATCACAATCTATTTTTTTCATTTGGATAGTGCTCTTCCAGGATTTGCTCTAAAGTAAATTCGCCAAATTCCCCAGTTTTTTTGTTGTTTGAGAAAGTTCTGTTTAAGTCATCCACACTAGCTTGCATTTGCTCAAACTTAATCATTTCTTTACCAACTTTATCCATTTGCACTTGAATATTTCCAAATTGCTCTTTGATATGTTTAGTTAATGTATCTTCAAAATGCTTATCGATTTTTTCTTTAATATCATTAAATGATTTAGCATTATTTTCATTTATTTCTTTTAAATTTGAACTAACTGTTTGATTAAACTTTTTCTCAAAATCATTCAATCAATTATTTTGACTAACAAATTTGTTGTTTAACTCTTCAAAAAGCTGCCCCTTCAAATCGTTGAATTGGATTGCTCTTTCAGAATCTTTTTTATTAATTAATTCAGCTGTGTTTTTTTCATACTGAACTAGTTTATTAACAAAGGCTTCATTATTTTGGGTTAAATCTTTTATTAATTTATTTTCAAAATTATTAATTTTATCAACTAGCACATCCTTTGTTGAGCTGAATTTGTCATTAATATAAAACTTATCATCAGCACTTAACTCACTACTTACATTATTTTTTAAGCTTTTATTTTTAATAATAAATAAGGCTAAAATTGAGACAAGTAAGAGCACAATTATGATGCTTAAAGTAAGTAAAATTATATTTATAGCTTCCATATAACTCCTTTTTATTTTAATTATATATTTTTACTTTTTGCTAAAGCATATTTATCAATAAAACAGCGCTAGAAGAGCAAAATAAAAACTCAGCAATTTGAGTTTTTATCTTAGTCTTTCTACCTTAAGCCTGGGTTTTCTAACTTGTATTTAAATTCAACGAATCTGAATAATTCTTCATTTTTTTCTATCTTTTTCTGCATTTCATCTATTGAATCGGAATCTTTTAACTTGTTTTCTTCAAATGTTTTACTAAATTGCTCTTTCTTATACTCATCTTGAATGGTATTAAGAAGAACTTCAATATTATCGGCTACTCTTTTTCAAGCATTAGTTTTGATTTCTCTTTCATATTTATGATATTTATCATCGCCCTTTTCTTTAGATTCTAAATAAGTTTCAATAATGTCATAGTTGTAGTAAGCAAAATAAGGAATCTCAATATCAGGATCAATACCATCTTGAGTATAAGGCAAGTGTTCAGGCTTTTCTATTTTTTTATCAACTCATGATATTCAGGCATTATTAGATGAAAATTTAAAACTAGTGCCATCAGGAATAACAAGAGGTAAAATTGATCACATTCCACCGCCAGATTTATTGCCAATTATAGTTGCAAATTTGTTTTCTTTAGCAATATGAGTTAATAAATTCGCAGCACTGAATGTATCAACACCAGCTAGAATGTATCATTTATATTCGTTAGTATTATCTTTTTCATCATACTTTTTGTCATTGTTAATATCAACTCTAAATCTTGAATAATCTAGAATCCTATTAATTTTTTCATAAGTATAAAGCTGCTGATCTTTGCTTGATAAAAATCCAGCCACCTTTTTCATTGCAACAATTGCTCCACCATTAAGTGATAAATCTAAAATAATACGCTTAATAGAAGTATTTTTTTCTGAATGCTCTTTAATCATTTTCATGGCTTTGGACATTAAAATATAACTATCTTTAGTATGAGCATCCGGCTTGTTAATATCTTCATCACTAGCTACATTGAAATTATCAAGGTAGATAATTGCTATATCATTGTGAAAATTAACGAACTTATTCTTATCTCCTTCTAAAATGTCAAGACGAAGCTTACTTAAGGTATTAAGGTAATAGACAAATTCATTCACTCTTCCGCTTAGTGCCTGACCAAAAGGTTCAGCTCTATAGTCTGCTGGATGAAAGTATGAACCCGATTCAATTGAGCTGTGCAATTCATTTAATTCTTTGTAATAAAAGTCTGTATAAGCTCTACCATTAACAAGTGCATCTGTGCTTAGCATTCTTTCTTTGAGAGTCATCTTAGCTTCATTTGGATCAATTATGCCTGTGTCTTTTATGACTGTTTTAGAGAAGTATTCGTCAAAATCTTTAGCATTCTTTTTTTCTAAAAATTTCTCTTTTATGCCGTAAAAATTATCAAATAAGAA
Organism: Mycoplasmopsis agalactiae PG2; assembly: GCF_000063605.1. Taxonomy (GTDB): domain Bacteria; phylum Bacillota_I; class Bacilli_A; order Mycoplasmatales; family Metamycoplasmataceae; genus Mycoplasmopsis; species Mycoplasmopsis agalactiae. The sequence continues at coordinate 291,179 of NC_009497.1, forward strand.
TCTGAGGAAGTTGTATGTATTAATTCTTTCTTTAACTGTTTGCTTAGTATTATTACGGCTATTAGTCATAATTTTGTTGTACTCTTTAGGATCTGAGTCTTTATTAACAGTAACGGAAGTGCCTATAAATTTATCATTGTTAAAGTAAATATTATAGTAGCTTTGTGAGCCATAAAGCAGGTTAAAAAGGGAAAAAAGGCATAAAGATATTGCCATCTATTTCCTTAATACTCATGCCATATTTTCCTAAGTCAAGAGTGCTAAATTCTTCATTATCTAATCTAGTTACTTTTTGTTCTAATTCCTTTATATTTCTAGAATAATCAGTAGTTGAAGAACCACGCACTGGGAAAAAAGCTCCTGTTGTGTTCATTTTAATTACGTTTGATCTAGTATCATATATAGCTTTATTAGAGCCTCTAGATCATTCAAACACACCATCAGATACTTTGTTAATCTTTAATTCCGAAGTATTAAAAATTCCACTAAGTTTTGTCAAAAATTCATTGACATTGATATAAAGATCTTCAGAATCTTTATGTCTATATGCTTTTATTTGTTGATCTTTATTTTTATATTCATCAGAAAGATTAGTAAATGAATATGACTTATCAAACCTTAAGTCGTCAGCAACTTTGTTAGTTATTGAATGTCTGCTAAATGAGCTACTATCACATGAAGTTGAAATAGCTATTGGTAAAAATGAGAAAGCAGGAACAAGAAATTTAAGAAGTTTTATTTTGCTTTTTTTACTTCAACTATTTTTTCTCATTCGTTAGAACCATTTCCATTTGCTTTTAATTTTTCAATTAGTTTTTTCTTGGCTTCTTCACTTTTTACAAAGATTTTTTCTAATGAAGGGAATAATTCTTTGTTTATAACTACTTTATCAAACTCAGTTTTAGATGTAACATTTTTAAATTCATCATCATCTTCAAAAGTTATCTCTTTTAAAATTCCATTTCTTAAGAGCATAGATTTTAATGTTTTAGGTAAAGTAAGTTTGTCAATTTTAGATCCCTTAAACCCATCAAATTTCTCTAATGCTTTAGGAAGTTTTAGTGTAGTAATTTTTGTATTGTTAAAGCCATTTAGTGTTTTAAGCTTGTCATTAAACTCTACTGTTTCAACACTTGAATTATCAAAAACTTCAGATTCAATCACTTCTAGATTTTCGCCAAACTTAACCTTTTTTATATTTCTTGTTTTAGCAAAAGCACCAGATAAAATGTATTTATATTGATCAGGAATAACTAATTCACCCTCTTTTGATACACTTCTAGCCAATTCTTTAGATTTTTCAATTGTAATAGCTTCTTTGTTGATTTTATCTAAAATATCAGCTATAGATTTTCTTATTTCTGCTTCTTTCTTTTTGTATTCTTTGCCTACATTATTTTTAGCATTTTCAAACAATTTTTTAATTTGAGTTACTTTGTCATCAAAAAGATTACTTGTATTAAATTCTCTTTCAAATTTGCTAATAATGCTAGATTCTCTTAATAGATATGCTGCCCAAAGTTCTTCATCACTTTTCATTTCTAGTTTTTGTGCTTCATCAATTGCTTTTTGATATTCAGAAGTTCACTCAAGCAGATTTTTAAAATAGTGCAGATCACCTTCTTTATTTGATTCAGCCTTAGCAATTGAATTATCTAATATTTCAATTGCACTTGGTTTGGTTAATTTTGCTTTAGATTCTTTAGTGGCTTTTAGTGCTTTATCAAAATCTTTTTTAGCAAGTTTTTGCTTTTCTACTTTTGAAAGTGCATAGTAACTATCAATTTCCTTAATTCCAGCCTTTAATTTTGCAATAGCATCCTTAACTTCCTCGGCTGTTTTTGCATCATTATGAGCATTCACAGCAGCTTGAATTACTTTGCCAGATTGCTTGAAGGCATAATCAGTATGGTCGCCAAGATAGTGATTACGTTTGCTTGAAGCTTTAGTTATTTCATCTTGAAGCTCATCTTTTAGCTTTTGAAGTTCTGCTGCAACTGGATCGATATTTTCAGTACCAGGATTATTAGAATCTTTTTGGGCTTTATCCTTATTATCACAAGCAGCTGCTATTGCAGGAAAAGTTAATATTGGCAAAAGCACTAATCCAAACTTTTTCATATACTATTTATCTCCTTTATTAATTAACATTAGTTTTATCAACCAATTTAATTAATTGGTTAAAATCGTCTTCCTTCATATCATTTCATCATTTGCTCTTAACTAGATATTTACTATAAACTTCGATTTCTTCTAAAGCGCCTCAGTGCGATTTGCTTATATCAGTAAATCTAATAAACTTTGGCAAGATTAACTTTTTAATCTTGCTTTCATGAAAACCTTCAAATGATTCTAAGTTTTCAGGTAGTTTGATATCTTTAATTAGTGTTTCATTAAACCCACCTACTTTAATTACCTTTTCAGGAATTATCAATTCGCTAATGTTAGTTGAGTTAAAACCATTTATCTCAACTAAGTTTTTAGGTAACTTAATTTTAGTAATATGTGGATTGTATTTAAACGCACTATTAGTAATAACTTCTAGTGATTCAGGCAAAATAACTTCTTTAATTCCAGACTCTTTGCCTGAAAAGCCACCAAGTACTTTTAAATGACTAGGCAACTTAATTTCTTTTAATCTGTTATTCGAAAAAGTGCCGTCATGAATTATTTTTAGTGTTTCAGGTAGAGTAATTACTTCAACATTAACTAGGTTTTCAAAACCAGCTAATTCAGTTAGTCCTTTGTTCAATCTAATTCTATTTAATTTAGAGTTTCTAAATGATTCTTTATGAATAACTTTAAGTGATTTTGGTGTTTTTAATTTAGTAATTAAAGTACTTGCAAAACCGCCCAAAGTCTCTAATTTACTAGGCAATTTGACTTCTTTAAGCTCTGTTCCATCCAAAGTATTTTTATGAATTACTTTAAGTTGCTCAGGCAGTAAAATATTTTTAATTTTAGTGCCAGCAAAACCACCAAAAGAGTGAAGATTCTTAGGTAAATAAAGAGTAGAAATAGCACTATAATCTAATGTTTCAGCTCATATATCTTTAAGTGATTCAGGAAGAGTAATTTCTTTTATATTTCAGTTTTTAAAACCACCAAAAGAAATTAATTTTTCAGGCAATATTAATTCATTTTCTTTAGCCTGTGGCACTCTCAAATCTAAAGTATTAGGTTCAATGTGTAATAAGTTTTTAGGCAAGTTAATTTCAGAAATAGCTGTTTCAGCAAAGCCACCAAATGAAACTAAAGAATCAGGCAGAGTAATACTATCTATTAAAGTTTTATCAAAAGCGTTTTTTGAAATAGATTCAAGTTTTTGAGGCAGCTTTAGCACTAAAATGCTAGTATTTTCAAAACCACCTAATTTTTTAAGTGATTCTGGTAAGTCAATTCTTTTAATACCTCTTGATTCAGCAAAAGCATTAGGCTTTATTTCAATTAGTCCATCATTGAGTGTCAAGTTATTAATATTAGATTTTTTAAAACCACCGAGCACTTTTAGTGAATTAGGAAGCTTTAATTCAGTTAGATTAAAGTTTAAAAAACTTTCATCTAAAATTTCTTCTAATTGGTCATTAAATTCAATTTCTTCTAAATTATGTAGAGTATTAAATCCTCCTAAAACTTTTAAGTTTTTATTAAATTTGAGTTTTGTTATAGGAGTTTCGTCAAATGAGTTTTCATGTATCTTAGTTAAAGTTTCAGGGAAACTTAATTCTCTAATGCTTGTAGCTTTAAAGCCACCTAATTCAGTTAGCTTATCTGGTAATTTTACAGTTGCAATCTTAGTATTATCAAATGAACCTTTTAAGATTTTGCTAACACTTTGCGGAATATCTAAGTTTTTAATAAATGTATTAGCAAAGCCACCCAAAACTTGTAGATTCTTAGGTAAAGTTATGCTGTCTAAATTAGTGTTATCAAAAGCACCTTGATCTATTATAGTAATAGCATCATGAAATTCTACTTTTTCTAAATTGTAAAAAGTGCTAAAAGCATTTTTGCCAATTTTAGTAAATTCAGCAGGAATTTTGACTTCTTTTGAATTTCTGTCAAACTTTGCTAAAGCTTTTTTGGCTGTAAGAACAGAAGGGTCCTTTTCTTCCGGATCTTCCTGTTCTACAGCACTATTAGTATCTTTAACATATTCTTTTAATTCTTGTTCAGCCTTATTTTCAATTTGTTTAACTTGCTCAGCTACTTTATTTAGTGCTCTTAAAGCTTGTCTGTCGCTTCAAAAATTTGAAAGATTATTTTCATAGTTTTTAATAAGCTCTAATGATTCATCTTCTACTGATTCAAGCTTTAGTCTATGAAGGTCATAGAGCACTTTAGTGCTAGGTTCATAATTGCCACATTTTGCAGCAATTAAGGGAGCTGCAATAAATAAAGGAGCAATAAAAAGATGTCTTTTTAAGTATTTTTTTGCTTTCATTTAGTTCCTCTAAAGGGCTTTGAATTTATTTAGCTTTTTTCTCAATTACTAGTGTTCCTGAGATTAATTTTGACGAAGCACTTGCTTTAATTGTTACTTTTTTGTAAACGTCTTGTGCATTGTTTGTAGTTGCTGTGCTGTCCTTTTCAGCTTCAATTTTTTCAATGTCATTCTTAGTTATTTTTTCTAGTTCCTTAACCTTTTTTAGTAGCTTAACAGCTGATAGACTAGCAAAATTACCATCTTCAAATTCTTCTAAAAATTCTTTTACAAAATTTTCATCAAGTTTAAGTTTGCTTAAATCAACTTTCCCATTTTGGACAGAGTTGCTTTTATTTTTGCTAAGTGTAAATTTACCTTCAAGTCTCTTTGAATCTTTTGAAGCTGTTATAGTTATTGTGCCATTGCTTTTATCAATCTCTAAATCAAAGTCATCATCTTCTAAACCATTTTTAAATAAGTTGTTTAGAGTGAATCAAACACTAGTCTTACTTGAATTATTCTCTTCATCATTTTTTTCATCAAATGATGCAAGAAGATTCATCTTTGTTTTTTCATCAAAATTATAGGTTAATAGGTTAATTTTTATTGAAGCACTATTTTCAAATAGAAACTGTACCCATAATTAGATCAGAAGTTTCAGAAGCACTTATAACAAGTTTTCCTGTGTCGAATTCAACTTTTACATCATCAGTTTTAAGTGTTACTAATCCAGGTATCTTTTTTAGAATATTTACAACATTAGATGTATTTGGCTTGTATTTGGCTTCTGATTGAAGTTCCTTTTTAATATCTTCAGTCATAACCATATTCAACATTACCTTAAATACAAAGTTTAATGTACCAGTAAATTTAGCTGATGTACCTTTAGCAGCAATGGTTAGCTTGTTGCTTTCTTTTTTAATTTCAACATCCTTAGAATCTAAATCTTTTAATTCAAGAAGTTTCTTTAGAACACTAACAATGTCTTCTGTTTTAAGTTGGCTCTTTGTTGTTTCAGTTTGTAACCCCTTTTTAACTTCTTCAGTCAAGGTAATATTATCTAATTCTGTCTTGCTTGAAATGCTTAGTTCGCCCTTAATAACTTTTGAATTTGGAGCTGCTTTTACAGTCAAAGTACTATCTTTGAATGAAACTTCAAAGTCACTTTCAGTTAGTTTAGCAAAATTATTATCTTTTTTAAGAGCAGCAAGAACTTTAGCTTTATCTGGTTTTTCTTTAGCTTCAGCTTTTAAAAGTTTTTTTGTTTCACCATTTACTTGAACTTTAGATAAGTCAATAACTACATCTGGTGTTTGTTTTTGAGCGCTATATTCATATGTTCCTAAAACTAATTTTGATTCATTATTAGCTTCAATAGTTAATTTATTGTTTTTAAATTCAACTTTTGCTAAGTCAGATTCAGTTAGGTTTTCTAAGCCTTTTTCTGTTTTAAGAGCAGTAACAACTTGTGCTTTTGTCACACCATCTTTAGCCAATTTATTTAATTCCTGTTTAACTTTGTCACTTAATTTATCAAGTTCAACTTTTACAACTTGGTTTTCAGTTGTGTCACCAGGGTTACCTGGATTAATTGGATTTTTGTTATCTTTTTCACTTGTATCATCACATTTAGCAGCAATAAATGGAATTGCACTAAAAACTGATAGTGATCCAAATGATAGTAACAATTTATTTCTTTTCATAATGTATCCTCAATAATTTGTTAAATATTAGGATAAAAAAATATCCTTCGACAAGAGGGATATTAAAAATAAAGATCGAGATACGCACGAATTACCGTGATCAACTCATAGGTATAATCTCAGCCTTTTACAGCACCCTTGTCAATTAAAATTATATATTATGTATTAGTTACAATATTTTGTGCAAATATTTATGAAAACAGAGCATCATTACTTTTCATCATACAAATGTGTTAGTATTGTTTTTTGCACTATAAAATAGTATTTTTGGGAAATTTACAGAATAAATTGGAATTTCAAAAGATTTTGCACAAAATGTTTGGAATGAGATTTGACACTTCAATGTTCTGTTTAAGAAAATTGCTAATAAAGCACTGAATAAATTAACAAATTATTGTTAAGTATATTTCTAAAATACAAAATATACACAACAAAAATAGCATTTTAGATATACATTAAATAATCAAGTAGTAACTGAAAATTTATCTATTTAAAAACATCAATTTTATTAGTAAAATTAATGTATGTCATCATCAACTACTCCAAGTCCTTTTGTAAAATGAGCAGGCGGAAAACGTCAGTTATTAGATGAAATTTTAAACAAAATTCCATTTAAATTTAATAATTATTATGAGCCTTTTGTTGGTGCAGGAGCTCTATTATTTTCGCTTAAAATAAACCAAGTTAGTTATATAAATGACATTAACAAAAGTTTAATTCATACCTATAAAATAGTCAAAGACAGTCCAAATGAATTGTTAAATAAGCTAAGTGAATTAGATAATAAATTCACTTCCAAAAGTGATTATTATGAATGCAGAAATCTTTTTAATGAAAAGATTCAAAATGGTAAATATGATGTTTTACATGCTGCATTATTTATTTACCTAAATAAGCGCTGTTTCAATGGTCTATATCGAGTGAATTCAAAAGGATTGTTTAATGTACCTTTTAATAATAAAGAAAACATAAGATCATTTGATAAAGACAATATTTTAAAAGCAAGTGAATGATTACAAAACAAAGTTATAACAAATACGGATTTTGAAATGGCTGTTAAAACTGCATCAAAAGGTGATTTTGTCTTTTTTGACAGCCCATATGCAACCACTTAATAACAGTACATTTACTTCATATACAAAAGATGGATTTACTTTAGATGATCATAAAAGATTGGCTAAAGTATTTAAAGAATTAGATAAAAAAGGTTGTTATCTAATGCTTACAAATCACAACACTGAATTAATTAGGGATTTATACAGAGATTACTATATCACAGTCATAAAAGCAAAAAGACTAATTAATTCTAATGCAAGCAAAAGAGTAGGGGGAAGAAGTTATAATTACAAATTATATAAAGGAAGTTAATGAGTAATAAAATTGATTATTTTGTTGAAACATTATTACCAACAAACAAAAACTATGCTTATTTTGTAAATTGACAAAATGTTAAATTGCCAGAACAATTAGAAGTAGAATTTAATGCTTTAAATTCATTAATATCTAAGGCCAATAATTTTGACGACAGTTTTATTACCTTACTATCAAAGCTCCCATCTGTTGTGCAGACTTTTCCATTTTTATTAGCATTATCAAAGCAGGATAGAGAACATTTAGTAAACAGACACACAAAGTTAGAAATATTTGACAACGAGAATCAAGTTGTCAATGACATAGAATTTTTTGTAGCTCAGGATAAATTGTCCTTTGATGAAATAGAAAAATATCTTAACTTTTTTTAAAAAAACAGGACTAAAAAATTTGTTTACTGACATTTTAAAAAGAAATGTAATAGACTATTTAACAGGGACATTGGTCGGTTTAGATACACATGGTCGAAAAAATAGAAGTGGTCAAAATTTTCAGGTACTGTGTGAAAATTTAATAATATCAGTAGCATCAAAATACAATTTAACTTTCTATAAGCAAGTTAGATTTAAAGACATAGAAAATGACAACTTAAAGTTCACTGATGGATTGCATAATAAAATAGCTGATATTGTATTAGTTAAAAATGGGAAAGCATTAAATATTGAATTAAATTATTTTGAAACAGGTGGCTCAAAGCCAAATGAAATAATAGAGAGCTATATAAACAGAAAAAACGAACTACGCGAAACTGGTAACTATTTCATTTTAATTTCAGATGGATTAGCATGAAAACAAAATTCACATAACCAACTAATCAAGCATTTGACAACATTGAAATAGTAAATTATCACGTTGCTAAATCAAGTGAATTTGAAGAAAGAATTAAGCAAATTTTTGTTCTTAATGAATCTGTTACAAGTAAGCAAAAATTCGAACAATTTTTTAGTCAAAATTGCCTTATTTTTTGTGTTTTGCTTTATAATTAAAAAGAATTTTTAATTAAATTTGATATCAAATTATTACACTATTATGGATTCGCTTGGGTGTGCCTGGAGAAAGGGTGCTAGGCGTTAGAAGTAATGGGAAGATATAACAAACTAAAGGAATTTTATTTTATGGAAAACGAAAACTTAAAAGTTGAACAAGCTACTACAGCTGAAAATAATATGGCTGAAAAAGCTGATGATTCAAAAGCTTCAAAAGAAGTTAAACCTACTATTGTTTCTAGAGAAAAATTATTAGAAGCTGGCACATATTTTGGTCACAAAAAGAGTATGTGAAATCCTAAAATGAAGGAATTTCTATACCCTCAATCAAAACGTGGAATGCACATGATTAACACAAACGTTACACTACAACGTTTAGAATTTGCTTACAACATTTTAAATAAATTTGTTGCAAAAAACCCTAGAACAACATTCATTTTTGTTGGTACTAAAAAACAAGCTAAAGACACAATTAAAGATAATGCTTTAAGAACTGGCAGTTTCTATGTATCAGAAAGATGGCTAGGTGGTACATTAACAAACGCTTCTACAATTTTCAAAAGAGTTAAAGTAATGGAAGAATTAGAAGCACAAGCTGCTAAAAAATTCCAAGGCTACACTAAAAAAGAAGGTCTTATCAAACAAAAAGAATTGGACAAATTGCACAAAAATCTTGATGGTATAAGAAAAATGCAAAGTCTTCCTTCATTTATGATTGTAGCTGATCCTAATGTTGATGCTATAGCAGTTAAAGAAGCTAGAAGCAAAGGTGTTAAAGTTATTGGTATTTTAGACTCAAACTCAAACCCTGATGCTGTTGACTTTGGTATTCCTGCAAATGATGATTCAGCTAAAAGTATTACTTTAATTATGACAATCCTAGCTGATGCTATTGCTACAGCTCGTGGCGGAAAAGCTAAATTTGCTTACCAAGGTGATGACAAAGTTATATTGCCTGAGTTCAAAACTGACAAAACTTTAAATCCAAGATTTATGAACCAAAGAAGAAGTTTTGAACAAAATAGTGCTGAAGGTGTTAAAACTGTAGAAAAAACTACAACAAGCACTGAAGTTGCTGAATAATTCAAATAAAATAATATTGTAGTATTTTTATAACAACTAAAGAGGTAGTATTATGGATAAAATGGCTCTAATTAAGGAACTTCGTGAAAGAACAGCAGCCGGAATGTCTGACTGTAAAAAAGCACTAGAAGTTTCAAATTGAGACGTTGAAGAAGCTATTTCATTTTTAAAGAAAAATGGAAAAATTAAAGCAGCTTCAAAAGCGAATAGAATTTCAGCAGATGGACTTTTAGTTGAAGCAGGCAATAATGAAAGAGCAGTTTTAGTTGAATTAAACTGTGAAACAGACTTTGTGGCACATGGTGAAGAGTTTGTGGCATTAGCAAACACTGTTGCACAAACAATCGTTGCGAATTTTGAATTAGTTAAAGAAAATGGTGCTGAAGCAGCTTTAGCACTTAAATTAGCTAATTCAGAAGAAATACTAGCTGATGCAATTTCATCATACAGCGCTAAATGTGGTGAAAAAATCGAATTAAGACGTTTTGTTTTAATTGATGCAGGTACAAACCAATCAGTTTCAACCTTTGTTCACATTAACGGAAAAATTGGTGCAATTATGCTTACAGAAGGTTCAGATGCTGAAGCTGCTAGAAATGTAGCTATGCACCTAAGTGCAATGAATCCTGAATATATTTTTGCTGAAGATATTCCAGGCAGCGTATTAGAAAAATTTGCTTCAGAATTCAAAGAACCAGCAGGCTTTAGTGACAAACCTGAAAAAATCCAAGAAACAATTAGAAAAGGCTTTGTGGACAAAAAGATTTCTGAAGTTACACTTCTTTCACAAAAGCTTATTATGGATGAGTCTAAAACAGTTCAACAATACCTAAAAGAACTCAAATTAAGATTAATTAAAGCAATAAGATTTGGTCTTGGTGAAGGTATTGAAAAAAAAGAAACAGACTTTGCTGCTGAAGTCGCTGAACAAATGAGCAAGTCAATGTAATTAATAAAATAAAAAAAATAGCCAAGGCTTTTTCCTGGCTATTTTTTTGCTATTAGCTCAGCTAAAGCGTTATCATTATAAAAGTCTTCGTAATTTAACTGGTTTTCAGCAGGCACTTCAAAACCGTTTTCGACTGAAACATAGTGCTTTTCGTCTGATTTTGTAACAATTTTAGTGTTTGAGCTAACAACAATCATTGTCCCATCCGAAAGCACAATTGGAATAATAGCACAAGCACCACCACCTGTTTTTTGTCCAATAACTTGCACTTTTGAACTAGATGGACTTAATTTATCAGCTGCTGTATAAGCTACTAAAGCATTAGCAGCACTAAAACTTAGATTGCTAGTTAATAAGAATCATTTATAGTCTTTATTTAAATACTTTTGCGGTATTTCAGCTCTATAAACTGATTCTTCTAGCGTTTTAGTGAGCGTATTATAAGCATACGAATAAGCTTTCCTGTCCTGCTTTCCTTTAATTAGGCCAATTAGTCTATACAGTGCAGCAATATTACCACCACCATTTTGTGAAATGTCTAAAATAATATTACTTATTTTAGAGTGAGTTGCTAACTCCCTTCTTTCAATCACATCAAGCGCGTATTTCATTAATTCAAATGAATCGGCCATATAATGCTTTTCAGGATCACCAGTAAGCTCTTCTGCTGAAATAGTATTAAAGCTGTCCAAAGTAATAACAGCACTCTTATTATCAGGTAAAAATCTTACAACAGGAGTGTTGCTTTCAATTATTGCAGGTCTGCCATTATATTCACCAACTTTTAATAAACGTCTTGAGCCAATAGAATCACTAAATACTGCTTTATCTCTAAGATTACCTAGTTTAAGTTTTAGCTCATTTGCGTTTAGTCATCTTGATTTAAAATCTGGATTAACTTTTTCTCTATATTCAAGTAGTGACTTATCCACTAGACTTTTAATAAATTCGCCATCTGAATAGTCTAATGGTGCATAGTAATTAAATTGTCTTACTGAGGTGTGTAATTCATTAATTTGGCCGTGTAAGGCTTTAAAATAGCCTTTGTTGTAAATTAAAGGGTTTTTGTTAAGTATATCTTTTTTAATGCTTGGATCTAATCAACTTTCAAAGCCAACTTTGTCAAACTTTTTCTCTTCAGCAAGTCCATAAAAATTATCAAAAACGAATCTTAATGACTGAAAGGCATCTTGTCTTTGAGCAGCTGTTTCAGGAGTAAATTTAAATTTATTAGTTATTTCGCTTAATGCTTCTGGTGTTGTTCTAATAGTTGTGTCTATATCAACACCATAGTATTCTGAGCCGTTAAAGCGCAAATTATAATAGTTTTGGCTTAAAAATAGTAAGTTGAAAACAAATAAAGGAATTATAGGCTCTTTGTTTATTGCATGGACTTTTCAGTTATATTTTTTTAAATCAAACTTAATGCTATGTGGCTTACCATCAATATAGCTGCTTTTAAATTGCAACGGTGTTAAACTATGCATAAAGCCTAAGGTTTTTTTGCCACTTAGGATGCCAAAAACTCTAGGATCACTAATTTCAATTGTGTCATTTTCTCAGTCAAATTTTAATGTAGCACCATTAGCCCTATAAATTTGATAATTTTGTCTATGCAAGAAATTATAAGGGGGTTCTCCCATTTGGATTAAATCAGTATTTACCACACCGTTTAAAGCTGAAAGAGCCTGTTTTACAGATACATAAGGAATTCTGTTATTATTAAAATAGTAAGTGTCTATGCCTTCTTTACCAATATGTTCATAGTATTGAACAGCATTAACAAAAGCATGTCTATTAACAGTATAGTTACCTTTAGTATTAACTATTTGGTTATTTACACACTGAGCCGCAATAAAAGGAGCAGTGACTAATGGAAGGCCTAATGACATAAATTTATTAAATGTTTTTTTCACAATTGCTCCTTTATTTAATTAGTATCGTTCTTTTATTCTTTCGTAGTTTTTCTTGTTTTTCACATAATATCAGTGAATTATTTCATCTTCTGAATAATTTAATAACTTAGCAACGCCAAGGGCAATTGCTAGCATTTGCGCTATAACATATTTATTTAAATTATTAATTGCGCTACTGATTGTACTAAACAATAAACAAATTTGTCTGTTTACATTGTTAGATAATATTAGAGGTTCAATATCAGGTTCGACATTATATTTGTATGCAAAAGAGCCAATAAAATGAAGTATATCAGCAAATTCTTCTAAAGCTTTTTCACGGTTGACTGTTTTGTTTGCTTTTCAATATTTAAACGATTGAACTTCATTAGCAAATTCAGCAGTTTCTACCAAAGTTGCTAGCAATTTCATTTCATCAAATTCAGCTTGAGTTATTTTACTGTTTGAAGCATCAACATCATTACGATTGATAATTGCTTTATCTAATTCTCTTTGCATTTCAAATATTTTTTTTAAATTCATGGCTAAAAGTATAAACAATTCCTATATATAGTTAAATAATAAAATTTTAAATTAAGCATCTTAATTTATGAGCAAAAACTTTGCTTATTATGTAAATTTTATACTTTTTAGTGGGCATAAGGTAAATATATTTTTGTGTGTGAGCTAATCTCTAAATTTAGAAAACTAGCATTAGTTAAAAGGTAAGCAAAATAAATTTTAATCAACTTACTAAAAACAAGTTTTTGTGTTCTGGTTCAAAAAACAAAACATCCCTTGAATGCTGTTTTATAGGCTAATAAGCCAATAAACAAAAGAAGCTCATCAAGATAGTGATGATGCTTCTTTATAGTTGTCAATTACTATTATTAGTATTTGTAGTCAATTCCTAATGCTTTTAAAATAGGAACTAAAACGAAGTTAAATGGCTTGTTGAAGTGTGGCAAGAAGTAAACGTCAGTAAGAGCAATTTCAGGAAGTGTTAGTCCTTTTTGGATAGCTAGAGCTAACATGAAAATTGTTTCAGTGTGGATTGAATTTCCTCATGAGCCAATTTGAGCTCCAACTAATTTTAGTGTCTTTGTGTCATAAACGATCTTACATGCAACTTTTTCTGATGTACTCATAAATTCTGGACGGTCAAAGTCTTCAAAGTATACACTAGCTACATCTGTAAGCCCGTTTCTTCTAGCAGCTTCTTCGGTGAAACCTGTACTTGTGTAGTGGCAACCAAAAACATTAATAGCATTTGTTCCAGCAACACCTGGGAATGGTACATTTAATCCTGCAATGTGTAGTGCAGCTACAACACCAGTTTTAACAGCATTTGTTGCTAAAGCAACGTGAGAGTGGTTGCCTGTTACACTGTGTTTAATAGCTGATGAATCACCAATTGCATAGATGTTTTCATCGCCTAAGATTTGTTGGAAGTTATTTACTTTAATAGCACCATTAGGTAATTTTTCAGCATCAACCATTTCTGTTCTTGGTCTAAAGCCAACACTCATTATTACTAAATCAGCAGCATGTTCGCCTTTGTCAGTAACAACAGATGAAACATCTTTTCCGTTAGTTGATTTAAATTCTTTAACCATTTCGCCAAGTGCTAACTTAACACCTTCATTTTTAATATTAGTTTCCATAATATTTGTAAATTCAGGGTCAAAGTAGTTTCCAATAACTCTAGGGTTGTTGTCGATTAAAGTAACGTTTTTGCCTTTTTGTCAAAATGCTTCTGTAAGTTCATTTCCAATATATCCAGCGCCAACTACAACAACATTTTTAATTTTGTCATTGTTTGCTAATTCAACTAAGTGTTGAGCGTGTTGGAATAATTTTGAAAGAACAATATTATTGTATTCAATACCTGGAATCTTAGGTTCAATTGGTCATGTACCACCAGCAAATACTAATTTGTCATAAGTATCTGTAAATTCTTCACCAGTTTTTAGATTCTTAACAACTACTTCTTTTTTGTCTTTGTTAATTTTAATTACTTCATGTTCAGTTTTTAAGTCAACACCATATTTGTCTCTTAAAATTTCAGGAGATGAGTAAAATAGACCATCTGGTTGACTAAATTCACCACCTACTCAAACTGCTATACCACAACCTAAAAATGACACATTTGTGTTTCTGTCATAAGCTGTAATTTGCACGTCTTTATTTACGGTTTTAACTGTCCTGATAAATGAAGTTCCTGCGTGGTTTGCTCCCACTAAAATAATCTTCATATAAGTCCTCCAATTTAATATAGTAAAAAAATTTTAAACTTTATTTAATACTTAAAATTAAATATGAAAAAATAATATGTAAATGTGCAAAAAATATAAAAAAGAGCCTATAAATTTCTATAAGGCTCGCTTTTTATTTCTACTAGTGTAATTGTAATATCTCTAAAATTACTGCTTAATTGATTATAAATATCATAAATAAACACTTGCTCGTCTAAATGACTTATTTCTAGTATTGGAATTTTAAGTTCTTTGTATGTTAGTCAGTCACTTCATTTAATATCACTAGTGATAATTAAATCATATGTGCAATCAACTTTGCTTATTTCGCTTATTGCACCAGAACCTGAAAAAACTGCAATGTTTTTGATAATTTTGTTTTTTGATTCGTCAAAATCAATGTTAGTGCGCATTTGGTGCAGATTCAATTTTTGGTTAATAAGCAAAACTAATTCTTTAAATTTAAAATTGACATTTTTAATTGCTATCGGATAGTTTGAATTTTCAAAATGGGCTATGTTTTGCTCTAAATCAAGCATTTTTGCAATTTGAAAACTAGTGCCAAATTTATGATTGTCATAGTTGGTGTGCAAGCATAAAACATTAATACGCTTTTGTTTAAGAGTTTTTAAAATTTGACTTTTATAAGGAGCATTTATAAACTCTTCTTCTCAGGTTTTATAAAACTTAAATGGATGATGGGTAATAATTAAATTTGCATTTAAGCACAGAGCTTTTTCTAATATTTCAGAAGTTAAATCAAGAGCAACTACTATGCCATTTATCTTTTCACTAAGGTTAAATTTTAATGATCAACCAGCAGGATCTCATTCTTCCTTATTTTCCAAAGGATACTGTTTTATAAGGTAATTCGTAATTTTTCTTATTTGCATTTACTCTATTCCATGAACACTTTTAAGTATCTGCTTCTTTCAGGACTACTCTTAAGCTTTCTTAAAATTTTGTTTTCAATTTGTCTAATTCTTTCTTTAGAAACATTTCTTTCTAAAGCTAATTCTTCTAATGAAAACACTTTATATTTTTCGCCATTATTATCAAAACCAACGCCATATCTTTTGCAAATTAATTCATATTCATCTGCATCAAGTGTGTCTTTTAATATTGCATTTAGGGTTTCAACTAATTCTTCATGTGAAGCATAGTCAACAGGGTTTACAACACTTTCATCTTTAACAAAGTCACTAAATGATGAATCGTTTTCTTTTCCTATTTGCTTATCTAAAGAAATAGGGTCAATGTTAATTTTTCTAATGTGTCTAACTTTTTCAGCAGTAAAGTCATTGCCGTATCTTTGTGCAATTTCTTCATCAGTTGGATCAACACCATTTTCTTGCTGTAACTCGCGTTCAATTTTTGTTATTTTGTTAATTGTTTCCACCATATGAACAGGTACACGGACAGTTCTTGATTGATCAGCTACTGCTCTAGTAATTGCTTGACGAATTCATCAAGTTGCATAGGTTGAAAACTTAAAGCCTTTATTTACGTTGTACTTTTGTACAGCCTTAATAATTCCTGAATTTCCTTCAGAAATTAAGTCAATGAAGCTTAAACCTCTATTTTTGTACTTTTTAGCATTATTAATAACTAAACGTAAGTTTCTTTTAATTAGCTTATCTCTAGCTCTTTTACCTTTAAAGCCACCTTTATCCATTTCAGTGGCTAGCTCAAATTCTTCTTCAGGTTGTAATAATTTTCCATACTTACCGATTCAACGCATATATCACTTAACAATATCATTTGTTTCAGTAAGCTTATTTTTAAGATCTTCTTTCTTAACTGATAAATTAGCGCTAAGATCAATTTCTTCAGCTGAAAAATCTTCTAGTTCCAAAGTATCTAAACTAAGTTTATCTTTAGGTTTTCTACCTCTTTTACTTTTAGTTGCACTTTGGTCTTTATCATCTGTTTTATAGACTATTTCGTCTTCTTCGTCATCTTCATCATAGCTTGAATCATGATAATCATCATCCATAACCATAAAGTCTTCAGACTCTTCTTCATATGAATCATATGAATTATCGCTATAGTTGCCAATTAATTTTGAATATTCTGAATCATCTTCTAAATTTTCAGTATCATTTGATTTAACTTGTATTTTGCTATCTAAGCTATCATCATATGATTTTGACGAATCAAGCTTGTTCATAGACTTTTCGGCATCAACTTCATCCATAATGTCATCACTATTAACAAATGAAGCATCGCCATCATCAAAATCATCTGCAAGAATATTTTCTTCTAAAAGAAGTTCTAACATAATGTCCATATCATCATCGGGAACTTCTACTTTAATTGAATCTAAGTACTCATAAACTTCTTCTTGAGTCAAAGTACTTTTGCCTAAATTTTTAAGGTGAGACTTGATTAATTTAACTGTCGCCTTTAGTTCACTTTTTTTACTCATTCTGCTCCTCATCATCCATTTTTAATTTATTTTGCCTTTGCTTCTCTAAAATTTCCTTAACTATTTTGTCGTTTGTGAATATCCCTGATCCATTAGCCCCTAGATCATTGACAATATAGTAGTTGTATCTTTTTAGATCATCATCTCTAGCTCTTTTATAAATTTCTGCAAAATCATTTTCTAATTGCACTATGTCCTTGTTATCAAAATTTAATTTACTTATAAATAAGTCTTTGCCTTCTTCAGTAAATTTTTTAATTATGCTTTTTGATTCACCTTCATCAATTTTTATGTGATTAATTAACTTTTTGTAAATAACTTTAAGATCTTTGTTAAATTCTAAAGCACTTGAATTAAGTTCAATTGATTCAAATGGCTCCTTAGAATAGTTTTTGTAAAAAAACTCTTGTAAGTTAGGATAGTGCAGCAAAATTAGCAACATTTTTTCTATCCAATTTTGCTTATATTCCTGTTTTATAGGCTTATAGAGCTTAGGGCTATTAAAGCTTGGCTGCTCATTAAAACTTTGGCTATCTACAATGCCATCGTAGTAAAATGAATCGTTATAGTCATAAGGTTTATCATAATTATTTAAATTTACATTATTGAAAGTACTAAAATCATTATTAAAATTTTTGCCTTTGTCGATTATAAAGTTAATATCTCTATTGTATTCTTTTTTTAATTTTTCATTAAAAACAGATGCAGCATTTTGCGACAAGTATGCTCAAAAAGGATAAAATTCAGTACCGAACTTTTGAAACTGCATTTCATTGACATTAATTATGTTAAATCCATCATAAAGGCCAAATTTTAGGCGCAAGTAGTCATAAACAAAATATATATATAAGCTAGCATCATTAATTAAATTTTTAACAGCATCAGCGCCATATGTGTTTAGTAGCTCATCAGGGTCAAGCTTATTATTGCTTTTTACTACATAAATGTTAGTGTAATTATTTTGCAACAATGTCTTAATAGTTTTAAAAGTTGACTCTTGCCCAGCATTATCGCCATCTAAAAATAAAATTATTTTCTTAAATTTCTGCAGCTTATAAACATGCTCCTTGGTTAAAGCTGTTCCCATTAAGCATACTGCTTCATTAATGTTGCATTTATTTAGCGCTATAACGTCGAAAAAGCCTTCTGTAATGATAATTTGGTTAAAATTGCTTTCTTGATAAACATTGTTTAGGTTATACAAAATGCTTGATTTTTTAAAATAATTGTTGTCAGAACTATTTATATACTTTGGCTTAGAATCATCTAAAGTTCTTGCGCTAAAACCAACTATTTGATTTTGCTCATTTCTAATACCAAAAGTAATTCTGTTTTTAAAAAACTCTTCTTTATTATTAGGTGAAATCAAGGAAGCGTTTGTTAAAATGCTCAATTCATTTTCTATTTCTGAAGCAAAAACTTCTTTAAAGCGCATTACTGGTACATAGCCAATGTCATATTTGTTGCAGTCATTGTAACTTAGGTTACGCTTTTTCAAAAATGCCTGAATTACAGGGTTATTTGACTTAATAAGTTCTGATTTATAAAACGAATTAGCTTTATCTAACACTTCATAAACTTTAATATCAGTTTGACTTAATTTATTCTGATTATCACTTTCATAAGTATTTTCTGAATAATCAAAGTCAATGCCTGCTTTATTAGCTAAGTATTTTATTGATTCAATGTAGCTTCATTTTTTAAAAAGTTTTAAAAAAGTAAGCGCATTGCCACCAGTGTTGCACACAAAACACTTAAATATCTGTCTACGTGTGTCAATGCTCATTGATGGATTTGTGTCATTATGAAAAGGACAAAGAGCAACATAAGATTGCCCTTTTTTTCTTAATTCAATAAAGTCTCTAAGAACATCAACAATGTCATTTGATGCGATAATATTGTTGGCAATTTCATTTGAAACTCTTGACATTGTTGCGTACTGTCCTTTCTTAATTATTTTACTTACAAAGCTTATTTAAAGGTCTTTTGAGCAAATTCGTATAGGTTAGAAATACTAATTCTTTCTTGCGACATACTATCTCTATTTCTAATAGTTATGCATTCATCATTTAATGAATCGTAATCAATTGTGATGCAATATGGTGTACCAATTGAATCTTGGCGTCTGTATCTTTTGCCAATTGAGCCAGCATCATCATAAGTGATTGGAATATTTAATTTAAGCAGCTGCTTATAAATTTCTTCAGCCTTTTCATTTAGTTTTTTAACTAAAGGCAAAATTGCAAATTTATATGGCGCAACTCCATTTGGCACTTTTAAAACGATTCTAGTATCGTTTTCTGAAACTAATTCTTCATCATATGAATCAATTAATAAGGCCAGCATTAATCTGTCTAAACCCATCGATGGTTCAATTACATAAGGAATTAATTTGGAATTAGTTACTGGATCAAAGTACTCTAAACTTTCACCAGTAGCTTGCATATGGGCTTTTAGGTCAAAATCAGTTCTATTAGCAACTCCTAATAATTCGCCTCAGCCAAAAGGAAACAAGTATTCAATGTCACTAGTAGCACTGGAATAGTGACTTAATTCATCTTGTTCATGTGCTCTAATTCTGATATTTTCATCCTTAATTCCAACTAGGTTAGCAAAAGTCTTACATTTATTTAAGTATTTATTAAAAATTAATTCTGAATCTTTTGGATCATGAAAAACTTCAAGCTCCATTTGCTCAAATTCTCTAGTTCTAAAAATAAAATTGCCTGGCGTTACTTCATTTCTAAAACTTTTGCCTACTTGTCCAATTCCGATTGGAAGCTTTGCTCTAGTGCTTCTTAAAACATTTTTAAAATTGACAAAAATACCTTGAGCAGTTTCTGGTCTTAGATAAATTAAGCTCTTTTCGCCCTCAATAATTCCTTGCTTGGTTTCAAACATTAAGTTAAACTTACGTATTTCGCTTCAATTACACTTTGAATTATCATACTCAGTTACGTTTTTAACTAAGTACTCATGCATTTGTTTAAAAGTCATTGCTTCAGGAATTAATGAAGGAACAATTTCTTGAATAATTTTGTCAGCTCTATATCTTTTGCCATTAACTTTATTTTCAATTAAAGGGTCATTAAAGTTAGAAACGTGGCCTGAAGTTACTCACACTTTGGGATTCATTAATATTTTTGAATCAATTAAGAAGTTATTATGCTCGCTGTATATGAACTCTTTTTTTCATAAATCCTTGATATTTTCCTTTAAAAGCGAACCAAGTGGCCCATAGTCTCAGGTGTTAGATAATCCGCCATAAATTTCGCTTCCTTGAAATACAAAACCAGTAGCTTTTAAATGGTTTATAATGCTAGCCATATTTTTGTCTTTATTATTCATATTTGCCAAATTTCCTACATATAAATTTAAGTATTATTAATAATACTTATTTATTTTGAAAAAAGAATACAAAAAACAACAATTATTAAAATTATTGTTTACTTGTTTAATATTTATAGGCTTTTGAAGATATTTACATCAGTTGTTAGGTGTACTATACCTAAAATTGATACAGCTATTATAGCTATTATTAGTAAGACTAACAATGTCACGGCAGCAATAAATAAAACATTCTTTTTAGCAACTGTGCCTTTTTCTTTAGATTCTTCTTGTACTAATATTTGTTCTTCAGCAGGAAGTGTGTAATCTTCTATATTAACACTTGGAGCAACACGATCTTCATAGAAGTATGGTTGATTTTCAACTGCCTTAGGTGCTTCTTCAACTGGTGCTGTTTCTTCTATCATTGCAGGATGCTCAACAACCATTTTAGCTTCTTTAGATTCTTCAGCAGGCATAGGCTCAGCCATCATTGCTACTGGCGCAACTTCTTCTTTTGCTTCTGCTGGAGTTTCTTTAATTAAGTTATATTGAATAACTGTAGCTTTTTTAGATTCAGCAGCTTCAGCAGGCATAACTGCTGGTTCTAATTTTTCTTCAGCATCTGCAGTTTGCATTGATTCTTGTACTGCTTCAGGTTTAGCTAGTTCATAATAAATTAATGTTGGATTCTTAACTTCTTTGCTTTCACTAACTTCTTCTTTAACAGCTTCTTCTTTGAATTCAACACTCTTAGTTTCAATAACATCTTCTTTGTCATCTACTAATTCAATTTCACTAGTTTGCTCTAATCCTGGTTGGAAAGTAACAATCTTATTATTGTCACCAGCATCAATTAAAGTAACTAAGTATTTTGAACGTTCAACTAAGTATGGAATTGAATAAGTATATTCACTTACAGGTACAAAACCTACGTGCATAAATTCAACTAAAACAAATGATAATTCTCAGCTTACTGAAATTAATTTACTTTCAGTACCTTTATAAAATGCTCTATTAGCATATGAATCATCTAATTCATCACTAGGTTCTAATTTTGAAAGAAGTTCAATAGAAATTGTTTTAAATTCATCATGCAATATAGTGATTAATCTTAATCCTTTATCGCTCATTCTAGCTTTTTTATAGGTAATTAAGCTATCAAAATCACTAAAGTTTTTCTTAATTCTATTAAAGTCTTCCCAGCTTATTTTTTTGCTATTTAAGCCTTCTATAACTTTCTTAATTTTTTCATTGTAAAGGGCTGTAGCACCAAAAATATCAGAACCTTTTAATTCTATAAATTGCACATATTGAACTTCTTGACGAGCTAATGTATTTTGTTTAAGTAAGTTAATTTTGTTTGAAATTTCTTTAAGTTCTAATTCTTTTTTAGCTAATTCTTCTCTAGATTGTTTTAGCTCTTCAGACATATGTTCGTCAGTAGAGTTAATTTGCTCTTGCAATGATAAAATTTTGGTTTCGTATTGTACTTTGATATGTTCAATGTCAACTAAATCTTTACGTTTTCTTTTTGAAATCTCTAAGTTTAATGGGAAATATGTAGCAGGATCTGAGATTAAAATAAAATCTTCGCCTTCAGTCATCTTTTTGCCTTTTTTAATTTCGGCATCTCTATCACGTTTGTAATTGTATGGATTAATTCCTAATTCATGGCAAACACCATCATAAGTTGCTTCACCATCAAAGTCTTTAGTCTTGATGTAGTAGTATCATTCACCATCTTCATAATCAATTGTTAATTGACCTGCGAAAATTCTTTGATTGTCTTGGAATCAAACTGCTGTTTCATAATCTAAGAGCATATACCAATTCAAAGCATCTTCACGTGTTTTAAACTTTGCTAGGCCTTTTTTTACTTTAGGGTGTTTCAATAATCAAGGGAATTTACTATCTTGTTTAAATTCATAAGTACAATTAAGTCTTTTCATAATGTTGTTGCTCCTCGATTTAATCTCAACTAAATAAAAAATTATATGTTTTCTCTAATTATAGCAAAATGCCGCATTTTTTAACATTTTAGTGAATATATTTTCATCTTTTATGGCTGTTTTAAAGATATTAAGAAAAACACAAGGACTGTAATTTTGATTTTTTAGCCTAATTTTAGGGCTAATTAAATAACTTATCCCAATATACCTATAAAATAGGCATAAAAGGAAAAATTTTGTTATTATTGTGTTTTTTATATTTTTGCCATTTATGCTTAAATTTAAATTTATATTAAAATATTTATATACAGGGTGCCTAAATTATTAATCTATAATGGCTGAGAATATACCTATAAGCTGATCTAGGTAATGCTAGCGTAGCACACGAATAAATGTATATTCAAAAAATCTCCCTGTATTTAAGGAGATTTTTATATGAAGAAAATAAATTTATTAGCTAAGTTAGGTGGTTTTGCATTTTTAGCTGCTACACCTTTAGTAGCTGCTAAATGTGGTGGTGAATCATGAGATACAGAAATATCAATAACAAATGGTTGAGTTAATAAAGGTTTTCAAGGTACAAAATTAGAAACTGATTTTTTAGACTTATTAGGTAAAAGATTTAATGAGCTTAAAAATAAAGACCCTAAAACCAAAGACTTTCCAGATGTTAAATTTGTTATTAAAGTAGATGGAGATGGCTCATACTACACTAAGTTAACGGCAGACAACAAAGAAAATGACTTATACATAGCAAACTATACTGAATATGTCAATGAACTATGAAAAGATGGCAAATTCAACTCTGCATTTGCTTCTAAATTAGTTGCACAAGCAAGTACATTGCAATTTACTTGAGGAGCTGATGATAATGATGTATATGTTGACGGTTCTGCAAATGACAAATTGCGTGCTCATGCTGAGGAAAATAACATCAAATGAACTAAAGAAATTGGTAAAGAATACCCAGAATGATATAAAGTTACTGGTGAAAATATGAAGCTTAAGTTCGACGGTTCAAAATACACAAACTTCTACAAAAAAGACAAAGTTACTTACGTTTACCATGGCGCTATCTATATCTCAGGTAATAAAGCAACTAGAGATGCGATAGTTAAAGCATGAGAAGCAAAGAAATGAGAAGATTTTTACAAACACGGAATAAGCTACAAGAAATCTTCTAGTGCAGGTAAATACAAATATCAAGCAGCTATTTTAGCACGTCACTTTGGTAAGGATTTAGCAGAAATTAACAAATTCTTACAAGAAAATCAAGAATTTGTTGTTAGAGGTAAAAGTGCTGGCGATTCTTTAGGTAAGGAAACTGAAGACAAAGATACTAAGAAAAAATTGACACCACACATTAGCTTTGGCGACGAAGGTGAATATAACTGAACATTTTCACAAAAAGAAGGCGACAATGCCGGTCAATTTAAACCAACTAAGTTCCAAGAAGAAAAATCATACGACGATACTGAAAATGATGTTGTTAGAGTGCTAACTTTAACTAACCCAGCACCATATGATATGGTTTTAGCCAGAACAGGTTTATTGCAATCACAGGTTGACTTAATTTCTAAAGCACTACAATCATTATCATTGGAAGAAAATCTATATGGAATTTACACTGGTTACAATAAATTCCAACCATTAGACAAGGAATTATTAGAAACACTAACCAAGTTCCAAGTTCGTGCTGAATCAAAACAAGACTTTGATAAATTATCAGTTGTTAGTCCTAGCGCGAAATAATGTCTAAAGTTATTGAATTAAAAGGAATTTACGCTAAGTATAATAAGAAAAGCGACTACATACTTGAAGATCTAAATTTAGATGTCGAGAGTGGCGAGTTTATAGCCATAATTGGGCCAAGTGGTGTAGGCAAAAGTACACTTTTTAAGGTAATAGTCAATGCCCTTGAAATATCAAAGGGCAGTGTTAGATTATTTGGCCAAAATATCTATAAAACAGTCAAAAAAGACAGTAATTTAACAGAAAATAAGTCTGAAGAAGCACACATAAGTTTAGAAGATTGAGACACTTCACGCCGAGCTCTTGCTTATGATAATAACAAGCAAAAGTTAGCAGACAAGCTAGCAAAAAGACAAAGTTGTAATAATAAAAAAATATCTTACAAAAAGCAAAAGAAATGTATTATGTCAAGAATTGGCTTTTTAACACAAAAGCCTAATTTGATTAATACTGAAAATGTTTACAACAATATAACTAGATCAATTTCACAGTACAAAAATTGATTTTATAAATTGTTTAGCATAATTACTAAAGAGCAAAAAATTAATATATTTACTAAGTTAGATGAACTAGGAATTTTAGATAAAGCATTTTACAAAGTTAGCGATCTTAGTGGCGGGCAACAACAAAGGGTTGAAATTGCTAAATTATTAGTTAAAAACGTAGACTTAATTTTAGCTGATGAACCTACTTCAAACCTTGATAGGATAACTAGTTTAGAAGTTTTATCACTGCTTAGAGAAATTGCTAACCAAGGAAAAACTATTATTGTTAACATTCATGACTTAGGCTTAGTTAAAGAAAATTTTGACAGAGTTATTGCTATTAAAAACAAGACAATTGTATTTGATAAGAAAACTAAAGATGTTGAGCAATGAGAACTCAATTCAATAATTGAAACAAAGATTTAGTTAAAGAATCAACATTTTTTAAATACAGGTATGTAAACAAAAAATCAAATACATCAACAAGCTGAAAGCTACATCCAGTTTACTTTCATATCTTGTTTATAGCCATTTTAGCAATTTGTATCTATTCAGTTTATGCCTTATCTGGCAGAATAAAATTTTCCAACTTGCATGATGTTGGCGAGAAATTAAAACGCTTATTTTCATTTGGAAATAAATACACTGAAAGAACCGGAAGGTTTGACGGTAAATATGAAAACTTGCTACTTGAAACAATGAAAGTGCTCTGAGTAACTATTAAGTTAGCACTTACAGGAACTTTTATTGGCTTTGTACTAGCACTTGTTACTGCTTATTTCTCTTTTGCTACACCGACAAATAAATACAGTGCTTTTTTAGTGTTTGTCATTATGCTAATTTTGCGTTCTATTCCAGAATTGGTCTTTATTCAGATTTTCATTCTTAGTATTCAAAATGAGCTAAGTTTATTGTTAGTTTACATATGATTTACATGACTATGGTTACATAAGTATTATGAAGAGTTACTAGTTTCTGTTGATTTAGAGGCTTATAAAATTTCTCTTATGCAAGGTAATTCAAAGACAAAAGCTTTTTTTAAAGAAATTTATCCAAGAGTTAAAAACAGAATAATTGCATTGTTTATCTTTTCATTTGAATCCAATATGAGATGAGCATCAATTCTAGGTGCTCTTACTCTCCCAGGTATTGGTAAGTTAATTTACTATGCATCACACAATATTACATTCTTTAATGAATTAGGTATTCCACTTTTAGTGCTAATGGTATTTGTTTTACTATTAGAAGTACTTAATTATGTTTTCAAACGATTTTTATTTGAAGCTAGAACAAAAGTTATTTTGCCTACAAAAAATGAAGACAAAATTTCGTATTACAAAAGACTTTCTAAAAAAATCAATATCCGTAGAGTAATAATTGTTTTGATTTTTATGCTTTTTGCAGTTGTTTCAATTACAACATTTGCTACAACACGCATAAAAATTCATAACTTAGATGTTACTAAAAAGTTTTTTGAACAAATATTTAACCCAGACTTTTCACATTTTAGTTTTAAAAGCACTGACGTCAATCATAATCCATTATTACTTATTTGAAACTCATTACAATTTTCTTTCGCTTCCCTATTCATTTGTATTGTTCTGACACTCATTGCCATTAGACTTCAGTCTTTAAATCTAAACAGGTTATATGTTGCTGCAACAGCACGTTCACTAAATGTTTTAGTAAGATTAGTCCCAACAACAGTTTTGTTTTATACATTCTTTAATATTTTTCCTAGCCCTATAACGTTATTAATGCTAGTTGTTGGAATTCACCAAATGTGTTCTAAGTCAAAACAACTAACAGAGGTTGTTGATAATCTAGACATTGAAGCAATTAATAACATGCGTATGCAAGGCTATACCAATAACCAAATTTTTCTTAAATATGTCCTTCCTGCAATAAAAGTAGACTTTATCTCAATGACAATTTTCTACTTTGAGCTTATTTTTAGAAATTCAATCACTTATTATGTTTTAGCAAGTCAAGAGCTACACATAGGCAGAAATATAAGCAGGTATCTAGATACAAGATTATACCAACCTAGAGTTGCTCTTTCATATGTATGACTAAGCTGCTTTTCAATACTTTTAATTAACATAATTGGTAGACTAGTTATTAAACGAGTTAAAAAATAAAGAGACATCAGAACGGGTCTCTTTGTTTTTTCATTGCTGTTTTATAGTGCTTTTAGTAAAAAACTCTACTTTGCTTTTGCTTTATTTTTATTATTGATGCTGGCTCTAACTTCGCCGGTTGTTCTATGAATTAAAACTGAACCACTGTTTCTTTTTGATAATTCGTTAGCATAATCAATTGCTTCTTTTTGAGTATTAAAAATTTTAGTGGCACGAAGGGCGCCTGAACCTTTAACTTGTCAAACATCACCTTTAGGAGTTACATGTCAAACAGTTACTTTCTTTTCATTTTTCTTATCTAAAGCGCTCATATGTCTCCTTATATGTATGCAATTAAATTATATTTCATTATTTCATTTTAGGCCTAAAATATAAGGATAAACATTAAATTTAGCCATAAATTTATTCATTATTTGCTTCTTGATTCTCACTTACATTTTGCTCAATTTGTGACTTAACATTTTTGTACATATTGACAATGAACTCTTCTCTTTCATCGTCAGACATTTCATCTAAAATAAGGTTATCAATTAGCTGTCTAAAAATTGGATCATTTTCCATTTCACTTGTTATTAAGCTCTCTGAACCTAAACGGTCTTTAAAGATCTCAGTCATTGTGTCATAAGCAATGTTGCTTAGCATTTCATCAAATTTTTTGCTTCCTTCTTGTGTATACACTTGGTAAGGATTTTTTTGTGCATATTGCACTAAATTAGTATGTGATCTAAGCTTATCCATTGTGTCAATATGATTTTGTCAGTATTTATCAATTATTCTAAGCACAATGTTTTTTTCATATCATCTTACATAAGCTAAATCGGTGTTATCTAAAGCTTTATCTCTTCATTTGTGATAGCTAGCTATTAAAAACTCACTGACATATTGCAATAAATCATTATCATGCAAGTCT
The DNA here is from genome assembly GCF_000063605.1 of Mycoplasmopsis agalactiae PG2. GTDB lineage: Bacteria > Bacillota_I > Bacilli_A > Mycoplasmatales > Metamycoplasmataceae > Mycoplasmopsis > Mycoplasmopsis agalactiae. The sequence continues at coordinate 318,842 of NC_009497.1, forward strand.
TTTATATCTTCATATAAAAGTTTAGTTCTAATACCTTTGCCTAATATTGTTTCGTTAATATATTCAATAAAGTCGTGATACTTAAATATGTTGCCTTTATCTTTAAATTTAGGCATATTAGTAATCATATTAGCCGTGCTTTTAATCATTCTGTTGATCACAAACTCAACATCATCATTAATTAAGATTAAGTCTCTTTGGGCATAAAACAAGTCTCTTTGTTGACGAATAACATCGTCATAGTGCAAGACATTTTTACGCGTATCATAGTTAAAACCCTCAATTTTTTTCTGAGCTTCTTGGAAACCATATAAAAGCGACTTTGTAGTTACTTCTTTATCACCATCTTTTTTAAATTGCTCTTTAAACTCTTCATAGTTAGAAAATCTACGCATAAGTTGATCATCAATAGAAAGAAAGAATTTAGATACCCCAGGATCACCTTGACGACCAGAACGACCACGAAGCTGGTTGTCAATTCTTCTACTTTCAGCTTTATCAGTTCCTAACACATAAAGCCCACCTAAAGCTAGTGCTTCAGCACTAGGCTTAATGTCAGTTCCTCTACCAGCCATATTAGTAGCAATAGTAACAGCCTTAACTTGGCCAGCACGCGAAATAATTTCAGCTTCAGAAGCATTTTGCTTAGCGTTAAGCACTGTGTGTGGAATTTCAGCATTAACTAATAATTCATGTAATAATTCAGAATCCTCAATTTGGGCAGTACCAACTAAAACAGGTTGGCCTTTTTCATATAATTCTTTAACTTTTTCAACAACAGCCATTCATTTAGCAGGATATGAAGCATAAATTGAATCTTTCAAATCTTGCCTAATTACAGGCTTATTGGTTGGAACAACATTTACTCTCATATTGTAAATGTCAATAAATTCTTGCTCTTCAGTTTTAGCTGTACCAGTCATACCGCAAAGCTTATCGAACATACGGAAAAAGTTTTGGTAAGTAATAGTAGCCATTGTTTTAGTTTCAGGCTCAATTTCAACCATTTCCTTAGCTTGAATAGCTTGTTGTAAGCCTTCACTATATGATCTTCCTTCCATAATACGGCCAGTAAAAGCATCAACTAATTCAATTTTGCCGTCTCTAACAATGTATTCAACATTAATTTTCATTACTTTATGTGCTCTAAGTGCATTTTGAATTCTGTGCACTATTTCTGAGTTTTTAATGTCATATAAATTATCAAAGTTAAAGAATCTATTAGCTTTTTGTACACCATTAAAAGTAAGGGAGATAGCTTTAGTTTCTTCATCTATTTCATAGTCATTTTCGTCAAGTGTTCTAACAAATTGATCGGAAGCGAAATAAACATTTGAATCTTCAGATTGGCCACCTGAAATAATTAAAGGAGTCTTAGCTTCATCGATTAAAATCGAATCAGCCTCGTCAGTTAAACAAAAGTGCAAGCCTCTTTGTACTTTCTCCTCAATGCTAGAAGCCATATTATCTCTTAAGTAGTCAAAACCTAGTTCAGAGTGGATTGAGTATGTAATATCGCAAGCATATGCTTCCCTTTTTAAACTAGGATCCATTTGTGCTCTGTTAATGCCAACACTAAGTCCTAAGAATAAAAAAACTTGCCCCATTTCTTCGGCATCACGTTGTGCTAAATATTCATTAACTGTTGAAACAATAGCTCCCTTACCACTAAGTGCATTTAAATAAACAGGTGCGATTGATGTAATAGTTTTACCTTCACCAGTTTTCATCTCAGCAATTGAACCTAGATCTAGTAAAACGCCGCCAAGCATTTGCACGTCATAAGGTCTCTTGCCTAAAACTCTTTTAGTAGCTTCTCTGCAAACTGCAAAGGCTTCAGGTCTAATTTTTTCTAACGATTCGCCATCAGCTAACCTAGCTCTGTATTGTATTGTTTTGTTTTTCAATTCTTCATCAGTTAATTTAGAAATAAGAGGCTCAAATTGATTGATTTTTTTAAGCACTCTTTCAGCAATTCTCATTTCAGTAGACTTAAATAGATTCATACTCATAATAATAGTAATTTTATACTAATATAAAGATTTGCTATTTATATTAAAGCTCTGTATTTAAATTTAATATTAATATTTAATTTAAATTACCACTATATTGTGCTTTGTTTTTTAATTAGAAAAGTTTTATGCAATTTTCCACTAAAATGACCAAAAGCGCTTATTCATTGGCAAATATGACATAAAAAATGTATCATAATTACAAACAATTATTTTAGAGGTTATTTAATTATGAAAATGAAAGCTTTAGTTTATCATGGCGATCACAAGATTGCCTTAGAAACTGTTGATAGGCCAATTATTCAAAAGCCAACAGATGCAATAGTGAAAGTGACTAAAACAACTATTTGTGGTACAGACTTAGGTATTTATAAAGGTAAAAATCCTGAAGTTGCTGACGGTAGAATTTTAGGTCATGAAGGCATTGGAATTGTTGAAGAAGTAGGTTCAAGCGTTTCAAATGTTAAAGTAGGAGACAAAGTTTTAATTGGTTGTGTTACACCTTGCGGTAAATGTGACAATTGTAGAAAACAATTATACTCACACTGTAGAGAAGCTGAAGGTGGTTGAAAATTCGGTTATATGATTAATGGAACACAGGCTGAATATGTAAGAGTTCCATTTGCTGATAATAGTTTATATAAATATCCTGAATCAATTTCTGATGAAGTGGCTGTTATGTTATCTGACGCACTTCCAACAGGTCATGAAATTGGCGTGCAATATGGCGCTGTTGCTCCTGGTAAATCAGTAGCAATTGTTGGAGCTGGACCAGTTGGTATGGGGGCATTATTAACAGCTCAGTTATATTCACCAGCACACTTAATTGTGATCGATTTTGACAAAAACCGTTTAGAAATGGCTAAAAAATTAGGCGCAACTCACACTTTAGTGCCTGATGAATCATTATTAACTAAATTACAAGAAATTGTCGGCCAAGATGGCGTTGACGTTGCTATTGAAGCAGTTGGTGTGCCTTCATCATGAGACACATGTCAAAAAATTGTTAAAGCCAGCGGAAATATTTCAGTTGTTGGAGTTCATGGCAAAAAAGTTGACTTCAATGTTCAAGATTTATGAATTAAAAACATTACAGTTACAACCGGATTAGTAAACACAAACACACTTCCAATGCTAATTAATGCAGTTTCAACAGGAAAACTACCTGTGCAAGGATTAATTACTCACAGATTTAACTTATCTGATATTATGAGTGCATATGACACTTTCTTAAATGCATCTGATAACAAGGCAATGAAGATTTTCATTGACGCAACAAAATAAGTTTTACTTTTCGCCTTATTAATTTTTAAGCTAATTAAAAGGTTATTCAAAAACTCACAGGCCTTATCTGTGGGTTTTATTATATAAATTTGAAATAGTATTATAAACCTATAAAACAGGCATTTAAGTAAAATTACTTTGTTTTATATTATTTAGCTTTCCTTCTGAAAAATCTCTTTTTATTGCTTCCATCATCATAACTTTTTGTAAAGTTACACTTAGGAAAATTATCGCAAGCGATAAATTTATCGCCTCTTTTATTTCTTCTGATAACTAAATTACCATTATCATTAGGACAAGATTCATCAATTTTTTGCAAGCTCATTGATGTATGATCTAAGTTTTGAGAAGCGCTTTCATAATTGTTTTTAAACTTACTATAAAAGTCTTCCATTACGGGGGCAACAGATATTTTATTAGTTGCAATAAGATCTAATTGATTTTCAACTTCTGCTGTATAGCCTTCGTTAATAATATCTGGAAAGTCTTGAATTAGTTTTTCTAAAATTAATTTACCAAAATCAGTAGGTACTAATGCAGCATTTTCTGACCTTACATATTCTCTGTTTAAAATAATTTTAACAGTTGTAGCAAATGTTGAAGGACGACCAACTTTAATATCATCTAGTTTTTCAATTAAAGAACCTTCAGAATATCTAGCAGGCGGATTAGTTTCTTTGCCTTCAATTACAAACTCTCTAACACTTACCAATTGACCTATTTTATAGTCAGGATCGACACTTTCATTCATCTCGCCTTTTACTATATAATAGCCATCAAAAAGCACTCAACTTACATTTAGTCTAAACTCTAATTTATCTTTAGCAAACTTATATGTTTTATTAGCTCTTAGTGGTGGAGTAATTAAACACATAAGCGTGTGTTCATAAATTAATTTATAAATTTGATAATCATAATTATTCAAATCATACTTATTTTTAGCTTCATCAGGCAATAGCGTTATATCGGTAGGCCTAATAGCTTCGTGAGCATCTTGGTCACCTTTAAAACCTTTAACTTTGTCCAAAACATATTCATCGCCATACTTAATTGAAATATAGTTTTTAGTTGCATTAACAAAAGTGTGACTTAATCTAGTGCTATCAGTACGTGGGTAACTAATTAAACTGCCATCACCAAAACCTTCATAAAGTCTTTGCAATGAAGCTTGAGTAATAGATGAGCTAAATGGACTCTTTTTATATAAAGCTGCTTGTTTAAAAGGAGTAAGTGCTGGTAATGTTTTTTTAGACTCTTTTATATCTTTAACTACCAAAATATTACTTGGCAAAATATCAATACTCTTTTTAACAGACTCTAACTCATCAGGAAACACTCAGGTTTTTTCAGCTGCAATATGCTTAGGCATATAAATTTCTGCTGTTAGTGAATCAGAAATTAAAGCTTCAATTGAATAATATCCTCTAGGCACAAAATTTTCAATTTCTTTTTCTCTATCAACTACTAATTTAAGCGCAATTGATTGCACTCTACCTGCTGAAGGAGTAGCAGGAGAGTTAGATAACTTTTTTTGCATTAATTGGCTTAATCTAAAACCAATTATTCTGTCAAGCATTCTTCTAGTTTTTTGTGCATCAATTAAATTTTGATCTAACTGAGTTGGATTTTCAACTGAATATAAAATAGCATCTTTAGTTATTTCATTGTATTTAATTCTGGCAAATTTGCCTTCTTTACATTTTAAATACTTAACTAAATGATCACCAATAGCTTCGCCTTCACGATCAGGGTCAGTTGCTATATATACAAAATCAGCATCCTTTACAGCAGTTTTTAGCTGCTTTACAATCTCTTTTTTAGCTGGATCAATTTCGAATTCGGGCTCTCATTTACTCATATCAATGCCTAAGCCCATTGATCCTTTTTTGCTTAATCTTGCAATATGGCCGACTGAAGCCATTACATTATAATTTTCTCCAAGATATTTTTTTATAGTCTCCACTTTATTTGGTGATTCAACAATTACCAATTTATAACTCATAATTATGGAAAGTATATACTTTAAAATTTCATATAAAATTAAAATTTTAATATCATATTTCTTATTTATTAATATATTAATAAATCAAATGTGGAAAAAATATTTTTCATATGTTTTAGGAAGCGATAACAAAATTAATTTGATTTTTAAAAGCCTTAATTGACTTTTATTACTATAAAACAGCCTTATTGGTTAATTTAGCAATAAAATAAATATGCTTATGTAAAAATATTTTTCTTATATAATAAACAATGAGTATTTTATATAGACTAAATAACTTTTTTAAGTTATTTTTCAAATACTCCTTGATCATAAGTTATGATCCAGATGTCCAAAAGGAGATTTTTATTAATGAATAAGTATGAAATTATGTTAATTATTGATCCAGCAATCGATATGGCAATGGCTAACGAAATTGTTGAATCAGTTTTTGACAAAAAAAACATAAATAAAGTAGTTAAATTAGAAAATTCTACTTTAGCTTACCCAATTAACAAATCATCAAAAGCTCAATATGTAGTTTACACACTTGAAGCTAAAAGTGAATTAATTGCTGAATTTACTCGTAGAGCAAATATCGCTAAATTCATTTGAAGACAAATGGTTATAAATTTAGATACTGAAAAAGGTTTTCAAAGATCGAAGAAAGCATTCAAACACAGAATTGCTAAGGATGCTAAAGTTGCTAACAAAGGTACAGGTGTTAAACAACTAATTGAAAACTTAGAAAAAACAATGTCACACAAAGCAAAGCCTTCTTTTAAAAAAGAAGTTAAGAAAAGTAACTAACTATTTTTAAATTCATTTCAAAAGTTGGAGATAAATAATGAATAAGGTGTTATTAGTTGGCAGAATAGCTAGTGATATTAAGCTAAGCAAAATGCAAAATGGAGCTAGTTCAATTAAAACTTCAATAGCTGTAAAAAAGCCTAATAATGCAAATAATGTTGTCGAATTTATTGACATTATTGCAAAAGAAAATGTTGCTGATTTTATTGTTAAAAATGTTTCTAAAGGAACATTAGTATCCTTAGAAGGCTACTTAAGTCTTTACAGATTTAAAAACAAGGCAGGAACTTCAGTCAAACTAACTTATGTAAATGTTCAAGAAATTAGTGTGCTTTCAAAAAGCAATAAAAATGTTGCTGAAAACTCTAAATTAGATAGTGCACAAGTAATTACTGATAATGACATCCCAACTGCTGAATCAATTATTGAAGACTAAATTAATAGGAGAATAATAATGGCTAATTTTAAAAAAGTTAAAAAAGGCAGAAACTTAAGACGTAAGTGTGAATTGTGTGAAACCAACATTGAATATGTTGACTACAAAAATGTTGAATTTATAACAAAATTTATTTCAGGTATTGGTCAAATCAAACCTCATGTTTCAACAGGAACATGTGCTAGACACCAAAGAAAAGTTGCAAACGCTATTAAAAGAGCACGTTTTATGGCTTTAATTCCTTATACAAAGGATAAAATTCGTGTTTTAGCACCTGCTGCTTCAGCAAATACAGCTCAAGCACCTGCTGAAAAAGCTAAAAAAGAAGCTGTAGCTGCTTAATAATAATTAAAAAAATTAAAACCGCCACAGGGCGATTTTTAATTTGCCTATCTTTTGAAAAACTGCTATTTATTTCTATTTTTACCAGTAACTTTTTCTAATTTTTTAAGCCAGTGATATATGCCGCTTTTGGTAATCTCTTTATTTTCCCTTAAGGTGTATAAATAAGCTATAGAAGACAAACTCTCATTTGGGTTTTCTTTAATAAGATTAAAGAGTTTTAGTTGCTCAGCACTGAAGTTATTTTCGAGATTTAGTTCACGCATTAAATTGATATTTTTAATGTATTTACTATTTGCATTTACTATTTTATTTATATTTGAAGCGTCAATGTTTCTTAGTCTATTAGTGTTATTAAAAAAGTCTCTACTTATAGTGTTATCCATGAAATTAAAAAATGATGTAGTGACTGAAATAGCCTTTAAAAAATCACTTATTTTTTCGTGTTTTTTAATGTAAGCTATAAATTTTTTATTGTGTTTGATTTTGACAAAATTAAAGTCATATTCATTGAGTTTATTGATTATAACATCAATGAATTGTTCATAATTTGAAGCAATTTGCAAGTGGTATGACGAATTATTAAGGTTACTAATTGATCCATTACCAACAAAAACACCTTGAAAAAATGAAGAAGGATAGCTAAATTCTTCCACTAATGAAAAATCATTTTTGTTAATTAAAACAATAGAATTTTTTTCATATTGTATGCCAATTTTATTTAAGCTCTTTAAAACAGTGCTTTTGGTCAAATTGTCATAAATTCTAAGCTTGATAATATCATTTTCAATAATGCATTTTGAATATATATAACCTCTTAAAAATTCACTAGCATCATCATTATTTCTTTTTTTATTCAATATTTCAAGCTTAATTTCTTTTGTAAAATTCATCAAAAACACCTGCTTTAAAAAAGTAATGTATAAATAATTATAAAAAAAGCAAAAGAATTTTGCATAAAATTACTTTTGCTTTTTTTGTTTATTAAACTAATTTATCAAAAATATCTTCACCTGTTAATGAAACAGTTTCAACTCCAAAATTACGGGCTACAATGTTTCCAGTAGTGCCCAATCCTGTAACATCATTTAAAACTCTTGGTTCTTTAAACATTTTTGAATAAATAGTTAAAGGTAGCATTTCACGTGTGTGGTTAAAGCCTGGATAAGCAGGGTCATTACCATGGTCACTAGTCATGATTAACAAGTCATCTTTTTTCATCACTTGTATTAGTTTGCCAAGTTTTGAATCTAATGTAGCAACATTTGATGCAAAGCCATCAACATCTCTACGGTGACCATAGTGTGAGTCAAATTGTACTAGGTTGACAAAAATAAATTTGTTTTCTTCATCTAATTGAGCAAGTTCAATAGCCTTGTCCATGCCATCAGCATCACCGCTAGAGTGAATTGCTCTTGAAATGCCTTGTCCTACAAAAATATCATTTATTTTACCTATAGCAATAACTTCAATTCCTGCTTCTTGCAATTTATTTAAAATCATTGGTTCTGGTGCATTTGCATAGTCATGTCTGTTAAATGTTCTAGTATATTTGCCATTTTCACCGACAAAAGGACGAACAATAATTCTACCAACGTTTCACTCAGGCTTAGATGAACAAATTTCTCTAGCTGCCTTACCATATTTGTATAAGTTATCTAAACCAATTCACTCTTCATGAGCGGCAATTTGAAGCACTGAATCGTTTGAAGTATAAACAATTATGCTACCATTTTGCTTTTGTTCTTCAGCGTATTGATCAATTATTTCAGTACCTGAACCAGCTTTATTGCAAATTATTTTTCTGTTGTCAAAAGCTTTTTCTAATTCAGCAATCAAGTCTGCTGGAAAGCCTGTTTCGGTAAATGTAGGGAAAGGCACTTCAGTTTTAATTCCCATCATTTCTCAGTGACCTGCTAATGTATCTTTAGCATTTGAAACTTCTTGAATTCTTGATACATAAGCAAGCGGACTTTTAGTGTGGTAATTTCCTTCTAATTGTGCAACATTACCAATACCTAATTTTTTTCATGTGTCAATGAAAAACATTGAACTAAGTGATGCAGAATATAATGTGTTTGCCCCTGCATCACCGAATTTTTTTTGATCTTTATCTGGTCCAATGCCTAAACCATCAGTAACTATCATGAAAACTCTTTTAAATTTAGCCATTTCGCTCCTAATTAACCTATTTTAATGTATTAAAAGTACAATAAATTATAAACTATTGTATATTACTTATATTATAGACTTTTAGATGGCCTGCTTGTTGTGTTTAATAAAAAAAATAGCGCAAGGCTATTTAGTTTGATGATTCATCTTTGGCTTCATTTTCACTTATAGAAACTACATTATCATAGCCAAAAGGAGCTAAAAACATTAATGAAAGGTAAACTAAGTAAAACTCATCTAAAATTTTATTAACAATTAATTCAGTTACCGTTTCTTTATTTAATGTAGGTGTTTTGAAGTATAAATCTAACAATTGAGTAGGAGTTTTGAATCAAATAAAAGCTTCTTGATTTTTAATTAAGATTGCCAAATCTTTAGCAAAAGATTTATCTTTACGACTGTTTTTAAGGCTTATAGAGCTATTTATAGCAATGCTGTCAAATTCATTTTTTAAGTCACTAAGGTATGATAAATTGTTTGTGTCGCTTGCTCATTTTTGCATTAATGAAGGCTCTTCTGAATTAATGTTTAGAGACATGAATTCATCTTTTACTTCAACTTTTTTAAAGCCTTCAGGAGTGTAATTATTTAGTTCATCAAAAAGAGTTAGGCTAACATTTTTATTTAAATTTAGTAATTTAGCTGCAATGCCGAAGTAAAGTTTGTTTTCTATTTTTTGAATTTTGTCTTTATAAATAAGTGATTTAGCGCTCTTTAATTTCTTTATTTCTTTGTTACTTAAATCATTAATCTTAATTCACTCTTCGCTTCTAAATTCAATGTTTTGCATTCTAATAAGTTGTTTATTTGAAACAGCTTCATACATTTCATATTTATTGTTAATGACATTAAACTTGCTTAAGTTTTTGAAATTAGATGTGTTTTTAAAGAAGCTAATATTTGCAAAATTGACTATTTTATTGCCACTTTCGTCATTTTTATATAATGGTTTTAGTCCAATATAATCAAGTAAATGGTCAGTTAATTCTCTATTATTAACACTAGCTACAATGTCCCTTTTTAAAAACACTCTAGCATTAAAAACTATTGGATAAAGAATACATCAAGCTATTAAAAATACAAAAGCCAAGCTATAAAGTGAAGCTAGTAAAGGGCGAAAATGATCTGGTTGTAGTAGTCAACTATTGCCAGTTTTAAAGATAACTACAAAAGATATTGCAACTGATGAAAGCAGCAAAATAACTGCAATGATAAATAGTGGAATACTTACATAAGCTCCAACTGTTGCAAGGTTAATTTTTCTACTATTTTTCTTTTCAGCATAATATTCATTTAATTTAGCTTTAACAATTCCTTTGACAGGAGCATACTTTTGATGATTGAATTTTTCTCTTGAAAGTATTAAATTAAAATTACTCATAAGTCCCCCCTTTTTGTTAAATTATTTAATAAGCAAAGATATTAAAATTATATATTTATAATTCAAAATCCATTAATTAAATACAATATTTAAAGATATCTAAAACGCTTAAAAAACATTTTATTTTGGGAGAAATGATGCAAAAAGAAGAAGCAAAAGAGTTAATTAAGTCATTAGTTGAAAAAATAAATCAATGAAATTATGAATATTATCAATTAAATAAGCCCAGCGTTTCTGATTTGGAATACGATAAAGCTTTACTAGAGCTAGAAAAATTAGAAAAAGAGCATCCTGATTTAATTCTTAGTAACAGCCCAACTTTTAGAATTGGCTCTTTTGCTTCTGAAAAATTTACTAAATTTGTGTACCAAAAACCTATGTTATCTTTAGCTAAAGCCTATAACTATGATGATATTAATAGCTTTATAAACAATATTTCAAAAATTGTACCGACTGAAAATATAAACTTTAATATTGAACCTAAAATTGATGGGCTAAGCATCGCTTTGCGCTATAAACAAGGCAAACTGGTCAAAGCAGCCACTAGAGGAGATGGCTCTGAAGGAGAAGATGTTACTGAAAACATTTACCAAATTAAATCAATTCCTAAGCTTATTAATTACTTTAATGATCTAGAAGTGCGTGGCGAAGTTTTTATAACTAAGAATGATTTTAAAAAAATAAATGAAAGCAATAATTTTGCTAATGCAAGAAACGCTGCTAGTGGCACTTTGAGGCAATTAGATGCTAATATTGTTGCAGAAAGAAATCTTAGTGCATTTTTATATGAAATAGTTGAGCCAGAAAAGCATGGTATTTATTATCAACATGAAGCGCTTGAATTTATGAAAAATTTAGATTTCCCAACTAATCCTTTTTCAAAAGTTGTAGAAATTGAAGAATTAGAAGAATCTATTAGTGATTTTGCTGAAATAAAAAACAAATTAGACTATGACGCAGATGGATTGGTCATTAAGCTTAATGATTTACAAATGTGGGATAAATTAGGCAAAACTTCCAAGTTCCCTAAGCACTCAATTGCTTTTAAATATGATGTTGAAGTAGCATCAAGTAGAATAACTGACATATTAACTTCGGTTGGCAGAACTGGAAAAATTACTTATATTGCAAACATTTTGCCTGTGTTATTAAATCAAACTACAGTTAAAGCTGCTACATTGCATAATCATAATTTTATTAAGGATATGAACATCAATATTAATGATGAAGTTAATATTATAAAAGCAGGCGAAATAATACCTAAGGTTATAAGCTTAAAAGAAGAGAAAAATTACGTAGATTACTATAAAAAAGCCACAAACTGTCCTTCTTGTGGCTCACAATTGGTTGAATTTGAAGGCATTGTTGATCAGTTTTGCACTAATGATGAGTGTCCTGATAAAAATATTAATAATATTTATCATTTTGCTTCTAGAAACTGTCTTAATATTGTTGGCTTAGGCTTAAGCACTGTTAAGGATTTTTATCCTAAATTTATAAAAAATATTAAAGATATTTTTGACTTACACAAGTATAGAGCTGAGCTAATTAAACTCCCAAGATATAGAGACTTAAAGGTTGATAACATTTTAAATAGCATTGAAAGTGCAAAAAATAAAAAATTTAGCAAAGTTATATTTGCTTTAGGCATTAAACATATAGGGCAAAGAGCTGCTAAATTAATTGCTGATAATTATGCTAATTTTGCAGAACTACTAGATGATCATAATTTATTAAAACTGCAAAATACTAAAAATATTGGTCCTAAAATAATTGAGAGCTTAATTGAATTTATTTCAAGCCCAGCAAACCAAGATTTACTAGCTTTTTTGGATGCAATTTTTAATTATGAGGGCAAAGCAAAAGTTATAAGTACTATTTTAAGCGGCTATACTTTCGTTATAACTGGGGTCTTATCTGAGCCAAGAAGTCATTTTGTAAAACTAATAGAAGAACACAGTGGAAACGTTTCCAGTGCAATATCAAGCAAAACTAGTTATTTATTAGCTGGTTCTGATGCAGGAAGTAAGTTAGAAAAAGCCTATAAAACAGGCACAAAAGTCATAAATGAAGAACAATTTTATGATCTCATAAAACAGTAGTTTTTGTAGCTAATTTAGCATATGAAACCAAAATGTGGAATAATTTCCAATCAATTTACTTTTTTATTTTCAATATTTAGCTGGTGATATATATATATATATATGCCCCTGGCTATTGTTAAACTAATCAGGCATATATAATATGCTTGATTTTTATTTTTTATGTTGCTATATCTTTAAATGGAGCTAGTTATGAACGTATTTAAGAAAAAGAAAAACAGAGTAATTATTTTTTCACTTGCTACAGGAGCAGTTATTTCTGCATCAACTGGTGCAGTTGTTTATTCATCTAACTCTGATTCAAATTTGTCAAGAATACTTTTTAATAACTCAACAGATGCACAGGTAGCAAATAATAAAAACAACATTAGTAAATCTACTGATTCAATTAAAGATAATAATGTAATTGAAAATACTAAACCTAAAATTATTAATCCAGCTGAAGAAGTAGCTCCTAAAACACCTGAAACAATTAGTGAAAATAGCTCAGCTCATGAAATAAATAGAACAACAGTAACTCCTGAAAGATCTGAACCATTAATTGCTAAACCGAATGTAATTACAAAAGAAATTGTTATTCACGGTGTTAAGGTTAAAGCAACTATTGAAGTAACTCCAGATAGACCCGTTTCTAAACATGATATGGATAGACAAATAAACAACATAAATCCTTACCAAAATATAATCGTAAGTAGAGTACTTAATGTTGAAGTAACTCAAGAATTAAGAGATAAGTCTATAAGCAATGCACTTGATGGAAAAGACGGCACAGGATTATTTGCTGGTACATTTTTCAAAACGCTTGAAAACATTTTTACTAGTAGTAGTGATCTAGCTTCTGCTGAAGCAGTTGTAAGGCAAAATATTGGAGTTTATAGAGACAATGTCCATCGTTATGAAAGACTGCTAAACAGTAAAAATGTAATAAACTTTTTAACTGAAAAAGGCAAACAAGAATACCCTTCAAAGAAGTTTGATTCTGAAATTCAAAGAAACATTTGACTTATTAACCATTTAGATAAAACTAAGTTTACTAAGTTAGCTAAAGATGCTGAAGCATTCTTAAGTCAAGGACTTGCAATTTCACCTAGATCGGCTATTATCAATGAAGATGGAACAATTAGCTCACATGGTTTTGCACCTGATGATCAATTTAACACAGTAACTTCAAGAGTTTCAAGAGACAACCGCGAAAGAAGAGTTTTTGGCTACGATTCACCATATGGTAGATCACCTGATAGTGTCTGAGAAGGCTCATATGAAGACTGAAGAAAAGAAGATGTTACAAATAAACCTGAATATAGTAAATATAATGTAAGCAGTGCTGATGGAATTAAATTAACTAAGCTCACTAGAGAAAAAACAGATAATAGTCCTGGTGCACTTAATGAAGGATTAGTTGTTGAGATTGACGCCGCTAATCAATCAGGCTATGGTAAGACTTTAGATCTTATAAATAAGCTTAAAAATGACAAAGTGCAAGTTACTTCATACAGAATTAAAAATATGGGTTCTAGTGATCCAAGTCAAGCATTTAAGAACATTCTTTTAGCGCTTCCAGACAACATTCCACAATTAGAATTATTCTTTTCAGCTGAAGCTACAAATACAAGTAGTTTAATTGCGCTAGAAAACAAATACATTAAAGAATTGTCGCTCTATACATTAGGTAATTCATTGCTTCATAAATGATCATTCAATCCTTTAGCATTAAGAAAAACTGAGTGAATTAATACAGTTGATTACAATGTAAGCAGAGACTTTTTACCTAATGTAGCAATACCAACAAGAATTACTTTTGACACAATTGCTTTTGATAAAGAAGACTTTGCAAATAAATCATTTGAGCGAATTAACGATGGATTAAGAATGGTATATTTTGCAAGAAACAATGAACCATTTTTCCAAGCAGGACTAGGCCCAGGACTAAATCCTGATCATAATGAAGGTAATAATAGTTATCCAATGGGCATTGATTTTTCTAGAATAGAAGAGATTAAATCACTAAGAAACTTAGTGTTTAATTACGTAGTTAATCCAAATAATACCCCTAGAAAAATCAGAAGGCTGACTTTATTTAATAATAATTCTTCATTTGAAATTTCTTCAGATGAACTAACTCATGCAAGTTTTGAACACTTTGCAACTGATGCTATGGATCAGTACTCTAAGCCAAAAATTATGTTTAGTAATGGCGATATAACTGATTCAATTAGAATAAGCGATTCTAATAAATTAGATTCACAAGCTATATGAAACTTATCTAAGTTTTTTGAATACAATGAAAAACTTAAGTCAACTAAAAGTATTAAAGTTCCAGAAAATGCAACTGAATTAAGAGATCAATTAATTAATTTAGGCTATAAAGTTGAAAACAGTGACGGCAATATAACATATACATAGAATTTACTTTTTAAAAGGAAATTAATTTATGAAAAAACTAAAGAAAACTTTGCTATTATGCTCATCTTCAATGCTTTTGCCAGCATTATTAATAGCTGCTAAGTGTAATAATGATTCAAAAAAGGATTCTAAAGAAGAGAAGAAAATAACTTTACTTAGTGATAGCGAATTTGAAAAATTAGTTAATGAAACAAATGATTTAAATGATCTTGCATCATTATCTTTTAGTGCAAACTTTGGCCAAAGCAAATCTTTAGATAAAACATTGCCAACTGAAATTGAAGAAAACCCTGGAAATCTAAAAATTAGTGTTAAAGATAAATATTCAGAAAGCATTATTGTTAAAGTTCAAGGAGCATCAACTGAAAAAGATACTTCAAGGAATATATCTAATATTAAAGGTGAAGTTAGTGTTTATGTAAGTTTTACAAACAAAAGTACAAGTAAGGAAATTTATAAAAACTTTACTCTTAAAGGGCTAGCAAATAATTCTGTTGGAGCTGATCATAATGGCAGATTATCAGGAGATTCACTTGCAGCTATTGGTGGAAAACAAGGGTATCTTGATTATCATAATAAAACACAAGCAGAAAGATTCAAAAAAGATAATAACGAGTATATTAATCAGCTTAAAGGTATGCTAAGTCGTAGCACAGGCAAGGAAGTAGACTTTAAGAGTTTTAGAAGCATATCAACAACTGATGAACAAGTCAAAAAGTTCAATGAAACAGCCAAATTAGTGAATTTTGATTCTTATGAAAATGCTGCATTAAAAGGATTTACTATTCCGGTTTATGAAAATGGTGACAACAATCCCAAGCTTAAAGTTTATGATGCGCCAGAAATGTCAAAAGGTCCATCTCCAATTGATACAATCGGCAGAAACATTTATAGATCAAGTGGTTTAGCTAGAACACTATTAAATGAAACTTACAAAACTATTGCTGAGCAAACTTTTCAAGTTTCATTTACAACCTTAAAAGATTTTGATGATGAAATTAAGCAAGCTGAAAACTTAAAAAATCAGATTACAAATTGAAACAGAGATCAGATAAATTCATTCACAGCAAAAGACAGGGCTAATCTTAAAGCAAATTATGAAACTGATGTTTATCAATTAGAATTAGAAAAAAAGAGTCTAAGCAAAGAAGCACTAAGAGGATTAGAGCAAAGTTTTCAAGACAGAAGAAAAAAACTTGATGATGATTTTCAAAAAGAAAACAGCAGACTTGAAAACATAACTAATGATGAATTAAAAAAAGAAATTGAAAAGCATATAGAAAACTATAGGCAACTAAAAAGCGAAGGAAGAACATATTCATCTGTTTCAGGAACAATGTGACTAATGGACTTTATGATTCCTGATAATGGCAAAGGCGCAACTAAATTTTATTTTGGTACTAACTCACACGTTGCTAAAGGTCTAACTGATAAAACAACTAAATTTTCTATGTCAAGAATGAATGAAAATGTCGGAGTTGGCTCACATTTTAGACTTAATGATTTAGATGATAGATTTACCAGATTCCTTTTTGATAATGTTGAAAAAGGCGCAATAAATGTTATTTTCCAAGCGACTGACTTTTTAGACAGTAAGCCATATGACTTTTTAGAATCTTCACAAAAAGAGAAGTTCAAGGGTGTCGAAGAATTTATGGACTTTGCAGTTATTGAAATTGACTTTGAGAAAATCCTAAACAATAATAAAGATCAAAATTTCAGCGCAATATCTAATGGCAAAAATCTTACTTCTAATTATTCAAGTAAAAGTACAGAAGACATTGTCAAATGAATTACTAACAATTACCAATCTAAAACTGACAAACATGTTAAATTTAGAGCAGATTCATATCTTAAAGACTATAGCAAAATTGACAGACCTATAATTCTTGATACTAAAAAGTCAGAAGAAGTTAAGAAATTTAATGCTTTAGATAGCTTATACATTCTTGGTTATCCTTCATCAACAGGTGACTATTTCCTAGAAAACTATATTGATGAAGATCAACAAAAAGTTGTTAAAACTAACTTTTCAATGTGAATTAATGCTGATGAAAAATACTATAAAAATGTATCTTCACAAGAAGGTGCTCCTTCAAATCATCCAAAAGAAAACTTGGAAAGAGGTGAGTTTTTATCTTATGAAATAGGTTATCGTTCATTTACTGATAAACCTGGTTTAACTGATGGATTTTTAGCAGCAAGTAGAACTGGAAATGAACTATACTCAATTAATGGAAAAAGCTACTTTAACTATGGTTTACACATAATGCCTAGATCGTATGTTCCTTCTGGTGGAGCTTCAGGCTCAAGTGTAAGAAACAAAAATAATGAATTAATAGCTGTATTCCATACTGCAAATAATTCAGCTAAAACAGGTTTAGCAGCAGCATTTAGATCATATGGTTATGATTATCAAGGCCTTTTTGGTGAGTACAAATTACCAGCATATGACTTAATATATGGCGGGGCTGCCGGTCAAAAGAATTCATATAGGGATGAGCTTAAGAAAAAATATCCTAAAAATGGAAAAGAACACAAAACTAACTTATTCCAAAATGGATTTGAAAAAGAGAACATTCCAACACAATTCAAGTTTAATGATTTATCAACCTCAACTAGATAAAATTACACATAAACCAGCCAAAATGACTGTTTTATAATGCTTTTAGTTTTAGTATGAACAAAAATAAGGAGAAAAAAATGAAGATTTTGAAAACTAAGAAAAACAGAATATTAATGTTTTCGCTTTTATCAGGTGGCATTGTTTCAGTGGCTGCTGGAGCAGCTATTTATAAAGCATCTTCAGATTTTGACTTAGCAAAATCTATTTTCTCTTCAGATTCATTTGATTCAGAACTAGCTAATAGTAATAATGTTAAGCACACAAATGATTCAATTAGAGACAAAAATATAACTGAAAAAGTTAATGAACCATTCAAAACAGAAGAACCTAAAACTGAACCAATTATTATAAAAACACCTAAAGCAGAAGAATCATCAACTGCTGAACCACCTAAAGAAACTATAAAACCAGTTGAATCTCAACCGATAGTAGCTAGCACAACTACTGAAAGAAGAGAAATAATTCTTAATGGTGTAAAAGTTTATGCTATTGTAGAAGTTAATCCTGATAGAAAAGTAAGCAACTATGATATAAAAAAAGGAATAGCAAATAGAGAACCATACCAAAGTACTATAGTTAACAAATTAGTTTCGGTTGAAGTAACTGATGAATTAAGAACAAGCACAGTAGAAAAAGCTTTAACTAGCGGCGAAGGTGATGGACTTTTTGATGGCACATTTTTCAAAGTTATTGATGATTTAATTAATGTTGATAAAGATTCATTAGAAGTTGCTGAAGGTGTGTTAAAACAAAATAGTCAAATATGAGAAAGTAATCTGTTCCGTTATAAAGAACTGCTTGATTCAGAGAATGTTGTTAATTTTTTAAAAGAACCTGCTAAAAGTGAATATCCAACCAAGAAGTTTGCTTCTGTTAATCAAAAATACATCTGATTAATAGCTAATTTAGACAAATCCAAATTCACAAAATTAGCTTCTACATCTGATAAGTATTTAAATGAAGGATTAGTAGTTAGCCCAAGAAATGCAAAAATAAATGCTAATGGAGAAATTGATGCCCATGCTTGATCACCTTCTCCTGAATTTAATACTGTTACTTCAAGATATGCTAGAGATAATAGTTTAAAAAGAGTTTTTGGCTATAATTCACACTTTTGACGTTCGCCTGATGATACTGAAGAAGGTAATTATCCTGGGTGAAAGAAAAGTGATGCAACTAATGAATTCAGCAGCTATGGCATAAGCGCTGCTGATGGCATAAATGTCTATAAATTAGAAAGAGAAGAAAAAATAAAAGAAGAAAACGGCCAAATTAATGAAGGCTATGTTGTTAACATTGATGCAAGGAATCCTGAAGGCTATAGTAAAACCAAAAAACTAATTGAAGATCTTAAGAGAGATGGCAAGAAAATTACTTCATACCGTATTAAAAATATGGGAGAAAACGATCCAGCACAAAAATTTAAAGAAATTTTAGCAGCCTTGCCTGATGACTTGCCACAACTTGAATTATTTTTCTCAGCTAATGCTACTAATACAAGTAGTTTAATTGCTTTAGAAAATAAGAAAATTAAAGAACTTTCGCTTTATACATTAGGTAATTCATTATTGCAAAAATGATCGTTTAACCCTTGAGCTTTCAAAAACACAGCTTGAATAAATACTAATGATTACAATGTAAGTTATGAATATGGCAGAAATAAACCATTAGCAACTAGAATAACTTTTGACACTATAGCTTTTGACCAAGAAGACTATAAAACAGAGAATAACTTCGAAAGAATTAATGACGGATTAAGATTAGTTTACTATGCTAGAAACAATGAAAGAGCATTCCAAGGAAGCTTTGGGCCTGGATTAAATCCTGACCATGCTGAAGGTGATAATAGCTATCCTGTGGGCTTAGACTTTTCTAGAGTGCCAAAAATAAAATCACTTAGAGGTTTAGAGTTTCATGATAGTCAAAATCCAAGCAATAAAGCTAGAAAAATTAAGAGACTAACATTATTTAATAATTCAAATACTTTTGAAATATCAGGCAGTGAACTTAATCAAGCTAGTTTTCATCATATAATGGAACCAGTTCCTGGTGATAGTGACAAACCTAAAATTATGTTTAGTAATGGCGATACAACAAACACAATTAAAATTAGTTCTAAAGAAAGATTAAGTTCAGAAGGACTTACAAACTTAAATAAATTCTTCCAATTAAATGATGTTCTTAGAGCAAGTAAGAAAATAATAGTTCCTGAAGGTGCTAGTGAATTAATAAGTCAACTACAGGGTGCTGGATTTAATGTTGAAGTTGGTACTGACGGCTTTACTTATACCTAGTAAATTTATCTAAAAAACTATAAATAAATTAGTTAGCAAAACACTATTTATTTAGTTCTTTCCACAAATTTTCCATATTTTTAACAGAAAAATTTATTTGTGCTTTTAAAAAAACACTTTCACTTTACACTTATTGCTGTACGCCCTTGTTATAGGGTTTTTAGTTAAGTTAATTAATTTTCATAAAATAATAATTTTAGGAGTAATATGAGTATTTTCAAAAAGAAAAAGAGCAGAATTTTACTAATTTCACTCTCAGTTGGAATAGTAGCGTCTGTCTCTTCTGGTGCACTAATTTATAACGCTGCTAGTGACAATAATTTAAGCAAATTATTATTCTCAAGTGAAAGCGATTCACTGCTTCATCCTTCAAGCAATGTTGATTACTCAAGAAGTGTTAATTCAATTACAGATAAAAACATTA
This sequence comes from Mycoplasmopsis agalactiae PG2, assembly GCF_000063605.1. GTDB lineage: Bacteria > Bacillota_I > Bacilli_A > Mycoplasmatales > Metamycoplasmataceae > Mycoplasmopsis > Mycoplasmopsis agalactiae. The sequence goes on from NC_009497.1 coordinate 339,109, forward strand.
AGGAGTTATCAAAGCAGCCAAAAGTTTTAGAAAAACCTGAAGATATAGAACCTATTGTTACCCCTAAAATTGAAATTAAACCAGAAGAAACAATTACTCCTCCTAAGGTTGAAGAAGCTAAGCCAGCTGAACCAGCCTCTACTCCTGAACCTCCTAGAATTACTCCTGAAATTCCAAATTACAAACCTGATGTTACTTCTTTAATCCAAAGAACTGAAAAAGTAAGAATTTTTGGTGTTGAAGTTAATGCAACAGTGCTAGCACGTCCTGATAGAGTTGTTTCTGAAGCTGATAAGAAAAGGGGAATAACTAATGTTAATCCTTATCAAAATGTGACTGTATCTAAATTATTAAATATTGAAGTAACTAAGGATTTAGAAAATAAGGTCATTGAAAATGCTTTAGGCAGTGACAAAGGACAAGGACTTGGCTTATTTAGCAATAACTTATTCAAGATTGCTGATGAAATTATAGGAGAAAGTGAAGGCTTAGATAAAGCTGAAGATGTTTTAGTTAAACAAAATCCTGGAACTTGAGGTGAACAGATCCATCGTTATAAAGCATTAATTGATTCAGGAAAATTTAAGCAATTCCTAAAAGAAGGAAAATTAGATGAATATAACAAACTTGTTAAAGAAAACTTCTTCAAAACTCCTAATCAAAAGATGCTTTGAATAATAATTAACTTAGATAAAAGCAAGTTTACAAAGATATCTCAAAAGTCATTAAATTACCTTAAACAGGGATTAGCAATTGATCCTAGAAATGCAATTATTAATGCTGATGGTATAATTGATTCATTAGGCTGAGATGTGCCAGATCAATACAACACAGTAACTTCTAGACTATCTAGAGATAATTCAACTAGAAGAGCGTTTGACTATGACGAATGATATCTTCGTTCATCAGATTCAATAGTTGATGGTAAGTTCCCTGGATGAACTAAGAGCGATAAAACTAGTGATTATAGTTCGGCATACAATATCCAACCTAGTGATGGAATTAAAGTATTTGAATTAACTAGAAATAATCCAGTTAATGATGGAAGCAAAAGAAATAGCGGCATTGTAGTTGAAATAGATGCTGCTAATTCTTCAGGCTATAACAAAATAAAAGAATTAGTTGAAAAATTCAAGGCGAATAATAAAGAAATTACTTCATACAGAATTTTCAATATGGGTGTAACTAGCCCTAGTCAAGAGTTTAAAGACATATTAAAGTCACTTCCTGATAATCTTCCTCAATTAGAACTATTCTTCTCAGCTCAGGCAACTAATACATCTAGTTTAATTGCACTTAAAGATAAAAATATTAAAGAATTATCTTTATATACAATGGGTAATTCATTGTTAGATTCATGATCATTCAATCCTTGATCATTAAACAAGGTTGAATGAATTAATACAAATGATTACAACGTTAGTGCTCAATATCCACCTAATACACCAATAGCAACTAGAATTTCATTTGATACAGTTGCTTTTGATCCAGAAGATTATTCAAAAGTAGGAGATTGAGAAAGAATAAACAATGGCCTAAGGTTGGTTTATTTTGTAAGAAACAATGAACCATTTTTCCAAGGAAGACATGGTTCAGGGCTTGAACCTGATACTGCAGAAGGCGGAAATAGCTATCCAACAGGTTTAGACTTTTCTCGAGTGCCAAATATAAAATCATTAAGAGGTTTAGTATTCCATGACATTGAAAAACCTAATAATGGTTCTAGAAAAATTAAGAGATTAACTTTAGCTAATACAAGTGAATCATTCGAAATTTCTTCAGATGAATTAAGTGCAGCTGGACTTGAAAACTTAGCAATTGGTGAACCTGAGCCACCTAAAATTTTCTTTAGTAATGGAAGCAGTACTAAATCAATCAAGATTAAGTTAAAAGATGGGACTAGACAGCTAGATGGCAGTGCTATAGAAAATCTTCGTAAATTCTATGCTTATAGTGATTCGTTAAAAGCAGGAAACAAATCAATCAAGGTTGATTCTAATGCTACTGAATTAAAACAACAGTTAGCGGGCTTAGGCTACAGTGTTGAAGAAGATAGTGGATTGCAATATACCTAATTTACCTATAAAACAGTGAGAAACATACTATGAATAAAAACAAAAAAATTTTATTAATTACTTCTGCAAGCATACTAACTCCTGCTTCAGTAGTTGTTGCTGCCCAGTGCAACACAAGCCAGAATAAATCACAAACTGTAGCTAGAGTTAAAGACTTAAGCAGTGAAGAGTTTCAAAAATTAATAGCTCAAACTGGTGATTATTCACAATTAGTTAAATTAGTTTTTGGCTCACCTGAGAACAGCAGACCACTAAGTGAATTTTTGCCTTCACAAATTGAAGATAATTATCATAACTTAAGTGCAGTTGTTAATGAAAAGTATGCTGATATCATTGATGCTAATGTAGTTAATGCTTCAACTGAAAAACAGTTGCCAACTATTATCTCTAATGCTAAAGGTGAATTAAATGTTTTTATTAATTTCAAGAACAAAAAAACAAATGAAACAGCAGAAAAAGCATTTAGGGTCACAGGGCTAAAATCTAATAATGGTTTACACCATTCAGGTGTACTTCAAAGATATCCTAATGATGCTCTTAAAGGTGCTGGTGGTTTTAAAACTTATTTAGGCTGAGACCAAAAGAAGCGTTTTGATTATGATAATAAGCTTTATGTTGATAGTATCAAGGGCTGATGAGGTGGCGGTGATATATTAGCAAAGCGTGAGCTTGATAAGACAACTGCTGATCAAAAGAAAAAATTTGATGAATTAGCTAAAAGTGTTGGTTTTGATAGCTATGAAAATGCAGCAGTAAAAGGATTTTCTCTTCCTGTTTATGGTACTGATGGTAATGTAACTGGTCTTAAATTATTTAATAATGAAGTAGGTAAATCAGCTTCTCATATTGATACTTTAGGTAGAGAATTACCTAAAACAAATGGACTTGCTAGAACAATTCCTAATAAAACTTATCAAACAATTGCAAAGCAAACTTACCAAATAACATTCAATTTCAAAAAAGATTTCAAAAAAGAGTTAGCTGAAATTGAAAAGAATATTAAGTTTTTTGAAAGCAAAGATGAGAAGCAAATTAAAGATTATCTAGAAACACAAATCAATGTCTTAACAAATAATCATAATTTCGCTCTTAGAGAAATAGAAAAAAAATGAGCATCGCTTTCCGAAGAAGCTAAAAAAGGTTTAGAAGATGCTCACAAAAGAGAAATTGAAGAAGAAAACAGGCAATATGAAGAGGAAAAAAATAAATATTCTTCTTGAAAAAAACAAGATTTAATTAATTGACAGAATGAAGAAAAGAAAAAAATAGAAGAGAAGAAAAATTCAGACCAATTCGGTGACAGAGTTTCTGGAACAATTTGAATTATGGACTACCAACTTCCTGATTCTGGCAAACAAGCTACAAAATTTTATTTTGGAACTAACTCTCACGTAGCGAAAATATTAAAAGAACATGAATTAACAGGTTTTTCTCTTTCTAGAGTTGATGGTAATGTTGGTGTTCATTCAACGTTTAAATTTAATGACTTAGACCCAAACTTCAAGAGGTTTAGCTTTACTAAACCTAATGGAATGATAAATAATGTCTTTGATGCTGTTGACTTTTTAAATACAAGTCCAAAAGATTATATTGATGATAGTCAAAAAGAAGACTTCAAAGACGTAGAAGAGTACATTGACTTTGCAGTAATTGAAATTGACTTTGAAAAAATGAATCCTTCTGAAGTAATTGTTTGAAGCGAAAACACAGATGTAAGCAACAAAATACCAAACAAAGATAACAAAGATGAACTTATTAAGGTAATCACAAATGATTATCAAAATGACACTAAAAATCACATTAAATTCAAATCTAAATCTTATCTAGAAAATTACAATGACATTGATGTTCCTTTAGCTATCAATGACAAGAATCCAGAAGATATTAAAAAGTGAAATGAAAAAGAAGGCTTATTCATCTTAGGTTATCCTCGTGCTGATAAAGACTTCTATCTAGATAGATATATTGATGAAGATCAAATCAAAGTTGCTAAAGAAAATTACTCATTATGAGTTAATGGTGATCATAAATGATATAAGCAACTAGCTACACCAGAAGGACAAAAGCCCGCTTTTCCCGAATATTCAGTTAATAATGGTGGCAGATTATCATATCAAATAGGTTATAGAACTTTTACTGATAAACCTGGCTTAACTGATGGCTTTCTAGCAGCTCCTACAATTGGTGGTGAGTTCTATTCAATAACTGACAAAAGTGACAGTAAAACAAAGAAATACGTCAATTATGGACTTCACTTAATGCCTAGATTCTATGCTCCTAATGGTGGTGCGTCTGGTTCTAGTGTTAGAAATAAAAACAATGAATTAATTGCTGTATATCATGCATCAAACGACAGTGCAAAAACTGGTCTAGCAGCTATATTTAGATCTCCTGGTAAAGATTATAAAAATCTTTTTGGTGGCTACAACCTACCACAATATGACTTAATTTATGGTGGTGGCAAAGAGCAAAAGAACTCTTATAGACAAGCATTAAAAGAAAAATATAATAAAAACGGAACACAATTTAAAACTAAATTATTCAGCGATGGATTAGAAGACAACAACATTCCTAGTGAATTCAAATTTAATAATTAAGCCAGATAATCCTACAAAATAGAGTTATTAGTAAACTAATAAATTAATAATAAAGGAGTAATATGCATTCAAAATCAATTAATATTGAAGAAAAAAGAATATATGATGATAGCCAAAGCTTAGCTAATAAGCAAAGAAAAAGCTTTATTGTTATTCTATATAAATCATTGCTTTTATCATATTTCTTTATTTCAATGCTATGCTTACTATTTTTAATGCCTTATGGATTATTTAGTAAAAAAATAATTGGCTCATATAATTTCATATTTGACTTTTCAATTCTAACCACTTTAGATGCTAATTGAATATTTATTTTTAGACTGTGCCTGTTTGGATTTATATATTTTTATGGATTATTAAAAGCCTATTTAAACATCAATAAAAACAAAGAGCACATAAAAATATATGCACTGTGATTCAGCATCTACTGAGCCTTGTCACTTACAGGATTTCTATTATTCTTTACCCTACACATAATTGATGTTAAAAAACTAGTTTATGTATTATTTGTTCTAGTTATATACTTAGTTACTGACATTTCATTTACTTTATTTAACTTTAAAACCAAAAAGAAAACTGAACCAGTTATTTATTCAAGTAAGATTCCATTATTAATTGATTTAGCTTCAAGAATCTTACTTACAGCAATTACACTAGCAGTCTTTTTTGCTTGAACATATACATATACAGGTGCTCCAAATACTTTTGTTAGAATGTTTGCTTTATTTAATGAAAGAAATCAAAACATTCCATACAATGCTTTTTATAATGCTGCTTTTAAGTTATTTAAAGTTAAAAGTGTGCTTAATTTCATTATTGTAATTTTAATGTCATTAGTAATAGGTTTATTAATGCTGGGGCTTAAAATTTACTCAATATGATCATTAGCATATAAGCAAGTAAGATCACAGATTTTTAAAGATAGATTACAGCTTTACTTAGTAGGAATCTTAGCCTCAGCCATTTGATTACTTAGCTTATTTAAACTAAAATATCCACCGACACATGAATTATTTGGTCAAGCTGAATCATTGCAATATTTAAATATTCTTTTTGGAATATTTAATGTGGCAGTAGCATCAAGTTTTATTGCTTTATTATTTACAAGAAAAATTAAGCTTAACAGTATCTTAATTAAAACTACAATTATGGCGCTATTTCAATGAGTAATTTGAATAAGCTATATGATTGCTAACTTTATTAATAAACAACCAACAATTGCTTTAATTAATTTATTGCTTACAACTTTATCATCATTAATTATTTTCTACTTTTACTTTAGAAAAAGCAAGCTTAGTGCAATTTCAAACTCACTTGCAATTAGCTTAAACACCATTTTATTATTCATCCTAATTTTAGTATTTGGCTTTAATCAAGTGCTTTTGGCCGAAAATAATAAAAGTTTAATCATACTAAGCACAAACTTATCAGTAGCGCAAGTAATTTCAATTGTTATTGTCTTATTCCAAATGATTTATTTAACATACTCACTTACTCAATTAATATTAGTTATTAAAAAAACTTCAGTGCTTAATCAAGAAGTTACAGAAAAGAGAAGCTATGAAAACGCATAAAAATGAAAACAATTTAATGTTCAATATTTATAATCAATATGAAGAAGCTAAAGCAAACGTTGCTTTTGTTGATTACAACAAATTAATGGCACAAGTGTTGCTAGAGTGCAATCTTGGTTTTAGCTCAGATGAGTATGTTAAATTTGGCAAAATGTTTGATGAAGCATTTGCTAAAAAATATGACATTGTTTTAGAAAAGTTTGTAATTAGCTTCAATGTTAATCTTAAGTTTAGCGCTGATGCCTTAGTGCCTGTATTAAAAGCTAATGAAGATTCTAATACTGAAGCATTTAATTTTAAAAGTGCTAATGATGAAAAATTTAATAAGTTACTAAACTTTTATAACAAGTTAGTTAATGATTTAATTTTAGCTGATAAATATGTTGAATTATTTCCTAATATCATTGTTTTTAGGGCTAAAAACACTAAATCACTTAAAGTTCTTTTTGATGCAAAAAGTGCATTATTCAGAGGTGAATAATGGATTTAAAAAAGTTAGAAAATAAATTAGACAATCTAAAAAGAATTGAGCAAAAGGTTAATAATGATAAGAATATTTTGCTTATTGACATAATGAAGCAAAATAGACTACTTTCATTTTATGTAAAAAATGCTAGACATAATAAAAATATGATTTTAGCCTTAAGAAATGAATATTCATTTAAAAGCTTGCTAGTTTCAAAAGATGATTATCCTTTTAAATCACTAGCTATTATCAAAAAAATAAGAAATTTATTCATTAAACCCAAAGAATTATGAATTTATTTAACTGAAGAGCAAAAATATGCAACGGATTCATATTCAAGATATGAAAATAATATTTTGAGTAACACTAAAAAAGTTAGTGCTGACTTTATTACAATTGGTAAAAGAGCGCAAGAGTTTTGTGAAGCTAATAATTTAAATATTATCTATGAAATCGATAATTCAGATATTTATTCAGACTTATCATGAAGACTATGTCAAATTATTAAATTTTTATTTGCTCAAGAGAATTATGAATCATTACACTTTGTGATAAATTCAAACAAAAACATAAATGGCAATTTTACCATTTTGCCTGTAAATGAGCTTAATATAGATATCTTGAGTGAATCAACTTATGATTCTGAAGAAGTTAATATTAGGAATTTTAAAATTTTCCCAAATATTGACCAATACATTAGCAGCCAAATAAATTCATTTATAGAAAACTCAGTACAATCACTTTTAGTTGAATCATCATTTTATAAGTCAAAAATTGGTTTAGTTTCAACAAACAAAATCATCAATGAAATTGATGAAGAAATGAAGAAAATAGGCAAGAAAATAATTAGAATTAGACGTGAAAATGAAATTGAAGAAATTGTTTTACTAACTAGCAATAACAAAAAATTTCTTTCTAGAGAGGGTAATAACTAATGAGTCAAAAAGGTTTTAATGTTGTTATCAACTTTATAGGAAATAAGGAAGCAGTTTTCAATAATGCATTAGTTTATTTTAATGCTGATGAAGAAGGGGACTGAGTTCAGCTAGTTGATAATTCAATTTTAGGCTATGAAATTATCTTGCTTAAAATAGTTGACTTAAATACTGATATTAGTAAATATATATTTGCAAAAAATACAAATATTACAGTTTCAAACAACACAATTAACATTTATACATTTTCTGAATTAGCCTTTTTTATAGAGACAAAAGTAAAAAAACAATACAGTGAACAATATAAAGAAGTAAACAAAAAAGTTGTTGCCTTGGAAGCTATGCAACAATTAGGAATGAGCATTGACCAATTATTAGAGTTTAATAAATTAAAAGAAGAAAAATACATTTTAAAAATGAAAAATATACATAAGTTAAAGGAAGAGGGGCTGTATGAAGATTAAAAAAATACTTCTATTTGCTAAAACAATTAGCCCAGCACTTACTGCTCCTGTTGCTTTAGCTTCTGTAAGCGCTAGAGAAAATTTAGAAAAGCGTTTAGATGGTGCTGAGGGCAGTGGAAACGGAAATTCAGGCTCTAACTCAAGCAATAATTCTGGTGGCTCTAATGGTGGCAATAATGGCTCAAATGGTGCAAGCAGTTCATCATCCGGAAAAAAAGGAGTAAGTCCTCAATTTGGCTCTTTTGCTGATAAAGCTAAAAAAGCTGTTGATACAGCATTAAAAGAAGCTGTTGAAAAAGTTATTAAATTTACTGAAGCTGAACTTAAGAAAATTGACTTATCAAAACCACAAGATGGGAGCCAAGGAAGCAAAGAAACTTATTTAGAAAAATTGGAGAAGCAAGTGTACTTAAAGGCTTTAAATAAGCTCTTTAAGGAAAAAAAGGACACTCTAAAAGAAGCTAAAGACTATGCAGAATTAGGACTTCCAGTAACTTTCCCATTTGTTATTTCTAAAGATAAAAAATATGATGTTGGTACTGTAACTTATAATGGTAAAGAATATAAAGATATAAAAATTGGTAAAGAATCTGATCGTGACTATTCTAAAGTTATTGAGACTAATAATAAAGACAGCATAACTAAATCAGGCGAAGAAGACAACATTGCCTCAAATCCACAATTTGAAGCTGCTTTAAATAAATATACTCAAGACTTAAATAAATCAATTTTGGAAATGGTTTACAATCCTAAAGAAATTCCAAAATTTGGTAAAGATATATTTTTAGAAGATGCTACTTTCAATGCTAAAGAAGGTTTTACAGTTAAGCATCCGCAAAATAGCAAAAGCTGAGATGATTACATTGTAAAAAGCATTAAGCCTAAATTTGTTGATTTTGACTTAAAGCAAAATCAAGAGTTTAAAGTGATAGATGAAACTCAGCCTTCACCTAAAGTTAATCCACCTAACTTGCCTGATATTAATAATAAGTTTTTAGTTCCTGGCAAACCTCCTACCAATAATGAGACCGCTAACCCTTTAGAACAGTCAGAAACACTATTATATTTAGAACCATATGCTAATTATAGATATTCAAGTAGTTCAACTAGCGCTTTAGCTAACTTACTTAGAAATTCTAGTGGCTCTGATAAAGAAAAAATATTTTTCTTCAACAATCCTATAAATACAAGATTTAAATATACTGTTAATGATATTGATAGCTCTGGTGTTGCAACTGTTAAAATCACCGATACAGCAAAGCAAAATAGCTCAAGAACATACAAGATTCAAAAAAATAACTTTAGTTCAGATCCAAGATATATGTTTTTATTCCAAAAACAATCTGAAACTCTAAGCGCAAAATTTACACAGCTATATAAGGCCTTGATGCTAGATGAAAAAATTGACTATGCAAAGCTAGCTCATAATGAATTGCAGCTATCACTTTTTGGTATGGTTAATACAGCAACTAAGATAGTAACTGATCAAAAATTTGTGGATCTATGAAACAGTATTATTGTTAAATATGCTGAAAGAATTGATACCCCACAAAGCGATGATGATTATAAAAGTGTTGTGTCTGCTTCAAGTGAAGTTGTAATTGCTGAATTAATTCAAGCTCTAAGCGCTTCTGAATTAAACAATCAGCCATTTTGGAATTCATTAGTTAATGCGCTTTTAGTAGTTGAAAGTGATTTAAGAGAAATAGCTAATCATAAAGAAACTAGAGCAAAAATAATAAATAAGTTTCAAGCCCTTAAATTAGACTTTAAAGTATTAGATAACACATTTAATTTATTAAATGATTCGTTGCTAAAACTAAGAGCATCAGCTAATAACTGAGCTAAAAGTTTTCAATATAGCAAATGATTTGATGAATATACAGCAAATGTAGCTGATGTAAGAGAAAATATTGAATTTTTAAGAGACTTTTTAGAACCTGCAGTGCCTGCTGAGAAGTCTGAAGAGCTTAAAAAATTACAAGATAGTTATACTAAAGCTATTAATAAAATAAAAAGTAATAAAAGCAGTGTTAACAGAGCATATTATGCTATTGGTGGCACGCTATTAATAATAGGACTAATTCTATCACTAACAAATATCTTAATATTTACACTTAAGTATAAAAACAAATTAAATAAAGCAATTAAAGGTGCCTTTGGTATTTCAATTTCAGTTTCAGCTATAGTGGCTCTTGTTGGAATAATTTTAATATTACTAGGACTTAAAGGATAATAAATGAAAGCAAATGATAATATAAACATTATTACAAATGTCAAATCAGCTTCTAATGATATGCCTAGAATAAGTGCTGTATTTGACTATATTATAGAAGTAAAGGGAAAATTTAACTATAGACAACAACAAGTTTTCACTTCTAGCAAAAACAAAAATGCAAGACTATTTTTAATTAGTGCTTTTTCTGACACAGCTTATTTATTAAGTAATGAAGAAGGCAGAAAATTAGCTATAAATGACCAAATAGTTTTACTAAATGAAACAAATGAAGTATTTACCTCAAAGGAACACTTTGGCAAAGTTATTGATATTTATGGCAATGCCATTTTGCCAGTTGCACAAGCAATTCAAAAAGATGATTCTGCTGTTTCATCAGAAATCTTTAAACTAGCACATGATTTAATGAAAGTGCAAAGATTAAATGAGCAACTATATACAGGAATTAATGCAATTGATTTATTAATTCCTATTGGCAAAGGTCAAAGAGAATTAATTATTGGTGATAGACAAACAGGTAAAACACATATAGCACTTAATGCAATTATTAACCAAGCTGCTAAGGGAACTAAGTGTATTTATGTAGCAATTGGACAAAAAAGAGAAAGCATTTCTAGAATTTATAATACTTTAAATCAACACAATGCACTAAAAAACACAATTATTATTGATGCTCCTGCTAATAGTGCTTATGAACAATATTTAGCACCTTATGTTGGTATGGCTCATGCTGAAAATATTTCTGCAACTGATGATGCACTAGTTATTTTTGATGACTTAACAAAGCATGCTAATATTTTTAGAGAAATTGCCTTATTAAGCAATAAACCAGTTGGAAAAGAAGCTATGCCTGGCGATATGTTCTTTGCTCACTCACAATTATTAGAAAGAGCAGGTTCATATAAAGGTAAAAAAACTATTACAGCTCTTCCTATTATTCAAACAGTTGATGGTGATATTACTAGCTTAATTGCTTCTAATGTTATTTCGATAACAGACGGGCAAATTGTAACTAGTGCAAAATTATTTGCTAAAGGTATTTTGCCAGCTATTGATATTGATTTTTCAGTTTCAAGAACAGGTTCAAGTGTTCAAGATAGAACAATAGCTAAAGTTGCTGGTGTAATTAATAAAATTTATAGAAAATACAAAAGACATCTTAAGCTTTCAATGCTTGATTACGAATTAAATAAAGAAGTTTCTAACTTAATGTATAAAGGTAAAATGGTTGATAAACTTTTTGCACAAAGAGGTTATTCACTTTATTCATATAATTTTGTACTTATGATGAGCAAAATTATTCAATGATCATTAATTAAAAATGTAAAAGATGAACAAAAAGCATTAATGTTTATTGATGAATTTATCAATAACTATGCTGATGGAAAAAAACAATTCGAAATAATGAAATCAAATACTACCTATGATGATGAAATAATGAAAAGTTACTTTGCATTTGCCTTGCAAGAGTATTCAAATTATGCAAATTTAGGCTGAGAATTACAAAATGAGCACAGTTTCTTGCCTATTTCAGAAAAATTCTTAAATGAAGTTGCACTTAAATTAGGAGATAAATAATGAATGGAAGAGTTATAAACATACTTGGAGATGTTGTTGAAGTTGAGTTTAGCAAAGACAATTTACCTTTAGTAAATCACTTGCTAACTACACACAATGGCCAAACTTATTTATTAGTTAAGTCAGTTATCAATGAAACAACTATCAAGGCAATAATCATTTATTCATTTAGTTCAATTTCATTAAGCGACAAGGTAGTAAATACAAAGAGAAGTTTTATGGTGCCCGTTGGTCCTTTAGCTAAAGGTAATATCTATAGCTTTAAAGGTCTTTCTTTAAATAATCCTACTGCTCCTAGCCCTGAGTATGTAGAAATGAACTCGTTAATAAATAACGATAGAGAAATAAATACAAAATTCGAATTAATTGAAACCGGAATTAAAGCAATTGATTTTTTCATACCAATAGTAAAAGGCTTTAAATTAGGCATTTTCGGCGGTGCTGGTGTTGGAAAAACTGTTTTAATGAAAGAAATAATTTTCAATGTAAATAATAAAAATAAAAACACTTCAAATATCTTCATAGGTTCTGGAGAACGTTCTAGAGAAGGTATTGAGCTTTATGATGAATTAGTGCAATCAAACTTAATGCAAAATTCAACAATGTACATTTCAAAAATGAACGAATCTGCTGGTGCAAGAATGTCAATTGTACCTATTGGTATAACCGCTGCTGAATATTTAAGAGATAAGCAAAAAGAAGATGTACTGCTTTTTATTGACAACATTTACCGTTTTGTGCAAGCTGAAAACGAAGTTAGTGCTACTTTAGGTAAAAAGCCTTCTGTTGGTGGTTATCAATCAACACTTGAAAGTGATGTAGCTAATGTTCAAAACAGATTGTTTAAAAACAAAAATGGAGCTATAACATCATTTCAAACTGTATTTTTACCAATGGATGATTTAAGCGATCCTTCTGCTGTGGCTGTTTTTAACCATCTTGATGGTAACTTAGTACTTTCGCGTGATCAAGCTGCTAAAGGTATTCTTCCAGCTTTTGATCCTCTTGCTAGCTCATCTAACTCAGTTGATGAATTAATTATTGGTAAGAAACACCTAGATGCAATAATTGAAGTAAAAAAAATATTAAAAGCTTACAAAGATTTAGAAGATGTTATACTAGTTCTCGGTTTTGATGAATTAGACGCTGATAGCAAAATCATTGTTAAAAAAGCTTTACAATTAGAAAACTTTTTTACCCAAAACTTCTTTATGACTGAGCACTTTACAAAATCACCAGGTCAATATGTACCTATGAATGAAACAGTAGAGAGTGTTATAAGAATTGTTAATGGTGAATATATTAAGCAAAGCCCTGAAATATTTACTTTTGTGGGATCAGCATTAAACATTAAAACTGACAAAGAATTAGGACTTTAAGAACAAATTAGGATTAAATATATGAAAAGAGATAAAATTAAGAAATTATCAATTTTAACCCTTTCACCACTTTCAGTTGTTTCAACATTTGCAATTATTTCTGCTTCTTGTGAACCTAGAGAAAAGATTGAGGCAGCTCAACATATAGGCACAGAAAGTAGTGCTACACTAGGCGATAAAGATGCTGAAAACCAAAATATTACTGTAAAAAACGATAATACTGGCAGTAAGCCAGAAGGCCCAAAAAATCCTGAAAAATCAGGAAAATTTACAACCCCCCCCCTTATTATTGAAACTCCAAATATAGATCCAAACATTTTAAGTGAATCATTTAAGGATGTTAAGGATATTTTTGATAAAAATTCAAAATCAGCAACAGAATTATTAAATAAATTTTTTACTTCTAAAAATTATGATGATCTTTATGAAAGTATATCTCTTACAGAACAATTAATTAGCAAGTTAAGTGATTCTGGTAAAATATCAAATGATAAAGTTAAGCAATTTCTAAGTACTCTTAATGAAATAATAAGCGAACAAAGTGAATTGCTTAGTACGTTAGATAGCAATGAATTAGGCACAATTCAAGGTAAAAAAGATTTAGTTACACTTAAGAGTAAATTCGAAAAGCTGTCAACAAAAGATTTTGAAAAAAATATAAAAGATATTTTAGATGTAGTTTCAAAATTAGTAAAAAATGTGTTTTCATCAATTGAATACAGATTAAATGAAGCTGATAAACTTGGTGAAAAAGACTTATTCCTAGCAAATAAGTATTACAATGAAATAAACGGTTCAAACAGTCAAGCCCTAGAACACCTTATATTCTTAATTGATAAATATACAAAAGAATATGAAGCATTAAATGGAAAATATCAACCATTGCGTAAAGAGTTAGAAGGGTATAATAATGATTGATGATTTTCATTTAAATCATTATTCCGTCCTAGTCTAAGTCATAGATATAATCAAGTGTTTTATGAAGTTAGCTCATTAGTTCCACAAATAAATAAATTGGTTGAAAAAATTAAGAAGCTAGAAGCTTCAAAAGCAGATTTGACCAAAACTCCTATGAAAAAAGCAAAGTAATCAGCTTTGCTTTTTTGTTTACTATTGTTTAGGATTAATTTTAACAGTATAAACATTGTCTTTTATTAGTTTATTTTTAATATCATTTCTTAAGTTTCCATCAAAATCATTGCTATATGTGCTATGACCTTCCATTAAGGAAATAGCATTAGAATATGTATTATAAAGTTCATCATGCGTATGAAGATAATTAATTCCAACTAAATTAAATGATGAATCAATAGCAAGTGAGCCTGATGAGCCACCTTCAAGTGCATTTTCTTTATTATTATTTAAAAATTTAGTATACATGTGTGAATGCTGATTTATAGTTGTTAGTGGCATTCCATGTTCATCCTCAAAATGCGTATTAGGCTTATTTATAAAGCTTTTAGTATATTTTGTTCAATTATTATTAATTGAATTAAAGTCCTTATTTTGCCCTTCATTGTATTTAACTCATAAGCTGTTTATGCTTGAATCATTAATAACTCTGTTTTGAACATTAATTACACCGCCTTGTGATTTTGCAGCCTTGAATTGAAAGTTCCTATCATCTATTGCCGGATATCCGCCATATAGAGTGGTTTTAATTGGATGATGTTTACCACTTTTACCTACTCCAATGTGTCAGTCTTTTTCCCTTTCTGTTTCAACAACTTTAGCTAATTCAGGAAGTATTTTTGATAAGTTTGCTTTTTTAATTTTTAAGCGTAATAAAACAAAATCAGCGCCAGCATTTTTACTCTCACCAATTCTCGACACTTCATCATATTTATCAAAATATTGAGGCGCTATTGCAATATCATAACCCATTATTCCATTTGCATAATATCTAGGTGTGTAATAAGGAGCAGTTAAATATTGCTCATATGCTTTAAAGAGTAAATTAGTTTCTTTAAACTGATCTCCGCTTATTTCAGCAGTATTTGAACTAAGCTTATCATCTTTTGCTCTTTGTGCCATAAAATAGATGTTTTGGCGTTTTCTATATATGTTAGTTTCGCTGTCATAAAAATTATCTATGTCTCAAAAACCGCCATATCATTTATTAGCATTGGACGATTGATCAGAATCAAAATATAAGGATCTATCAAAAGCATTTCTAAGACTAAAAACATGCATATTTGTAGCTAATAACAATTCATATGAATCGTCCTTTTCAGCTTCCGGACTTATAATTCTATCCATAACTCAAACTGTTCCTACAGTTTGAGAAGTAGCAAGATGATCAAGTGTTAATCTATTTGGATGTCTTCTAAATTCAACAGTGCCTATTCTTAATGAAAAACTACGAGCATAAATGTATTGATAAAAGTCTAAATCTGCCTTTAAATTATTTGTATTATCTTTACTTAAATTGATAATGTACTTATTCAATTCTGTTGTAATCAAGAGCTCAATTGAGCCTTTATTATCATCAAAATTGGCTTTAAGATCAGTAATTTTTTCATTAATTTTTAATACTTCTGCGGCTGATTTATAGTCCATATAGTAAAACAGCTGGCTTAAATTAGATGGTAAAAATCCAAAAGGATTCTTAAGCACTAAATCATTTAAATTAACATCTAGCTTAATAGCTTTTTCCTTATCTGATTCATTAAAATTGTCTAAAAATTTTTGGCTATACATACCATATGATGAAAGAGTATTATTATAAAAATCAACCTTTTGTTCAGGAGAAGCTCCATAATTGCCATATATGCCAATGTCTTTAGTATATTCTCAATATTTATCAAGCAAATGCTTGTTTGAATTAACACCACCATAACGGAAGTTTACAGAATTGCCATTATCAGCAGTATTTAATCACTTGCTAATGTTAGTAAAAGCATTTTTATATTCATTTGTCTCTGTAGCTATTTCATATGGATTTTTAGAAAGTAAATAGTTGACAGCAAAAGAATGTTTGGATGATAAATTAGCAGTTTCTGGCCGATTTATAGGCTTAATGGGCAAATTTGACCTACCAGGGATTATTATAATTTTACCAGCGTCACTATCATTATTTTTGTTGGTTTCATCAGGCTTTTTATGTTCAACATCAGAATCTTCGTGATTTTCTGCAGCATTAGGTTTAGGTAAATCAAAACTGAAAGTCTTTGATAAAGCATACAAAATAGTATCTTTAAATAGAAGCTTTACTGATACTATAACTTTATCTTCTAATACAGATAATATAGGCTTTTCAAGAGCATATTTTGATTTATCAAAGATAAATTCAAAATCACTGAGGGTAATATCGGCTGTATTAATATTGCTGTTTATCAATTTAACAACTATGTCTGGATTTTGATTTGCATAATTCTGATTAATACAAGATGATAAAAGCAAGCTTGAAAATGACAATGGACAAGCTAAATTAATGAAAAACGGCCTTAGTTTCTTTTTATTCATTGCTAAAATAAGCAGTCCTTTTTACATTATTATAAGAAGTTAAAAAAATAACTCTGAAAGAGTTATTGACCTATTTTATAGGTCATTTCGATAAATTTGGCATAAGCATAAAGCAAATAGCTTCTGGACCAGTGTGAACGGCAACTGCAGAAGAAACATAGCACTTGCTTGCAATCTCTAAGCCTTCAGCTTTGTAAGCATCTAAAACTTGTTGATTGTATTCATCATTAACACCATGTGCTATGTGGAAAAGCCAGTCATTAGCATTATTTTTGTTTGAAGAAATGTTAGCAAAGTCAATAAATTTTTTGATTATTTGCTTAATCCCTGATTTCATACTTTTAGCAATACCACCGGTTGTTGTCTTTTTCATGTAGAACTTAACATAAGGCTTTAGAGTTAAAAGTCTCATTGCTGAAAGTAAAAATTTTCTAAGTGAACTAACTCTACCACCTTTAATTACATAATCTACATTTGGTGGCAATACAAAAATAAGTGATGATTCTTGAATTTTGTCTAATTCAGCAAAAACGATATCCATGTTTCCATCATTAGCTTCATAAACTTTACTAATATATTCAGCAATAACTAAATATTGTTCAGCGCCCCAAGTGTTATCATAAACATGTACGTTTGGATAGTCTTTAGCTATAAGTTTAGCTGTATTGTATGCTGAAGAAAGGCAGCTACTAATTCCTAAAACTAAAACATCATCACATTCCTTGCTTTTAGCTTCGATTGCTTTAGTAAAGCTTTCAATTGTTGGCATAGATGATTTTAATTCTTTGCCTGCTTTAATTTTTTCAATTACTTCTTTTTGACTTAGCTCAATACCATCAACATATGAATTATCATCAATGGTGGTTATAAATGGGGCATAGCCATAGTTGTGCTTGTCTAAAAAGTCTTTAGACATGCAGGTAAATGAATCAAAAACAAAGCCTAATTTTTTACTACTCATTTATTGACCTTTCATATTAAATATTATAAAAATATTTTATTTTTAATCTTTGCACAACAATATTTTCTAAATTTTTGGGAATATTTTCATAAATAATTAAGTATTTCTTCATGCTAGATATTTTTTGCACAAATACCTGTAATTTTAAGTATGCTTCGGCATTTTTTAAAATATTTTCACATATCTCTTTTGAGAAAATAAAAGTGTTGATGTTGGCAAAATCAATGAAGTTAAATAGCTTTTCATCTAAATTATCAATATATAGCCCAATAGAAAGCTTTTTCAAATTTTTATCATTGCCAAGCTGATTTAAAAGCTTAGAAAAAAGCTCATAATTAAAGTCTCTATAATGATATTTAAGCATTAAGATAGTATTTTCATTAAGGTATTTTGTAACTTTATCTAAATTAATATTATTTGTTTCAACAATAACATAATCTTCACTGTTAGTTTCAGAAGAGAGCAAGTATTCTAGCCATAAATTGTTATATAAAAATTTGTGTCATGGTACATTTTTGAAAAAATCCATATCTTTGTTTGTAAAACCTAAAATATGACTTTTTAGAAATCTTATGTTAGATTGAGCGCCGTCATTATAATTTAAAACATAGATTGGATCTTTAGCATACTCCAGTAATGTATTTTTGGTTTCAAAGGCCTCTAATTTAGTTTTAAATTCACTATAGTGCTCTAAATGGCTATCATTATCATAAAATCAATTGTAATATTTATAATTCAAGATATTGTTATCTAAGTGATGAAGCAAATATTTTGCTTTAATATTGTATTCAGCAATTTCTTCTTTTTCAGAAGGCATTTTAAAACTTAAAAGTGCACAGCTGTTAAAAAACGGATTAAATGAATTAAGTAAGTTAACCTTATTAACCTTTTTTATAGCATTTTTGGTAAATTTATTAAGCAATAATAATGAGTTAGTTCCTATGATTAGGTGTAAAATTCCATCTTTAAAATAATGTCATCCTGCATGTTTTGTTAAATCCATCATTTTAATAATGTGGCTAATTTCACTGTTGTTAAGTCCATTTTGTAAATAAAATTCATTTAATGTTAATGCATATGATAGATAGTATTTATTTGGCAACTTTAGTATGTCATACTCTTCAGATAAAGCATTAAACATATTTTTATCATTGTAATCAGGAGTAAAGTTTCAATATATGTTGCAATATATAAACTTTTTGTCAGCCGTAGGATAAAGTTTTACTAAGAATTGTTTTTTTCCTAAATGAATATTAAAGTGCCTATAGGACTTGTTTATAGTAGAATTGGCATATTTTTCAATGTTAAGATTACAGTATAAGTTATATCTTGAAGTCAATTTTTCTTTAAAAATATATTTTGCAAGCTTTTCTCTACTTTTAGGAGCAAAATAACTTAAAAAATCTGATAAATCAACTGTTTGGTTCTTTTTAATCCCAATTTTATCATCATCAAAGCTAGCTAAACCACTAAGATTGTCGCTACTTAGTCTTATGACATTATTTTTTTCTAAGTTAATTTTGAAAAATATTACGCCATTAGTGTTTATTGAATTTATGTATCTAATTTTATAATAAGTTAAAACAGCAATGAATGTTACAAAAGCACTAAAACATAGTGCTATTATTGCTCATAAAAACAATTGTAAAACATTCATGGCCATTATTATTCTCCAAAATTAATCATTATCTCTTAGCAATCTTACTGATTGGTGGTTTTTAGCTAAAGACTTAATGCCTGTAGTTGCAAAGTGAACAGTAATTGTATCGCCATTAACTTCTAAAACTTCACCTTCACCAAAAAAAGTGTGGCTGATAACATCGCCTGCTATTATTTTTTTGTTTCTTTTTCTAATTTGTTCTTCGTCTTCTAATTCACCGTCAACAAAGATTGAGTTATCTTTTTGCAATATATGTTTATTGATATCAATACCCATTTCCTTTAAAAAGCGTGATGGCTTTTTCTCAGTTTGTGAATAAAGAAGCAAACCGCGAGAGTCACTAACAAATAATTTTTCTTTAGCTCTAGTTATAGCAACATAAGCTAGTCTTCTTTCTTCTTCCATAGCTTCAGCAACTTTATATGCTCTGTAATTTGGAAAAATATTTTCGCACATACCTACTAAAAAGACATTATCAAATTCAAGTCCCTTTGCAGCATGTACAGTCATTAATGAAACATAGCTCATTGATTCATTCGAAGAATCAGAAGCAGAAATAAGGGAAATGTATTCAAAATATTCCTTAAGCCCTTTATTAGGATTAGTTATTTCTCAAGACTTAATTCCTTCTAAAAGTGCTCTAATGTTTTCTTCTCCGGTACCCTTTAAACCTACATCTTCATTAACATATTTAAGAAAACCGATTTCTTTTAAAAAGCTCTTTAAAACCACATGAATTTTGTTGCCTTGGCGTAAAGCTGCCTTGTATTTATTAACACAGTTTAATAGAGCAATAATGTTGATGATAACTTCTTTAGGCACTGGCAATTCTTTGTAGTGATTAACTAAAGTTTTATATAGTGAAAGATTTTTTTCATTAGCAAAACTAATAATTTTGTTTAATGAAGCTTCGCCAATTTTTCTTGGCGGTACATTGATGATTCTTTTAAGTTGCAAGTCATTTCCATCATAAATAACTCTTAAAAATGCTAAAGCATCCTTAATTTCTTTACGTTGATAAAACTTTTCGCCGCCAAAAATTTTGTAGTTAATTTTTTCATTCATTAATTGCTCTTCAAAGTTTCTAGAGTAGCTATTAGAACGGTAAAATATAGCAATATTTTTAAGCTGAATTTTTTGTTTTTTTAAGTCATTAATTTTTTGTACAACTCATCTTACTTCAGCTTCAGGGCTAAAGGCATGAATGTATTCAATTTCATCACCATCAGAATTGTCAGTTACTAAATTTTTGTTAAATCTGTTGCGGTTATATTTAATTAAGTTGTTAGCAGCAGCTAATATTTTTTTAGTTGAACGGTAGTTTTTATTTAAAATGATGGTTTTAGTGTTTTCAAAGTCTTTTTCAAAAGATAAAATCAAGTTAACATCAGCCCCACGTCAACGATAAATTGTTTGATCAGGATCACCAACTATTGTAAGTTGAGCCTTTTGAGATGATAAATATTTAATGATTTCATATTGAATTGCTGAAGTGTCTTGAAACTCATCAACTAAAATATATGAGTATTTTAAAGCCCATTTTTTTACAATTTCAGGATTTTTGTAAAAAAGTTCATTAACTTTGATTAATAAATCATCAAAGTCTAAACTTTGTAAATGTTTAAGTTGTTCGTTATAAAAATTGTAAATTTTAACAACAGTTTCGCCATCACCATAAAATTCACTTTCAGGGTCTGAATTAATAAAATCAATTATTTCTTCGTCACTTGCATAAAGTTTGTTTTTAAGTCATGAAAAAAAGCGAGTTAAATTTTTAAAATTTGAATCAGTTGGTACTAAATCATGTTCTTTATAAATATCTTTTAAAATTTTCTTTTTGTCATTATCATCAATAATTTGAAAATCATTTTTCAAATTAATATGGAATGCTTCTTCTCTTAGAATTCTTGCACACAATGAGTGAAATGTTGAAATTTCTGCTGTGCCTTTATTAAACTTAGTGTTTGTGTACTGTTTAACTCTTTCAGACATTTCTGAAGCTGCTTTGTTGGTAAAAGTTACAGCTAAAATGTGATCAGGCGAGATACCTAAAACATTAATTAGGTAGGCAATTTTTCTAGTTAAAACCCTAGTTTTTCCACTGCCAGCACCAGCTATTATACGCAATGGGCCATCAAAATAATATAAAGCTTCAGTCTCTTCTTCGTTCAAACTTTCAAAAATTTTAGCTTTTTGAATTTCAATAATCTTATTTTCAATCATGTGTGGTACCTCATTCTAAGAGTAACTAGGAAATAATGTTAAAAGGCTTATTATCAGCTTTAAACGGAAGTAATTTAGGCATAATATTTTCATCATTACTGTAATGTTTTATTCATACAATTCTGCTACTACTAAGAGAATCGATGATGCCTAAATTTTTTTTATTGACAATAATTACTAATGTGTCAATGAATAAAAATAGAAAATATAGCCCAACTATTGTTTGTAAAAATCTTTCTAAAAAAATGAAATTAATAGGAGCATTATCAGTTTTTGGAGATATTAAAAATTTATAAAAATCATCAACTTGCCAAGGCATAATGAAAGTAAGAACTAGCAAAACTAAAAATAGTCATATTCAAAAAGAAAACAAACTTCTTAGTAAATAAGATTTAGTTAATAATTTTTTAGTGCTCTTATTTTCAGTATTGCTTGCACATAAGATTTGAACCCTAAAAGCAATCATTCAAACTGTTCTGCCTTCAAAAGTAAAGGGAATGATAAGAAACAAAGCAAGAGAAACAATAATGGTGCTAAATCAAAAGTAATAATAGTTTAAGGGCGGGATGTGTTTATTATTAGTAGCTTTAATAACACATAGATAAGATAATAGTGTAATCAATGAAAAGAATGTAATTAGATCTAAAAGCCTATAAAACAGCCTTATTCAAAAATTTACATTTTTGTGAAGCATATTACAATTCGCCTAAAATATCACTTCATTTGTCAATATTTGGCAAGTATTTTAATGAATTACTTTCAATATTTGACTTAAGCATATAAATGTTTGTTTCGAAAAACAATTTATCATCGTTGTGCATTTTTTGCAAATATCTATACAAGTCTTCAGCAAATTTTTTTGACCTTTTTTCATTGTAGTTTATGTAATCAGTTATTACTGAAAGAGAAAAACGAGCTCTTCAGGTCTTAATTAATCCTGCTAAAAAGATTTGTAAAAAGTAATAATAAGCATACTTAATTTCTTGTTGTAGTTTTAAATTGTTCATTTTTACATAGCTTAATAATTCATTGAATTGATAAATAAAATTATTTGGAGCTAATCACATATCAGATTGGATATTTTCACGAACAATAACTTCATTTGTGTAAGCATA
The DNA here is from genome assembly GCF_000063605.1 of Mycoplasmopsis agalactiae PG2. Lineage (GTDB taxonomy): Bacteria > Bacillota_I > Bacilli_A > Mycoplasmatales > Metamycoplasmataceae > Mycoplasmopsis > Mycoplasmopsis agalactiae. The sequence goes on from NC_009497.1 coordinate 361,837, forward strand.
TGTGCTTGCGTTAATTAAAAGAAGGTAATTTAAGTAAACTTGCAATTTAGTGTCATTAAGCTCTCTCAGTTTAAATTTAGGCAAGCTTGTTAATAACTTTGTTTTAAATACTTTGTTAAAAATAAATGGATAAGAGTAGGCAACAACTTCAGGATTTTTACTTATAGTAAAAATTTTGTTAGCTTCTAATCTTGGCAATGGCTTTCATCTAATTGTATTAACTAAACGCTGTCTAAATTCAACAATATCAGCGTCGTATTTACTAATTGTTTCTAAAAGTTGTCTAACAAATGAAACTGAACCATCATTATCAGGGAAATAAATGTATGAGTGTTTTGCTTTAATTAAATGAAAAGCAGCGACAATATCTTTGTGAATACTGCGCCTTTTACTATTTGTTATAAATTTAAGACGTGAGCCAAAAAATTGTAAGTACTTTTCTAAAGCAGCATACATATTTTTACCTGTGTTAGTTAAAACTAAAACAATTTCAAAATCTTGGTTATCTTGCTCTCTTAAAGTGCTTAAAACATCTTTAAGCATAATGCTATTACCAATGTTTGGAACAATTAGCGCTAATTCCATATTCTCTCCTTACATTTTAATGTTTCCACTTGTTCTTGGATATGGTATTACATCTCTAATGTTGTCTACACCAGTTACATACATAACTAGTCTTTCAAATCCTATTCCAAAACCTGCTGAACCTGAGTGACCAAAACGGCGAAGATCTAAATATCACTGTAACTCTTCTTTACTTATTCCAACTTCTAGTGCTCTTTCTAAAAGTCTTCCATATCTAGCTTCACGTTGACTTCCACCTATTAATTCACCAATGCCTGGCACGAGTAAATCAAAGGCTGCTACTGTTTGATTGTCATTATTTTGATGCATATAAAACGCTTTAAATGATTTAGGGAAGTTGATTATAGCAATTGGGCCATGAGCAATTTCTTCAGCTAAGTATTTTTCATGTTCAGTTGCAAAATCAAGACCAAATTTGATGTCTTTGTTTTCAAATTTATCTTTAACTTTTTCTAATTCAACTAATGCATCTTTGTAATCAAGAATCATTAGCTTTTTCTTTATGAATGAATTAAGACGTTCTAAAAGTGAGCTATCAACATTGTTTTGTAAGTACTCAAATTCCCTAGGATGCTTGTTTATAGTGTTTTTAATCACATTCTTAAGTAATTTGTTAGCTAGATTAATAATCTTTTTTAAATCATAAAATGCAACTTCAGGTTCTATCATTCAAAATTCAGCAGCATGTTTTTTAGTATTTGAGTGTTCAGCGCGGAAAGTTGGGGCAAAAGTGTACACTCTCTCAAAACCAATTGCATAACTCTCAGCATGTAACTGGCCTGTTACTCCTAGAGTTGCATTATTATTTCCAAAAAATGGCTGTTCTTTGTTGCCATCATTTACATAAAATTGCTCGCCAGCTCCTTCGCCATCATTGCTTGTAATAATTGGCGCACTAAAGTTTAAAAAACCATTTTCGGCAAAGAATTTATGAATTTCTAAGGCTAAAGTTGAACGAATTAACATAACACATCTTAGCAAATTTGTCCTATGTCTTAGGTGCGGAATTTCTCTTAAGGTTTCAAGGTTAATTTCTTGCTTTTGAATAGGAAAATCATGATCAACATTTTTTAATAAAACAAATTTTGAAGCCAAAATTTCTAGAGGCTGCTTTGCTTTTGGAGTCAAAACAATTTTTCCATAAACTTGAACAGCAGCTCCAATTCTTACTTCATCTAGTAGTTTAAAATCAAATTCGTCACCTTTTAGTGTTGCCTGAATATTTTCAACTGTTGAGCCATCTGAGATTGTTAAAAATCTGATTTTATTGTTGCCCCTATTTGATACAACTCAGCCTCTTAAAACTACATCAGTATCCTTGTATTGTTTTGGTTTTTCAAAAACATGTTTTATTGCAATTTCACTCATAAACGCTCCTTAATTAATATTAGGATTAAATTAAAGTAAATATATTAAATTAAGTATATATTAATTCTACTACATTATGACCTTGTTTCTCTTAGCTTTTGCATCCATTATATGGATGCATTTTTTAAAATAGGCTACTTTTACCTAACAGATTTTACAAATGGCAGAAAAATAATATTAAAATGCACTAAAAGTACTATAAAACAGCCATTGAAGACAAAAAAACAAAATCAAAATTATTTAAGAAAAAACATTATTTATGCAAAGTTTTTGGAAAATAGACTAAAATTTATAAGTAATTGATATAAATGGCTGTTTTATTGGCTTATATGTCATTTACTTATCCTATTTTAATTATATAACTAAGGAAAATAATGTCAGCATTAACTATAGTTAATTTGATTTTTGGTGTTCTTGCATCATCATTAATGGTCATAATTTGTATTCCACAATTAATTTCTGTTTTAAAATCAAAATCCGTTGGAAACATATCTTACGGCACCTTTTTAATCTATTTCTTTGGGGGCGCTTTATTTATTTTAATTATGGTGCTTAAAAAAGGAATAGGCTCTTTTGAATTTGACGGAATTAAGAATCCCGATTTAGATCCAATAGTAAATATTGTCGGAAACTGACTGTTTATGGTATTGATGGCTACAACTATTACTTCATTTTTCATTTATGATAAAAACAAATCAAAAGCATTTAAATATTCAATTGGCTTTTGCATATGAATAATCTCTTTAGTTTTCACAATTTGATTTATTTTAGCTTACTCAAATAATAAATTTAGAGTTAATCTAAGTCCTGATTCAGTTTTATTAACAATTTTTACAGTATGTGCTACAGTATGCACTTCATTACCCTTTACATTGCAAATAATTAAAACATTAAAAACTAAAAGTGCAGAAGGATTAAGCATACTTATGCTTTATGTTGGAATGCTCATTAATGCCTGTTTAGCAGTATATTTGGGAACATTACTACCTTTTAAATCAGCTATGTGATTTGTATGTGTTTTTTTCTCAACTTTAGCAATTGTTGTGTATATTGTGCAGATAATTTTATACTACTACTATAAGAAAAAATCTAGTACTGATAGCACATGTGAAAATTTAAACACTGCTAATACTTAATTTAACTAATATGGCTGTTTTACAGCCTTTTTTGTTTATTTATGAAGCAAAATTATTTGCTAAAAGTTTGCTAATAATTCATTTTTAAGTAATATAACTTTTAATATAATAAAATATATATTATAAAAATATAAACAAAGGAGTATTATGGCTTTAATTGACAGAGACCCTGAAGTTGCAAAAGCTAGAATTGAAAAAAGAAAAGCAATGTTAGCTAAGCTTCATGAGCAAAACATTAATGAATTAAGCAACCCTGCTTTAATCCGTGATGAAGATGTTCCAATTCACAAACATTGTGATGATCCATTTTGCAAAATAGCCTTAGAAACAATGCCTAAAGATGAAAAACGCAAGAAGCTAATTCTTAAATGAATCGCGATAGTAACATGCATTTTAGTAATAATTGCAGCAATAATTATTGCAGCATCAATAGGTACACTTGGAAATTGAGAAAGTGAAAAGGCATAATAAATGAACAGTGAATTAATTTTACTTATTGTAATTTTATGCTTACTAACAGTTATTTTGCTAGTTGTTTCATTGCCTAATCTTATATCGCTTTTTAATGCAAAAATTAAAAAACCGCGTTATGACAAATTAGGCAAAAGCAGTCAAATTCGGCTTATAAATCAGCTTCGTGAGGCAGTTGAGTATTTGTCAAAAAACAAAATAGGTGCCTTAATTACAATTGAAAACAATGACAATATTGAAAATTTAAGAACTGATGGTGTAATAATTGATGCCAATATATCATCTAGCTTACTAATTTCAATATTTAATAAATATTCTCCTTTGCATGATGGTGCAGTAATTATTAGAGATAATAAAATTTTATATGCTGCTACGTTTTATAAAATAACTAAAAAATCAATTAATAATCAATATGGAGCGCGCCACAGAGCGGCAATGGGTATCAGTGAGCTTTGTGATGCTACCACAATAGTAGTTTCTGAAGAAACAGGGTTTATCAAACTTATCAAAAATGGAATTTTTTACAATGTTAAGATTGAACAATTCCAAGAACAATTAATTAAATACTTAAAGGACTAAAAATGACTGAAGATCAGATATATGAATCCCCCCTCGAGGTCGGCACTGACGAATTAAAAAAAGTAATAGCAACACTTAATGTTAATGGTGCTAGAGAAATAGTTGAAACATATCCAGATGCAGATATTGCATCATCATTAGAATCATTAGAGTTAAATGAACAATTAATATTTTTACGTTTACTAACAACTTCATCAGCAGCCTCAATTTATAGTTATTTAGATGAAGATGTACAGGTTGAATTAGCTAAAAGCTTTACTGAAGACTGAGGAATGAAACTATTACAAGAGCTTCAGTCTGATGAATTGGTTGACGTTTTAGATGAATTGCCTTCTAATGTTGCAAGTAAAGTTTTAGCTTACACAAGCGCCGAAAAAAGAAATGAATTAAACAAGCTCTTAAGCTACAATGATGATGAAGTCGGAAGCATTATGAGCATTGATATTTCTAGCTTGCCTAGCTCATATACTTGTGAGCAAGCGCTTAATAAAATACGTAGGGACTATAAGAAAAATCAAAAAGAATTAGTTCACTATTATTTTGTTGTAAGTGAAACAAATAAATTATTAGGTGTGCTTACTTTAGAAGAAATAACTTTTGCTGAACCAAGTGAAAAAATTGAAGACATTTACTCACCTGTAGCATTTGTACACACTAGTGAAAAGAAAGAAAATGCAGCTAAAGTATTTAGTGAGCAAGATATGTCAGTTTTACCTGTTGTTAACCATGAAAAAAGACTAATAGGTATGATAACTAGCGACGATGTTATTGATGTAATTCAAGACGAAGTTACCGAAGACCTCTATAAAATAGCTGGAATCAGCAACAAGGTTATTGAAAATGATTATATGAAAATGCCTTGATATAAGATTGCTCAATCACGTATTTTATGGCTTTCATTATTACTAATTTTTTCAACTATTACCCAAATTATTATCCACTGAGCATTGCATTCAACATACATTACACAAAAAGCAGCTAATAGTGCATCATTTGCAACATCACTAACAGTAGCTTTTGCTGCTATTATCCCTGTGCTTAATAATAGTGTAAAAAATATGGGATTGCAATCAAATATTAGTATTTCCCGTGCTATTGCTTTAGATGAAATTGACAAAAAAGACTTTACAAAAGTAGTTTTAAAGGAATTATTAGCAGCCACTGTGCTTGCACTAGTATTAGCAGTAGTTAATGTTGCAAGATTAAGTGCATATTTTGCAGCTACTAAAGAATTATTGTCAAATGAAAAATTTAAATATTTAGCACTTATAATTGGAATTTCAGTTGCTTTATTTATATCAATCATACTTTCATCATTATTTGGTTCATTATTACCACTTTTGCTAATTAAAGCGAAAAAAGACCCTTCAACTGCATCAGTTATTTTGCTTAACTTAGTAATTGATTTTATAACAGTTTTAATCACTTTTGGTATAACATACGGAATATTGTTATCATTTAGCTAGTAGTCCAAAAAGCCTATTTTATAGCCACAAAAAGTTATTTTGTGGATTTTATTTATTTAAAAAAGCACCCAATTTAGGCGCTTTAATTAATAAAACTCTACAAAACAAATTCGAATATTGTGTGGCTTAAAATCTAAAAGAGTTTCAAAATTCTTGGTTATTTCTTCTCTTAGTCCTTCAATAGTATTTTTGAGTAAATAGCCTCTTTTAACTTTAACATCAATAATAAAAGTGGCATTTGACTGATCTGGAAGAAATGTTATCCTAGGAATATTGGCTAATTTAATTCCTTTTATTTCAGCAACAGCATTATCTATAAGGCTCAAAAGAGCTTTTTCAGTAATAGAAACTCTTTCGTTAGTTCCAAAAGAAGTTGAAAGAAAATTCATTACTTATTTGCCCTTCCAACATATTTGCCTGTTTCGGTTGAAACAATGATTTTTTCGCCTTCACTAATAAACATTGGAGTTTCTAGTTCAAAACCTGTTTCTAACTTAACTTTCTTTTGTGGATTATTTGCTGTGTTGCCTTTAACAGCATCTGGAGCTTCAGTAACTTCTAACACAACATTAGCATCTAATTCAATGTCAAGAATTTCTTCTTTATATTTTCTAATTTTTACAATCATTCCTTCTTTAAGGAAATTAAGCTCTCATTCAACATGCGAAACTGGAATTTCAACTTGCTCATATGTTTCAGTATCCATTAAAATAATATTTTCACCATCAGAATATAAGTAGCTCATTGGTCTTTTATCAATGTGTGCACGTGAAACCATTACACCACCAGTGTATGATTTAATAACTGTGCTGCCAGTTCTTAGGTTTTTTACCTTGGCCTTAACATTGGCTTGACCTCTACCTTGTTTTGAGTGTTGAGCTTCCAAAACAACAAAAATATCACCATCATCTTCAAAAGTAATTCCAGGTTTAAAAGTATTTACATTAATCATCTCGACTCTCCTTAATACTTACAGGCCTATAAAATAGATGTTTTTGTACAAATGCTTTATTAATAAGCCAATCCAAAAATTATTTTTATTTTTGTTTGAGTTTATATTTAGCATTAATTTTTTATCTTAATATTAAAAAATTATAAATTAGAAATTGTAATTATGAAAGAAATTCAATTAAAAAAGGAGTCAATTTAACGCTTTAAATGTAACGAATTTTGAGAAATTTTTGAAATTATTTTCAGCCCTCAATTTTCATTATTTCATTGTTTTATAGGCGAATTGTACAAAAGATTAGTATTTTCTATATATTTGATAAAGCTTAAAAATAAGGAGTACTATATGAAGAGAGTTGCAATATTTTATAATGCTGGAACAGAATTTCCTTGAGTTTTAAAACATCCTAAAAAAGAAGAAATAATTGGCCAATTCAAAAGCAGAAAAGATGCTGTATTTTGATACATAAGTTTTAAACTTGAAACACTAATTTTGTTGTTAAATGAAAAAAATGAACAAGTTGGACAAATTGCATATATCAAAGATCCAGACTACAACAATAAATTTATTATGATACCTCAATCATCAGGTTTAGATGCTAATGAAACATACATTTCTTTATGTGATGAGTTTGAAATTGATCCACTTAAGTTTTACAAACTAAATACTGATGCAGAAATTGATGAATACATTAAACATTTAAAATTCTCATATAGTGCAGATCCTAAAACATATTTTGAATCAAGATATGAAATCAAGAAAAGAGATAAAGAAGAGTATCTAAATGCTGATGCAAAAGTCAAAATGAAGCAAATTGAATTAGCTGGCTTATCTGATCTTGACAGACATTCTCGTTCTGAAGCTGCAAAAGAATTAGATGATTTATCTGCAACTAATACAATAGTTATTGAACCTAGTGCTAGTGTTAAAGAAAACACTATGAGTTTTAAGAAAACTGAAGCAGTTTCAGAAAAAGAAGTTATGCCTGAAGCTAAAAATGAAGTTATGGATAAAGAAGTTATGACAAGCAGCAAAATGACTGATGAAACAGAAGCTAGTGATAATAAAGAATCTATGATGACTTCAGAAGAAGAAAAAAGTTCTCAAACAGATTCATCAATGCAAATGTCAACAGCAATGCCAAAATCTAAAAAACAAAAATCAGTTGGCAGAATTGTTGGTTATGTAATTTTAGCTCTTATAACTCTTGGCGTAATAGCATTTGGCGTAATTTGTTTACTTGATTGACTAGGCACAACTGACTTATTACCTTTTATTTCACCTAAATAATGATTATTTTGCATATTTAATTATTTTCTCTATATAATTAATTATGCATTTTGCCCGAGTGGTGAAATTGGCAGACACGCTAGACTAAGGATCTAGTGAGGCAACTCATGCAGGTTCAAGTCCTGTCTCGGGCACCATATTAAAAAATCAAGGCAACTCCTTGATTTTTTATTCTTCAATTCCACTAATGTACATTTTTTGGTATTGGCCTTTTTTAGACATTAGCTGACTATGTGTGCCTTGTTCTTTTATTTCACCATTTTCAAGCATTAAAATATTGTCGGCATTCTTTATAGTGCTTAGTCTATGAGCAATTATTAAAAGTGTTTTATTTTTACTTAAAACTGAAATAGCTTTTTTAATCTTAATCTCAGTGATTGTATCAATATCGCTAGTTGCTTCATCTAAAATAGAAATTGTTTTGCTGCTTATCATTGATCTAGTGATAGCTATAAGTTGTTTTTGGCCAACGCTTAAAACTGATCCGTTGTCTTTTAGCTCTGTTTCATAGGCTTTTGGGAATTTTTGAATAAATTCATCAAGTCCCACTTGCTTAGAAATATTTACTAATTGATCGTCTGAAATTTCTGGTCTTACACAGGTTAAATTATTTTTAATTGTGTCCTTAAATAAATATGTTTCTTGCTGAATGACGTCAATATTATTTCTTCAGCTTTTTTCATTTGTGTCAAAAATTGATTGACCATTAATTAAGATATCGCCTTTAGTTGGAACATATAATTTAGAAAGCAGTTTTGCAATTGTGCTTTTGCCACAGCCTGTGTGACCTACTAGTGCCAATGTTTTTGTTGGCTCTATTTTGAATGAAATATTTTTTAAAACGTATTTATCAGGATTAGATGGATAAGCAAATCATACATTTTTAAATTCAATTGTACCATCGCCATTCTTTAGGTTTGGCAATTTTGATTCATCAACTGAAGGCATTAAGTCAAGTAATTTTTTAACACGCACAACAGAACCTAAACCCAATTGTAAATTCGAAACAATTTCTAAAATTTCACCTAATTTATCACTAATTGTAAAAACATAAATTGAAATTGATAATATTGCGCCACTAGTTATATTGTCTCTACCAGGCATTGATAATCAATTATTTTTTAATAAAACAGTTAGTCCGACAATTACTAATAAATTAAGTATCTTACTAAAGTAAAATCAAGGATATAATCAGGCAATTCTTACTGAAATAGCTGTACTAGTTTTCAGTAAAACTTTGTTAATTTTGTCAAAGTCTTTTGCAACAGCTTCTTGCTTATTATTTATTCTTATTATAGGAAGCGCATCAATTATTTCTTCTAAATAAGCATTAAAATTACCTAAATTTTGTTGTTTAGAAACAAAATATTTTTGGTTTTTAATAATAATTATTAATACTGGTATAAAGTTAATTGGAATAATAACTAAAGCAATAAGTGCAGTTATAAATGAGTATGAAATTAGAATACCAAAAGTAATTAATAAGGTAAATGCTACTGTAATAATGTTGCTTATAACATCAATCATAGACTGTACAACATTTTGAATATCATTAGTAACTGTTGACATCAAGTCACCTGTTTTTTCATTCTCAAAATAACTTAACGGCATTATTTGAAGCTTTTTATAAATATTTACTCTAATACGAGAACCTATTTTTACACTGGCTCTGTTAACTATTAAATATTGTGTAATTAAAACTAATTTTTGTAGTAAATAAACAAAAGCTAAGAGTACTATAAATCAGGCAAATTGGGAAGCATTAAATGACGCAGGATCAAATAAATCTATTTTAAAAAAGTGGTCAATTATATATCCTAAAAGTCATACACCACCAGTGATAAATCCAGCTAATAAAAGCCCTAAAAATATTGGCATTCATAAAATTAAACTATTTCCTGAATAGTCTTTAAAAAGTTTTATAAAAAGCTTGAAAGAGTTAGGAGATTTTGACCTATTTGCCTGTTTGACAGCACTTTTAGACATTTTGCACCTCTTTCTCCTGGCTTTCATAAATACTTCTATATATTGTGTTAGTATTTAATAAATCATTATGCTTTCCAATTGCAGAAACACTGCCATTATCCATAACAATTATTTTGTCGCAATCCTTTATTGAACTAACTCTTTGAGAAATTATTATGGTTGTATTATTAGAAATTTTGCCTAAATTTTCCCTAACTAATTTATCAGTTTGGTTATCTAATGCGCTTGTTGCATCATCCAAAATAAGAATTTTTGGACTTTTAATTAATGCTTGGGCAATTGCTAATCTTTGTCTCTGCCCACCGCTAAAGTTTTTACCTCTTTGGTAAACTTTATGCTCTACTGAATCATCAAGTTTAAATACAAAGTCAGCTTTAGAATTTAATAAAGCATTATTTAAATTTGATTCATTTTCTAAATTAGCACCAAGCATCACATTTGATTTAATAGTACCACTTAGCAATAATGGTTTTTGAAATACTACTGAAACATTTTTGTAAAAATCTTGCTGGTTAATGTCATAAATATTTTTATTGTCTATTAATATTTCGCCACTGTTTTTATTAATTTTATACTCGCGAGTTAAAAGACGAACTAATGTACTTTTTCCACTACCAGTTTTTCCAATTATTCCGACTGTTTCATAAGGCTTTATGACAAATGAAACATCTTTTAAAACTAATGTTTTATCATAGCCAAAATTCACATTTTTGAACTCAATTTTGCCGCAAATTGATTGTGTATGAGTACTATTTTTAGATGCAATTTCGCTTTTTATTTTTAATATTTCCAAAATTCTTTTAGCAGAAATATTGCTTCTTATAAGTCTATTTGTCATAAAAAGTGTTGAAAATATTCCAAAAGAAATAAGCTGCATATATGTAATAAATTGATAAATGTCACCAACTAATGACTTAATGTCAGTGCTATCATTTTTGTTAATAATCACTGCTACAATTGAAAAAATAACAACATTGCCAAGCAAAATGAATAGGTCAATAGAAGGTCAGTTAATAGCGCCATATGTATTTGCTTTTCTTGAAACTTTTTCTAAATTTTTATTAGATTCATTAAAACGCAAAAATTGTCTTTGCCCTAAGTTATATGACTTAATTAAGGAAACATTATTAAAATCTTCCTTAATTACTTCATTAACTGCATCAAGCATTATGTTTTCTTTTCTATATAACGGAAATAGCTTAATAATAGCTACAACTGCAAGTGTAACAATAAAAGGGACAACAAAAACAATTGAAATTGATAAGTATAAATTAGTTAGTAAAGCAAATATTAAGCCTCAAACTGTGTAAAATGGAAAAACGAAAATGTTTCTAAAAATAATATAAAAGCCGTCCTCTAATTTTTGTACATCATTACTAAAACGAGTTAGTAGCGTTGCTGGCGTTATACTTTCAATATTTTTATGTGATAAAGTAAGTAAATGTTCAAATAATAATTTCCTAGTGTAATACACACCTAAATTTTTAGCTTGTGCAGCTAAAAAGTTAGAAGCATAGGAAACTATTACTAATATAAAAGCTAGTGCAAAAGAAATTCCAATAATTACTCACAAAGCATTTGCATAAGAAAATGAGCCTATTATTCATGAAGATTTAAAAATATAAACACTTACTTCACTATTAATGTTGCTATTAGCCAAGTAAGTTATTAACTGCCTTGTGACTGTAGGGATTAATATGCTTAAAAAAGGATGTAGTGTGCTTAATATAACAGCAAAAAGAGCCATAAGCTTGACTTTTAGTGGAAATTTAGAAAATAATTTCAGCATATTCCCCCAGTAACAAAATCATATTTTTTTAATTATTACATTATAAAGTAATTAGATATTTTATTAATATGTTTGCTATTTAAAAAGTTACAAAAAAGAGTAAAAAATAGGAAAAAATCGTTATTTTTCCCCAGAATAGTCATTAAATAATTTAGTTTGCTTAGATCCGTCTGAAAAACCATTTGGATAAAGGAATTTTAGATTTTCTCTAAATGAGTTCTTTTGATTTTTGTAAATTGACTTATTGCTTCCGTCAATTAAATTGTAAGCATAAATTGTATTATTTGCAGCTTGGATATCGCTAGATTGTAAAAAGGGTGCTATGCCACCTGATCTTAATAAATCACCATAGTCAACACTAGCTGTTACAGAGTTATAAATTCCCACCATTTGGCCAAATTCATTATAAGCTAATGAGCCAGAAGCACCATAATATAGGGATGAAAAGTTAATGCCGTATTGAAAACCATATCAGCTAGCCATTACTCTATTTCAATAATTATCATTGATAATTGCATTTGAGGCAACACCAACTTTTTCCTCAATGCTGCCTGTTGCAAAAGCAAAAGTGTCTTTATTTTTTAAACCGCTATTATATGAAGATACTGAATCTGAATATCTTTCACTAGGATTATTTTGCATTCAAGTAGCAGTATTATTTTGATTTGGATAACCTGCTATATAAATATCTTTAGCATTTCATAAGTTATTTTGATTACTTTTATCATATGAAGCTGATACATAATCAGTTGTTTGCATATACTTAGAAACATTTTTGTCTTGATTTGGCAATATTTCGGTTTTTTCTAATCTATCAATATAGTTATCTAAACCTCTAATAGCATAATTAACTCAACTTTTAAAAGTTTCATCAGCTTTTTCTAAATCAATATCAACTTCAAAGACAGCAAAATCAACTGTAATAGGCACTTTATTTTTACTTTCAAAGTCGTCTCAGGCTGATTTATAGTGCTGAATGTCATTAGAACTTGCTTTATACTGCTTGTATTGCGAAGCTGATTCATTAAGCTCACTTTGAATATTTTTAATTGCTTCATCATTCATAAAATCAACAGCAGCAAAAACTAATTTTGGTTCTGAGATGGCGTTTGTTTGTGTAGTTGAATTGATACTACTTAATTTTTCATAATATATAAACTCTTGACTATTAGTAAAATAAGAAGCAGGAGATGTACCATTTGAGCCTGTTTTATTAGGTTTTTGGTCAAAATTAGTAACATTTGAGCTCTTACCTAGTGCAACAGCAACTACTTTATCATTGGTAGGATCATAATAGTTTAATTTTTCTTGCTTCTCTTTTTCTAATGAGTTACTGAATCTAGCTAAAACATGCAAATTAGTACCTAAAAATAATTTGTATTTGTTGTCTGAATTTGTATATTTATGATAATCAAGTAATCAAGCAGTTCCGGTGCCATCACTTAAAAGATCTCCATTTGAAAGTTTTGTTAAGTATTTAAGTGAAAAAGTTCTGTCATACAACTCTTTGTATAGAATCTTTGAATCAACTGCCTTAAATTTAGATGCATGCTCGGGATATTTGTGCTTATTTGCATTGTTAAACAAGCCAAAAGGAAAATTAGGCAATGCAGGTATTGCAGGAACTTCAGTTTCCATTGGAAGCTTATCCATAGGGTCTAAAGACATTGTGTCGATTACAACTGTATCTTCTTTAGAATCTAATTTATCAAGATTTTCATTTTTGTCTTTGTTTAAAAAACTATTAGCTTCAGCTAATAATGACTGCAAAGAGTTAATGTAATTATTTAGTTGATCAGTGCTTAAAATATTAAGGTCAAATGATTTTAAATTTTGAATATATTCATTTATTTTGCTTCTTAAATTTAATGCTTCATGGCTCTCATAGTTAATTTTCTGACTAGATGAATCTAATAATTGAAATAATGAATTGACTTTATCAATCAATTCATTATTTGCTTTATTTTCCTGTTTTATAGGTTTATTAGGTGAATCAATACATTTAGATGCACTAAGCAATGATGTAAATGATAATCCCCCCCCTATTAATATGAAAGGAAAAAATTTCTTTTTCATTATTTGTTTTGAATTTAGTTTATTAAATACAAAATTAATTATTTAACAAACTTTTTAAATTCTGAGTAGCCTTTTTCATCCATTTCTTCATATGGAATAAAATCAATTGCAGCACCATTAATGCAGTATCTTTTACCACCCATATCTTTTGGACCATCATTAAATACATGGCCTAAGTGATGGTCGCCTTGACCTGATCTTACTTCGATTCTGAACATATTGTGTGATGTATCATCTAAATACTTCACAGTGTCTTTGAAAATTGGTTCTGAAAAGCTTGGTCAGCCACAGCCAGAGTTAAATTTTGTGCTTGATGAAAAAAGTGGTTCGCCAGTGATTTTTTCAACATAAATTCCACGACGATATTCATTATTTAAAACTGATGTATGCGGTCTTTCAGTCGCAGAGTTTTTAAGAATATCATAGCTAAGCTGGCTAAGTTTTAATTCATTTCTAACTTGCTTAATAATTTGATAATCATCTTTAGATAATGAATAATCTGTATTTAAATTAACGTGGCAGTAGCCTGTAGGGTTTTTGGTTAAGTAATCTTGATGATATGCTTCTGCATCAATAAAGTGGTTTAAAACTTTTAATTCAACATGAAATTCGTTGTATTGCTTCTTTAAATAGCTAAATAGTTTTTCAATTGTTAAATAGTCATTAACATCTTGATAGTAAACGCCAGTTCTATATTGAACTCCAACATCATTACCTTGTTTATTTAATGAAGTAGGATCAATAATTTTGAATAAATGCAATACTAATTCTTCTACTGAGGTAATTTCTGAATCATAAACTACTTTAACAGTTTCAGCATGCAATGAATTTTTTAAGTTGGTATATGTTGCATTTTCATCTTTGCCATTTGCATATCCAACTTGTGTATCTAAAACACCTTTTACCCTTTTAAAATAGGCTTCTACACCTCAAAAACATCCACCAGCTAAATAAATTGTTTTTTGCATAATTAACTCCTTTTATATTTACTTATAATTGAAATATTATAAAGGGGAAATATTTTTTTATCCCAAAAAGAAAGCAATAATTTATTTTTTACAAATACACCTTTATTGATGCATCATCAAATGATATTTCATAATCATAATTAGAATCGCGTAAATACTCCTCAATATTTGCCATCAGTGCACCTTGCCCTTTACCTGTTATTATAGTAACATAGTCATAATAAAAATCATCTTCATAGGCATTAGCTAATGATAGTTGCACTTGTGTAAGTGCTTCTGGAATTGTAAATCCGTGCAAATCAACTATGTTTGAGAAGTCATTATTATCATAGTAAATAGAACTATTTTTATTTTTCTTGCTCATAATTTTCCTTTTGACAAATAGGGCAATAATAAGTCATTCTTTGTGCAATAAATTCTTGCTGTATTAATGCATTGCACTTATTGCAAGGCATGTTTGCGCGCATATGAACTTGTAAATGATTTTGGAACTGACCTTCAGCACCATTAAGGCCTGAAAAATCAACAATTGTTGAGCCGCCTAGCTCAGTTGCTTTATCTAAAATTATTTTAGTGTTGCTTAATATTTCTTTAAACTTTTCATAAGGTATTTTATTAGTTTTAGTTCAAGGGTTTATTTTTGATAAAAATAATATTTCATTAGCATAAATATTTCCTATGCCTAAAATATAGCTTTGATCTAGCAAAAATGATTTAATAGGAATACTTTTGTTTCTGACTGATTCATATAAATTTTTAGGATCAATTTTGTCAACTTCTTTGCCTAATTTATCAAGAGGTTTAGATGAAAATAGCTCATTATCATTTTTAATATGAAAAGTTCCAAACTGACGAGAATCATTATAAAACAGAAACATTTGGCTATCTAACTCAAAAATAATATAGTCATGTTTTCTTGTTCTATTTATGCTGCTATCAGTAAAATATTTGCCCGTCATCCGTAAGTGGCTTACTAAATTTTTATTATTTGAAAGTTTGTAAATAATGTTTTTACCAACATTGTAAACATCAAGTATTTTTTCATTTAACAAGTAGTTTTTAAACTCACTAGCAGTAGCATTTTTAATTAGCTTATCAAGCTTGACAATGACATTAGTGATAGTTAAATTTAAAATATTACCTTTAAGTGCTTTAACTACTGTCTTAACTTCTGGCAATTCAGGCATACTTATTTATCTTCCTTATTTAAAATTTTAAACATATTGGATTTATATATTTCAACTCCTGGCTGATCAAATGGATTTACTCCTAATAAATAAGCACTAATTGCTAATCCTCTCATAAAAAACTGGAATAAGTATCCTAGTGCATATTCATCTAACTTTGCAATTTCAATAACAATATTAGGCACCAAGGCGGTTTTTGAATGAGCTTCTAGTGTGCCTTTAAAAGCTGATAAATTTACTTTATGTACTGTTTTACCATCTAAATAATTAAGCTTATCATCATCATTTTTTTCTTTAGAAAGCAAAATGTCATATAAAGGTTCTTTTGAGACTAAAATTGTCTCAAATAATATCTTTTTGCCATCTTGAATAATTTGCCCAATCGAGTGTAAATCAGTGCTAAAAGTCGAACCAGTAACTCATAATCCTTTGTTATCCTTGCCTTCACTTTCAGCAAATAATTGTTTTCATCATTCGATGAAAAATGATAATTTTGGCTCATATGAACACATTAGTTCTATGTCATATTTTTTGCTTAATACATGTCTAGCAACTGCATATTTATATGCTTGATTTTCATTTAGATTTAAATTATTGCAATCATTATTTGCATCAGTTGCACCATTAAGTAATTTTTCAACATTGACGCCTGCACAAATTAATGGAAATAGCCCAACAGGAGTAAGCACACTAAAGCGACCACCTACATTATTAGGAATTATTAAAGTTTCATAATTCTTAGCTTTAGCAAGTTCATATAAAACCCCTTTTTCAGAATCGGTTGTTGCAACAATATAATCCTTTGCATATTGTGCTCCCACTTGAAACTCTAAAAGCTTTCTAAATTCTCTAAAGGCAATTGATGGCTCAATTGTTGTACCACTTTTGGAAATAACATTGATAGCAAACTTTTTATTTTCAACATACTTAAGTTGTGCAACTAATTGCTCGCTGCTTAATGAATTACCTGCAAAAATTAATTCAATATCAGGATCAGTCATTTTGTATTTATCAAAAACATAATCGTAAGCAGCTTTTGAGCCTAAATATGAGCCACCTATACCAATAACAACTAGTGTGTTTACTTTTTGTTTTTTTCATACACTAGCAATATCATTCATCTTTTTCATTTCCAAATTATTTGTATTATTTGGCAAGTTGATTCAGCCCAATCACTCTTTTTCACTGACCTTTTGAGCAACTATATCACTATGTATTTTAGCTACCTGTTCTTGATATTTATTTATCTCGCTTAGATCTAAAGCATGAGAAATATCAACATTTATATATTTCATGTTAACTCCTGTGGTTAATTAAAAATGGATTTGTATTATTTAGCATACATCTGTATATGAAACTTCAATATAAAAATGCAATTATTGCTCCAAGTGAATATTCGTTATTATCATCAATTGAAATTAAACAATAAGGCATACCAAGAATATTGGTAAGAATTTCCTGAATTCCATTATTTGCACTTTTTCTAAAATCACTTATTTTTGTAAAAGGATACTGATTTAGTCCATCACTAAAATGAATTTCATCACTTAGTCTGTAATCTATTTTTTCATTTTTTAGTTTATAAAAGGAAATGTACATTTTTTGATAATTATCTATTAAAAACTGCCCATAAGTATAAATATCGTTTGTAAATGATGCAATATATGAAAAAACATTAAATTTATCATAGTAATTATTTTCCATATTAGCCTGTAAAACAAGTAAATTAGACAAAACATTATTATCATTAATTATGAAATTATACTTACTTTTTTTGCTAATTAATGATCTAACATAGGCATATTGAAAAGCTATATTTTCTTCTAAATTATCAGAAACAAAAGCAGGGTATAAATTTTGATACCCAGAAACTAAGTTCATAATATCACAGCCTTTTAAAAGCAATAAAAACAAGTTGCTTTCAGCAAAAAATGAATAATTTTTGGTCAAAACGTTCGGCATTATTAACTTATTTCTTTCATCAATTTCAAAGTTTTGTAACTGCACTTCTAATTTTTGCTTGCAGATCATAAAACATCTTTTTAGTGCTCTATAATATCCATATTTTTCTTGAATATCATTAATTATAATTTTGATAATTTCAATAAATGGTTCAGAATATAATGACTGACCGATAAATAAAAATGCAGTCTTAGAGTTGTTAATTATTTCTTGATTTTTTACATACAGTTTTTGCCAAATTTCAGGCTCTTCATCACAAAAAAAGCTGTATTTAATTTTCTGATCTTTTAAGATATCATTTTTATTTAAAAAATCATGTGCCGCCTTAAAATTGTCTTTATCACTTTTTTTACAAAAAATAACTATGTGCTTGATATTTTGACTATGAAAAAGGTCACTAAAATTGTTTAATTCTTTTAAATTTTGCAAATCAAAATTTAATACAAGTTCATTAAACCCAAACTGTTCAAAAAAATCATTATCTTTCTTTTTAATTTTATTAAATAGCTCTAGTACATAAGGTTGCATATTTTCGTTTTTAAAATCAGGGCTAAAATTAATAAAATCTAAATTAATAGCTTCCATTATTTACTGCTACTTTCCGCTTCACTTATTAATTTAAGCACTGATTCTTTTAATTTATTAAACCCATTTTTAGATTCTTTAATTTTGTTTTTAAAAGGCATACGTGAGTGAAGTGGATGATTTGCCTTGAAATTACCAATACCGGTTTGCATATCTATATCGATTGATTCAACTACAAAGTTTATTTTTTGATTTATTTCAAAAATGCTTTCAAGTTTGCTTTTTGTAAAGTCTGTAATCAAATTTAATGGTATAAAAAATTTCATACCATTAAAAGTTCATACAATTATGCCGTGTGAATTAATGTTCTTTACCAAGCCATTCAAAACATCGCCTTTTTTAATCATATTAACATTATATATTATTAAGATTTTATGCATAATTCATTTATGAATTATGTTTGTGTCTTGCAAAAGTTAAAGAACAAGAACTCTTTTTACTAATTAGGCTGTTTTATAGGCAAATAATAAAAGTCGCCTGTGCGACTTTTCTGCATTATTTTATGTTATAAAATGCTTTTATGCCTTCAAATTCAGATTGTTCACCTAACTCTTCTTCAATAACTAGTAATCTGTTATATTTAGCAATTCTATCAGTTCTAGACATTGAACCAGTTTTGATTTGACCTGTATTAAATGCAACAGCTAAATCAGCAATTGTAGTGTCTTCAGTTTCGCCTGAACGATGTGAAACTACACAAGCCATATTTGCCTTTTGAGCCTTGTTTATAGCATCCATTGTTTCAGAAAGGGTTCCAATTTGATTAAGTTTGATTAAAATAGCATTCATTGATTTTTGTTCAATAGCTTTTTCTAATAACTTAGGATTTGTTACAGTTAAATCATCGCCAACTATTTGCACTTTGTGACCATATTTAGCTGTCATTTTAGCAAATCCCTCTCAGTCGCTTTCAGCTAGTCCATCTTCAATAGAAATAATTGGATATTTATCAATTAATTTACCAAAGTATTCAATTAATTCATCACTTGTGTACTCTAACTTAACATCACCTAAGTGTTCAAAACCAGGACGTTTTTCGCTAATGGCTTGTTTAAGCTTTTTAAATGTGTATTTTTTAGTTTTTTCATCATAAAGCTCACTACATGCTGCATCTAATGCAATTGCTATAGCATTTTTACCTTTAGTAGCAGGAGTGTAGCCAGCAATTTTAATCGCTTCAACTAAGTAGTCTAAAACTTCTTCATGACTCTTACAATTTGGTGCAAAACCACCTTCATCACCAACTTGCGTTCCATAGCCAGCTTTTTTAAGCAATTTAGCTAAATTATGGAAAACTTTATTAGCCATTTGCAACGCTTGTCTTAATGATTTAGAACCAACTGGCATAATCATAAATTCTTGAAAATCAACTGTATTAGATGCATGCTCGCCACCATTTAAAACATTTAACATAGGTAATGGAAGCACATGTGCATTAGCACCACCAATATATCTATATAAAGGCATTTCTAGTTCAGCTGCTGCTGCTTTTGCAACTGCTAATGAAACACCTAAAATAGCATTAGCTCCAAGTTTTGACTTAGTTGCTGTGCCATCTAAATCAATCATTATTTTGTCAATTTCTCTCTGATTAAAAACTGATAATCCTTCTAGTTCTAGTGCTATTATTTCATTGACATTGTCAACTGCTGTCATAACACCTTTGCCACCAAATCAGTTATTTTCGTATTTTGTGCCCTTGTCTCTTAATTCTAGTGCTTCTCTACTTCCTGTGCTAGCACCTGAAGGTACATTTGCAACACCAGTAGTTCCATAATCTGTAGTAACTTCCACTTGAATTGTTGGATTGCCACGTGAATCTAATATTTCACGAGCTAAAATTCTCTCTATAATAGGCATTATTCCCCCAAAATAAAATATATTTTTATTATATAACATTTAAAACAGCATTAATTTATGCCAAGATAGCACTAAATCATAAATATGGAAATATAAACATATATAAAACAGGGTGAATAATCATCAAAACAGCTATAAAACAGGGTTATAGGTAAAATTGGTTATAAAAAGAATTGGATTACTAATGAGCAAGAGGTTTTAATAGTATTATTTTTAATGCTCAAATATGATTTTGGCGCCTTGCAATATTTTTAAAATTTTGTTATTTTTTGCTAAAATTTCAATACTATTTTATTATGTATTAGCATTAAAAGTTTGGATAGGACATGGATGAAAGGCCATGCTGAGGTAGGTTTTAGCGCTAAAATTACTCAATATTTTTACGAAAGGATTTTAATATGGCAAAACTAGATTTTGACCGTAGCAAAGAACACGTTAATATTGGAACCATTGGCCACGTTGACCATGGTAAAACAACTTTAACTGCTGCTATTGCGACAGTATTAGCAAAAAAAGGTTTATCAGAAGCTAAATCATATGATGCAATTGACAATGCACCTGAAGAAAAAGCTCGTGGTATAACAATTAATACATCACACATCGAATATAATACAGAAAAACGTCACTATGCACACGTTGACTGTCCTGGTCACGCTGACTACATTAAGAACATGATTACTGGTGCTGCTCAAATGGATGGTTCAATCCTTGTTGTTGCTGCAACAGACGGTGCAATGCCTCAAACAAAAGAACACGTTCTACTTGCAAAACAAGTTGGTGTTCCAAAAATGGTTGTTTTCTTAAACAAATGTGACATGATCAAGCCTGAAGATGCAGAAATGATCGATCTTGTTGAAATGGAAGTTCGTGAATTACTTACAAAATATGGCTTTGATGGTGACAACACTCCATTCGTACGTGGTTCAGCTTTACAAGCTTTACAAGGTAAACCAGAATACGAAGAAAACATTCTTGAATTAATGAATGCAGTTGACACATGAATCGAAACACCTGTTAAAGACTTTGAAAAACCATTCTTAATGGCAGTTGAAGACGTTTTCACAATTTCAGGTCGTGGAACAGTTGCTACAGGTCGTGTTGAACGTGGTAGATTAAGCTTAAACGAAGAAGTTGAAATCGTAGGTCTTAAACCAACAAAGAAAACTGTTGTTACAGGTATTGAAATGTTCAGAAAGAACTTAAAAGAAGCTCAAGCTGGTGACAACGCAGGTTTATTACTTCGTGGTGTTGAAAGATCAGCTATTGAACGTGGACAAGTTCTTGCTAAACCAGGTTCTATTGTTCCTCACGCTGAATTCGAAGCTGCTATTTATGCACTTACAAAAGAAGAAGGTGGCCGTCACACTCCATTCTTTGTTAACTATAAACCACAATTCTACTTCCGTACAACAGACGTTACAGGTGGTCTAGAATTTGAAAAAGGCCGTGAATTCGTTCAACCAGGTGAAAACGTTAACTTAAAAGTTAAACTTATTGCACCTATCGCAGTTGAAGAAGGAACAAAGTTCTCAATCCGTGAAGGCGGTAGAACAGTTGGTTATGGTTCTGTAACCAAAATTCTTAAATAATTTATTTACATAATAAATTAGGCTATTTTATAGGCACATAAGTCAATTTTGTAAATCATATAATATGCTTACTTAACCTATAAAAACAAGAAAAGGCAAAGGTTTCTTTGCTTTTTTTGTTATTTTTTTGCACTTTATATATTTATAAAACTATAATTTAAACACATATATTAAAAAGATTTATAAAAGGTAAATATGCAGCCAAGCAAAATTTTTGTCACAAAAGAGAATCAAAGTCTTACTGAAGTAGCTAATTATGTTTTGAATAATTTAACTAAAAGTAAATTATTACTTTTAAATGGGGAATTAGGTGCTGGCAAGACTACATTATTAAAAGAAATAGCTAAGATAATTGGAATAAAAGAGCCTATCACTTCGCCAACTTTTAACTATATGAAAACATATAATGGGCTAGTTCATATTGATGCATATCATCTTAGTGGCGAGATAGATGAATTTATTGACTATGCTGATGAGAATGATATTATAGCTATTGAATGGCCTTCTAAAATAATTCATTATTATTCAAATTATGTAAGTGTAGACATTGTTTTGGATGAAAAAAATAATCATATTTTTACTATAAAGGTGGTTGAATAATGAAATTATATTTAGACACTGCTAACAATGATTTTGTTTTAGCTACCTTTGATGAAAACTTAAACTTAAAGTATTCTAAAGTTTTGCAAAAGTATCAAAAAAAAGTTGAATTAATACCACTAAGCATTAGCGAAATGCTTAATGAATTGAATGTAAAAATTAGCGATTTTGATGAATTTTATACAAATTTAGGCCCTGGTTATTTTACTGGAGTAAGAATCTCTTTAGTTTATTTAAGAACAATTGCAACAATTAAAAAAATTAAAATTTTTACAGTTAGTACAATGCAAATTCTAAGCCAGCAAAATAAAGGTAAAAATGCATTTTATATAAATGCAAAGGGCGAAAAGTATTTTGAATATTTGGTAAATCAAGAACCATTTGATCCTAGCCAAATAACCTGTAAAACAGGAATAAAAGACAATTATGATAGTGTAAATTATGAGCAGTTTTTAAATAATTTTAATGACTACAAACAATTATTTATTGATTATGATGATTTAAATAAAATTGAGCCTTATTACATAAAAATGCCACAAATAGGAGCTAAAAAATAATATGAAAATATTAGGAATTGAAACTAGTCATGATGATACTTCCATTGCTATTTTAGAAAATAATAAGGTAGTTGCCTTAGAAACAATTAGCCAAGTTGATATTTTTAAGGAATTTGGTGGCACAATTCCTGAAATATCATCAAGAGAACATGTTAAAAACATAAACTTAATTTTAGAGATATTGATCAAAAAACATGATTTATCTACTATAGATTATGTAGCTTATACTAAAGAACCAGGATTAGTTGGAACACTGCAAATTGGATATTTATTCGCTAATGCAGTTTCATTAGCTTACAATAAGCCAATAATTCCTATTAATCACCTAGCCGGACACTTTTATTCATGCGCAATAGATCACGAAATAAATTATCCTTCATTATGTTTATTAGTTTCAGGCGGTCATACTCAATTAATGCTTATTAATAATCCAAATGATTTTCAAATAATAGGTCAAACATTAGATGATGCTGTCGGCGAAGCATTTGATAAAGTTAGTTCAAAATTACAATTAGGATTTCCTGGCGGGCCTATAATTGATAAAATATATAAAAATTATAATGGTGAGTTTATTAAATTCACTGAGCCTCATGCTCCCGGCGAATATAATTTTTCATTTAGTGGGCTTAAGTCACAAGTTATAAATTACTATCATAATAAAATACAAAGAAATGAAGCAATTGATATTAATCAAATTGCTGCTAGTTTTCAAGATTGTGCAGTTAGTTATTTAATTAATCAAACTAAAAAAGCACTTAGAAAATACAATGTTAAGTCACTAGTTTTAGCTGGCGGAGTTAGTGCTAATAGTGAGTTAAGAAAAAGATTTTTAGAAATCAGTAATATTGCCATAATCCCTGATTTAAAGTATGCAACAGACAATGGAGCAATGATTGCTTCATGTGCTTATCAAATGCTAAAAGAAAAGTAAAAGTTCTTGTAGAAAATGTATATATGAGTAAAAAAATAAATTTATTACTGCCAATAACTATTAGCACTCTGCCTGTGCTAATTTCATCATCATGCAATAATGAAGATGACATTTTTAATTTAAAAATAAATTCGGATGTAAAAGCCAGTGACATTTTTTATAAAACCTTTTTGTCGCAATTAAAAACCTATACATTAGATTCACTATTTAATAACTTGCAAGGTGGCATATTGACACTCAATCTTCCTAATAAAGTTGATGAATTTAAGTTAACCAGTAATAAAGATGACATTATTTTTAAGTATAAAAATAAAAAATATTCGTTAAAAAATGTCGCAAGTAAAATAAATGGTTTTGACTTTTCTGAAATTTTAAGACCTTTTACATATGAAAATGAAGATGGTAAATTTATTGTAAAAAGAACCAGAAATATCAATGACAATACTGACATAGATATTTTATTTAAGTTAAAAACAGAAGGTAAATTAGATTATTCCGACTTCTTTGAATACAAAAGTAAAATTTTCCAAAATTACTATAAAAAAGGCATATTGGATGACTTAAGTATCCCTGATTTACAATATATGTTACAAAGTGCTTTCATTAATAGTAATTCACAATTTCCTATACAAGTATTATCAATTAATACAAGGAGCAAGGCATTTTTTAAGTCTAAATTCCAACAAGATATTTTAGAGAAGCGACTTTCAAATGAGTTAAAAATTTATAATTTTACTTCTAATGGGTTAATTTTTGACCATGTAAAATTTAATAATTTAAAAATTGATACTGACACTATTAAACTAAATATTGACCTGCTTGATGCTAATGATAATTCTCTTCTTAGTGATAAGTACAAAAGTTTAGAATTTAAATTAACTAACTTTTCCAAAGGCCAAAGCGATATATATTTTGATTTAAAAACTAAGGCAAAGCTTACTATTGATAATGATGAAGTTAAGTTTAATGAATTAGTCAATAATCCTGAAATTAAATTTAAGCCTAATCCATTATCATACAAAACTATTGATGATTTAATGCACCCTACTAAGGGATATGAAGCATTTAATTTAAATAATACTGAAATGCTACTTAGTGAATTAAAAGATGATATTTTATTATCTAATACACCTGCCGAATTTGACTTTAAAATAGACAAATTCGAAAAAACTAAACTATTAAATAATTCATTATCAATTGGCAAATTAATTATAAATGATGCTAAAACAGGCCAAGAATATAATTGATATTCAATTGATTTTACACCGCACAAACACATTTTTTCAAATGGTTTATATTTAAAAAATGAATTAGGGACAATTAATAAAAATAAAGATACATATTTTAGTTATTCAGTAAATGACAATAACTTTGATAATAAAGGCAATTTAAATATCACACAAGGAATTAAAGCAGCTGACTTTATTGAAAATTCATTTAATGATATTGCAAACTTTTTAATTTATCAAAATAAAGATAACTTATTATTATGACAAAATAATGCTATGTCAAATTTGCCTGTTTTAGAAGTGTTAAAACATAAACACTTTTATGAAAAATGATTATCTATAATATTTTCTCAATATACACTTTTATATAATATTAATAATGATGCTGATGACGATGGTTTAATCAAGAAAGTAGATGTAAAACTTATTGATTCTAATAAATATGAAGCATCAAAACATGGTCTAGGTACTGTTCCTATATCAATCAATTTTATTAATCATAGAAATCAAAAAATGCTACAAACAGATTACCATTACAACTTAATTGGCTTTAAAGGATACGATAAAGGAATAATAGAATCTAAGAAAGCTGAATTAAAAGAAGAATATAAAAGCGATTTACCACTTAAGAATAAAACACTTCCATATTTAATAAGAGTCAAATAAAAAACTTGTTGTTGTGTTACAAGTTTTTTGTTTATAAAGCTGTTTTATAGGGATAGACAGCTATTTTGTAATTTCGCTATTTAACTCTTCTCTTAGTTTTTTGGCATAATCACCAACAACTAGTGAAACATTGTTAGATGAAATCATAATTCCACTAACGTATTTCAATTGTTCTAATTTATCTTTTTGAACAATTGACTTATCATTAATAATTACTTTGATTCTTGATATAGTGTTTGAGACACCAGAAATATTGCTTTTTCCACCCAATAAGTTAATTAACTCAAGCGTATCCATGCTTGAGTCTAATTTATTAATTTTGCCTTTTTTAAGTTTCTTAACTTTTTTATTTTTAACACTTCAGTATACTCAGCAAAATCCCAATGTAAATATTGTTAAAGTAGCTATTTTTCACTTATCGCCTGTTGTCATAACTTAATTTCCTTATAAAATTATTGTTCATTATATTCTGTCTATTAAAAGTTTTAGTAATTTAATTAAAACGAGTCCACACGTTTTAAAGTCAAAAATTTTGATTAATCACTAATTAGCATTTAATTTTCGACCAAAAACACTATTTATAGCCAACATGCAACAAAAGTCTTGTTTTTCTCATCTATATGCTTAATTATTATTATCTATTATTTGTGCCTTATGCGAAGTTAATTTACCTGTCGGGCTGTTTAAGGTTGTATTTTTCAAAGTACTTATAAATTTGACTTTGGTATTTTTTAAGAATTTATATATTTTTAAATTGATAAATTTTCCGAAAATTTATAAAAATTAATTAGTAAAATAAAAAATCATTGAATAAACTAATAGTTCTTTTTTATTAAAAACATATATTGTTTTTTTGAAAATTAAACCAGAGAATTATTGTCAACTACTAATTATAAATTTTTAAATTATTTAGTCAAATATCCCTATTTTATAGGTTTTATGGTCTTATATTATCAAAATATTTTTTATATTAAAATCTTTTTCATAAATGTTATTAAATTCTTTCACAATAATCAATTATTTTAAATGTCAATTATGTTAACAATAAAATATCTACTAACTAATTAATTAAAAAATAGGGGTATTAATGATAAAGAAATTTTCTTTATGGGGGGGGTTTTAATTTCGCTTCCTGTTATTGCAGCTTTATGCAATAACACTCAAAATCAGACGAATAATAATGAAAAGAAAAATCCTGAAAAATTAAATCAGGACAAAAATAAATCAAACGAGATTGCTGTTTTAAAAGTTTGAAATGAAAATTTCAAAGATAAATTAGATAGTGCACAAAGTTATGAAATAATATTAAATAAACTAATCAAATTACTTAATGGTAACAAAGATTTGAAAATATCATTAGCAAACCAAAATGATTTAAAGAAACGATTTTCTAAAGATATTGAAGTGAAATTAACTCAAAAGTTAGCTTTAAAAGTTAATGACAATGACTTATTACTCGAAGCAGGTAAGGTTGCTTATGGTCAGCAAGCAACTAAATATAAAGATCCAAATACTGGTGAAATTAAAGAGACGCTAGAAAAAGATTTAAGCAAGCTTAAGCAATTTGAAAATGTAAAAGAAATCACACAAATTGGATTTTATGATGATGAATGAAACAATTACCTAACCAAACACGGGGTTAAATATAATTACATTCAGATGGTCAAGTTACCTAAAAGCGTCAACAAAGTTCCATCATTACTACCAGAAGAAATCACGGCATTAATTGAAGTTTTTAGTGGTAATACCAATGCAAAAATAGAAGGAATTGAATCTTGGAACACAAAAAATATAATGAATACAAAAGGCTTATTTAATAATGCACAATTATTTGATGGCAACATTTCAAAATGGGATGTTTCAAATGTTACAAATATGCATGATATGTTTAATGGCGCCAAGTCATTTAATCAGGATATAAGCAAATGACAAACTAAAAGCTTAAAATATTTGTATCGCACATTTTCAAGAGCTGAAAAATTCAATCAAGATATTAGTAATTGAGATGTAAGCAATGTTGCTAGATTTAGTAGAGTACTATATGGAGCTAAATCATTTAACCAAGATCTATCAAAATGAGATATTAACATTACTAGGTTAGAAAAATTCCAAGGTGATAAAACTGGATATGATGACTGAAATAAAAGAACTTTAATAGAAAAAGAAAAATCAAAATGACCGTTAAATTTACAAAATGTAAATGCCAGTATTAGAAATAAGTAACAGTATTTTGAATGAAATAAAAAAAATTGAAAAAAAGAATAATGTGCTTAATATAAAAATAAATTCTCAGCAGAAAAATAATAATTTTTATGTTGCAAAGCTTAATAAAATTGAAAAGCATAAAGACAAACTAGTAAAAGTAGAAAAAAGATATAAACTTGCAGAGGCATATAGGCATAAAGCTAAATTAAAGGAATTGCCAATAAAAACAAACAATAAAGTTCATACAGAATTAGAAAATAAATTAAGCAATGTTTCTAACTTAGTTTCAAAATCACAATTGATGTCATTGCAAAATTTAAATAATCTTTTATTAGAAAAACAAAATATACTTGATGAACTAAGTTATAAAACAGTCAAATTGGAAAATGATTGAGAATTAATTCGAGAGAAATTAACTTCATATTGAGGTTATGCAGTAGAACCAAAATATAATGAAAGTAAAACAGAATTAAAGGTAATTGGATGATTTATAGACAAAGATTTTGATATTCAAATTGAACAAATACCACAAAGCGTAAATAAAGTTCCTGCACTACCAGAATATATAGATAGTTTAAAAAATGCTTTTAAAGACAACATAAGTGATGATATTATAGGAATTGAAAATTGAGACACTAAAAATGTTACTGATATGTCAGGTGTATTTTGAGGTGCTAAAAATTTTAATGGCAATATATCAAAATGAGACACATCAAATGTAGAAACAATGAGCTCAATGTTTAACGATGCATCAAAATTTGATAGAGATCTAAGTAACTGAAAGACATCAAATATAACAAATATGCAAAGTATGTTTGCTGATGCCAAGGAATTTAACAATGCGAATAAAAGTCTTAACTGAGACGTTTCAAAAGTAAAGGATATGAAATTTATGTTTTTTGGTGCTAGAAAATTTAATCAAGATATTTCAAATTGAAATGTAAAATCAGTTGAAAATCACAACCATTTCTCTACAAATTCTGGTTTTGCAAATGAAGATAATAAATTGGCACCTAAATTCATAAATATAGGTAGAAGTTTCCTAAAAAAATAACTATATAAGATTTTTTTAATTAGTTCCATACTCTTTTTTGGGAGCTCAGTTTCATACGAAATGTCATTTTTATATGACATTTGTATTTTTTTATATTGCTTAAATATTTTCATTACATCACGATAGGTTTTAGTCTCTAAAATTTTTGAGTCAGCAAATTTATTCTTGATTCTGTTTCCGATTATAAGAGTTAACATATTCAAAAACTCACCGCCATAAACGCTTTAGTCATGATGTTGTCTAACGATTTCTAACTCTAATGATTTTTATAAAAATCGTTAACAAGCTCTATTTCTCATCTTTGCTTGTATAAATTCAACGCATCTTCACAAGTGATATCTTGATCTGAGACATATACATTGTTCCGAATTTGTGCTTAATTTTTTCATATCTTTCAATTGAAATTTTTTTACTTGACATAAAGTCATGTTCTTCTTTTGATGCTTGTTTTAAATTTCTAAAAGCATAGTAATAAAGACCATTGTGAAATATCTTCTTGCATCAGATAGGTTCATCTTTGCTGTTTATTTTATCTTTCATATTGTATGAATCATATGTCAGTTGTATAACTATTATTTCTGCCATTTCTAATCATATATAATTTAAAAGCTTTTCTTTTTTAATTGCAATACCCAAATTTTAACAAAAGGCAACAAAAAGCGCCCCAAGTTAACTTGTGGTGCTTTTTGCTTTGTTAATGAACACTTTTTTGTCCTGGTATAAAACGGTTACTATTCTTTTTTTAGTCTATTTTTAACCTAATGCAACTTGTTATTTTTAGTCACTATTCATTATATCAACAATAACTTCACCTAATTTTTGGGTTCGCTCTTCAATAATTTCAAATGTTCATTGATCGTATTCACAAATATTTTTTAATCCATACTTTTCAAGACCCTTAGCTGTTACTAGTATTGAAGATGATTTCTTATACACTTCATTTACTTTATGCTTAAATGACTTGTTAGATATTTTTATATTTTGCTTATTATTTAAATGAATTAAATTACCAATTTGATCTTTACACTTTGAGTGTCATTGGTTTAAATCTTCCTCTTTATAATCTAAATCATTTTTTCATTCACTTAGATTTTGGGGCATTATGTGCTCAATAGTTCGCATATCAACTTGATTGATGTTCTCGCCAGAGTTTTGATC
This sequence comes from Mycoplasmopsis agalactiae PG2, assembly GCF_000063605.1. Taxonomy (GTDB): domain Bacteria; phylum Bacillota_I; class Bacilli_A; order Mycoplasmatales; family Metamycoplasmataceae; genus Mycoplasmopsis; species Mycoplasmopsis agalactiae. The sequence continues at coordinate 392,083 of NC_009497.1, forward strand.
TAAAGTAACTGTTTCAATAATATCTATAACTGATTTTGACAATCATAACTCACTCTTAGGAGATTTTAGAGACTCTATAAATCTTCAATCGCTTGGAGTCTCATAGTATTCCATTTTGCTTAAATACTCTTTAATCATTCTTGGTGTACATCCACCCTTAATTCGCTTAATGACATTGAAAACTAAATTTGATAACGATTGACCCGTTCCTTCTACAGATATTAATTTTATAATGTGTGATGCTCAGACCTTCATGTATGAATCAATACGTTTATCAGTGGTATCTCATTTATCATTGTGAAATTGTGAAAATCTTGAAAATAATTCAAATATCAAGGGAATGTGAACATTCTTTTGCTCGATTACACGATATCAAAGTCTATTTCCAATATCAGATGGATATTGGTGATGCTTAATTTGCAAATAAAGAATTAAATATTTTTTTAAATCATTAAGAAATTCCTTAAATTGATCTTCATTAGATACTTTATCACTAATTAGCTGTTTGAAGTTCTTATATGTGTTATAACTTTTATACTTCTTAGTATATCCCAATCACTTTGTGTAGTTTTCAATAAACTCTTCAAACTCCTTTCCACGTTTGCTATCTTTTATTTTGCTAGCTCAAGAACCATTTGTTAGCACATTAAACACAATACGATTAAAGTCATTAAGATTTTGTTTAGAATCACTATATTTATTTTGAAGAATAATTGCATTTCGAATTAAATCAAATGATTGTAATGGCGAACCTTTAGAATTTAGATTTTCAAACACCAACATTTCATTTTCTTTTTCAATGTCATATTCTAAAATTCCGAAAATAAACTTATCAAGAAATGTCATTAATATTTCTTTTAATTCGTCATTACTAAAATGGTTACTATTGAAGTAGTCTTCAATTATTTTATAATTCTCATTAATTCTATGATGTTTAAAGGAAATTAGATTTCTATTTTCAGATTTTATAATGTGTCATATATCGTCACGAACGTTTGTTTCAATTTCAAACTGGATATCTAAAACATTGAAGTCATTAAAGAAAATACTATTATTTTCATTTTCATTAATTTTTTTATCTAGATAGTAGATTAAAAGTATTGAAGTTGTGATTCTTTGTTGTCCGTCAATTATTCGATGCTTATTAGAATTATCGTCTTTCTCATCTCTCTTAATACTTTGAGCAATAATGCCAAAATAATGTTGGTTTTGATCATTGTGTCGACTAATTAGGTCATCTAATAAAGGGGTAATCTGTTCATCATCTCACACATATTCTCTTTGATAAAGCGGTATTTCAATAATCTTAAATTCATCTTCGAAAAGTTGCCGAATACTTTTTTGTTTAAATTTAAAGGTTGTTTTGCCCTTATCGCTCATTTTTATTATCCTTTTTTATAAAATTATATTTATCTAGTTTACTAAACACATTTGCTAGTCTTTTAAAATCTTTAGTTGTTTGCTTTTCTCAATCGCTAATTTCTAATTTCAATTTATCAAATTGGGGTTCTTTAGATCTAATACCCCTTAATTCAAAACAAGCATAATTATCTTTATTTATGTAGTTAGCATCTACTAGTAGAGTTATAAACCTGCTTTGTCTTATGATATTAATCTCATCTCTATCTGATTTTTCAAAAATAGTTTCTGTAATGTAGTCATAATCAAACTTAGTTTTCTTAATGTTGTATTTACCAATTGCATGTTCTATAAAGCCAAATGAGAGAAGAACACTTATAAATTGATTATATGTAGATTTACTTTTGAATGAATCAATTTTTTTGTTATTCTCATTGTACAAATTAATAAGATCATCACCATTATCTATACAATAGAAAGAAGATGAATTTCTATAGTTATTGCAAAATCTCTCTCTATATAAGCATTACAATTTGTTCCAATTGTATGAAATACTACATTTTTCAATTTGTCAAATGTATTCATATTTATTCTTCTTTCAAGTTTTCATTAGTATTGCTACTCATTTGAATCTCACTTATGACTTGAAAAATAATTTCAATTGCTTCGACCGAAATAGAATTACCAGCTTGTCTATATAAGGATTCTTTATTTAAAATTCCTTTCTCAATTAAAGGTAAAAGTTTATTAAAATCCTTATCATCAAAGCCCATTAATCTATACGCTTCTCTAGGGCTTATAAATCTATAGTTAGTCTTATGAGTAAAATCATTTTTTAGTTTTATTACTCCTACATTGGGAATTCGATCTTGTTTAGTTGTAAGTGTTGGTATTTCGAAATTATTAGTTTCATTAATAATTCTTACGCTATCGATCATCTTAATCCTTGAAGGAGTGTGATTGATTAAGCAGCTAAGATTTTCCTCGTTCGAAGGAAATTTTTTAAATATATCATCAAACTTCTTTCTTTTTTTATCTAAAGACAACTTTTTACTAGATGTGATTTTATCGATATAGCATTTAAATTCAAAATCGTTACTAAACGGGGTTCTTAGATTCTTAAGTACAGAAACTGCAAAGACTCGTCTACGATGCTGAATTGAACCACAATCAATTGAATTTAGAATAATCGTAAATGTTTTGTAACCTAATTCACTAAGTTTATTTTTTCAATGCTCATACTCGTCTTTAAATTTGTTTGATAGAAGGTTAGGTACATTTTCCATTAGCAAATATTTCGGTTTATAGGGGGATTCATTTAATATCCGATATATCTGCCAAACTAAATTAGACTTTGATTCCTCATTATTGATTCCTTTTGCTCTACCCATGTTTGCAATGCTTAATCCTTGACATGGAAACGAGTAAGTAATTAGGTCTATTTTTAGTTTTTTTATAATTGCAGGATCGAGACAATTGATGTCTACTTGATTGTTATCTAATAAAACTGAAGCAGCAAGTAACCTTTTAAATTCAATATCTTTTCTTTTAATTAAAGAAACAGTTTTTGAATTCAAAGAAAAATAGTATTTTTCTAGAAATCTGTTAACATCCATCTCACTAACTATCTTATATTTCTCTAAGATTCTATTTTTTATCAAGTAAGTTATTATGAATAGTAGAATAAGCAATATTAGCCCTAGCATCTCAATCTGCTGTGGCCACAATATTAAAGATTTTATTTTTTTGTTTTTTTCTTAAATTTGAAATAGCTTTATGTTGAGCGCCGATACCAGAAAAAGCCTCTAAGACATTTATCTTAGACATAGTTCTTGAAACCTTAAGAATGAATTATTATTTGTAAAAAACAAAAAAATAAAAGCTAAATTATTATTTGTTAAATATAGTTTTTCATTGGTCATATATATATATGAAACTAAAATATTGTTTCTATTCATATCCTTTTAAATTTTAGCACATTAGATTTGTATATAAAATAAAAAATATTTAACAGGATTTAAAGGCTATGATAAAAGCATAATTGAATCTAAAAAAGCTGAACTAAAAGATGAGTATAAAAGCTCACTGCCACTTAAAAATAAAACACTACCATATCTAATGAAAGTTAAATAAAAACTTGTTACACCAAACCACAACAAGTTTTTATTTTTATACTTTCAATCCCGTTTTATAGTCTTAAATGACTATTTCATAATTTCATTATTTAGCTCTTCGCAAAGCTTTTTGGCATAGTCTCCTACAACTATTGAGATATTATTTGATGAAATCATTAAACCACTAACGTATTTTAATTGTTCCAATTTATCTTTTTGTACAGCTGTTTTATCATTGATAAACACTTTTATTCTAGAAATAGTACTTGAAGCACTTATAATGTTGTTTTTGCCACCTAATAAATTAACTAATTCAAGTGTGTCCATACTTGAATCAAGTCTATTAATTTCACCTTTTTTTAGTTTTTTGACTTTATTATTTTTGATTCGTCAATATAGTCAGCAAAAGCCAAATGTAAATATTGTAAGCATTGCTATTTTTCATTTATCGCCTGTTGTCATAACTTAATCCTTATGGAAATATTGTACATTAATATTTGTGTTATTTCTAGCATTGATTTAAAGCATTATTCTAATCTTTTAGCGCATCAATCACCACCGCTAAGTTCAATAATTACATCTATTTCATTATCTTTATAATCTTGATATTGATAAACTTCAGCATCATTTGCTCTAGTATATATTTTTAGATCTCTTATAACTAATGTTTCAAACAAAATGCCGTATAAATTAACATCTTTGGTCAATTTTTTAGCAGCTATATTTAACAAAGCATATGCTAATGATTGGTCGCTAAAATACTTTTTTTCTAATTGTTTAACTCTTAATGATGAACGATAATTAGGAGCAAGTGGTTTTAGGTTGTCAAACAAAAACATTTTATTTAAAAATTCTAAATACATGGATAATGTTGGTTTTGATATATTCTCTGGTTCATTTTGGAAATGTCTGAAATTATTGATCGCTCAGAAACAGTAGTAGAAACATTTTGTGCTAATTATTTTGAAATGAGTTTTATTTTGCCATAGTCAAATTTATTGCCAGATTCATCAACTAATTCCTGACTTAAAATTGCATTAACATATTGCTTAGCAACTAAGTGAGAATCTTTTAAAGGATCATCAATGCCATCTGGCCAGCCACCTCTTATAATTAAATGAGCTAACTTATCAAAACTTAGCTCTTCAACATATTGTGGCTGGAAATTATAATTTTCAGTACATAATTTTTGTAGCGAAACTATGCCAGATGCATATCCCGATTCATAATAAACTCATTGTATTCATTTTAAGTCTACTAATTTTGCCAGCACCACTGTGCAAAACGCCTTTATACTTTGGAGTAGAGGAACCAGTGAGTATAAATAAACCATTTTCACTAATTTCATCAACTTTTGCTCTCGCTGCATCTCAAATAGCAGGCGCTTCCTGTCATTCATCTATCATTCTAGGATTTTCACCTATTAAAACTGATGAAAGGTTTAAATTAGCTAACTGTCTATTTGCAAAATTGTTATATGATCACCTATTAAAAATTCACTTTTAGATGCATATCTAGAAGCTCATGTCTGACCGCACCATTTTGGCTCTTCTATGCAAATTGCATCTGCAATTTTTAAATAGCGAATAGTCACTTTATCAATGATTCTGGGTTTATTATTTTCTTGTTCATAATGCTACATAAAAATCAATGATTTACCAAATTTTGAAATATCCGCTTAAGAAAAAAGTAATTAATAATTATATATTTTATACTGTTTTAGATTGCTAATTTAGATTGCTAAATAATGACACTAAATCAGTTGATGATAAACTATATTGACTCTCTGTGTCAATTACTATTAGCACCATTAAATGCAAATTTGATGAGCTTACTAACTATTTAAAGCATACAATTAATTTACTCTCATCCAAGCCTAAAACAGCACATAAAATCTATGATATAAAGAAATTCATAAGGTTTTATACAACTAATAATAAGTTTATAAATGAGACAATAACAAACAAATACTACACAAGCGGTAATGCTGAAACATTTGTTTCTAAAAAGATATATAGGAAAGAATTTTGAGCTTAAATCAATCGATGCAATCATTAGAACGATAATTTCTGAAACAGACCACAATTTAATAATCATAAATTTGATCAAAAGCACTATAAAACAGTAATAAAAACGCAATATTAAAATATTGTGAATTTTTCTTATGCCAAGAAGTAAAATAGAGTAGAACAAATATTAAAGTAGAATTGAATTACCGTCTTACCCACTTAATACTTTCATTTCCGAAATTTTTCTTTAATTTTTAACTTATCTAGATAATAATTTAATAGTTGCTTACTAGGCAATAATTGTTTTAGGTTAGAAGGAATTTTAGAATTCTCTAGGTAGAATTTAACAGCTAATTTAAGATTATCAATATCATATTTACAATTAGAAATCTGTTTAAGTTTTTCATCGTGATAATAAGTAAAACGAGTTATCTTACCTTCATCATTTTTTGTTTCATACATTGTAATTTTAAGTAAAAAAATACCGCCTAGAGTAATTCATTTTCTAGTTTCTTTTCTAAATATCTTTCAGTTGGGATAAAGGGCTTTTCTTAATGTGTTTCGAAAATACTCTTCTTTATCATTTAACTCTTTTGCTTTGTTTGCATATAACTTATTAGTGGTTTCTAAGATATTATTAAATATATCTACATCTAACTTTTCCATAGCATCTTAATTATATGAAACAATGCATTATTAAAAAACTTAGTATAAAAAATTCACAGGTTATAAGCCTATGAGAGTTGTTAATAAAGTAAAATTATTACTTGTATATTCAAATGGCTCTAGAAGGCTTTATTTGCTTAAATAAAAGCATTCTAGAGCATTAAGCCTGCATCATCTTCTAGAGTGTTAATTGTCTTTGGCTTCTTGTTTCTGATGATTATCAAGAAGAGCTGCTTGTTTTTTAGATTCCCTTTGCCTTTTCGTCTTGCTAGGTTTTTTTATAGCATTATTTACTTCGTCTTCTTCAAGACCGCTAAGAAATATAAAATGTTTTCTTAACTCTAAGTATATATCAGGAAGTTTAGATAATTCTTTATCGATGAAGTATATAGGAGTGTAGAGTAATTTAGTATATGTATTTATAAAATTGAGAGCATCATCTTTAATTTGTTGGTTCATTTTTTTATCTTTTATAAATTCAGTTTTAGTTTTGGTAAAACCTATAACTTGAGAAAATTTAACATTGTTAGAATGAACAAGAGCAAGTAATTTAGTCATTACTTCATAATAAATTTCATTATCTAAGTCTACATTGTTTCATTTGCTATCTTTTTCAAAGAGACTTTCAAATAGTTCTCTATCCATTACATTAATTACTGAACAGTTAATGGCATTTCCTATAGGAGCTTCATTCCCATAGATATTAATATTAGGGATTATTATATTTTTCTTATCTACATTAGTTGATTTCTTGTTGCTGTTTCGAATAGTTTTAACTGGTAAAAAATAAACTTTATCATTAGAATAAAAGACTACATAAGGACGGTTAAGTTTATAGTTTTTGATAGTTCCAATTGTATTTTCATTTTTATTTATTGCAATAGGTAGATTATTTTTATTGTTTCGAACTTTATAAATTTTCCCAAACATTATAATATTACTATTCATACTAATATAAATTATAAAACAATAAAAAATGTAGGTATTTAAACCTACAATTGTTTCTTTTGTTCTCCGAGTGACCAGACACCCGAGGGTAGTTCGAAACTATAATCTACCTAATAATAGAGATATTTATCTCTTAAATATTATAGCGCACATTTTTTGTTTTTGTTTAATTTTTTATATTGTTTTATTTGTTTTAATGAAGCATCTTAGAGTATTAATCCTTCATCATCTTCTAGAGTGTTAATTTCGTTTTCATTTTCATTATGTTCAGTAGAATTAATCTGGCTAGTATGTGCTATATTTTCTTTTTCTTTGCGCTTAGCTAAGTTTACAAAGTGTTCCTTAAGAATACTATATTCACTTGGCAGTTTGGATAATTCTTCATTTATTTCACATAAAGAAATCTTACGTAATTCATAATATGTTTTTATAAAACTTATTGCAGCAGTTTTAATTTCGTTATCAATCTTTTTTTATAAATTCAGTTTTATATTTGCCAAAACCTTTTACTTGATAAAATTGAACTTTATTAGAATTAAGCGTGTAGTATAACTTAGACATTACACCTTTATAAATTTTGGCATCCAATTCAACATCATTTCATTTATTGTCTATTTCAAATAAACTTTCAAAAAGTTCTCTATCCATTACATTAATTACTGAACAGTTAATAGCATTTCCTATAGGCGCTTCATTACCATATATATTGTTAATTAAAAGCAAAGATTACAATATAGTTTTGTCTACACCATTATTTGTGCGTTTAAATATTATTTTCTAAAACAATAATGTCATATGATATTTTAGCGTGTGCAAATAAACCACCAGGAGATATGCTTACATCTTTGATACTTTTTAATGGTAACTGTTTTTTGCCTTCAGGCAAATAAATAGTCGGATGAATTGAATGTATACCAGAATCCGAAGGATGTGAGTCCAAAAGTGCATTAAGAATTAATGATAATTTTGTGTTTTTGTCTAAAAAGTTGTTATCGATAATAATTTGGCCTAAGTTAGATTTAAGTTTGTTATTATCAAATGTGCCATATCTGTCTATGTCATCAAGATCATACTTAACATACATAATTCCTTGAACTTTGTTTGTTTCAACTAGAACTGTAGCACTATTATCTTTTCTTCAAACGCTAATAACTGATAAATCATCTTTCTGTACTCCAAGTTTTTCGAAGAAGTAGTTATTTGTTGCTCAAAGTTTATCTGCAATTTCTTGTTTAGTGTCATTAAATAGCGTTCCAATGTCAAGAGTCGTATTTTTTATATATTTTTCAAAAATGTTGTAAAAGAATTTTATCTTAAGTGAACCTGTGTATTCATCATTATTTATTACCTTAATAATAAGTTTTTTGTTATCTAATTCTTTTGAAAGTTGCTCTTCTTTTATTCCTAATTTTTCAATAGCATTTTTATTTTGCTCTATAAATTTTTTGTATGCAAAATCTATATCAAATTTGTCATCTGGCTTCAATTCAAAAACATTAATTAATTCCTTTAGATCTGAATTAACATTTCTTTTACCGTAAACACTTGTTTTAATTGAGCCTATGTAATCCGGATGTTCAATTTCTAAAGTTTTTTTATAATCATCATTTATGTCAGTTGTTAATTTAATGTGACTTTCATCAATATTTAATTCTTTAGCTATTTCTTTGTTTATGTTTAAAAATTCTTTTATAACAACATTGTCACTAAAGTCATCAAATTTAGGTAAATTGAGCTCAAATTTATCTAAGTAAGTAGTTATATCTGTTTTTTTATATACTTTAAAACTAATTTCACCAAATCAAAGTTTATTTGTATCATTAATTTTCGTAGTAAAAGTATCGCCAACTAATGTGTATGTTAAATCACTTTCAAATATATAAAGTTCATCTAACGCATTTTCATTAGTTCTATAAAATGTTTTAAATATATGTCGTGCATCTAACTCACTAAATTTTCCTAAATCAATTTTGAATTTATTTATAACAGTTTTTATGTCAGATTTCTTAGAAACATTGAAACTGATTTCACCTTTTCATAATCGTGAATTTCTTTTCACTTTTATAGTAAATACATCCCCATCTAATGAATATTCTAGAATATTAGAGCTTATGTTGGCTCTTTTTAATTCATCTTCATTCAAATGATAAAAAGTTGCAAATATTACATCCATGTCTAATATTTTAAACTTAGGCATTTCAGTATTAAGTCTATCTAGAATAGATTCAAGATTATATTTTTCATAAACTCTAAATTCTACTTCTCCAGTGAATTCATCATTTGTCGAATTAACTTTAACAGTAAAAATATTGCCTTCTAATGTAAAAATTAAGTCTGATGAACTTAGTTTTAATTCATCTAATTTTTTGTTATTGCTTTTTATAAAGGTTTCGGCTAGTTCCCTTTCGTTTAAACTTTCAAATCTATATGTAGATGAATCCGGAAATTCTCAATTTATTGACTTTATATTACTTTTTGTATAAACTTCAAAACTAAATTCACCTTTTCAGCGACTAGAACTTTCTCCAGCTTTTATAGTAAGAAAATTATTTTCTAATGATCATTCTAGATCTCATTTATCCAAACCCAACTGTGATAGTTTGCTACTATTTTTTTCAATAAAAGTTTCGAAAGCATAATGGTCTTTTGGATGTGACAAAGTATCGAATTTAGGTAAATTGAGGATGAGTTTATCTTTAATTGTTTTAAGGTCATTCTTAACATAAAAATAAAAACTAACTGAACCTTTGAAATCTTTGTTGGAAGGCATTACATTTACTGTAAACTTATTATTAACATTATCAATTGAGTAATCTAAATCATAAGAATTTATTTTTAACTCCTTTAGTTTTTCTTTGTTTTTGGTAATAAATGTGTCTTTTAAAATTGTCTCATTTATTTCATCAAAGCCATATCGGTAATTTACAAGATCTCATTCTATATCGCTGATATCTGTTTTTTTATGCACTTTAAAACTAAATTGTCCAAATAGCGATTTGCTAATAGGTTTGGCCGCAACTGTAAATGAATCATTTTGCAATGAATATTCCAAATCATCTATGTTTATTTTTAAGTCATCTATAATTTTTTGATTTTGTGAAATGAAAGTATCAAACACAACTTTTGCATCTAAACTATCAAATTTAGGAAACTTTGTATAAAATGCAGACTTAATATTTTCTAAATTTGTCTTTTTTAATTCTGATTTTGTACTTTTATCATTTATAGCCCTTTTATTCCCTGAAAAAGGATCTTCAATTATTAAATTTTTAGCTTCTTTTATTAGTGAATCTTCATTACACTTAACAGAAATAAGAGGAAGCGAAATTAAAGCCCCCCCCTAATAATGTTATTATCTTTTTCATACAACTCCTCAAAATTATGACTATATTAGTTTCATTTTATCATTGCAAGCGTTAATTTTAAGAATTTTTAAAAAACATGCAATATAGCAAATAATTTTTATGGAAATGTTTCTATAGGGCAAATATTAGTATAAAATAGATAAATACATCAAAATATAAACAAATATATAGTTAACTTAGATTAAGCTAAAAATCAACATCAAGCTGTGATTTTTTTAAAGATTTATAAAAGCTGAAAAAAACAATGTTTAGATATAAATTTTGAAACAAAAAATGCCTGTGCTGGCATTTTTATTTTAAGCGCATCAAAAAAATTAAATTAATGCTTTGTAAAATGCTTTGTTATACTTCATATAATTTGGATGCATTCAATTATTGTTTACAACAAAATTTAAAATAAAGTCCATAAATAATGAAGCTTCTAACACGTCATTTTTGCATTTTTTTCTTGCATTTCTAACTTTTTGTAAAAGTTTGTTGTAAACATTCAAATTAGCTGGCATTAGCATAAAATTTAAGTGCATCGCATGACAATTCGAAACTATTGTAATTTTTGTAATCTATTTCATTACTAAAAGCTTCAGGTCGTAATTCAAATAAGTCTGATATTCTTCTTATTTCGAATTTATCATTTTTATTATTATTTAAATACAATGAATAGTAAGAATATGGACTTGAGGATACATTTATTTCTTTTAATATATCATATGTATCAACGTAATTAACAATGAATACATTTTTATCATCGTCATATTTAAACAAGCTATCAATGTTATAACTTTCAATCATTTTTTTATTCTGATTTGCTCATTTTTCAACTATTGATTTGTCGGCCTCATGGCCTGCAAAAATTATGGTTTTTATCTTATTTTCAAGACATATTCTTATAAATTTGCTCTTGAGTTTGCTATATTCACTGTTGAAGTTAAAACCATCATCATTTAATTTTTTTGTAATAAATAATTCATTAATATCGTTTAATTTAACATTGAATGAGTTATTGTTTTTAACAATTAGATAACTTAAGGCATAAACGATATTTTTTTGATTCTTAGAATAAAGCTTAACTGGAAGTTTACATTTATTATGATGGCCTTTATTGAAAAACTCAGTGTCAACTACAATTGCTGGATATTCTATACTACTTAACATATCAAATATGTTTTGCTTATTACATTTTAAAAAGAGCATATTTTGGTAGCTTATACAGCTTTTCCTTTCATTTATTCAAGACAACTTTAAATTTTTAAAATATTAATTAATTCATTTACATAATCAGGGATCGATGACAATTCTCATTTCCCTCTATTATTTAATTGTTTTTTGTAAGTTTTTAAATAATCAAGCAATGTTTCAAAGCTATATTTTTGATCTAATTTTAATTCTATTAATTTATTTTGAATTTCTCAGTTTAATATTTCAGCTAGAAACAAAATAAACTGATTTACAGGCTTTCACGCATAATCAACTGGGTTAATAAAAATTTTATCTTCAATATTTTTTGAAAAATTAAAACTCTTTCCAATTTTGGGATGTTGTTGATAAAGCATGTAAATTTCTTCCAATTTTACATCCATATTAGACTCTATAGCCATTACCCCAAATCAGTGCATTTGTTCGATTAAATTCCTTGGTGTAAATTTATCATCAAATGTTACATTTGACGATATATGTTTATGTTCATTAACATTTTTTTCATGGTCTTTAAATACATAAATAAATTTATTGTCTATTTTGAACTTCTTGCCAGCAATGTATCCAATTGTACGATTAGGTAAGAACATCATATTTTCATTTTTATCAAACATTTCATCTTTAATTCAGGATTCATCAACATCAATTTCTTTAATGTAATTAAGATTTGTTGTTTCTTTTACGGCTTTTTCAATGTTTTCATCATTATGATTTTTGCCTAAATAAATTAGCACATCAAAATAAGCATCATTAGCTAAATACTCATACAGTACTTTATTAGAAAATCATTCGCCTTTATATGGAAATGAAGAAATAGGTTGTTCGGTTGCAAAATCATAAACAGTAAAAAAATTATAATCAAATGAGAAATCAATCACTTTAGAATAATCTTTTAAGTATGCAAATGGTTTTTGATATCTTCTTAATCTTATTAAAAACGTATCATTAGGATATTTGTATTTTTTAATTCTTTTATCCATAAATGTTTCAATTTGTTGATAATTATTTGCTAATGTATAAAATAAATCATTTATGCTATCTATACTTAAATCAGCATTTTTAAAAATTTCTGATAGATATGATGTCATAAAGTAATGATTTAAAACATTATTACTTACTTTTGGATAGATACATCTTAATATGGCCATTGAATATAATGTTTCAGCAGCCTTTTTATCAAACACATCATTAAGACTTACTAACAAATCATTGCTATTATTTGTAAATAAGGCTATATTTCCATAATCTTTAATACCAATTATATTTTGTTTTGCTTTCTTTTTTTGACCAACAGGAACCGGGTGTGGATATTCAACAAATTTATTATTTTTTATTTCGCCAACTATCTCAACATCAACAGGCACAATTTTATTACCTACTCTCTTACTAGTTCTTCTTATAACTTTGTATGTGCCAAAATAATTACGCACAACTGTGCTTTTTGGTCTTTCCACCTTTTTAATGTCGTTTGCTTCCTTCATATAATCCCCTTGTTACTATACAATGTATTATTTTTTACTAAATAAATTATACATTACTGAATTGTAAATTACTAAAATGAAATATTTTAAAAACACTTATGATGCAAAATATTTAGATTAATTTTTAAGGCATTAGTTTGCTTATTCATATAAAAAAATCATAGCAATAACACTATGACTAATTATTGTTCAGCAATTATTTTGGTTTTTTAGGTATAGATTTTTGATATTTAATTTTATAAATAAACTTTCACATAATTCCGAATAATAATGGAGTTATTATTGAAACAGCATAAAGAAGGAAGTCAAGAATAACTATTACTCCTGTATTTATTACCTTTATAAAAATAAGGGTTTTTGAAGTCTAAAAATCCATATACAACTGCGCCTCTGCTTGGAATTATTTTGTCAAAGGTAGCAAAGAATAATATCATTGCAAAAATGGTGTAAACAGTTGAAATAAGCACAGGAATTGTAAATGTAAGTTTAGTTACAATAATTTCTTTTTTAATTAAAGACAAAGCCACAAAACCTAAGATAGGATTTATTGCATGTGTAATTAATGAGCGGGTAGCATTTAATGGACTAGTCCATGTTGACTTTTGGTATGAAAGCAATGCTCAATAGACAACAAAAGTCATAGTTATTGAAACAACAGAAATAAATAATGCTTTTTTAGCATGCATATTAGTTCATAGAATGCTGGCTATAATTAGGGCAAAACCTAGTAAAAAGTTTGATAAATATGTGTAGTATAAAAATGAACCTCAGCCTTTAAAAACTGCAAACTGTGTCGGTGCACCAGTTTTATTTAATTCATCTTTTGCATCATATCAAATCACATAAGAGAAGGCATAGAAAAGGGTTGTTAATATTACAAACAGTCCAAAGCCAAGCAATCATCACCTTACATTTTTGTTCGTAGTTTTATTTTGCATGCGAACTATTATAACCATATTTATTTTTAATTGAATAGAATTTATAATCTAAATAAATTACACTAAATTAAACATTGCTATAATATTATTATTTAAATATTTTAAGGATCATTATTATGATTAAAAGATTAATAAGCGGAATTAAGCCAACAGGTGATCTTACTCTAGGAAATTATATTGGTGCAATTAAAAATTTTGTCAAATTGCAAGATGAATATGAAGCGTATTACTTTGTAGCAGACTTACACTCGCTAACAATGGGCGATAATAATGCCGTTGAATTAGAAAAAAGAAGAAAAGAAATAGTTGTAACATATTTAGCTTGTGGTCTAGATCCTAATAAGTGCACAATTTTTTATCAATCAGACATATATGAGCATACATTAGTTCAATGGCTTTTAACTTGTGAAACAACGATGGGTGAATTAAGTAGAATGACTCAGTATAAGGATAAAAGTCAAAGTGCACTTAAGCAAGCTAATGGCACTGAAAAAATACCAGTAGGCATATTTATGTATCCTACCTTAATGGCTTCTGATATTTTAATTTATGATGCTGACTTTGTACCTATTGGCGATGATCAAGTTCAGCATTTAGAATTAACTAAAATGCTAGCAGAAAGAATAAATAAAAAGTATCAATTAGACCTTAAAATTCCAAATGGAATTATCCCTAAAGAAGGCGCTAGAATTAAGTCTTTATCAGATCCTACCGCTAAGATGTCAAAAAGCGAAAAAACATTAAAAGGCACAATTTACTTAAATGACGATCCTGAAGTAGCTTATAAAAAAATTATGAAGTCAGTTACTGATTCAGAAAATAAGGTTTATATTTCTAATGATAAGCCTGGAATATTGAACTTATTAAATATTTATGCAGCTTTAACTAATATTTCACTTCTTGAAGCTGAAGCTAAGTTCAAAGATTCAAATTATGCTGAATTTAAAACTGCAGTAGCAACTGTTGTAAAAAATGAATTAATAAAAATTCAAGAAAAATACGAAGAGGCTTATAAAATAGTCGATTCAGTCACAAAAACTGGAGCACAAAAAGCAAAAGAAATTTGTGCTCCTATTGCAAAAAAAATACTTTCAAAATTTGGATTCAAATAGAGGAATTATGAAAATTGAAGCTAATAAACAATTAAATCACACAACTAGCCACCTTTTAGGGGCTGCTGTTGAGACACTATATCCTAACGTTAAATTAGGTTTTGGCCCAGCTACTGATGAAGGTTTTTATTATGATTTTGATTTTGCTGAACCATTAAGCGAAAATGAATTAGGCAAAATTGAAAAGCTTATGAAGAAGCTAGCTAGCAGAAATTTAGTGACTGTCAAAATTGATGAAAATCAATATGATTTTGCCAATAAACCCTATAAAAAAGAGCTATATGACGAATTAAAATCTCAAGGTAAAGAGATAACTTTTTATGCTTTGCAAGACCCACTTAACAAAGAATTAGTGTTTAAAGATCTTTGCGCTGGCAATCATATTGAAAGCACAAAAAATATTAAAAACTTTAAATTATTAAGCATTGCTGGAGCCTATTGAAGAGGCGATAATAAAAATAGACAACTAACTAGAATTTATGGCACTTCATGAGAATCAAAAGATGAATTAGATAAATATCTAGCACTTTTAGCCGACAGAAAAGAAAGAGATCATCGTAAGATTGGTAAAGATATGAAAATCTTTACTTTTAGTCCTCTAGCTGGTCAAGGGTTTCCTATTTGATTAGAAAACGGAATGTATATTCATAATGAAATTAGAAACTTAGTGCTTAAATTAGATAAAAAATATGGCTTTACTGAAGTTTTAACTCCACATTTTGGCGCTGAATTACTTTATAAAACTAGTGGTCATTTAGCACATTATAAAGATGATATGTTTAAACCTTTATTAGTGGAAAATGAAACCTTAATTCCTCGGCCAATGACTTGTCCACATCATATAATTGTTTATAACACAGAAAAACACTCATATAGAGACTTGCCAATAAGATACAGCGAGCAATCACAGCTATATCGTTATGAAAAATCAGGAGCACTAACAGGGCTTGAAAGAGTTAGGGGAATGCTTTTAACTGAAGGTCACTTGTTTGTTAAATATGACCAAATAGCTTCTGAAGTTAAAAGAATGTATAAACAAATAAAAGAAATGTTATCTATTTTCAACATTGAAATTAGTTATATTTCACTTTCGTTAAGAGATTCAAATAATAAAGACAAGTATTTTAACAATGATTCAATTTGAAATAAAGCTGAAGCAATGCTTGAAAAAGCTTTAAAAGATATGAAAGTTAATTACACCAAAGTTGAAGGTGAAGCGGCTTTTTATGGTCCTAAAATTGATATACAAATTGATACAGCACTTGGTCATGAAATTACTGTTTCAACTATTCAACTAGACTTTTTACAACCAGAAAAATTTGACTTAAGCTACATTGATAAAAATAATAAAGAAGTAAGACCAATTATGATTCATAGAGGCCTTATTGGTACATATGAAAGATTTGTGGCTATATTATTAGAACAAACAAAAGGTAACTTACCATTTTGAATTGCACCTAAGCAAGTAACTATAATTCCTGTTAACTTGGAAGAAAACTTAGCTTATGTTAAAAAGGTAGCTAAAAAGCTTTTAAATAATGACTTTAGAGTAAAAATTGATGATTCTGATGAAAGGTTAAACAAAAAAATCAGAAATGCTCAAGTATCTAAGTCTAAATTCCAGCTTATTTTAGGCTCAAATGAAATGAATTCTAACACAATTTCATATCGTGAATATGGCAAAGAAGAAACAACAACTGTTTCTATCAATGACTTTATTAAACTGCTTAAAAAGTTAAGAAACAACTATGAATAAACACCATAAAAAAACTGATTCCAAAAAAATTGTTTCCTATATTCCACTAATTACTGTTTTATTTATTACTATATTCATAATTATTCCGCTATCAATTATATGAATACTATCAGCGCCTGAATTTGGTAATGTCAAAATAACTAGCACCTTATGAAAAGTCTTAGCGCCATTTTTGATTTTATTGTTTTCACTTACATTAAACATAATATTAGTTTTAGTAAAAATATTAAATATCAGATGCTTTAACTTTTCAGTGCCTTTTGCATTCATATTTTCATTAATTATATGACTAACTTTAATACCTATGCCATTTTGGATAAAATATATAATAGCGCCAGTTATCGGAATTTTAATTGCATTAGTAATTAACATTATAATAGGCAAAATAGAAGATAAAATTGCTTCTAGAAGCAAGAAAGAATAGTAGTTAATTTTGCTGAAAAACCCTGTTTTACAGACTATTAAGCAAATAAAAACACCAGGATTTTCACTGGTGTTTTTTAGCTTATTAATTGATTGTAGAAGAATTATTCTTCTGCGTCGTCTTGGTCACTTACAGCGTCTGAGTTACTTATAATTGCATCAGAAATGTCTGTAATATGTTTTCTTGATTCGGGAGTTACCCCCTTCTCATTTTGAAATACCGTTAGCAGCAGCTGAGTTATCAAGGATATCTTCGCTATCTTTTTCTAACTTTTCACGGTCTACATCATATTTTCTTTTGAACTCTGCAGCTTTTTCAGCCTTTTCTCATTTTGCATTTTCATCTGATTTAGTAAATGCTTCATATTCTTTATTTGCTTTTTCAAACTCATCAGCATATGCCAATCAGTCTTCGTAATCTTCTAATTCAATAGGTGTGTTAGTTAATCTTTCAACTTCAGCTTCAATGAATTCTTTTTCTTCTGCACTATTAACTATTCTTTCTTCTTCAGCAACTTTTAGTGCAGCAACTTCAGCTTCTTTTTCTTCGAAGTATTCATTTTCTATTTTAGTTCAGTATACTCTTTCTTCTTCAGAACCTTGTCAAGCTTTGTAGAACTCTTCTTCGAGTGCTGAATTTGCTATTTTTTCAGTTGTAGCTTCACCACTAAGTTTTTTGTATTATGGGTCATTGAAGTCTTCATCATTTTCGCGTCTAAAATCAGCAGCATTGTATGGACTAATAAAGTCTGAAAATTCATCACCAATTGATTTCTCTTTAGATTCTTTTTCAAGTTTACGTTTGTATCATTCTGTTACATTTCATTTATTATATGAAGCCGTTTCAGAAGGAGTATTAACACTTCTCTCTCATTCAGCTCATTGTTTTTCGTGCTCTTCATCGCCTGTTCAATCAAAGCTTATGAAGTTAAAGAACTTATCACCTAATTTAGGTTCTTTAAATTCTTTATTACGTTCACGTCTAAATGCATCTTGTCTTGCTCAAGCTTTGAAATTAGCCTCTTCAATTGGAGTATTTTTTCTACGTTTCATTTCGGCTTCTTTTAAAGCTTCAGAAACTTCATAAGCATTTTCAGGTTCTTCGTCCTCTTCAGAACCTGGATTTGCTGGCTGTGGTTCGTCTTGTGGTTTTAGCACAAAAGGAATGACAATCTTGTCACTGTAAGCAGTAGTACCGTCTTTAGGTATAACGGTAATTTTGTTTTCTTTTTCGTCAAAAATGACTTTTAAGTCATCAATTTTTAAAGAATTATTGCCTGATTTTAGTGCTTCAAGTACTGATTTTTCATCCTTAGCACTAATTGAGATTGAAGATGTGCCATTGAAGATTTTTGATAGTGATTTTTCAACTGTAGTACTATTTTCATCTTTTGATTTATTTGTATCAATGCAGGACACAGATACTAAAGGAAGGAAACCAGCGTTAGCTAACCCCCCCCAATTATAGTTAATATTTTCTTAGTTTTCATTACACTTCACTTCCTTATAAATATAAAATATTTATAATAACATTATATCTAAATCTATAAGCGAGCTATCTTCGTGTGAAAATATCCATACAGTTTTCCATCTTTTTTATTAATAATATCTTAAGTATTAAAAACATACTTTAAAATGTTGCCGAGTCATAAAACGATGCTTTATGACTCAAAAATTAATTGTTAATAATTTTTATTGAACTTTTGAACTCCTCGATAAAACAACCAAATTTATGTAAATTTCAATATAGCTGTTTGCTATTTTTCCACTTCCTTCATACTTAATTTACATAAGTTTAAGCTGTTGAATATTAAATTTACTGACAATTTTAGTGATTCACACCTTACTACCAACAACATAATTATTTAGACTTAGAAAAAATTATTAACATTAATTTAGAACAAATAAAGGGTGTAAAAAATTTAAAAATCTTGCGCGCAGCAAGATTTTTTCTATTAAGAAATAATAGCTTCATAGACTTTTGTTGAAACTGTAGAATTGCCGCCCTTATTAAATTTAAAGAATCTAAATTTGATTTTTAAATTACCTCCATCTTTTTCAACATTAACAAATCCATTAGGTTTAGCTGTTCCTTTTTTATCTTTTTTGCTTATGTACAATGGACTGTCAGCATTAGCAATAGAATAATTTTTTGGTAATCCTGTAACAGAACCAATTGCAATTCCGCCCCAAGGTTTCTGATCTTTTTCCAGTTTCCCGCTTACTTTTGTTTTATCCTTATAGGTATTAAAGAAAAGTTGTTTATGGCTACCTTTTTTAGGCGAAATTAAATCTTCATCTTTTAGATCTTTTTTATCAATTGTAATTTTAACTTTTGAAATATCAAAATCAATGTCTTTATAGATAGCTTCCTTTCCTGCGATAACCTTATCTCCTTCGTTTTTAGAACCTTCTGACGATTCTTTTATTCCTTTTTCATATTTGAAAATAGGTGTAGCAGGATTTTCACTATATAAATCATTTAGAGCAGGTGATTCTTTTGCATTTGTTTCTGCTCCAAAATGATTTTGTGTGGATGAATTACTAGAATTTATAGAATTGCTTAAATTAGTTTCCCCTACCATTTCATTTGAATTATCATTAGTTTTAGAGTTATCTACTGGTTTTGTAGGTTCATTTTTAGGTTTTGTAACTTTTTCCTTTTTGTCATCTTCACTGCATTTTGCAGCCACAAATGGAATTGAGAATGTAGCTGTTAGAGCAGTTCCTAAATTTAGTAATTGTTTTAATTTCATAAATGTTCATCCCCCTGTGTTATTTAAAACTGCTTAATTATACATTGCCAATAAAGCTTTTACATAAATATATTGGGAAATAACAGATGTAAAAAATAACTAAACATTAATAAATAAACATGAATTGTAATTTTGTATATTTGATCAAAATTACACATAGCTGTTTTTCTATTTAATTTATAAAAAAAACACTACGATCTAGATAGTGACATTTAACTGTTTATGCAAAAAATAGTGCCTAACAATTAAGCACATTTTTAAAATTTTACAATTAAAATTAAGAATTTATTTGTTACTATTTTGATGAATTATCCTGTTTTATAGGTTTTTTAGTTTCTATAGCTCTTTAATAAATTTACTAAATACTTTTGTAAACTCATTTTCATTAATATCAAAATTTGCAAGCGGCAATGCATAAATTTTATAAGTGTCATCTTTTTCGTTAAATGCTGGAAAAGTATTTAGCTCTGCAAAAAAGTTTTCATGTCAGTAGTCTGACATTCACTTTGAGTTTTCCTTAGTTTCAATTAAGACCTGGTATTTTCTATCATTTTTTTCAATAAATAAGTAAAAGTCAGGAGCTATTTCAGTTGCATTATCAAATGTATAAATGAGTGCTTCATTTTGTAAGTTATTTTTTATGAGTCAAAATTTAATGCTTTTTTGATTTAGCTGATCAACAATTTGATTCTTAAAATAATTTAGAAATAAGTGTTGCTGATATGTAAATGAATCACAAGTGCTTACAAATCATTTTTGGTCAGATAAGTCTATTTTATAGGATGATTCATCACAACAAGTATTTTCAATATCAAAAATATTTGATAAATTATGAGCATAAAATTGTTTTGAACCAGTAAAGACTGGATCAAAATTATGAATATAGCTAGCTATATTACTTAGTGCAGTATTAATTGAATAATTTAATGATTCGCCATAATCATTTTCATTATTAAAACAAACTTCAACTGTATTGTCGCCAAAATAGCCACTAGTAGTAAACAGATCTAAAACATTGTCAATTTTATTAAATTTGTTTTTTAAATTTTCTAATTTAAATTCACGATAATTATCTACATATTTAGAAATAAGTGAAATATCAATATTCTTAAGTTCTAATGTTTTTGAATACAAAAAGTCTTTGCTTATCTCATTAAGGCTGTGATGCATATATTTTTCATCTTGGTTTGGAAAAACTTTTATGTCTTTATCTAATTTTTCTTTTTTATTTAAAAATATAAGACCATTTTTAAAAAAATCACTTTGCTTGAATTCTTCTTTTAGAGAACATTTTTTTGAACTACTTAAATTATTTTTATTAATTGACTGAATTTTCTTTTTGTCATAATTATAGATAAAATTATCCAATATGCCTGTTTTATAGCTTGATTGGACAAAATCAAACTCACTAAAAATATGAACAGAATTATAGTTTTTTAATTTATCAAAATTTTCAATAACTGCTTCATCATCAATTATTAAAAAATCACTATCTATACTGTTTGAACTATATTTACTTAAAAATTCACTACGGGTGCTAAAATATAAATTAATTGATTCTTTATTTTTATTTGAATCTATTTCATTAACTTCTTTTATATCTACTAATTTACCCATAAACTGTATTTTATAGGCAAATAAGTATGATTTTGAATCATTATTAGCTAACAAGTTTTTAAATTTTTGAATATTTTCCTTCTTACTTAAAATTACAAAATTATTATTTTTTTGCGAATAAAAATAAAGAATTAATAATGCCAAAAAATGTTCTTTAACTGTCTCATTTTCAATATTTACTAAGTACTTAATTGGAAATTTTTGACTTTTCTTACTATAGTTAGTTGCCAAAAGTCTAATCATTTCAGTTTCATACTTATTTAAAACAATTGAATTATTTAAATTTTGAATAATGATATTTGGAAGTTTAATTAACGGATCAGAACCTTTATAATTATTTGAATAATTCATTAACTCTTCTAAATCCTGAAAAAGGAATTTTTTGCTCATTGCCACCTCTTAACTTAATTCATTAATAATTTTAAAATAAAAAGAGCAAACGTTTAAACATTGAAAAATCATATTTGCATTGCAAATATGTAAAAAATTGAACTTTAAATAAGGAAATAATAAGAAGTATCTATCAAAATTATCTTTTGCTTTTAATAAGTACTATAATTTAAATGTTATTTATATAACATTAGGAGATTGGATGCAATATGAAGATAGCAAAAAAGTTGCTATAACCTTTTTTATTATTTTTTTATATTTCTCTGCAGTGTTTGCCTATTTTTATAAATTTGTCAAACTGTCATTACTATTGGGCTATGCAATAGGCGCATCCGCATCATTTTTAACTTTTTGAATCAAAGAATCTTTTAGTTATTTAATTATTAGCAAAAATAAAAGCCGGGCATCTAGCTTAAGCGTATTAAGTTTTATTATTTCATTAATTTTTATAGCCAGCTTAACAGTAATTTTAGTTTTTATCAACAAGTTAAGTGTCAAAAATATGAATAATATTTACACAAAAAACAGCTTTAAAATTGCTTTTTATCCAATAAATTTAATATCTTACATTTTTGGTTTAACAACTTTAAAAATGAGTTTATTTTTATGTTTTATAAATAAAGAAAGAAAGGAGGCATAGATGACTACAGTCAAAAATGAAGCTGAATCTAATATATTTCAAAATTGAATTAATGGCGGCTATGCAGACTGAAATCAAAAACAGCTTTTGTCATTAATTACTGTTGTGCTAATTTGCTTAGTTTTTTCTTTATATGTATTTATTAAAATTAAAAAATACGCAAAAGAAGATAAAGCACCTAGCGGAATTATTTTAGTGATGGAAGGCTATGTCAATTACATTGATAATGCTTTTGATGATAATACTGACAAAAGGATTCCTAAAGCCAGATTTTATGTTTTTGGATTAGCTACCTTTTTAATTATTGGTAACTTATTAGGACTAATTGGCTTAGAACCTGTTACTACTTCTTATTCTATAGCACTAACATTTGGACTAATGTCGTGATTAGGTATTTATGTAACTGGTTTAATTTACCAAAAGTGAAGATTTTTTGCTAAATATAAAAATCCAATTGAAGTAATCGGCCAGTTCTCACCATTAATTTCAATTAGTTTCCGTATTTTTGGAAACATTATTGGCGGAAGCATCATTATGGTTATGATCTATTCACTTTTTGGTTATATTTGAACAAAAATGATTCCTAGCTCACCACCATTACCACTTTTAGCAGTGATTTTTACACCTGTTTTACACCTTTATTTTGATGTATTTAGTGCCTTCATTCAAGCATTAGTATTCTGCTCGCTGACCACAATATGATGAGCGCAAGAGGCAGAAGTAGAAGAAAAAAGTGTGAAAATTGATGAAAAAAGCAATGTTTCATCTAATCAAATTAAAGTTAAGCAACTTAAAGTTGCTCAAAATATCTATTAAGGAGTTATTATGGAAAAAGGATTAATCGCTATTGGCATTGGCATTAGTATGATCTCAGGCCTTGGAGTTGGTCTTGGTCAAGGACTAGCAGCTGGTAAAGCTGCTGAAGCAGTTGGTAGAAATCCTGAAGCAGCAAGCAAAATTAGAACAATGATGCTTGTTGGTCAAGCAGTTGCTGAATCTGCTGCTATTTATGCATTAGTTATATCAATTCTATTAATGTTTGCATTTAATTAATATGTTTAATTAATATGAACTTATTTTACAATTTGTCATTAAAAGCTAATACGCTTTTAAGTGCACAAAGCGGCGGAATAAAAGATGAGCTAAAGGATAAGTTTAAAACACTTTTCCCAACCTGGCCAATGTTTTTAGCCACTTTAATTGCATTTATTTTAGTAGTTTTAATTTTATGATTTTTGCTTCATAAGCCTATAAAAAAGGCAATGAAGGCAAGACAAGACTATATACAAAAAAATATTGATGAAGCAAAATTAACTAATGATATTTCTAAGCAAAAATTAAACGAAGCTAACAAAAGGCTTGCTGAAGCTTATTCTGAGGCAGATGAATTAATTAAAAATGCCAAAATTCATGGCGAAAGTGTTATTGATGAATATACACACAAAGCCAAAAATAAATCAAAAAGAATTATTGAAAAAGCTCATATGGAAATTGAATCAGAAAGGCAAAAAATGGTCGATGATTCTAAATCTAATATAGCCAAAGCTGCTATTGAAATTTCTAAAAAAATTATGCAAAAAGAAGTTACAAAAGAGTCACAAGACGAAGTAATTAAAAACTTTTTAAAGGATAAATAATTATGTTTATTAAGGCTAATGCTGATGGTTATGCTTTAGCATTATATGACTTGCATAAAGAAGAAAAACATGTAAGTAGCACTTATGAAAATATTCTTTCATTTTATGAACTTTTATCAAATGACAAAGAAGTGTTTTCGTTCTTTAATAGCTCTAAAATAGGCTTAGAGGAAAAACACAAGATAGCTGATGAATTAGTGCAAGAGAATAAAAATTTAAAAACTTTTGCTAACTTTTTAAAGCTTTTGATCTCGAAAAATAATTCACCCCTTTTGCTTCAAGCCTTATCAATATACATTCGTCTTGTTGAAAGCGAACTTAATATATTAAGAGCTAAATTAATTTCTGCTTTTGAAATAGATAATCAAACAAAAATTAAAATTATTGAAAAATTAGAAAACAAATATAACAAAAAAATCAAGCTAACTACATTCATAGATAAAAGCTTAATTTTTGGCTTTAAGATAGTGATAGGCAATGACATAATTGAACAAAATGCCAAAGCTGACTTAGAAAAAATTTCATCTTTAATCAACAACAAAAATGGAGACTTAAATGGCTAGTAAAAGTACTGATATAAGCGCAATAATTAAAGATAGAATTAGACGTTTTGATTCAAAAATAGACTACTCTGAAATCGGTTATATTGTAACTATTGGTGATGGAATTGCTTTAGTTAACGGCCTTGATAATGCCAAAAATGGTGAAATAGTTAAATTTAAAAACAATATAACTGGCTTAGTTTTAAATTTAGAAGAAGAAGTAGTTGGTGTAGCTATTTTTGGTGATGCAAATATGCTTAGTGAAGCTGATTTATGCACAAGAACCGGTGAAGTTATTGCAGTTCCTGTTGGCGATGAATTAACTGGCAGAGTTATTAATGCTATTGGCAATCCAATTGACGGTAAAGGACCAATTAATAGCACTAAAAGAAGAGAAATTTTTAAAGTTGCTCCTGGCGTTATGAGTAGGGTCGAAGTGAATGAGCCACTTGAAACAGGCATTATTGCAATTGATTCAATGATTCCAATTGGTAAAGGTCAAAGAGAATTAATCATTGGCGATAGACAAACTGGCAAAACATCAATTGCAATTGACACAATCATTAACCAAAAAGATAAAAATGTTAAATGTATTTATGTAGCTATTGGACAAAAAAATTCTACAGTAGCACAAATTACTAAAAAATTGCAAGATTCAGGTGCAATGGAGTATACAACTGTGATTGTTTCTGGAGCTTCTGAACTAGCGCCACAACAATACATTGCTCCTTATTCAGGCACTGCTATTGCTGAAGAGTGAATGTCTGAAGGTAAAGACTGCTTAATTATTTACGATGATTTATCAAAACATGCTATTGCTTATAGAACATTATCACTCTTACTAAGACGTCCACCTGGACGTGAAGCTTATCCAGGCGATGTTTTTTATCTTCACTCACAATTATTAGAAAGAGCTGCTAAAGTTAATTATTCTTATGGTGGCGGCTCAATTACAGCTTTACCAATTATTGAAACACAGCAAGGCGATATTTCTGCTTATATTCCAACTAATGTTATCTCAATTACTGACGGCCAAATTTTTACTCGTGAGAATTTATTCCACTCAGGTCAAAGGCCTGCTGTTGACGTTGGTTTTAGTGTTTCTAGAGTTGGTTCAAGTGCGCAGATTAAAGCCATGAAAGAAGTATCAAGTTCACTTAAGCTTGAGCTTGCTCAATATAACGAAATGCAAGCCTTTGCTCAATTTGGTTCTGACTTAGATGATTCAACTATTGCTATACTAAAACATGGTCATAAAGTTTATGAACTGCTTAAGCAAGAGCAATATTATCCAATTAATCAATTGGCGCAAACGGCTATTTTACTGGGCGTTAAGGAAAAAATCATCAATCCACTTCCTGCTAGTCAATTAAGAAGATATAGAGATGAAGTTATCAAATTTATGACTAAAGAATTAGAAGGCATAAAAATTGGTGAAAAAATTAAGCAAAATAATAATGCCTTAAATAGTAGTATTAAAGAAGAAATTACGACTCATTTAGTCAAAATAGTTAATAAAATAATAGCATCCTTGCATGATTATAAACCTGAAGCAGAGCTACCTATGCCTGCAAAATATTTAGAGATAAATAATGTCTAGTATTCAATCTATACAAAGCAGAATTAAAACTGTTCAGTCAATCAGAAAAATAACACATGCAATGGAGCTAGTTTCATATTCAAAACTCAAAAAAGCAAAAACTGCTTTTGACGAAGTTGAAAAATATAATTTGCTCATTGATCAAACTTTTAACAAAATTTTTGAAAACATTAGCCATGATGATTTAAAAGAGTTAATGAAATCAAGAAACAATAGTAAAAGCAAGCTTTATATTATTGTAACAAGCAACCTAGGCCTTGCTGGAGCTTATAATGCTAATGTTATTAAGCTAGTTAAAGAAACAGTGACAAGTGATGATTATTTAATAATAATTGGCTCATATGGCGTTAGAGCATTAAGACAGCAATATAATGAGCAAATAATTAATCTTAGTGACATAACAACAAGTAAAAGAACTAGTACTTTAGTTTCAAAAATTATCAAAAGAGCCTTTAAATACTACAGAAACGGCGCAGTTAGCTCAATTAATTTCATTTACACTAAGTTCATAAATAATTTAGTTCAAGAAGAATTGTGCGAAAAAGTTTTCCCTTTTGATGAACAAATGATTCGCGAACATATTGACCGTAAAGAAATTGATTATAAATTGGAATTCGAGCCAAGTGCTAAAGATGTTTTAGCTGATGCTATCCCACTTTTTGTTGATTCTAAATTACATTTAGCAATGGCAACTTCGCTTATCAGTGAGCACTCAGCTCGCAGAAGCGCAATGGAAAATGCCACAAGAAATTCCGACAGTTTGATAACTGAATTAGATATGGAATTTAAACGTAAGCGTCAAGCAAAAATCACTAACGAAATAATTGAAATTGTTTCTGGTGCTGATGCTGTTTAGCTCATATAAGCCTGTTTTATAGGGCTAAAAGAAAAATTTATTAAGGAGAGTTTATGAAACAAGATAAAATAAAGAACTCTGAAAATAATAATCTTAGTAACAAGGGCAAGGTTGTACAAATTGTTGGCCCAGTTGTTGACGTGCGTTTTCCTAAAGGTCAATTGCCTTCATTGCTAAATGCTTTAATTATTAACTATGGTGATAATACCTACACACTTGAAGTAGCACAACACATTGGCGATGATACTGTTAGAGCAATTTCAATGGTTTCAACAAGTGGCTTACCACGTGGCATTGATGTTTATGATACTGGCGCACCAATTAGTGTGCCTGTTGGCAATAAAGTTTTAGGCAGAATGTTTGACGTTCTAGGCAATCCAATCGATTTAAAAGATGCTCCTGATGCTGAAAAAATGCCAATTCATGCTCCTGCTCCTTCATATGAAGAGCAAAGCACTGAGAGTGAAATTTTTGAAACCGGTATCAAGGTTATTGATCTTTTAGTTCCATACGTAAAGGGCGGTAAAATAGGTCTTTTCGGCGGTGCTGGTGTCGGAAAAACTGTTTTAGTGCAAGAGTTAATTAATAATATTGCAAGAGAACACGGCGGGCTTTCAGTCTTTGCCGGTGTTGGCGAAAGAACTAGAGAAGGTAATGATTTATATAACGAAATGCTTGCCTCAGGTGTTTTAGAAAAAACGGCCTTAGTCTTTGGTCAAATGAATGAACCTCCTGGAGCTAGAATGAGAGTAGCTTTAACAGGGCTAACAATGGCTGAATATTTTAGAGATAAAGAAAAACAAGATGTTTTATTGTTTATTGACAATATCTTTAGATTTACTCAAGCAGGTTCAGAAGTTAGTGCCTTGCTTGGCCGTATGCCTAGTGCTGTTGGATATCAACCAACATTAGCTACTGAAATGGGGCAATTGCAAGAAAGAATTGCTTCTACTAACAAAGGATCAATTACTTCAGTACAAGCTGTTTATGTTCCTGCTGATGACTTAACAGACCCAGCACCTGCTACTACTTTTAACCACCTTGATGCTAAAACTGTTTTAGATAGAAATATTGCAGCTCTAGGTATTTATCCAGCAGTAGATCCGCTTGAATCATCTTCGCGTTTACTTGACTCACTTGTAATTGGCCAAGAACACTATGAAACAGCCAGAAGAGTCGTTTCTATATTGCAGAGATTTAAAGAATTACAAGACATAATTGCAATTTTAGGTATAGGTGAATTAAGCGAAGAAGATAAAAAAGTTGTAGCAAGAGCAAGAAGAATCAGAAACTTTTTAAGTCAGCCATTTTTTGTAGCTGAAAAATTCTCGGGTAAGCCTGGTAAGTATGTTAAAAGAGACGATACTGTAAGAAGCTTTAAAGAAATTTTAGATGGCAAATATGACCACTGTCCTGAAGAATTTTTCCTATATGTAGGCTCAATTGAAGAAGTTAAAGCAAACTATGATAACTATTTAAGTCAAAATAGCACAAATAATGAAAAAGCTAGTGCTTAGAAAAAAATACCCCTATGCATAGTTATTCAAACTTAAAAATAGTTACTCAAGCTAGAACTTTTTATAATGGCCCTGTTTTAAGTGTTGAACTTAAAACTAAAAGTGGTGGATCAATAGTTTTGCAACCCAATAGAAGTGAGTTATTAACGACCATCGATATCTGTAAACTAGTCATAAAAGATTATCCAGATAACAAAGAAAAAGTGTATTCAATTAGCGATGGCATAGTATATGCTGATAAATCTAGCATCAACATAATCACAAATGATATTATCCTTAATAGTGATATTGATCTTAAAAAAGCTGAAAGTGACAGAGATAAAGCTATTAACATTTTAAGTAGCAACAATGATGTTGAAGTTATTTCACGTTTTGAAATAAAACTTAAAAAAGCAATTAATAGAATTAATGTTTCGCAACACAAGTAATCCTAAACCCCAAATTGAGGGGTTTTTGTATTCAAAAAATGCTTTTTTATGCCATTTTATAGTATTGTTTGTTTAAATAGTATAAAATTAAAATATAGATTTAAAGTCAGCTAGGATGGAGAATGTGAGTAAAATTTAATGACTGATACAATCAAGTTGTTGAAGTTCCTAAAATTTTTGGGCTAAATCACATTTTGTTCATTTGTGCCGCTATTGCACTGACAATATTTTTACTATTTGTATTCCAAAGTGCAAGCAGAAATGTTGTTCGTGGTGCAATAATATTTGTGTGGATATTTATTTTCCTTTCAGAACTAATTTTCAGACAATTTGGTCAAATTGCATGAATGAAAGTTCATGATGGTGCAAAATATAATTTAGCATATGTGCCAGTGCAAATTGTTTCATTGTACTTTTGGGTATTACCATTTTATTTCTTTATACCAAATAAAAAATGAGAAGCAGCAATGCTGCCATTTATTGGAATATCAGGTTTAACAATTGGGGCAATTTTATTAGTTTATCCAGCAGTAGTATTTTCAAATAATACACCTAACAATGTTTACTACATGTTCCAATCTGCACTAACATTTTCATTAGGGTGTTATTTAATACTTAAAGGTAAGTTACCATTACGTAGTTGAAGAACTTATGTATATCACATAGTGTTTATGGTTTCTATCTTTGTTGCAGCTGTAATATTAAATGAAGTTGTTTATGCTGCAACTTCAAACGAAGCAGTGCACAGGGGTATAAACTTTATGTACTTATCACACAGAGTAAAACCTTTACCATACTACAAAGATATGGTTGATCTTAAGATAATTACAGACACTAAAGAAAATGCAAGACTATTTGTTACAGCATTTGTCTTAGGTTTAGTAATATTGCCAATCGCACCTTATATGCTATTCTTCATTTTATTTAGACCATTTGTAAAAGCTATAGATGATGTTATTGCAAGCTCAGCTAAGTCTGAAAAAGACAAAGCTAATAGCAAAAATGAAGATGTAGAACTTAAAAAAGCTATGGCATAGGAAATAAACACAAAAACTTAGTTTATTGAGAGAGTTATTTACATTATAAAATCAAGTGCCGCCTAGGAAAATTTTTACCTTAAGGTATTGCACTTGATTTTACATTTATGGAAAACATATTATTTTTTTAATTTTTAAATCAGTAAAACAAAAATAAGTTTGATTAATAGTCTTGATAAGGTTTCTACATCTTTAAATTTTTATGGCTCCAAGCAAAAATAAGAGAAAATAATGAATAATAATAAAAAAATAAGAAGGGATAATGAAATACTAATTTATTATGAAAAAGAGTTTTAAGTTATTATTGGCTGCAACTACAATTTCAGTAACTGCAGCCTCTCTTCTATCAGCCTCTTGCGATACCAATGAATCTGAAAAAAGAAAAATAATCAATAACTTAGTTGATAATCCAGAAAAAGACTTAAACAAAAATATAAATTCAAAACCTGAACCAAAGAATGAGCCACATAAACCTAATGATGATGGCAAGAAAGCAGATGATAATAAAAAGGAAAATGATTCAGAATCATCTAGCAATGAAACAACTGAGAAAGATGAAAAAGTAGATAAAACAAAAGACAAAAACTCCGAAGATCAAAAAAATAAGGATAAAGATTCTCCTGGTTCTCCAAAAGACGAAAAAGATAGAAAAGATGAAAAGAATGAGAATGAATCTAGAAGTGATAACAGATCAGTAACTCCAAGTCCAGAAACTGAAACTCCACCTTCTACACTGCCTGTTCCTGCACTAAAACCAGAACCACAACCAGATATGCCTCCAGCTGATGAGCCTAGGGCAGAAGGAGAAACCGAAGGCAAAAAAGAACTGAGTGAACTTGATAAAATAGCAAAAGATCTTAAAGATATTTTCAAATTTGCTGCATCATCGGAAGACAATGAAGAATTGAAGAAATTCAAAAACAATAGCGGTGATTACTCTCTTTGATATAGCAATAAGGATAGAAGTATTTGAATAACTGAAGGTAAGGAATCACCATTTGACAATAACAAAACAGAAGGTATCAAATTTGTCTTATTTGAACTAGATGAAAAAGCAAGTTCCATTAAAAATGATATTCAGCTTGTTAATGATAAAGATCCATTAATTAAATCAAAAGAAGATGGCTATGATATATCTACATTATCTAACCAATTGAATTTCGAAATACTTAATGGCGGTGGAAGTAACAAATTTAGCCTTAAAGTTAAATACAAAGTGGGTAAATTTTTAAACAGAAGCGAATCAGAAGCATCAGACGTATCTAATGAATCAACAGTTTCAATAACAATACAAACTAAATAATTCCCTAATCATTTTAATAAATAGACAAAATAAGCAACCAAGAATTATAATTTTTAAAATGTATCTTATTTTTCATTCCATAAATTCGCAATAAAAAAATAGAATCAAAAAACGAAATAAGCAAAGTAAAACAATACCTAACTTTTTAATGAATAAAAAAAGCCACCAGATTAAAAAATGGCTTTAACATCATATTTTTACTTTTCCATAGAAATCAATCTATTTGAAAATATTGATTTCAATGTGACGCTGCTACTGTTAAAACTTAATAAAAGCAAAACTAATGACATGCAATATTTTGGTTCAAGTTATAACAATGAAATTAATGACATACTTAATTTAAATGACCTTAATTATAAAAATAGTGGTATAGGTAAACTTAAAGACTTTTTTAAATTATCAATCTTAAGTGACTAAACAATTTTAAGCCTTCAAACTATAACTGTTTGACGGTTTTTTTCATCAAAGTGTATTTATTAATAAATAAGAGTAAAATTAAAGTGTAGAAATTACAAAATAATAAAAATGATAGATAAGGAAGATGAGTTCAAAATTTAAGATGAAAAAGAGTAGTAAGTTTTTATCAGCTTTAGGAATCATTAGTGTTTTAACAACATTGCCATTGATTGCTGCAAAGTGCAATGAACCTGAAGTGAAAAAAGATAAAGATGGTAGTAAAACCGATACACCCGCAACAACAACCACAACTGAAACTACTGATGTAAATTCAATAGTAAAAGATTTAAAAGATGTTCTAACTTTATCTAGTGATAGCAAAAAAGATGACATTCTAAAGAAATTAAAGGAAGACAGCAGTAAATACACCCTTTGATATGACAGAAAAGATCATAACATTGTAATAACAGAAGGAACAAAGGCTCCTTTTGGTAAAGGTTTTAGAGGGAAAAAATGAGTTCTTTTCACACTTAATGACAAAGCAAGTAAAATTACAGGTGATTTTCAATTAGTTAATGACACAAAACCAACATATAGTGAAAATAAATTATCTACCCAATTAAACTTTAGTATTGATGAGAAAAAAGAAAACATTACAATTAAATATAAAGTCGGAGAATTTAAGGGTAAAGATACTGTTCCTGAAATTTCAGAAAAAGCTAACGAATCAACTGTATCGATAAAATAGTAATGGTGCTTGAATAAAAAACAAACTACCTAGGCTTGAAAACCAGGTAGTTTTTTATTTTGTTAGTTAATAAATTGTTTGTATAAAACAACTTTTAAAAGTCTATGTCACTATTTACATTTCTAAATATAAGGCAATAAAAAAATGTAAGCATAATTGCTTACAACTGTTTCTTTTGTTTTTTTAATGACCATGCATTCGACAGTAGTGAAACGAACTACTCATAAACAAGAAACTGTGTTTCTAGGTATAATTTTAGCACATATTTTACTTGTGTTTTATTTTTATTGTTTCTTTGTTTATAAATTGTTCCAATTAATATATATTCCGTAAGGTTAAGTTATATAAAAAAACCATAGACATAATAGTCTATAGTAGTTCTATCTCCTCATTTTGCCATCTCAAATGGTAGTCAGAGTCAGTCAAAACAAGACTGCCAATATAGTTCTTATTAAGAATAGTCATTTGCTATCATAAATTTTTAGAGTTAGTGATATTTCATTATAGTATTTAATTCTGTCTCTTGCTTTTTCTTACATTAACCCAGAAACAAAATCACATAAAGATTTGTTATTTGGATAAGTTATCATAACTTGATCATAGACATATTAACCCTTGTTTTATTTCTAATCTTTCCATAAATCTTTTTAAATGCACAAAACTCTCTATTAAGTAGAAAGATTAACGCACTTATTTTTTACAACTAGTTTAGCTAGTTTAAAATATAAAACTTGCTATTTAATATAGCAAGCTATGCAAAATTTGGAAAAGTCGCAAAAGTTAAATTACTGCTCCGTTTATTTTGCTGTCCTTTTCTCTATGCTTCTTTCGTATAACAACCAGTTTAGGAACGCTTCCTTGATTTGCTAAATTGGCTGTGACTCAGTTAACAATTTTCAATTGATCTTTAAGCGAGACATAAGGCAATCGAGCCATATCTTCTCAGCTAGTTTGAATTTTAGGTATAAGTTCGTCATAATTCATTTTGTAGATAACTGACAGATCAATTGCCTTAGCTAGTAGAACCTTAGCGCTTTTTCCATTTTCAAGTATGCCGTCTTCTGTATCAATATTAATTATATTTTCATTAGAAATATCATTATTTTCTTCTAATAGTCCAGCGACAAAGTAAACATCATTATTATCTATTGCAATCAATGTTATAACATTAGACTTTAATTTGTTTTCTCCATCAATTTTCTCTATAAATTCAGGAAATAATGATATTGGTTTTAAGACTGGTAATACTTCTATTTTACTTTCATTTTGCATAATATTATTTTAAAAAATACATAGGGCCAATTTTTAACAACTTTTTCCCTCAAGCACTTTTTGTAGATAAGTGGTAAAAGTGCTAAATTAGGCCATTTCTTTGGCCAAAAATTAAACTTTTGCAAAATTTATACTGTTAATAATTTGTTGATATATATAAATGCCAATAAAAAAAGCCGCCAGTTTTATGCTAAACAGCTTTTTTGATTGCAAATTTTCTTTCACTTTTATTAATCAATCTTTTGAAATTATCACGGTGACTTACAAGCACTAGAAAAGCACATAAAGTATAAATTATTGGGCTAACATATCAGTAATTTACAAGTGTTGTAAATGAATTAGTATATTCAACAGCATTAGTTCAGTATCCAGTTGGGCCTTGAATCATTCATGGCATTCAAACAAATAAAAGCAGTGAGAATGCAACGGTAATTGAGCCTAGCGAAACAATTTTACTTATTCCAACAACTAGTAAAAATATTAAGAATGCAATTAAAAATAAAATAATATTAATAGAAATTATTAAGCCAACTGTACAAGCTGCTCCCTTGCCACCTTTAAATTTGTAATAAGCAGGAAAAATGTGACCAATTACTACTCCAAGTCCAAGTGCTTGCGGGCTAATATATGAAGCATATGAAAAAGCATTTACTGCTGGCACATGATTAACTATAGCTGAAATTATTAATATAGGAAGAAGTGTTTTAAGTACATCTGTAGCAAAGACAATTAATGCAAATTTAGCTCCATAAGTTCTTAAACTGTTTGTTGCTCCTGCATTTTTGCTATTATGTTCTCTAATATCATCATTTTTGACTCTTCTACTTAATATTATTGATGTATTAAAAGATCCTAAAAGTAGATATCCAAGTAAAAATAATGCTAAATTTATTAAAATGCTATACAGTATATTCATACTGTAATATTTTACACATTTAATAATCAATTAAATTTTGAAAGTTAAAAATGCACACTACTAATGTGCATTTTTTGCATAAGTAAAGGCAATAAATTATTTATTTAGACTGCTTTTTCTTTTTGCTTTCAGTTTCACTTTCATCAGACTTTTTGCCTTTGAATAAATGCTCTCAAATTTGTTCATAGTGTGAAACAGGAATAAAGTTAATTGCTTCTTTTACTTCTTCGGGAATATCACTTAAATTCTTTTCATTATTTTTTGGAATAAAGACAGTTTTAATGCCTTTTTTAAAAGCAGCAAATGACTTTTCTTTTAGTCCGCCAATTTCTAAGACTTTACCTCTTAGCGTGATTTCACCAGTCATAGCTACTTCTTGCGAGACAGGAATTTTAGCTAGAGCAGAAATTAAAGCAGTTGTAAATGTTACACCAGCACTAGGGCCATCTTTAGGAACAGCTCCTTCAGGTACATGGACATGAATTTCAGTTGTATCAAAATCAACGTTTTTGATACCAAACTTTTCAGCATTAGCTCTTACATATGAAAGCGCAATTTTAGCTGATTCTTGCATTACTTCTTTAAGCTGTCCAGTTAGTCTAATACCGGGTTGTTTTGATTTAAATCATGAAACTTCAATTTGTAATGTTGTACCACCAATTGATGTAAAGGCTAAGCCATTGACAGAACCAATTTGTGGTTGCATTTCTTTTTCGGATTCGCTAATTTTTGGAGTACCTAATAATTCAGGAATATTGTTTTGGTCTATAACAAACTTATCAATTTTTTCGCCAGAAACGATTTTTGTGACTATTTTACGGGCTATTTTGTCTAAATTTCTCTTTAATGATCTAACACCTGCTTCAGCAGTATAGTGCTTAATTATAAACTCTAATGCTTTATCATCAATGATAAATTGATCAGGTTTTAAGCCAGCTTGTGCTAATACAACTTCAACTAAGTGTTCTTTAGCAATCTTAATTTTTTCATTAATTGTGTAACTATTTAATTCAATAATTTCAACACGATCTAGTAATGGAGCAGGAATATTTTCATAATAGTTTGCTGTTGCTATAAATAACACTTTTGATAAGTCATATTCATGTTCAATGTAATTATCTTGAAACTTAGTATTTTGTTCAGGGTCTAAAACTTCAAGCATAGCTGAAGTAGGATCACCTTTTATGTCGCTTGACATTTTGTCTATTTCATCCAATAAAATAAGTGGATTTGACACACCAGCTGACTGAAGACCTTTAATGATTTTACCTGGCATAGCACCTACATAAGTCTTTCTGTGGCCTCTAATTTCAGATTCGTCATGTAAGCCACCAAGACTAAGCTTTACATAGCTTTTGTCTAGAGCTTCCGCAATTGAACGAGCAAGTGATGTCTTACCAGTGCCAGGAGGACCCACTAAGGTTAAAATTGGCACGTTGTTAAATTGCTTTTGCGCTTTATTTTTTGTATTTTCTTTAAATAGCTGCAAGTCAATTTGGTTATGATCATCAATTTTAATTAAATCTTTTTCGCTTGATTCTTTATTGATGTTTCTGTGATTGATTATTAATGATAAGTATTCAATCACTCTTTCTTTAACTTCTTTAAGTCCATAGTGATTTTTGTCTAGAATTTCTCTAGCTCTATTTATATCTAAGTTTTCAACTTCAACTTTTCTTCAAGGCAATTTCTTTAGATTACTAATATATGTTTGGGTAATATTAGCATCAGGGCTTGATGACATCATATTTTTTAACTTATCACGCTCAGTTTTAATTGCTTTAATAATCCATTCAGGATACATTTGCTTGAGCACTGGGTCATTAACAATTTTTGAATACTCATCGTCGCCATCTTCATCATCAGCTTCATTAAGTTGCTCTTTGATGGCTTTCATTTTTTCACGAAGCAAGAACTCTTTTTGTTGCTTATCTAAATTGCTTTGAATTTTTTTATTTAATTCTTTGTCAATTTTATCTTTCATTGCTGAAGTGTCTTTTTTAGAAGATCTTTTACTTAAATTATTTTGATTTTGTTCAATCAAGCTAATAATTAATTTTAAATCATCTTCAGTTATATAACCTAATTGCAAGTATTCTTTATGCCACTTGTATATTCTTTCAACTTCATAATTAAATTGAACTTCTAACTCAGAGTTTTCTTTAATTTGCTCCATTGAGTTTTTGAATAATTCATTATCAGTAAGTGCATTGTAAATATTTAATAATTTATCAGTGTTGCCAAGATTTAATTCATTAATAAATTTCTTGATTAATCTTACCATTAGTACGAAATTACTCTTAAGAGCTTCGAACTGATGAAGTGCAGAAGGCATTGAATAAATTGTAAATAATTCATATGGAGGTAGTAGGAAAAATCCAGTTAGTGCTCTAACTAATGTTTCTAGTCTAGATTCATCATCATTAATGAAATCAGGCATCATTTCACTGGTGCCCTTTGTTCAGTTTCTAATTTCTTTGGCTGAATATCCTCTAATATATCTATAAAGGAGCATTGCATCATTTCAGTTTCTGTCGTAAATTAAAGTGTTAATTACTTCTTCAAAACCATTAAAATCTAGTGATGGATCAGCTAAAGCCATTTCATCACCATTATTTTCTGAACCAAATCTTGTTGCTACCATTCCTTCAATATATTTAAGTGGTAGTTTTTCAATATCTATGCTTGATGAAGAAATTGTTTCTTCATCGCCATATATATCTTGCAATATGTATTTATGAATAGCTTTTAGTGTTGCAATGTAATGTCATTTTTGAGAACCATTATCATAGACTTTTTCAACTGATTCAACTTGGCAAAGAGTCATATTTGAATCTAAGTTAGAAATATTAACATTTTCTAAAACATCAGCATATGTAGCTGTAGGTTTAGATTGAAGCTCTGATTCTAAAATAACTCTGTTATCTTCTGCTGGTCTATAATAAACTAGCATGATTCTAGCTTTATTAATTATTTCAGCACCATTTGAATTATCCTTAGTATACTCATCAATTATTTGTTTTCAGTATGTTGTTTGAGTAATTAATTCATCAGTAATTTCTAACTTAGCTACTTCACGATCAAATAACACAAAACAATTTTTGACAGGGTCATTTGCCTTTGTGTAGATTCTTCTTCTATATACATTTAAATATAATAGATTTTCAAAATTAGTCTCAGCAGCACCTTTTTTTCTTTTACTATTTCCTTTAGGTCTTCCCATATTGCCCTCCTGTTCAACTAATACAATATCAATTATAATACAATTTTAGCACTCTACAATGCGAGTGCTAAAAAAATTATTTAATTACAAAGTTAACTATTTTGTTTGGTATAAATATTTCCTTAATAATAGTCTTTCCTTCAATTCATTTTGCTACTTCATTTTTAGCTAGTGTCAAAATATTATCTTTATTATTGCTTTCATTTAAAACTGAAATTTGTGCTCTAACTTTTCCATTTACTGTTATAGCATAGGTTATTTGGTCAGTTTCTAGCGCTTTATTATCAATATAAA
This sequence comes from Mycoplasmopsis agalactiae PG2, assembly GCF_000063605.1. Taxonomy (GTDB): domain Bacteria; phylum Bacillota_I; class Bacilli_A; order Mycoplasmatales; family Metamycoplasmataceae; genus Mycoplasmopsis; species Mycoplasmopsis agalactiae. The sequence continues at coordinate 430,620 of NC_009497.1, forward strand.
AATCAGTTAGATTATTTAAATTAAATAACTTATCGCTAAGTTCTCAAGCTAAATGAGGTATAAAAGGTTCTAAAATATTAAGTGAAATGTAGAAAAACTCTAGTAAAAGTGAATTATTTTCTATTTTTTCATAAGAATTTAGAGTTTCCATGATATAGGCAATTAATGTATTGAATGCAAATTCATTGCGGTTATCTAAATAAATTGATTCTTGTTTTTTTAATGACTGATAAAGCTTCATTCTTGCACTTTTTTCAAATTCACTTAAGCTATTGTGATGAATGTTTTTTATGATGCTAAAATCCTTGACAGGTATTACTTTAGAATATAGATTATAAAGTCTATTAATAAATCTATTGCATCCTTCAACTGAATCATCTGATCACTCTAACTCTTTTGCTGGCGGCGCTGCAAAGAGAATGAATAATCTTACAGTATCAGCACCATATTTTTCTAATAAATCAGTAGGGGAAACAGTGTTGCCTTTACTTTTTGACATTTTTGCGCTATCTTTAAGTACCATACCTTGAGTAAGCAAACTTTTAAATGGTTCTCTAAATGAAATATATCCTAAGTCTGACATAACTTTAGTAAAAAACCTTGCATAAAGTAGGTGTAAAATAGCATGTTCAATCCCGCCAATATATGTATCAACTGAGTTTCAATATTCAACCGAATCTTTATCTAAAGCAACTTTTTCTCTTAATTCAGGTGGACAAGTGTATCTTAAAAAGTATCAGCTTGATTCAAAGAATGTGTCAAATGTATCAGTTTCTCTAAGTGCATCAGAATTACACTTTGGACACTTTGTTTGCATTCATTCTAAATTGGAACTAATTGGATTTCCGCTTTTATTAAAGTCAACATTTTCAGGTAGCTTAACTGGAAGATTTTCAAGTTTTTCAGGAACAATGCCACATTTTGCACAGTGAATCATTGGAATAGGTGCACCTCAGTATCTTTGGCGGCTAATTCCTCAGTCTTGCATATTAATCGATTGACTTGGAAATAGTGAAGATAAATCAAAATTGCTTTGTGAAGCTGATAAATCAATTTTGTTAGCTAAAGCAAACTTTTCATAGCTAGCTAGCTTTTTAGTATTGATTATAAGCGCATTATTCTTAGCGCCTAATGAAGCAAAATCAGAGATATACACATCAATTAGTTTATCCAAATTGTTCTTTAAAACAGCCTTAAACGGCAATTTTAAACTGGCTTTTAGTGAAAAATCTTTTGCTTGTGCAAGAGTTTTAATTTTGTTAATTTGATCAATTTGCTCTTTAGTGAAATAATTTTTTTGAATTAATTCATCAACTAAATCATGATTTGCACTTATGCATAAAAAATCAACTACATCTAGATCTTTTTTATCATTAACAAAGATCTCAATATTGGTTTTTAATTTATTTAATGAATCGCTAAAAGTCGCTAAAAAGCCTGTTTTATAGTTGATTCAGTTATTTTGCATTGATAAAACTTTATCGGGTCAGTTACCTTTTAATAGCTCTAAAGACTCTTGTAACTCTTTAGCATAATCTCTAATTTTCAAATAATATTGCTCAGTTTCTTTTATTTCAATCGGCTCATCACACCTTCAACAACAACCATTAATTACTTGTTCATTGGCTAAAACTGTCTTGTCCTTATTACATCAGTTTAATAAGGCTTTTTTTCTATAAACTAAACCATTATTTCACATTTTAATAAATATTTCTTGCTCTCAACGAGTATAGATTTCATCACTTGTGATGCATTCATAGTTTCATGCAAACGAAATACCTAATTTTTTTATGTTTTCATTCATTGAACTAATGTTTTGGTATGTTCATGTTTTAGGGTGAATGTTATGTTTTATTGCTGCATTTTCAGCAGGAAGACCAAAAGCATCCCAACCAAAAGGATGCAATACATTAAAACCTTTTCTTCTATAAAAACGAGCTAAAGCATCACCAATAGCATAGTTTCTAACATGCCCCATATGGATGTTTCCTGAAGGGTATGGAAACATACTTAAAATATATTTTTTAGGTAACTTATGATCATTTTTGGGCTCAAAATAATGACTATTTTCTCAATAATTTTGTCATTTGTTTTCAATTGATAAATGGTCATAATTTTTCATAGTAGCCTCTTAGAATAATTTTTATAGATAAGAAATGTTTTTGTTAATGAAATTATTTTTGCTATTTAAGCTAAATATTATAAAGATGAAAACTGAGTTCATTGTAAGATTAACAAGGTTGAAAACAAGGTAAACTAAGCCTGCACCTTTATAATATGTTGGAATATTTAGAAATAAACCTCTAATATTTTCTCAATGCTTAATCATTGAAAAATGATTTCCAGGATCAGCTCCAAGTAAACCAAATAGTTTAAAGTATCATGGAGTGAAAAGATAGATATTTAAAACAACTAAAAGTCCTGTAGTTGCTAATATTGAAATAATTACTGGTAATATTAATAAACCAGCTTTACGCAATTTTGTTTTTTGTAAAAGTTTTATTGACCAGTAAAAAATGGTCATATATATAGTTTGAGTTGTTGATAAAATTAAATGCCCTAAGATGCTTGGTAAGCTATATCCATGTGAGCCATAACTTGGTCCAAGTAAAAATAGTAAAAGAATAAGCAAAAATGCATATTTTCAGCCTATTCATAGTGCTGTAGCGGTGATTACAATTAAAGCAAAATCAAATTTTAAAAACGATATAAAAGGTACTGATAATAATTTGCTACCTGCAAAATTAACTAATATTGCAATAGCAAGCATCATGCCTGTATATGAGAGTCTTATGCTCCTGTTTTTAAAGTAATAAATGTTTTCCTTATTATTATTTTGTACCAAAAATTCTGTCTCCTGCATCACCTAACCCCGGTTCAATATATTTGTCTTTATTAAGACACTCATCAAGTGCAGCTAAATAAATATTAATATCATGTCCAAAATGCTTTTCAACATTATCCACGCCTTCTTTAACTCCAACTAAGCATACTAAGCTAATGTTATTAAAGCCATCTTTGCGAAGTCTTGTAATAGCATCAACTGCACTATTTCCAGTCGCTAACATTGGATCTACTACAAAAATATAGCTATCCTTTGGCACTTCGGGAATTTTATAAAAATATTCAGTAGGCTTAAAAGTAGTTTCATCTCTACTCATTCCAATATGTCCAACTTTAGCTTCAGGAATTAATTTTAATAAGCCATCAATCATTCCAAGCCCAGCTCTTAAAATGGGCACAAAAACTACGTCTTTGTCAAATTCATAGCCTAAATATTTTTTATTAATTGAAGTAATTATTTCTTTTCTTTTTGTTTGATAGTCTCTTAAAATTTCATAAACCATTAATGAGCCAATTTCATTTAAATTCTGGCGAAAAACTGAGTGGCCAGATTCTCGATTTCTCATATTTGTAAGTTTAATCTTAATTAATGGATGATCAAGCACTTTTAGCATTTCAACCCCCAATATCTAATATTATATTTTATGATCTTAAAATATGGCATAAATATAATAAAAAAGCACTTTTTTGGGAAAAAGCACTCTTTTTCTTATTAAATTACAAGCTTTAATTGACTTAATCTTCAAAATCATCATCAAAATTAAAATTAATGTTGTTAAATGGCTGGTCTTCAACTTTTGCACTCTGTGCTTCGCTAGCTTTATTAGTATTTTTATTTTTTTCACTACCTTCTAAATTGAAATTTTGCTCAAAAGCTTTATTGCTTTTAGCAAAATTATTGCCGTTGCCTAAATCATTTTTCTTAAAGTTAGGTTGCACTACTGAAAAATCATTTGTTTGTCTTTGATTTCTAACAGAACGTGATTCTAACAAGTGCAAGTTATCGATTCTGACTTCAATACTGTAGTTAGTTTGACCATTTGATTCATATGTTGAAGTTACTAATGCTCCTTCAATTGCAACTAGTGTTCCTTTAGGCGCATAACCATTTAAAAAATCAGCTGTGCTTCTCCAAGCAATTACTGGAATAAAGTCAGTCACTTCATTATCACTTGAGTAGTTTCTGCTTATAGCAATTCTAGTTCTAGCAAATGAGATTCCACTATTAGTTTTGCTATATCTAATGTCTGATGAAACTCTACCAATTAATATAACTTTATTTAAATTCATGGCTTGCTCCTATCAAATTTTTACACGTTTATTTTTAGGCAATCACATTTTGTCACTTGACTTAACATTAAATAATTTGTAAAATTCATCACTATTTTGAATTTGTATGTTTGCTCTTAATTTTGCAGGAGCATGCACATCAGTTGCAAGCAATAATTTTGCACTTTCAGGCTTATATTTGCTCTTTCAAATTACCGCAAAGCTTGTAAAAAAGTCTTTTATGTCATTTTCTTTATTAAGCATTGCAGCTTCTAGAGCACATGAAAATCCACCAGCATCTGCTATATTTTCTGATACAGTTAAAGTACCATTGCATTTGCCATATTCAGTTGTTTTATTGTCAAATAAGGCAATCATATCTTTAGCTTTCTTTTGAAATGCTTTATAGTCTTTATCACTTCATCATAAGTTTAGATTACCTTTTTCGTCAAACTGAGCACCGTTATTATCAAAAGCGTGACTAATTTCGTGAGCAATAACAGCACCTATACCACCATAATTTGTCGCTTCTGACTGTTTTATAGAGTAAAACGGCTTATTTAAAATTCCTGCTGGGAAAACAATATGGTTCATAAAAGGATTGTAATATGCATTTACTTCTGCAGGAGACATGCTTCAGTAGTTTCTGTTAATTGGCTGTAAATATTGACTAAATTCTCATGTGTTTTTAACTACAAGATAATCAAGTGCATTTTTTAATAAATTATCTCTTTTGAAGAACTTGTTGCTTATTTTAACTTGCTCATAGAAAGGTTGAATTTCTTCGGGATAGCCTATATGAACACCTAAAGCTTCTAGTTTAACTATAGCTTTTTCTTTTGTACTTTTACTTAATCAGTCATTTTTTAAAAGACGGTCTCTGTAAATGCCAATCATTTTGACAACCATTTGTTCAACATTTGCTTTAGCTTTTTCACCGAATGTTTTTTTGGCAAAATATGTGCCAAAAGGAATTTTAAATTTGTTATACGCAACATAAAATGCATGTTTTTCTTTAGTCATTGGACTATCTTGGCCTGTTAGTGCTCTATCATATTCACCAGCAATAATTCTTGATTCATCATTTAAGTGACCAGAGAATTGAATAATAGTTTTTAAAAACATTCAAGACTTAAGGTTTTCAAAATTTTCATCATTAAAAACTTTGTCAATGTTTTCTAAAAATTTAGGATAAAGCACAATTAATTTATCGACAACATTGGTAATTTTTTTAGCGTTTTTGTTGACTAAATTTTCCGCAATAGCCTTTAAATCAGCATTTTTCGAAAATGTTGCAGCATCAGAAATGCTATAAGGGTTGTACATTTTTACATAATCAGCATTTTCTTCAGCACTTGGAGAAAATTCAACTAATGAAGCATCAAAAGCAAGTGCTTGGTTAACAATTTTTTCATTCTTTTGTTCATCAGAATAATAAAACCTAAGTAGTTTTAAACTCATTTCTTTAAACTTAGCAATTAATTGTTGCTTAGCAGGATGCTTATCATCATAATATGATTTTTCAGGAAGAATCAAACTTGGGCCTGATAGACATAAAAGCTGCAATTCAACATTTTTAAAATCTTGAATAATGCCAAATTCAAAAGGAAGCGATATATCTCTAAAACGGAAGTATTTATATTTTTCAATTAGCTGTTCTTTGTTTTTAAGTGCCAAAATAGCCTTTAAAGTAGGCAAAATAGGTGAAACACCAAGTTTTTCTCTAGTTTGAAAATCGTAAGCCATATCAGCTAAAAGTGCGTAACTTAAAATTACAGGATCTTTTATTCTCTTTCAGCTTATATTTTTTTCAGCTATTAAATCCTGTGTTTCTTGCATTAAATCTTTTTCATTTTTATTGTGAATTTCATAAAACGAACTTATTGATGATTTATCAGCTGGTATTTCAGCTTTTGCTAATCACTCACCATTAATGCTCTCATAAAAATCATCTTCTAATCTTATTTTTTCATTCATATTATTCTCCTATTTATTACTTTCTCTTACATTTGAAAGCATATATATACATGCTGTTTCTGCTCTTAAAATAGTTTTTCCCAAAGACACTATAAAACAGTTGTTTTGGAGTGCAAAATCTATTTCACCTTTGGATAACCCGCCTTCAGGGCCAACAATTAAAATGCTGTTAGTTTCAATTTTATCAATTTGAGATTCAACTTCCTTGTTCTCGTAAGCAACATAAATTTTTTTGTCCCGATTAGATAAAATAATTTCTTCAAAAGTCGCTATTTTCTCTAATTTTGGAACAGCGTTTCTAAAGCTTTGCTCAGCAGCATTTTTAATTATTTCATTAAAGCGATCGATCTTTTTATTAAACTCATATTTAATAATTGTTTGATCAACAAACTTAGAATTCATTGGAATAATTCTAGACACTCCTAGTTCAGTAGCTTTTTGAAGCAATCATTCAAAACGCTTGATTTTAATAACAGGAGCTGCTAAAACTACTTCATTTAAATATTCATGATTTATGCTTAATTCTTGAATAATTTTTGCCTTATTGTCTTCTAAATAACATTCATAAAACTTATTTAAATAATTGCATAAAAAGTGTTCATTAGCTAATCGTGCACTTTTTATGTGTTTAATTATTTTTTCATCAAGAATGAAGTAATCATTTTCCTTTGTATCAACAAAAAATCGATGCATTTTCCCTTTCTGAGATTAATTTAAGTAATATACTTAATTCAATTATATATGTAAATACTTACAATGCACTAAAACACTTATGCTAAAATAAAAACAAGCATATTAGATTTTTAAGTTTAGCGCTTCGTAAGCTGTCTGTTTATTGTTTTTTTATAAAATTGATCAGCTTTATTATTTAATTCATTCCATATTTTAGACTGTTTTATTTATACATAAGTGATAGTTTTATGAATATCTTCTTAATAATTCAGGTGCACTACATAAATAATATGATAATTCCAAGAGTACTATAAAAAAGCCTTAGAAGTACAACTATTAAATAATTTTTTACTGCTATGTAGCTAACATAAAGCAAGCTCAATTTTATCCCTATATTAAGTCTTTATTTGTATGTTACTACTTTCTTATTTCCACAATTTGCTACTTAAGGCTGTTTTATAGGATAATAAATACACTTACAGAAGGAAGAAGTTAATGAAAAAATTAATTGATAAATTTACAATTGAATACTTAGATGACAAAAATCTATATCTTTTAAGACTAAGCCCTGATGCGCAAGATGAAATTAGTTTAATTAGCGAATTAAATATATTAGCAAGCGAAAACCAAGTATTAGATAAAAATGAAATATTAATGGTGCTTAAAACAAATAAAGGTGAACTAGCATTTAAAATGCCAATTAAAGCAGCTATTGTAAAAATAAATAAAGCAATTATTCAAACACCATCATTAGTTTTATCAGTATATGATGATGAAAACTGAATTATGCACTTAAAAGATATTAATAAAGACGAGTATGACAAACTAGAAGAGTTTGCAATGTGAGATAGATATCAATCATTGATAGGATAATTACTTAAAAAGAAAATGAAAGAAAATTTTATTGAAAAGGAAAATGAAATAAAATTAAGTAAAAAAACGCTGTCTGGAATTGTGAGATAAAAGAATTATAGATACTTTTGAAATTGGCGCATTTAAAGATTTATGTCAAATTCCATCATTACATTTTGCAAGATGTATTTGAATTTGCTGGTAAAAAGAGAACAGTTAATATTTATAAAAACAATTTCATGTTTGCTCCATATTTATTTTTAGATAATAATTTGTCACAAATCGATAAAATGCCAAAAATACATTTGATGAAATTATTGATAAATATGCATATCTTTTAGCAATGGTTAGATCATGTATTAATACTTTTGAACTTAAAGATTTACTAAGAAAACACTTGACAGATAAAGTTAATGATAGAACTATTTATATAAAAAGCATAGCTAAATCCTATGAAAATGAGGGTTATAAAATAAAATTTAGGCTAAACATTAGATATATAAATGAAATAGGAATTAAAAAATGCATCTGTGGCTGTTTTACGGCCATAAAGATGCATTTTTTACTAGCTTTTTCTACTTAAAAAATTCAGGAATTAAATCAGAATTTTGTTCTAAGATTTTTTCATTTTTTGTAACAACTTGATCATATTCATCAGTGTTTTCTACATTGATGATATTTGATTGTTCATACATTAAAGGGCTGTGTCTGTTGCTCTTTAATTTTTCATTAAACTCTATGCCACTGTGCATTTCGCCTTGACCAGCTATAATGCCAATTGTGAAAAAATCTTCTCTTTCATCTGTTCAATCATCATTTATAATGCCAAATTTGATGTGAGTATCAGCACCAAAGTGTTCCTTTAATAGTTCTATAGCTTCATTAATTTCTGTTAATGTGCCTTTAGAATCTATGTGGAATGACACTAATAGATTTTTATAGCTATTATTGCTTTTTATTTCACTTATGTTATCACTGATAACTTCTTCAACAGCTTTTTTAACTTTGTCAGTTCCACTGGTTTTAGCATAGCCAATAAAAGTATTTTGACCATTTTCCAAAACATTTCTCAAATCATGGAAGTCAACATTAATAAATCAGCTTAAATTAAGAATGTCAATTACATTTTTTATAAGGTTTTTTAGCTTCTTATCAGCCATTCTCATAGCCATATTAAGTGGGAAGTCTTTGTATGTTTCCAAAATTTGTTGATTTGATACTAGTGAGTAAGAATTTGCATAATTTTTAATTTCACTTATTCCAGATAAAGCAATACTTTTCTTAATTTCCCCTTCCATGTCAAAAGGCGTTGTCAAAACTGCGATTGTCAAAATTCCCATTTTCTTAGCTATATCCGCTATAACCGGCGTTGCACCTGTACCAGTTCCACCGCCAAGGCCTGCTGCTAGGATCAAGACATTTGTGTCTGCTAAAATTTCTTTGATTTGATCAATAGAATTTAAGGCACATTCTTTACCAACCTTAAGATCTCCACCAGCACCGCAACCGTTATAAATTGGATTAGCTAATAGTAATTTGTTTTGACATTTATTTCTGTTATCTTGCAAGTGTTGTGAATCAGTATTAATTGCTCAAAACTCAATTGTTGAACTATCAAATTCATCATCAGCAATAATGTTGTTAATTGCATTATTGCCAGCACCACCGATTCCAAAAACTTTAACCTTTAAACTTGGAAAAACTGTTGAATCGTTCATGACCGATTCTCCTTTTTTATAGAGTTATTTATAAAATTATGCATTAACTGATTTTTGAAATGATTTTAAAATTTTGCTTATTCCAGGTGTCTTTGCTTTGTATAAAGGAATAGTATTTAATAGTTCTAAAGTATTACTTATTTTTGGTAAATTATCACTAGCCAAGTGAGCTGCACCAACAAAGTATTTTTTAGTTCCAAATATGAGCATGTCAGTATTTTCTGCTTTGATTACTGAATAGCTGCTTATTTCCTTTTTCAAAATGTGTGACACAAAGTCTGCATTTTTGCCATTTACTTGAATTTCTATATCAGGATAAGCAATATTATCATCTAATAATGCTTTAATTTCTTTTGAAACTTCAGTAACAATGTTTTTTAATACAACTAAAATTCTTTCTTCTAGATTATTTTCGTTTAAGGAAGTGTATAAATCGTAATTTTTAACTACGGAATTAATCAACAAATCAAAATTATGTAAACTAACATTAGCTTCTTTTGCAAATATGTCATTCATTCTTGTAATGTCTAAGACATATTTTTTGTAAAAAAATGGACTATTATTAACAACACCAAGAAAGCTTACAAAATTTCAACTAAAGTTAACTATAAATTTAAACTTGTTATCTAGTTTGCTAATATTTAAGCATTCTGATTCTAAAAATACTTTTTTAATATCAAAACCGGCATTTTTTAAGCACTTAAGCAAACTAACTGCAAATGAATTAGGGCTAAGAGTAATTAATAATTGATTAGTTACTAATTTCTTACCTTCTTTTTCATATGGCATTTGTACATATTCTTTTGAATAATTATTCTCTGAATAAACTTTATATAAGAATGTTTTGTTGCTTATAATAAAATCATCAGATGCTAAATTTTTTTTATTAATTTCCTCGTGATACCGATTTATAGTACTATCTGTCACTTTGCCTTCAGCAAGATTAATAGTAATATAATCGTTTTTAATCTGTAAGCTTTTTTCTTTATAGCCTACATATTTATCAGCTAAAATCAATGAATATTCAATTGAATATTTACTTCTTTTACTTAAAATTGATAACTTAGAGTTTAAATCAGATTTAATTTCACTAATTTTTGACTTTAATTTACTAATATCAATGAAATCATAGTTATATGACTTTTGATAAACTGGGATGTAGCGAGTTCCTAGAAACGAAAGCACAACTACTTCAATTTCTTTTTCACTAAGATAAAATGCACCAAAATAGTTGTGTTTTTTAGAAACTTTCATACTTCCCTCCTTTTTAGTTTTATAAATAAAAGCCTAAATTAATTTAGTTAATACTCTTAATTTTGCGCTCCTTGATCTATTATTTTCGCTAATTTCAGCTTTTGAAGGACTATAAACCTTAACAATGTATTTTTTTTCTTCCTTAATAGGCATTTTTGAAGGATGCTTACTTTTAATTAAGTTCCCAAAAAACTTTTTAATGATTGAGTCTTCTAATGAATGAAATGTAATTATTGCCAAACTTGAGTCTTTTTTTAACAAATTTAGCGCCTGCACAAGCATGGAATTAATTGAACTAAACTCATTGTTTACTTCAATCCTAATAGCCTGAAAAACAGCCTTGCACGGATTTTTGAGACTTAGTAATTTAGCAGGATATGCTGATTTTATTACTTCAGCTAACTCTAACGTTGTGTTAATTGGCCTATTTTTTATAATGGCATTCGCAACTTGCTTAGCAAGCTTTACCTCTGCGTAGTTATAAAAAATAGTAATTAACTCGTCCTCACTATAAGTATTGACTACAAAATGAGCATCAAGAGCTTGATTAGTATTCATTCGCATGTCTAATCTAGCATCCTTGCTATAACTAAAACCTCTTTCAGCATTATCAACCTGTGGACTAGAAATTCCTAAATCAACTAATATACCATCAACAGCATTAATATTCAATTTTGCTAATTCATCTGCTACATTGTTAAAATCAGAATGAATTAATTGAAAATTAGAGCCAATTTTGCTTAATCTTTTTCGACTCTCTTCTATCGCAAAAAGATCCTTGTCAAAACCAACTAGTAAACCATTTTTTAGTCTTTTTAGTATCTCTGAAGAATGACCGCCCATACCAACAGTAAGGTCTAAATAAATTCCATCACTTTTGATATTTAAGGATTTAATTGCTTCATTTAATAAAATCGGTATATGCTTATTTTCCATCTTAGTTTTTTTCTGCTAACTTAGCTGCTGCATTAGCAACTGAGTTTTTATCTAATTCATTTTCATACTTTGCATACTGTTCTACACTTCATAATTCGACTAAATCACCAACGCCGATAAGTAGAACTTCTTTTTGGATAGCTGCATGGGCTAAAAATTGTTTTGGAATTGTAAAGCGTCCTTGTGAATCAAGTTCAATTTCTTGACTTTTTCCAAGTCATGCTCTTCTAATTAAACGTGCTTCTGAACTAAATTGACTTTGAGCAATTAATTTATTGCTAAAAGTCATAAAAGTTTCTTCACTTCTTAGTTCAATAACATCGTCAAGGCCAATTGTGATATAGAACTTGCTACCTAAACTATCTCTTAATTTAGATGGAATTGCAATTCTATTTTTCTCATCAATAGCCCGTGTAAATTCACCAAACATATTCCACATTCCTCCACTATCCACCACTATTATACACTTTTGCGTTTTTATTAAAATAATAAAAATGATTAATGCAGTTTTTGTGATTTATTGCAAAAATCCTAAAACAGTGTAAAAAAACAAAACAGAGTGGCTCATTGTCAATCTGTTTTGTTTGCTTATGAAATTATGAAAAAATACTAATTAACCTATAAAACAGGCATATAAATTATTTATTTAGCTCGGCAATCATGACGGTAACATCTTCTACTTTACCAATTAAAGTTAGTAAATCACCTCTTTCAAGTGTTGTAAGCCCGCTTGGTAAAATGCTTCTTGCACCTCTTTTTATTAAAACAACGCTTACACCAAGGTCTCTGAATTTAATTTCTTTAATTGGCTTGCCTTCGTGAAGTTGAGAATTTAGTGATGTTGTTCCCATTACAAAGTTATCACCTATTTCTTGTAAGTTTTGGCTAAAACGCATAAAATTAGGGTTAGCAGCTATTAAAGCAGTTCTTACTCCTGCTTCATATTCAGGTTGAATAATGACATTGGCACCTATTTGTTTTAAAACTCTAGCATGAGTTTTAGACTTAGCTCTAACAATTAAGTTTTTAACATCAAGCTCTAATAGTGCAGCTACTATTTCAATATTGTCAGAAACAGCCACGACAACTGTATCCATTTCAGTTATATTTAAGGCTTTTAGGGCTTTAATGTTTGTAGCATCAGCTACAACTATTTTTTGCGCTACATCTTTATATTCATTTAAAACTTGCTCATCGCTATCAACTAGCAAAAGTGAACAATTCATTTTTGCTAGCTGCCCAATAACAGCACTACCAAAACGTCCAGTACCAATAATGCAAATGTCTTGATTTCTTTTTTTAGCCATAAACTACCGCCTAAATTAAATAAATTTAATAATGATAATATTATACCTTTTCATAAATATATTAAACTTGATAATTACTTAGTTAAAATAGCATAAAAAATGATTATTTAATACATATAATTAAAATGTATAATTTAATATTATTATACTTGCATACTATTTGGCGGTTAAATAAGATGAGATCAAAAAAATTTGCCTACTGGTGAAGGAATAGCAAAATCAGAAGCTTTTTTAAAAAGATTAGATTATGAACTAAAAATGGTACAAAAGTTAAATTTATTTTATTAATGTATGCCTTAGTAGTTTTAATAATCACTCTTTTTTTACATAGTAAAATAACTCATAACCTTGATTATGTTGCTGAAAACAAAATAACTTTTTGGGATGCTTTTTTCACAACTTGTAGTGCTTTTAGTAACACTGGATTAGTTAGCCATTCTACTTATAAAGCTTGAAATATGTTTGGGCAAAGTTTGATTGCTATTGCTGCTCTTTTAGGTGGTTTTGGGCTTTTTGCACTGAAAATATTTTTAATTAATGTTATTTTCATGAAAGGTCATGTAAGTCTCAGTGATGTTGAATTAGTTTCATATGAAAGAGGGCATTCTGACTTTTTCAAAAACAAAAGAATGATTATCGATTCAATGATCTTTTTGATGGTCACATTGCTTTTAGCTAGCATTGGCTTATCGTTTTATTTTTATTATGTAAGTCCAAAAACTGAATTAGCGCACTTAAGGGAAGTGGTAGGCAATAACAGTGCTAATTTTGATAATCCATATCATAACTGAAGCCATAGTTTTAGATTTGGTGTTTTTCATGCAATAAGTGCGATTAACAACGCCGGCTTTGACATAATTGGTGACAACTCACTAATGCCATATTATAAAAATATTGGCTTACAAGTTATTATTATGGCACTATTTTTAATTGGCGGTATAGGCTATCCAGTTATTCATGATGTACTTAATTACATAAGAATTAAAAGCATTAATAAAAATGCATATTACAATTGAAGCTTGTTTACTAAGATCTCAATTGTTACTTATTTAATTGTCACTTTATTTGGTTTTATTTTTGTCATATCATTTGAATTATCATCAACCGATTCTATTTTTAAGTCTAATTTACAGTACTATGGGAATAATGCCTACAAAACCTGATCATTATTATTTATGGTTATATCAACTCGTAGTGCAGGATTTTCAACCCTAAATTTACACTTATTATCTGAGCCAACATTATGAGTTTTAGGCACCTTAATGTTCATTGGAGCAGCTCCTGCTTCTACTGGTGGTGGTATTAGAACTACTACATTTGCAATTTTATTTTTACTAGTCATAAGTAAGGTTTTTGGAAGGCCAAATGTTAGAGCATTTAAACGCCAAGTAGATAGTGATACTGTTAAAATGAGCACAATAGTTTTAACTATCAGCGTTGTTTTAGTTGGCTTTGTTTCACTAGTTGTAATGTCTAGTTTTGATAACTTCAGTGGCTTAATTCCAAGAGCAAAATATAGTGCAACACATGTATTTTTTGAAGTATTTTCAGCTTTTGGAACTTCTGGTTTAACAACGGGAATTACTAGCTCGCTAAATGTTGGTTCTAAAATTGTACTAAGCATTTTGATGTTCATTGGTCAATTTGGAGTAAGCAGTAGTGTTTTAATATGAACCAGCAAGAAAAATTACGCTTATAAATACAATTACATTTCAGAATCAGTCACAATCGGTTAAAAGGAGAGTTTTATGGACGGCATAAATATTGACAAATTAAATAAATTTGCTTCATATTCTAGAAACAAAAAATTTCTTTATTCTGCCTATTTTATAGGCTTATTAGTATTCTTGTACACTGTGTCAGTTATTATTGCACTTTTAGTTTATCGTAAATGAACTAATGTTACACTTGGACTAATTATTTCTCTTTCAGTGATAGCTTTTATTTGATTTATATTCCTTGGGCCAGTTTTACAACTGCTTAGCTTATCATTTGTAGCTTTTAGAGCACTGGAAGGTGACCCGAATCCTTGAAGAAGCAAAAAACCTTATTTATGATTACTTAATTTCCAAGCATATTTCGCCTTTTATGCCTATAATCTAATCAACAAGAGAAAAAATTGATTCACTAAAGATGAAAAACAAAAGTTAGTTGCCTGATTGTTTAATCAAGATGACAACGTGAGGTTAAGAGCTAGATAAAACAAACAGCTTTGCATTATTTGCACGGCTTTTTTAATTAAGAATGCTTCTTTATTAAAAATAAAGAATTATCGACCAAAATAAAAAAATTAAAGCATTATAATTATTTAATATGTATAGTTTCAAATTGCACTCATCTTATGCTCCAGCAGGCGATCAACCTAAAGCGATTAATGAATTAGTGGAAGGCATTAAAAATAATGTCAAAGAGCAAGTATTGCAAGGTGTAACAGGAAGTGGTAAAACATTTACAATTGCTAATGTCATTAATCAATTTAACCGCCCTGTTTTAGTCTTATCGCACAATAAAACATTAGCAGGTCAGCTTTATACTGAACTAAAAGGCTTTTTTCCTGAAAACAAAGTTGAATATTTTGTTTCATATTTTGACTATTACCGTCCTGAAGCATACATTCCTTCAAGCGATTCATATATTGATAAAACTAGTAAACGTAATGCTGAAATAGATTCGATGCGTATGAGTGCTGTTAACTCTATTTTAAGCCGTAATGATACTATTGTAGTAGCT
This sequence comes from Mycoplasmopsis agalactiae PG2, assembly GCF_000063605.1. GTDB lineage: Bacteria > Bacillota_I > Bacilli_A > Mycoplasmatales > Metamycoplasmataceae > Mycoplasmopsis > Mycoplasmopsis agalactiae. The sequence continues at coordinate 446,179 of NC_009497.1, forward strand.
TCTGTTTCTGCTATTTATGGTGCTTTGAATCCATATGAGTATGAAAATAACTTTATGACAATTCATAAAGGTCAAAAAATTTCACGCAATGATTTTATTCGCTCACTTATAAAAAGAAATTACTTTCGTAATGATGTTAATTCTGAGCTTGGTTCATTTGCTGTTAAAGGCGATTTGGTTTTAATTCAGCCTGTTTATGACAACTCATTTATGATCAGAGTTGACTTTTTTGGTGACGAAATTGAATCAATTAAAACAATGCACCCAATAACTAAAGAAGTTTTTGCTAGCTATGATGAATTTTTGCTCTTTCCTGGTGATGCATACACAGTCAATAATGACATACTTAAGCAAACTGTTGAATTAGCTAGAATTGAATTAGAAGAAAGAATTGCTTATTTTGAAAAAAATAATAGGCTGCTTGAAGCACAAAGAATCAAAGAAAGAGTAGAAAGAGACCTTGATTCATTAGCAGAATTTGGAACTTGTCCAGGAATTGAAAATTATTCTATGTACCTTGATAACAGGACTTTTGGTCAAAGACCTTATACTTTATTAGACTATTTTCATGATAAAAATCCTATTGTTTTTATTGATGAATCACACATGATGATACCACAATTAAGAGCCATGTTTAAAGGTGATAGATCGCGTAAGCAAGCTTTAGTTGACTATGGTTTTAGATTGCCAAGTGCCTTAGATAATAGACCATTAACATTTGAAGAGTTTGAAAATAGTTTTGATTTTCAAAAAATATATATTTCAGCTACTCCTGATGAATATGAATTAGATAAAACTCATGGAGTGGTGACCACATTATTTGTACGGCCAACAGGATTACTAAATCCTTCTATTGAAGTAAGGCCAGCTAAAGGTCAAATTGAAAATATTTATGATGAACTGCAAAAGCAAAAAGAAAAAGGGGAAAGAACATTAATCTTAACAACCACAAAGTCTTTAGCTGAAGAGCTAACTAGATATTTCATGGAAAAAAATGAAAAAATCGCTTATATTCATAGTGAGCATAAAACTTTTGAAAGAAATGAAATCTTAAGAAAGCTTAGAAAAGGCATTTATGACTGTGTTGTCGGAATTAACTTGCTGCGTGAAGGGATTGATTTACCGGAAGTGAGCTTAATTATGGTGCTTGATGCTGATAATGAAAGCTTTTTCCGTTCAACAAGAAGCTTAATTCAGATAACAGGTAGAGCAGCTAGAAACAGTAATGGTAGAGTAATATTTTATGCTGATTCAGTTTCAAAGAGTATGCAAGAAACAATACTACAAAACAGTGAGATTCGTCAAATTCAGGAAGAATATAACTTAAAACATAACATTGTTCCTAAAACAATTATTAAGCCAATTCCAGAGCCAATTCATAATCAAAAAATGGCTGATGCTATTTCATTTTATTTCAAAAACTCTAGCTCTAAAAACCAAGATGGCAAGCTATCTAAAGATGAATTAATTGAAAAATTAAGAAAACAAATGGAACAAGCTGCTAAAGAATTAGACTATGAAAGAGCAATGGAAATAAGAGATATTATTATTGAGTTGCGCGAAGGCAATAGCAGTTTAAATAAGGAGGGCTAAGATGAGTGCAAGAGATCAAATTATTATTCACGGCGCAAAAGAAAATAATTTAAAAAACATTGATTTAACAATACCTAAAAACAAGTTAATTGTCTTTACAGGCCTATCTGGCAGTGGTAAAAGTAGTTTGGCCTTTAACACAATTTATGAAGAAGGTCGCCGTAGATATGTTGATAGTTTAAGCAACTATGCGCGCTTATTTTTAGGTGGAACTAATAAGCCTAATGTTGATTCAATTGAAGGACTTAGCCCTTCTATTTCAATTGAGCAAAAAACAACTCATAATAACCCTAGATCAACTGTTGGAACTGTGACTGAAATTTATGACTATTTCAGACTCCTTTTTGCTCGTATTGGCAAGCCTTATTGTCCTAATCATAAGATTCCTATCACTACGCAAACTAATAATGATATTTTAAAAAGCATCTATGAATTTCCTGATCAAACTCGTTTATACATACTTTCGCCAATTGTAGATGGCGAAAAAGGTACACATGCAAACCTTTTTGAAAGGCTTAAAAAAGAAGGCTTCTTGCGCGTGCAGGTTGATGGACAAATTTATTCACTAGATGATGAAATTAAATTAGAAAAAAATATTAAGCATTACATTGACATTGTTGTTGATAGAGTTGTGCTTAATGAAGAGAATCAAAATAGAATTTCTGAAGCAATTAGTGTTGCTTTAGATTATTCTAAAGGACTATTGAAAGTTGAAACAACTGAAGGCGAAGTTAAAAAGTTTTCTAAATTACACTCATGTATTTATAAAGACTTTGATATGCCTAAAATTGATACTAAACTTTTTTCATTCAATGCGCCTTTTGGTTCATGTGAGCTATGCAAAGGATTAGGAGTTAATTTAAGAGCTGATTTTGATGCCTTGGTTCCTGAAAAATGAAGAACTATTAATGATGGCGCTATTAAAATTTATGCAAATATAATTAATAGCCAAAATTTAGAATGGCAAGAGTTTGATATTCTCCTAAACACCTATGAAATAGACAAAAACACACCAATTGATCAGCTTTCTAAAGAAGAAATTGATATCATAAAATATGGCTCAAAAGAAGATATTGAGTATGTTTTAGTTTCATCAAGCGGAAATAAAACTAGAAGAAATAGACATATTCCTGGAATTTTAGAAAAAATTGAAAATGATTACTTTAACACTTCTAGCGAAAGAATTAGAGACTGACTTAAAAAGTACATGGGTTCATTTACATGTGAAAAGTGTAAAGGCTCAAGATTGAACAAATATGCACTTAGCATAAAGGTAAATGATTATAACATTGATGATTTTACAAGAATGAGTGTTGAAGATGTTCTAGAAGCTTTAGAAAATCTAAAACTAAACAGTGAAGAGACATATATTTCACAACTTATCTTAAATGAGTTATATAACCGTTTACATTTTTTAAAAAATGTGGGTTTAGGCTACTTAACTCTTAATCGTAATGCTGAAACTTTAAGTGGGGGCGAAAGCCAAAGAATAAAGTTAGCTACACAAATTGGTTCAAATTTAACAGGTGTTTTATATGTTTTAGATGAGCCTTCTATTGGGCTTCATCAAAAAGATAATGAAAAACTTATTCAGACACTAAAAAATATGGTTAATTTAGGTAACACTTTGATTGTTGTTGAGCACGATGAAGACACTATCAGAAGTGCAGATTATATTGTTGACATTGGGCCTTATGCAGGCGTACATGGCGGCGAAGTAGTTGTGCAAGGCTCGCTTGATGATATAAAAAATTGTGAAGAGTCATTAACTGGTAATTATTTAAGTGGCAAAAGAAAAATAGATGTACCATCTTTTAGAAGAAGCGGAAATGGCAAAGTTTTAGTAATTAATGGCGCTAGTGAAAACAATTTAAAAAATATTAATGTTAAGTTCCCACTTGGCAAATTTATTGGTGTAACTGGCGTTTCAGGAAGTGGCAAAAGTAGCTTAGTTAACGAGATATTAGTCAAAGGACTAACTAAATATTTATTAAAAACACAAACTGAAAAAGTAGGCAAATTCACTTCATTTAGTGGTTCATTTAACATTGACAAAATTGTCGCTGTTAACCAAAGCCCAATTGGCAGGACTCCTAGAAGTAATCCTGCTACTTATACCTCAGTTTTTGATGATATTAGAGACATATTTGCTTCAGTTGAAGAATCAAAAGCAAGAGGATATGCTAAAGGAAGATTTAGCTTCAACGTCCCTGGTGGACGGTGCGAAAAATGTTCGGGTGATGGTTATTTAAGAATTGAAATGCACTTTTTACCAGATGTTTATGTCCCTTGCGATGAGTGTGAAGGCAAAAGATATAATAGAGAGACACTAGAAATAAAATACAGAGGAAAAAATATAGCTGATGTTTTAGATATGACAGTTGAAGATGCCTTAGAATTTTTTGAAGCACGTGCTAATATTAAGAATAAATTGCAAACTTTAAGTGATGTAGGCTTAAATTACATAAAACTAGGTCAGCCTTCTACAACACTAAGTGGTGGGGAAGCACAAAGAGTTAAGCTTGCTACATATTTACAAAAACCACCTACTGGCAAAACTATTTATGTCTTAGATGAGCCTACAACAGGATTGCACTCATATGATGTTGCTAACTTGCTTAGTGTGCTTAATAAAATTGTCGATAATGGGGATACTGTTGTGGTAATTGAGCATAATCTTGATGTTATTAAAAACTGCGATCATATTATTGATCTTGGGCCAGATGGCGGTAAAAATGGCGGTATGGTCATAGCCACTGGAACCCCTGAACAAGTTGCTAAAATTGAAAAGAGCTACACTGGCCAATATTTGAAGAAAATCCTTAATTTATAGGGCTAAAAGGAAAATATGATTGGAATTATATTAGCGTTAGTTTTAGTTACCATTGTCATTATACTTGGCATATTCTTTGGTGCAAGAACTAGCAAAAAAACAACTCAAACTAAGACAAAAGGCAAGATTTTCGAAGAAACAATTAAAGAAAAATTGTCATATATAGCTGAGCAGAAAAATTACAAACTTTTAGATGGCGGGCTTTTTAAGTATGCTGAAAATAATTATTTTGAGCTTGATGGGATATTAATAACTTCTAAGGCTGTTTATATAATTGAAGCAAAACGTTATATTGGCTACTTACATGGCGGATTTTTTGATGATTATTTGCTCTTAAGAGATGAAAGAAAAGAAATTAAAGTTAAAAACCCTTTTAATCAAAACTATAGACACATAAGACATTTTATTAATATGTGTAAGATAAATGTTTCAATTTTTTCCTTAATTATTTTCCCTGATTCAACCACTGTTGATATTGATAAACAAGAGCCATCAACAATAATAGCATCCAAAAGTAACCTTGATTTGCTATTAGATGAAGTTGAGACATATATGACTAATGATCCTGATTTAGAGCCTTTCAAAGTAAATGATATAATAGATGCAATTGCCAAAAATAGAGCTCAATCAGAGAATGATAATTTTAAATTTAACCAAATAATTTCGCAAAATAATGAAAACCAATACTTTGATAGAGCTTAAAACTGTTTTATTTGATTCAAAAACATTTACAGTTTTTTATAAGCACAGTTCTAAATCAAAACACTTTAAACTTGTGCTTTATGATAGAGAAAATAAAATAGTTTTAACTTCGCCAATTGAAAATTTTACAATAGAAAACTGACATAATTTTCAGTTAGATAATTTACTTTTTAAGCTATTAAACAGGCACAAGAATAAAAAAGACAAAATCAATAACAGCTCAAAATATAAACAAGTCTATTTAAGCTATAGTGCAGATAATCACACAATTACATTATTTGATCAATTAGTTAATTTAGAGTGAAAATATCATAGTCGCTCTAGTTATAGTTATAATTTTGATTTAGAGCAATCGAAGCTGCAAATATATTGCAATGAAATAGTTAAAAACGATAATGAAAAGCGTAAAAAAATATATATTTATGTAATATCAAGAATTTTAGAAAACTTTGTTGCTAAAAAACAAGAAGAATTTGTAGAAAAAATAAACAAAGCAGGATTTGCGCTAATAAATCCTACATTTAAGATAAGTTTAAAAAAATCTGCTTGAGGAACAAATATAAAAAGAGGCAAAAGACTAGGCAAAATAACATATGATGTTAAAATGATAGCAATGCCAATTAGATTAATTGAAGCTGTTATTTTGCATGAATTAATCCATGAATTTCATCCTAATCATAGTGACAAATTTTATGAAACTGGCTCACTTATAATGTATGATTTTAAATTAAGAAATAAAGAAATAAATAAACTTATTGTACAGATAGTTGATTACTAATAGTACTATAAAACAGCTATATATTTAAATTATGGAGTAATAATTATGGGATTAAAAGCAGGAATTGTTGGACTTCCAAATGTTGGAAAAAGCACACTATTTAGTGCACTTACAAAACATCAAGTTGAGGCTTCAAATTATGCCTTTACAACTATAGATCCAAATATAAGCAGTGTTGCACTTAAAGATCAAAGACTAGTTGAACTAGCAAAAATTGTTAATCCTGCAAAAATAGTTCCTGCAACTTTTGACTTTGTTGACATTGCTGGACTAGTTAAGGGAGCTTCTAAAGGTGAAGGGCTAGGTAACAAGTTTCTCTCAAATATAAGAGAAGTAGATGCAATTATTCATGTAGTAAGATGTTTCGAAAACAAAGACATTATGCATGTAGCTAACGAAGTTAATCCAGTTAATGACAAAAATGTTATTAATTATGAACTTATGTTAGCTGATATTGAAACTGTTACAAATATAATCAATAGAATTAGCAAGAAAGCTAAAGCAGGTGACAAATTAGCACTTTTAGAATACAATTTGGCTCAAAAAATTAAGCAAACGTTAGAAAACGAAATGCCAGTAAGATCATTATTACAATCACTTTCTGAAGAAGAAACAAAACTTATTAAAACATATCATTTATTAACTGCTAAGCCAATTATTTATGTAGCTAATTTATCAACTGAACAAATAAGTAATTATGCTAATGACAAATTATTTAATGAGCTTAAAAACTCATTAGCTCATGATGAAAAAATTATCCCTATATCTGTGCAATTAGAATCAGAACTAGCACAAGTTGATGAAGCTGAGGCAAATGAGTGACTTAGTTCATACAATATAAGTCTTAGCGGACTAGATATCTTAACTAAAGAATCATTTGACTTATTAAAATTAAAAACTTATTTTACATCTGGACCAATGGAAGTTAAAGCCTGAACATTTAAAGACGGCATGCTAGCACCACAATGTGCAGGCCTTATTCATAGTGATTTTGAGAAAAAATTCATTAAAGCTGACATTATTAGTTACGAAAATTATATACAATATAATGGTGAGCAAGGTGCCCGTAATGCCGGCAAAATTAGAAGCGAAGGCAAAAACTACATTATGCAAGATGGAGATATTTGCCACTTTAAATTTGGTAAGTAAAATCTTACTTATGGGAGTTTAGTATAATGGTAGTACTGCAGTCTCCAAAACTGCTTGCAAGGGTTCGATTCCTTTAACTCCCGCCATATGTTATTAATACCAATAAGCCTATAAAACAGGCTTTTTTATTTATCTAGAAGTATTTTTTCACAGTCTAATCAGAAAATAAAATACGATATAATCTTTACATGACAAATTCTGAAAAATTAAAAAATCTTGAAAAAACAAAGAAGTTTTCTATAGCTTACTTAGCTTTAGTTTTATCTATGATAGTTATTGCTATAATAACATCTATTGTTGCATATGTTGTTGTTAAAAGTGAAGTTCCAAAATACATTTATAATATTGATCCAAAAACCTTTAACCCAGAAAATTACCTAAAACATTCAGCTAGCACATGGCCTATATGAGCTTTTCTAATTATTTACCTATTAGTATTTCCTACATACATCGCTGCATTTATAATACTTATTTTTGCCGCAATAATTGCTCATAATCAAAAATATTTAGTTTTATTTATACTAGGTGTTACTATTCCGCTTATTGGAATAGTTGGCACAATTTTATACTTAGTTGAATATAAAAAACTACTAAATAATGAATTAGCAAAAACACCACAAATGCCAAGTGAGGAAGTTAAAATGTAAAATGTCTTGTGGCATTTTTTATTCTTTTATCACTATAAAACAGCGTTATATGTAAACTTAGCAACTTAAAAAATACAAAAAACAGCAGTTAAAATTCTGCCGTTTTTAATTATCATTATAAATACTCTTTGTTAAAAATTCCAATATAAGGCAGGTTTCTCATTTCTTCTTGATAGTCTAAACCAAATCCTACCAAAAATTCATCAGGAGCATGGAAGCCAAACATATCAGCATTTAGTGCAACTTTTCTGCGATATGGCTTATCTAATAAAGTTAAAATTCTTATTGATTTAGGATTTCTTGTTTCTAAAATTTCTTTAACTTTATTTAAGGTTATGCCTGAATCAATAACATCTTCAACAATTAAAACATCCTTGCCAGAAATTTCTTCGGCCATGTCCATGATTATCTTAACACTTCCAAGCGATTTAGAACCACCAGCATAGCTTGAAGCTATCATAAAATCAAGTTTATGATCAATAGTTACATCTTTAATTAATTGGGCTAAAAAAGGAACGCAGCCTTTTAGTAAGCCAACTATTATTAATCCATCAGTATTTGCGTAAGTTTTGTTAACTCATGATGCTAATTCTGATATTCTTTTCTCTAATTCCTCTTTAGAATAAATAACTTTAAGAATTCTTTTGTCAATATTATTTTGCATAGCTAATATCTAGAACTTTAATGTTGTATTTTTGAGGAACTTCAACTTCAACAACATCACCAATTCCATTAGCTTCCATAATTGCTTGCGCAACAGGTGATTCGTTACTAATTTTATTTTCAATAGGATTGCTATCGTGTGGCCCCATTATTGTGACAACTAATTCTTTATTTGTTTTCATATTTAGATATCTAACAGTTGCACCAATTCCAGCTTTATTTTGAACAGCACTTTTTGTATCAATTATTTCAGCATTTTCTAAAATACGTTCTAGTTCTAAAATTCTTCTTTCAACTTCACTTTGACGATCACGAGCTGCATCATATTCAGCATTTTCTGACAAGTCACCTTGAGCTCTAGCTTCTTTTAAAGAAGCTTGCACTGCTGGACGCTCAACAGTTACTAACTCTGTATATTCATTTTTATATTTGTTGTATGTCTCTTCTGATAAATAAATTTTTTCATTTCCAAGTAATGCCATTAAGTATTCCGCCTTATGTTTTTACAATTTAATTTTAAATTATATATCAAAAAGCCAATGTTTAAAATTCATAATTTTAAATTAGTATTTTAATTTGTTTATACAGCTGTACAAGCCAAAAATAATAAAAAATGCACCTTATTTAAGCTATATAAGCTATTTTTTAAATGCTGACATCAATTAATTGTTTACATATTTGGCTATAAAACAGGCAAATATGGTAATTACTGATCAATAAAGATTACGATTTATAATCAAACTAAAATGGTATTATTGAATAATTAATTTGAATTATTTTTATGTAATTAGGAACAGTAAAATTTAAGTATGCGATAGCTTTTTAACCCTATGCAATCATTAAAAATTTACATCGTTTTGCAAGAAAACTCAAATAAAATTTTTTGGAGGCAAATTGCAAAAAACTAGGTTTCAAAATTTTTTGCCTAGTTTTTTATTTGCCTTTAAAGGCAAGATAAGGGAGTGTCACAAAGTCCTTACCGGACGACACTTTTATGCTTTCTTTATTTTTTAGAAAAATAAAGATATTAATAGAATTTTTTGTCACAAATGCACCTAATAGTTTTCTTAGTGTCAAAAAATAATAAATTTGCACCAGCTTATTTGTATTAAAATATAAGATATTTTAATAAAATTAGATTAACTTATACTTTACTGTGTAAAGTATAGCAAAATAATTTGTGTATTTATCTAAATATCTAATATTTAGATAGAGAGAATTTATTAATATGTCAATTATTTGAAACATTAAAAAATAATGTTTTTCCCAAAACTTGATAGAAAGTGCTTGAAATTTATATAAAAAATTAAGTCTTAAGTTGATATTTTTTAGTTAAAAAAACAGCAATTTTTTTAGTTTGCTAGTGGAAAATTTTCGCATTTTTTGAATTTTAATAAAAAAGTGTGGCTTGATTTTTTGCAATATTTTTGTAAATTACTCTTAGTTTTATAAGCTCAAAACAGTATAAACTTTGATCTTTTTTAATGTGTTTTTTGAATGAATTGTAGACAAAATGCTCAGTATATGAACTATCATTTTCATTATTTTTAAAGACAGTTAGGGAGTTATTTTTGATGAATTTATAAAAATTTTGTACTTTTTGATGAATAACTTTCGGCATATTTATAATGCTAGAATAAGCAAAAAATTCATTATAAAGTGTATGAAACATTAATTCATTTTTAGTAAAAACTGCATCAGAAAAAGCATTTTTTCATGGCGTATTTAAGCAATAATTTATATTGTTTTTAAAGTATGTTTTATTCTCTTTAGAAGCAAATTTATTTGTGCCAAATGTGTCATTAATTGCTTTTTTGATATGAAAAAGATCTAAGGAATATGAAGCATTTAATTCATTTGCTAAATGCTTTATTCATCTAGCACCATCGCCATTTACAATAATTTCTCTGTTGTTATTAAACTTATTTAATTGTTTACTTACTGTAGTTTTGATAAACTGCATATCATTAAATTTTGTAGTAGCTTCATCAATATTTTTAGTAAAAAACATATTGATTATGTTTGATAATTTGCTTCCATTAACAGTGTGCATTATTACCTGTCTTACTCTCATTTTTCTAATTCTTTCGCTTTTATGAAAGATATAAAAGTCATCCATTTCCAACATTAATTTGCTATTAGTTTTTTGTAAATTAGATTCAATATTAGCTAATATTTCATCATTCTTTTTCTCTATTTTTTCTTTAAGATTAAATGCTTTAAGATAATAATTTATTAGTTGCTTACTAGGAAAAATTCTTTTTAAACTATCAGGAATTTTGTTTCCTTCAAAATAAAATTTAAGTGCTAATTTAATAACATCTTCATCATATTTAAACTTAGATATTTGCTTTAATTTTTCATCGTGATAATATGTAAAACGCTTGCGCTTTCCATTAGCATCAGTAGTTTGATACATTGTAATATTAAGAGTAAAAATACCACCTAAGGTAATTCAGACTCTACTAGTTTTTCTAAAAATTGCTCAGTCAGGATAAAGACTTTTTCTTAGTACTGTTCTAAAGTAAAGTTCTTTATCATTTAACTCTTTAGCTTTAGCTGCATATAGACTTTTAGTAGTGTTTAAGACTTCATCAAAAATATCAATATCGAATTTGTTCATAATATCTAAATTATATGCCTAGCTACTTTTGAAATTAAAACCTGCAAAATAAAAAAGGCCTTTAAATGCCTTTAAAATCGTTATTATTGCTTAAGATGATAAATTATTCATCTTTATTAAAAGTAAGCCTTATTAGGGCTTATTTTGCTTAAATTTAGGGTATTCTAAAATTTATAAAGTAAAACCACGCTTTTCCTTTTGGGATTCATAGATAATATTTTTATATTTGCGTTCTAAACTATTAAAGAATAGATCGTTCATATTATTCGTTATTTCATCGGATAGTTGTTTGCTATAGTATTCACAATATTTTTTAATAATTGCTTCATAGACTTTTTTGTTTTTTAACGCTTCATCATTATTTTTTCATAGTGTTTCAGTTTCACTAAAACCTGCAACTTCGAAATAACCTATCCTATTTATATTCTCATATATTTTTTGCATTACTTTATCATAAATAGCAGCCGAAGTTTGAACATTATTTCATTCGCTATCTTCAACATATAAACTTTCAAAAAGTTTTCTATCCATTACATTTATAACAGAACAGTCGACAGCTATTTCTTTATCATCACCGTATAGATCAGTTTTTAATATTAAGTTACCTTTATCATCTTCAGTAGCTTTTCTATTTTTATCACTTACAGACTTTGCAGATAGATAATAGACTTTATTATCAGAGTAGAAAATTAAGTAAGGCCTGTTTACACCGTGGCTTATAATATCATCTCCGAACTTGCTTTTAGCAATAGGGAGTTTGTTTTCTTTATTTCTCTGCTTATAAACTTTACCAATTAATAATCTGCTCATATTAAAAATTATAAAAAAACAGACTTAAACAAAGCCTGTTTTATACTCTTTTTTTTACTATCTACGACCTTGTTACCAAGATACCATAGAGGGACGGCAAAAGTAATTACAACGCCCTATTCCTTAAGGTAATTTAATTATATATTATTATTTTAAAAAGTTCATAAATTTTTTACTTAATTTTATTCTTAACTTTTCTAATGTATATAAAACCAATTAATGTACCAATACCAGTAGCGCCTAAAAGTGCTAAAGGAATAAATTAATAGTATTTGCTTTTGAGTTAATTTCTTGCTATTACTATTATCATTAATATTTAATGGCTTATCTAAATCTTAAACAGGATCTAGTAATTTATTTAAATTAGATACTGTAGCTAAAGCACTTCTTCTAGATACTTTAGGTATAGATCTTATTGTTAAAACAGATTCAATTGCTTCATTGCTTTTTGTAGCTAGTTTTTTAACAACAGCATTTAATTCATTTAGATCAATATCATAATGCTTTTTGTACTCTATAAAGTATTTTTCTTTTAATTGAATGATGATAGCATTAACTATTTTATCCCTTAATTCACTCATTATATGTTCGGCAAATTCTAGTTTTTCTAGTTTTAAAAATGATAAGTCATAGATAGTATTTGTGCTTTCATTTTCATTTGTATTATTGGCATTATTACTATTATTGCTTGATGAATTATCATTTGATGGTTCATCATTAGGAGTGTTTTCATCATTGTTATTAGGATCATTAGAATTATTGCTTGGATCAATAAAGCCATTATTGCCCGATCTATTTCATTCAAAAGGGCTAATATATGGGCCTAGTTCATCGTTTATAACCTTATCAGCACTATTAGTAATTTTTACAAAAGTAGAGTTTTTGATTCTAATGTTATTACCTGTAATTTCAGCATTTGCACTAATACCTTTACCTAAGGCTAAAGCCCTTATAGTAACTTCATAATTTTTAATTAATAAGTCTTTTCCTACTTCTAAGTTTTTATTTTTAAACTGCTTATTAATTTCATCAATAATCTTAGTTTTTAATGATGAAAGCTTGCTTTCATTTAAATTAATATCATTAAGCTTAATTTTCGATAAGTCAATATCTTCATCTAAAGCTTGCGCTACAACATTAACTACTTCAACTCTTGCATAACCAAATTTTTTGCCTAAAGCTTGTAGGTTAGCAAATGAAATATTAACATTTTTAAAGTCACTTACATTAGTTTGCGGATATATTTTTTCTCTTGCAACTTGATCTAAATTCTTAATTTCATAGTCACTGCCTAGTTTTAAATTAGGAGTCTGTTCTTGAATTAATTTCTTAATTCATTCTTTAGCTTCTTCAAATGTGCTAGTGCCTTTTAAGTTTATTCTTTTAAATACTATGCCATTAAAAATACTTCTTTTATCCTTAGCAATATCGCTTTCATCATCACTAATACCATTATTACCAGATGAATTGTCAGCAGGCCATTTTTCACTAAATGGATCAGCATAAGGATTCTTATTAGGATCTATACCACTATTTGAACCGTTATTACTGCTTCTATCTCCACTATTTGAGCCATTATTTCCATCTCTATTGCCGCTAGCAGAGTTATTGTTTCTACCATCGCTATTTGTAGGAGTATTTGAATTTCCAGGGATATTTATATTATTTCCATTATTACCATTTGAATTGCTAGAATTATTGCTGTTACCATTATTTGAACCATTATTTCCATCTCTATTATTTAAATCATCATCTCTAGGGCTTACTCTTTCTCAATCACTACCATTAGATGGACTATAAGGCTTTCTATTATTTGAATCATCATCACTAATAGACTTAGCAAAATCTAACAAAATAGAGAAATTTGACTTAGGCAATAAGTTATATTTTTTATTATTATTTAGATCAATAAATGAAACATTAACTACTAACAATTTAAGTCGTTCATTTAAGTCATAATTAATATTTAGTAACTGTAAATGCTTTTCAGATAAAGATAAAAACACATCATTTTTAGGTAAGAATTGCAAAATTCTTTTAAATGAGCTATAGCTATTTTTAGCCGCTAAATTTAAGAATAATTGAGAGTTAAGACTAAGGTAAATATTTTCTTTAGTTTCTTTTTTATTAGATGGATCTTTGCCATCGCCACTACCAGGCTTAGAGCCATCGCTAGCACTATTACCACTATTTGAACTGCCATTAGCAGAGTTATCAATTTCAATATGTACAGCATAACCATCTTGACTTAGCCTATATCTAGTATTTGTAGTTTTAAGCTTAAAGAATACTTTTAAATAGTTTTCTCCGCCAACTTCAACTTTACTTAATTCTACTTTATCACTATGATCGAATTTATCTAGATATTGTTTAAATTTATCTACAGATGCAATATCAGAAATCTTTTTTGTTTTGGTATTTTTTTAAACTTAGGAGTTATAGCAATAGGGCTATTAACTTCAAAGCCAGTTCATAAGTCATTAATATATTGCTTATAATACTCCATTGCATCTTCATAATTGAGCAACTTTATTTGTTCATGTTTTAATTCTTTAGTAGCTTCTAAGTATTCAAAAAATCTTTTACCTTGTTTAGTTTCTCATAAAGGCTTTAATGAATCAAAATTAGGTAAGTTATCTAAAAATTGGCTATAAGGGCTACTATCTTTATTAATTAATACAAATTTATAATTTGATATTGAATTCTTAGCATTTGACGTAAAAAGTCAAATACCTTCTTCAGAAAAGTAATTATCAGATGCTGTTTCATTTGCAAGTGTTAGGAAACGTTTAGTAGAACTTTTAGATATTTTATAAAGCCCACGGCTAGTTAATTTAAATAATGTAGCATTTTCATTTTTTCCAATTAACTGTTTTAATGCCCCTTTACCATCTAGTACAACTGCTTCAGCAATTACTCCAGCGTCTAAATCTTTTTCATTACTGTGCGGAGTAAATAGAGTCTTAGTTTTATATGGAGCTTTAGTTAGCTTATAGTAGTTTTTTTTAGAATCAACATCATCAGCAAAATCACTATTAGGCACATAATGGCCATCTTTTTCAGGATATCTATTAGTATCAATATTAGCAAATAAGCCTAAATTTGACTTAGTACTACCACGCTTAAAATCAAATCATACTAATTGTTTTTTAGTACCAGTTTTTTTATCAATTAATGGATCATATTTAGCATTAGGTATTGGCTTACCATCTTTATCTTTTTTAACTTCCCCTTTTTCATCAGTTAAAAACCCTTCTATTAACTCTTTTTGATGCCTATTTTTCTCAGGATCTCAAGCGAATCATTTATAGTCCATTTGAGCACTTCTACTATCAATTACAATTATTTTTGTATATTTATACTCAACTGTTTTGTGTGCTTTATCTTTATACTTAGTTATCTCAATTTTATATTCATTTTTAGCATGCGAATTAGAATCATTCTTAGCATTTTTATCACTTTGATCTTTAATATCAGCATTAAAAACTTTTTCTTTATCATCAGCATCTTTTCTATTGTCAGTTAAGTCTTCTTCGAATCTATAGTTAATAACGTCAATTTTTTTACCATTTATTGTAATTACTTCAGTTTCATCACTAGTAGCTGTAAAGTTAACTTTTAATGGCGTATGTGCAATTCATCTTCCGCCATATCTTTCAGCGCCTGTATTATTAATTTGTTTTTTATCACTAGGATCTTTTTCTAACTTATCATCAACTAATTTAGTAGTGCCATTTTGAAAGTCAACTCATTTTCCTAATTTAATTACTAGTCTTTGTTCTAAGTTTTTTCTAGCAATTCTACCTTTATATTCAGCAGATGGAGTAATATTAACTTTTACATTTTTGGCAACAAATTCTTTAAATGTGCCATCTTCATTTTTTAAATAAATATCAATTGTATTAGGGCTAGTAACTTCAAATTCAGCCCTTAATTTTGAACTGTTACTATTTTGCTTATTAAACTCTTGCAACTTTTCATCTAACTTTTCAATGTTAGTTTTATCGCCATTTTGCTTAGATTCATCAGTGCCTAATTGTCCGCCAGTGTCAGTTTCAATATTGAAACTGTAAGCTTCTAACTTACTTTTAAGATTATTAAAGTCAGTTTTATATTTTGAAAAAGGATGTTCTATATCTCTAGGTCTAGATAATTCAACAGTTATTTTATAGCTAGTTACTTTATCTCAGTCTAATTTACCTTCATTACTGTATTTAATATTATCATTTGATTCTTCTTCATCTTCGTCATCGGGGTTAAAAGATCCGTTTAGATAACTAACTTTTCTAGCATTTAAGTTTTTAGCTTCTAGTGACATTGTAATTTTTGATATTGTAGCATTTGATGAATTTCTTTCTTTATTTTTATAATAGTTAAAAGTTTCAATAAAGTCTTTTTTATAGCCATATTGGTCATTTTTTTCTCATCATATCGAATCAATTAATTTATCTAAACTATTAAATTCTCTAGTAATTTTAAAGCCTTTTACATTGGTAATAACCTTAGTATTAATAGCACCATTTATGTTTCTTTCATCTCTAGAATCATAGATATCTTCTATTTTATTTTCTTCATCCATAATTTGTCATTTGCCAATTTCAGATGAATCATTTTTATTAAGCACTTCACTTCATTTTTTAGGCTCTCAAATTCTCATTCTAAAAGATTCTCTTGTATAAGATGGACCAGTTTTATTAGGATCGGAGAAAATATTCTCAAAACTAAATGTTGACTTATCATATTCAACTGTTACGGGATATTTACTATTTGGAAAGTCAAAATACCTAGTACTTGCACTGCTTGAATTAGCATGGAAAAAAGCACTAGTATTTAGTGCTACTAAAGGTAATGAAAAAGTAGTAGATAGTATTATTCTTAGTTTCTTTTTATTCATACTTACTCTTTCCTATTGTCATTAATTAAAGCTTCGAATTCATCATACTTTTGGCTTATAATTTGCGAATCTAATTCGCCATTATGCATTCTATAGCGTTCAAATTTCTTTTCACTATCTTTAATTGTCTTTACTTTTTCATTGATCTTGTTCATTGTTTCATCATGCTTAATATCTAATATTTGTCTCATTTTTTCAAAATACTGTGCTTCTTCTAATAACTCCATACTTAAATTAGCTAAAACTTTTTTATCTAACTTGCTATTAGCATTAATTAAGATATCTAGCTTTTTATTAATAAGCATTAACTCAGCCCTATTTTTTAATAACTCTCTAGTTATATTTGCTTGAAAAGGGGCTAATGATGAATAAAACACCTTTCTCATTGCATAGTAAATATCATCTAATGCATCTTTAAAAACAATCTCTTTTTCCTTGTTATATAAATACTCTTTAAACACTCCAGCAATTGCTTCCGACGTGCTTTTATTATCTATTTCAATTACTTTTCTAAACTTTTCAAACCTTGCTATATCTTCTTTTTCATATAGCCTAAAAGTTATTCTTAATGGTTCATTTTTCTTAGTCATTATTTACTCTTTTTTGTTTAAAAAAATAAAAGCAAAATGGCCTTATTGACCTATTATGCCTTTATCAAAAAACAATTGTTTTTCATACTCGTTGTAGTAGATACTACCTTTTATTTTTGAATACATATGTAAGCTAAAAATTAAGTTTCCGACGTCACTATCAGCTAAAAAGCGTTGATGAGTATTATTAAGCCCACCAGTAGATTTGAACATATCCATTACAGCTTCTAAGTCTTTTTGCTTAAGGCCAAAGAACTTAGCATATTGACAGTTTTGCAATATAGCTTCAGCTTTTTTAGTTATATTGCTTGAACCTAAAAAGTCGGATGGATTCTGTGTACAAAGTATCATACCTGCATTAAACTTTCTAACAGTTTTTGTCATTGTATAAACAAAGTCTAATGTAGCAGTATTGCTTGGATCAATATACATGTGCAATTCATCAATAACCAATACTGTTTTTGCATTCTTATCTTCTATTGCATTATTAAATATTTTGTTTTGAATAAAGCTTAAGAGAACAAATAAGCCTACTTGTCCACTATCTTTAGAAGTATTAAATAATTTTTGTGTATTGAAAATGATAAAGTCATTAGAAAGATCAATGTTAGTTTTCCCGTTGTAAATATATTCATATTTACCATTATTTTCATAGTCAAATGAAAGCCTATCGATAATGTTAGCTAAAACAATTTTCTTTCTCTGTTTTTCAAATTCATCTTTTCATTTGTACTCTTTTAAATGATTAATTAAGTCACTCATTATTGGATAATTAAAGTCTCTTAACTCATTAATGTTTTTTAGGTTATAAAGCCTTATATTTTCATAAAGGCTTCTTACCATTGACATTAAAAATACAATGTAGTCTTGATTCCAGTCAGTATTAATTAACTTAAAGTATGTTTCTAACCATTCTAGGTGCTTATTAATTATTAACTTAGTGCTAATTTCTTCATCATCATTAAAAAGCTGTATTTGCACATGCAATGGATTAATTATTGTTTTATGCCCTAGGCCTAAATCAATTAAAGTAGCGCCAAAATGATTGACTAACTTAGAATACTCATTTTGCGGATCAATGATATATACCTTATTATTGTGTGCTAAATGGCCTAAAATGGCCTTTTTAACATCAGTCGACTTACCTTTACCCGATGAGCCGACAGTAAACATATTGTAATTAACCCTTCTTGCACTCTTTTTATAGAATTGATCAAAAATTATAGGTTCTCCAGTCGATGCAGTGCTACCTAGGATAAATGCATTATTATCATTATTAGTTTCATTCTCAAATGCCCAGCCATGGCTAATGTTATAACTACTCATTGGTATTGCTTCGTGTAAGTTATCACTAGTAATTAAGCACGCTTGCGCTAAGGCTTCAAATTGTTTAAAAGGTACAGTATTAATGTTTAACTTAGCCCTTTTGGCAGTAGTTAAAACTTTACTTTCGGCTTTTCTTAATTCTTTTAAACTGTTAGCTTCATTAATGATCATTAATGAACTATTCATTAATAAGTTTTTATTCTCTTGTAATTGACTTTGTAAATATTCTAAGGCTTCAATTTGTAAACTAGATGATGCCCTAAAGTAATTTGACTTAATTAAAGTTTTATTATCACTCATCCTTTTGCCAGACTTATCCAATAAAGATGCTTGCGACGCTTCATTGAATATGCCCATATTTCAGACAATAGTAACGTCATTGTCAAATAAGCTTATAGCCCAGCCTTCGCTTAAATTAAGCGGTAATTCGCTTATTGTATGTATTGAGTAGTATTTGCCATCTTTAATAAAGTAATTGCGCTTAAACACTGTATCAGATGAAAGCAATTCATCTAATGTTTTAGGCTTATTAGTTTTGACTTCTTTATTTATAATAGGCTTCTTTTTAAAATTACTTTTTAAAAACTTGAAAAACTCTTTAACTTTTTCCTTAAAAGTTAATGTTTCAAAAATATGATCATCTTTAGCATTAAATGAATCTCGTTGATTATTATTCATTTGATACTCTAAATATCTAATTGCTTCTTCTTCATCTAAGGACTTTAAGCTTACAGATGCTAAAAACTTTAGCAATTCTAAGCCTTCTATTAATTCACTTTCAATATCCATTGCGTTAAAGTTAGCAATAGTATTAAGCACCATTTTTTTAAGTTCTAAAAGATCCTTAGCATATAGTGCTATATAGTATGTATCTACTAATAATTCAGTATCTAGTAACTCTAAGTCATTATTTACATATTCATAATATGCTTTATAGTTTTTTATTATACTTTTTGCACTTTTATTAGCAGTTAGTGTAGCTAATTTTCTTTTTTATTTTTCTTTAAGCATTCAAAATTTTGCCTGTAGTCAGCTAATTCTTTTTTTCTTATAAAAGTTAAATAATAGTCGCTTGTATCTAATAGTTCAGTAAACTTACTTAAAAATACTTCTCTATCTTCAGAATCTTCATTTCACGGGCTTTTGCCTTGGAAACGTAAAATAGCAATATATTTTGATCCAGCTTTTAATTGTTTAGTTTTTATAAACTTATTTTCAATAATAGCTTTATAGGGAACTAATAATTTAGGGCTATATTGATTCTTATTGTATTTTTTGACACTAAAAAGATATTTAATCATTCTAAAAAATAGAATGTATAGTCTACAGTCATATTTACTTAACTTAATTAAAACTGTTGAAAATGCTAGTATTAGTAATATAGAAAGAATTAAACTTCATTTCTTAGGATAACTAGGGGAAATACTGTATAACCTATTGTTACACTAAGAATAATTACAATGCACACTACCAGAAAGTCTAGTCAGCTAAACGACTTTCAAAAGTAGTTTTGAGTCTTTTTTAAGTTTTTGGGCTGTAGCATTATTTACCCTTCTTTCTTTTACTTTTCTCTTTAATATCATTTAGTTTAAGAGTCTCTAATTCATCATTAATACGTTTTACTTCTTTAGCATTTTTTTTCAACTAGATTCTTAATTTCTTTATTATCTTTACTTTTATTTGCTTTCTCTTTATCAGTGTTTGAATTAGATGAATTACTATTTTTTGATTCTTCTATTTCTTTATTACTGCTATTACTATTAGTATTAGAATTTACTGTTTCAGCTTGTTTTTGGCTTGCAGTTTCATTCGCTTTATCCTGCTTATCAATATCACTTCATTTTTTATTATCAGTAATTTTGCTTAGTTTATATGCACCTGCATTATCATCTACATTTGATGAACTGTTTCTAGTAAATAAATTTCTATTTTGTGCGCTTGTATAGAATTTTTTCCTGTCTTCTTGCATTGCGCTTAGTGCAGTAGTTCTTCTAATTGCTTTTTCTTTAGTTTTTTTAGTTTTATCTAATTGTGCTTCTTGTTTATTAAGCTTGTTATCTAACTTAACATTAGTTTTATCTAACTTATTCTTTGTTTTGTCAAATACTTTATTAAGTTTATTTTCTTCTTTAGTATTCTTAGCTTTAAGTAGTTTTTCTTGTGTTTTTAAAAGCTTATTTTCTAGCTTGTTATTAGTTTTATCTAACTTATTCTTGTTTTTACTAATTGACTTAGTAAGTCTTTTCTCTTCTTTATCTTTTCTTCTTGCTACTCTAGATGCCACATTAGCTTTATGTTGTAATAAGCCACCAGATGATTTAATATCTTTATTGCTTAATTCTTTTAAGTAGCTTTTATCAGTTTGTAAGTTAGCATTATTTACTGCATTATTAGATACATTTGCATTAGTTACTAATGAATTATCACTAGCATTTAAGCCTGTAGGTATTGCATTATTTAATGCAGGGCTAGGAGAAATTGAATTAAAGTTAGGAGAATCATTAGCAACATTAGATAATGCAACAGGACCATCTAATTGCGACTTAAGTCTTAAGTCAGCTTGTTTTTGATCTCTTAATTTTAATTTATTAACCTTCTCAGCTTGTTTTTGTGCTTTTAGGGCTTCTAAAGCTTCGTTTCTTTGTTTTAATGTAGTTCTACCAGCTTTAAAGTTTTTGTTAATATTTCTCTTTTCGCTTATGTTTTCTAAGAATGATCTTCCTGCATGAGTTTTATTCATAATACCCTTAGCAGGGCTAGCAGCGCCGCCTAGTAGTTTTTTACCGAATTTACCAGCTATCATTCCACCAGCTAATAATAAGCCAGCACCAGCAGCGATAGTGCCTTTAGTTTCAGCCATAGTTTCTCTTACACTAGCACTTTCACCAGCAAAAGCCGCTATAACACTAGTTAAACTCATAACGCTAATTACACCACCTATAATTAAGGCGATATTCATTAAGAATCTCTCTAGGAAATTAATATCTAATGTATTACTCCACTGTGTAGTTTTAGTAATTCATACTGTCAGCATTTGCAATCCAATTAACATGCCTATAATTGCAAATGACTTAGTAGAGTACATTTCAATAAATTGTTTCATTCTTTTGCCATCATCCGAAACAGATGCAGCGACAATGAAAGGGCTAATTACAAATAAAAAGAACTGTTGAAATATTTTTTGAATTACTGTTATTATGCCTAATACCATAGGTACTAATGAACCTATAGATAATATAGTCCCCCATAAACCACGACTGTGCATTTGCACCACTAGGTAATTTACTATATGTAGAATAAGTCACCCAGTAGGATCCATATTCAGAATCAGGCTTTGACCAAGTAGCGAAAGAAACTCCTTTATCAGCCCACGCTTTATCATAAAGCGAGTCAAATATACTCTGTCCTAAACTAACATTTCCGCCTAAAACTAAGTCAACTAGTATGCTAATTAGTATAGAAAATACATATAAGGCAATTGGTATACCAATTAAAAACAATGTGCCTAGTAGGCTATTTTTCATAGCAATTGAAATAGGCGAAGGTTGATCCGACTTTTGAAATTGCACTTTAACAGCACTAAGTGCAAAAAGAATTGCAAAAACAAAAAATGATATTATTGCCATTCTTAAAAATAGTATTGGTAATTGTGCATTAGCAAATGATTCACCAGGGCTAATGCCAAAAAGTAAATAAGATGGTAAGGCAAAAGTAATCATCTTATATATTCTTACAACAGAATCAAGCAATCACAGCGGAAGTCTAACAGTAACATTAAACAAACCAAGCCATATAGCATAGCCTAACCTTGCAAACATTTTTATTATCCTTTCACTATAATAATTTTTAAAGTTTTATTATGAATTAAATAAAGGGCTAGCTAACTTTTCATACACCCTGTAATATACCCGTTATTACTCCACTTATTGCTCAGGCAATAACAATGAAAATAATAAAACCAGCTAGTCATTTAATTTTCTTTAATTCATTTGCTCTCTGTTCATCAGAATCAGCTTTTGAAGCTTTAAATCAGGCTGTAGCCCCAACAATTAAAATTGCTATTACTAAGATACCTGCTAAAGCACCTAGTGTAATATTTATATATTTTTGTACTGTAGCCGCTAGATCACCTAAATTAGTTTGTAATGTGCTAGTATCAAAAGGCTTAGTTCCACCCATAATATTTATCTCCTTAAAAGTTTTAAATTATTGATATTAATGCACCAATAAATGATGCAATAGTAATTGCACTTAATAAGCCAGTGCTTATTGTTATGCCTAGGCATATTTTTCAACTATGCCCATATAACTCCCTAGCCCTATTTCTAACTACCTTATCTTTTTTAAAGCAGTTTTTAAACTCAATTAATATTAGAGTTATGCTTAGGGAAAATGCTATTAAGCTAAATAGCATAAAAATGAAAATTGGAAAAATTGCTTGAATAGTTTTTCTCCTTTTCTTTTATTAAAAGAAACTAAAAAAGCCAACAATAAAATTTACTGTTGGTATTTACTTATTACTTTAAGAGTTATTCAGATATAAGATCTAAGATAATTTGCTTTACTAAAGGATCATTATCATCAATTACTTCTTCTAATGAATTATCAACATTTTCATTTAAAGACTTAATCAACTCTTTTTTATGATTCTTTTTCTCTAGATTCATCTTCTTTAAATTCTCAACCAAAATTATTTTGATAGTGCTTAATTATTTCTTTTGCTTTTTTTAAAGCTTCTTCTTTGCTTAAAATTCTAGGCTTATCTACTTTATCAGCTACTCTTATATTTTCTCAAATAAAGTCATAGTAAGGCTTTAATTCTTCTTTCTCGAATGCTTCCTTAGTGCCCCTGCTTAATGCAACATACATTGGCTGTATAAACAAATGATACTCATAATATGCCCATCTATAAGCGTCTCTAAAGTCAGTTTTGACTTCTTTATTTAGATCAGTAGGGAATAAGTATAAATTATTAGATTCATCATCAGTAAAGCCGACTAATTGTCCTAATTTCATATATTCTAATACTGTGTCATGAAAGTTATCTAACTTTTCAATTAAGCCTAATTTCTTAAAGTTATCAGTTAGCGACTTTTCTTTATCCCACTCTTGCTTTTGAATTAAAGCTTTTTGCAACTCTAAATAAGTTATTAGCATTCTCCATAATGGATATTGCATTGTATAACGTTTTTAAGTCAAATTATTAACATTAGAATATCAATTTCTAAGAAATACTTTTCGGGATCTAGTTTTTTACCATATAAAAACTCATTATGTAAGAATAATTCATTAGGCTTATTATTTTTATGGCTATAGAAATTACTATTATTGATCATCCTATTATAAATTCATAATTTCGATGGCCGCTGTTTTAATTCATGCGTTCTTAAGTCAGAATAATCATTTTCAGGCGGTATCTCTTTATAGTACTCATCTATTTTAAAAGAACCAGGCTCAAAGTCAGGAACTTTTTCGGTTTTTAATTCACCCCATTCTTTTGAATCTTTACCATGAAATTCAGCTAATCTTGCTAATGTATAATTTCTAACATTATCAAAGTCAACATATTCTTTATCTGTATCATTAAGAGCAATATTTAGCTTAGAATCAGCCATAATTTCATAAACTTTATCAACTAAAGAAATATACTCATCTTTACTAATTCTTTCCGGAGAATTGCTTTTTTCTCGATAAATAAAGCCATTTTTAAAGTGTTCTAAGTTTCTAACATAATAAGAAACTTCAGCTATTGACAGAAAGCCATTATCATCAGCATATAAGTTTTTAACTTTTCTATACTCTTCTGCATCAGGAATTAATTTCTTAAAGCCTTCTGCATTATTATTAAGTACTAAATTTGCATAAATTGCATCTTTAATATCTAGTGTATCTTCTCTATTAATTGTATAAGCCTTGCCATTATATGTAAATTCGGTAGGTACAATATCCTGTTCTCTTTCATTAAATGAATCATTATGATTAGGATCTTTTTTAGGCGGCGTTGTATGAGATGGGCCACCCCTAATAATCTCACTAACATTAAGTCCAAAAAATTTACAGCTTACAGTAGCTAAAGGCATTAGTGTTACTAAACCTAGTGCACCTATTATCATTCTCTTTTTCATTTTTCTATCTCACTATCAAAATTAGTTAGATATATTATACAATAATATTTTATCTATGATAAAATATTGACCGTTAACTCTTATTTTTAAAGTAAATACCATTGCTTTTACTTCTTAATTTGTTTTATTTTTACTTTAATAACCATCCTTTCATAATGTTATTTTGCAAATAAGTATTATGGAAAAGATGAACTTTTTAGGGAAAAATTACCCATTTTTACTCCTTACATAACTAACTAATGCTTTTTCTTTTTTGTCTTTTTCTTCTAGTTTTTCTTCTAATTGTTTTTCTAATTTAAAGTCGTATATAAACTCTTCTTTATCATATGAACTTAAGCAGTTTTCTAAGTCTTGGTCAGAAACTCAGTTGTCAAATTCTTTATTTATGTGGCTAATTGATTCTGCCCTTTCATATACATTGATTCTTACTCATTCAACATCCTTAGGCATTAATAATAAGTCGTTTGCTAGATAAAGATTTGCTTCTATGCCGTTAGTTTTTAAGTCATTGTCTATTTGTTCCCATAAGTCAGCACGTAAATGAATATCTTCATCAGTTCAAAATTTATTTCATAGTTCAGAATCTTCTTCGTATGCTTCGCCATTAGCTAAGTCTTCGCTTAATTTGTAATATCCAGCTAACTTATCTAAGTCTTCTTCTTGATAAATTGATTCATAGATCTTTTTATTAATATCATCTGTTATGTAAGTCATATTCTCTGTAGTTTTTTTAACTAATTCTATATAAGCTAATTTGTCTAATTCATCTTCGTAACTATTAGCCATATATTCAAAATGATTTTCAACCATTTCATCAGTTATATCCATTGGCGCATATTGTGTTAAATATGCTATATCTTTAAAATTAAAATTTTTTTCATTATTTACCCCTTTTTTAATCTTCGATAAGCGATTCAGCCGTTGGTATATCTACTTCTTTATATTTGCTAGCATTAGAATAAGCTTGTGCAACAATTGCTCTTTTTTCATCTAATTCATCTTCAAAAGCAGTTTTGATAATTTTTACTCTATCAGCGACAATGCTTAAGAAATAAACTTTCTCATTGTCTTTAGAATATGAACCAGATTCTAAGTGTCCTATTATTTCAATAAGGTCATCTTTTTTAACTTTTTTTAAAATAAACTGCGCATTAGCATTTCATAGTGCTATATCAAAGTAATTGTGTTTATTACCGCTTGTGTTATGTAGCTTTAATTTAAGTAGTTTTCCATCGGTATCTTTATTACTTTTAAATTCTTTTACATAATATTCATCATTAACTACATTTCCACTTATTACTATTGTGTTATTATCTTCTCTTCTCATATTCATTGTCTTCTTCCTTCTTTATTTCATCACTAGGATGAATTTATTTTTCTTCTATTGCATCTTTTAGCGATGCTCTTAATTCTTCTATCCACTTTTCTTTACTATAACCTTTAGGAATAAAGAAAGTTTCTTTATTAGTTTCTATTCATTTATCAACTTCTAATAATGAATCCTTTTGGCCTATTGGCCCTGCCGCTTCTTTTTCTTTAAGATATATAAAGAAATGTAAAGCTTCTTGTATAAGATAAATTCATTCATCATAACTAAGCATATATTTCATCATTTAAAATATCATCATTACTACTAAACTTATCAATAAGCTTGTAGCCTATAGTTAGTATTTCATCTAACAATTTATATTTATCTTTATTGCTTAAACTTTTAATTACAGTTAGAACTTGGATATTTTCATATCTTGGATATGCTTGTTTATAAAACTCATTTTCAAACTCTAATGTGTTTATAAACATTTCGCAGGCTTTTATAACTTGATATTCTTTTAAAATATCTTTTCTATCATTGCTATTATGATTAGCTAATTGATGGGCATATTCGTGCAATATTAAATAGTTATCTCAATTTTTATATTTGTTATTAATGAATATGTATTTGTTTAAATTATCAATAGCTAATTTTGCCCCTTGCATTTCTATATCATCAATTCATTTGATGCTATAGTCTTTAAAAAGAGTAAATACAGCTTCTTTAAAAGAGTTTTCTTCTCATTTCTTAGCTTTATAGTCTTTATAGTTAGTTTGCGAAATATCGTAAACTTTCATTGCGCTAAAAGTTATTTCATTTGTAGCTTTATTATTTATTGGAGTAAAAAGGTACAGGGGCTTTTCTTCTTTATTAGCATAAATATTTAACTCGTGTCATTGACTAAGTGTTTTGATTATGCTAAAAGTAGGCTTATTAGTTTCTTTATTGTCACTAAGTGTATTTTTTTTAAAAATACAAATACCTAAGATTAATTAATGATAATTGCGGGCTTATTTTGCCGGCAAAAGCTAAGAAATTTTTTAGTTTTGCATCTTTAGAAAATAACTCTTTTATATCTTTAATGCTGTTCTCTAAAATGTAATTTATATTAGTAGTTTTAACTTGATTATTCATTTGGAACTAGAAACTTATTTTTATTATTAATTTCTAAAATATGCGAATATTTTTTCTTACAGCAATTAAGAGAACCAATAAAAGGCTTGGAAACTAAAAATAGCAATATTTTGTCATATAAAGCAATTACACTGTTTTTAAATGTAGCAAAGCCAAATGCATAAGGCTTTTTAGTTAATTCTATTTTGTCTTTTAATATTTTTAATTCTTTTTGAATTTGTCTTAATTGACTTCTTATTTCATTAGTTTCTAATTGCATTTCTTCTTACTCTTTCTTATTCTCATCATTGAATTTATTAATAATTTGCTTTAGGATATCAGCAATTAATTTTGTAGGTATTGAACTACGCTTATCATAATTGCCTAACTTGTAATGATTCTTGTTATAGCCATCTTTAAGTACTTGCTTTTTTAAATTTAAAGAGTAATTGCTCATAAAGCACGTTGGCTTTTGGCTAAAGTTAAGGTCATAGTTGTAATAGTAGGTTATGTTTTTAAAGCCTTCAAAGCTTCAATGGAACTTTAGAAATTCTCATATTTTGCTATTTCGTGGATTCTCAATTACATAAGCTAAAGGCTTAAATACTTCGATAATATGCACTAGTCCGGATGCACAGCCTTCACCAATTAGTCTGTTTCTTTCTTTATTAATAAAGTCTCTAGTTTTATTAGGGGCAGTTACTGTAAGTGCTCTGTTTCTATATCACTCTCTACTTCTTACTACTCATTTATCACTATCATAAGTTTGACTCCTACGACACGAACAGTCGGCCATACTAAAGCTTTCACAGGGCGGACTAGCTAGGATAATATCAGGCTTAGGCAATTGGCTTAATTCTTTAATAAGTTGTATATTTGCTAAGGATAAGTTTATTTTTTTATACTCTCAGCTTATGTTTTCTTTTTTGTTTTAATAGTTTCGCTTAAGTCATTTATACCTATGCTGTATGCCTTAACTAAGTCATAGTTAGCAAAAAGAGTGCTATATTCTAAAATGCTTTTTGCATATGAACAATTGCCATCATCAAATAAAAGCCATAAAACTAATTTATTCATCACTATGCCTTTTATCTACCTTAAACTTTCATTATTACTATTAAAACAGCTATAACTTTTTATTTCTTCAAAGTTTATTAAAGCCAATTTATCTTTAATATCTATGCTATCTTCATCTTGTTTTTGTCCTTCAGCTTCTTCAATAGGAGTATTAGGCTTATAAAGATCTATTTGTTTCATTTCCTTAAGATCTCAGTCAGTTTTTAACTCACCATCATAAATATCAATGTAGTCATGAATATAAGAATCTTTTTTCAAATAGCTATAAGCAGGCTTAAGTTTAAGAGCAATAGGCCTACTACCACCGGATGAAATAATAGTCATATCAGGATCTTTATACTTTAACTCAGCCACAGTCATTACATTTTCTTTACTTTCAGACGTAGAAACAGTTTGCCTATTACTGTCACTCTGTTTTGAAATGCTTTCTTTTTTAACAGCTTTTTCGCCTAATGTATTTGATAACGACTTAAGAGTTTCATCACTATTAGTTTCTAATAGTATTACTAGCCGTGCTTGTGCTTTAATTGCATCACCATCTTTACCTTTTTCGCTATATTTTTTTAATTGTTCATATGATTGCAAAACTAATAGGAAAAGAATATTTCTACTTCTACTAATTGACATTCAGTCAGCTATTTCAGGAATTCTTAAAGAGTTAAACTCTTCTAAATAGAATTGCAACATTCGCGGTAATTTTTGGCTTACTAATGAATTAGCATAATCAATAGAGTCTCGATAAATTTGTGTAACTAACATGCTAAGTAAGAAATTAAATACTTGTTTATGATCAGGGAAACAAAGGAAAACAGCATAAGGCTTATCATTTCTTACAATATCTTTAATGTTAATAGTAGTTTTGCTAGTTAGCTTAGATAAAGTCGGATTTTGACTAAATGCAATTAATACATTACTTGCATTAGCTAACACACCAGAAAGCGTTTCATTAACTATGTTTACTAATTGATCTTGTTCTTTACTTAAATTGATTCAGTGCTTATTTTTTTCTTTATTTTTATTAGTTATCTCAATTCATTTGCCATCTTTAAATACTGCCACTGATGTATAAGCTGCGACATTTCTAAAGGTAAAGTGTTCAATTGTAAAATTAGGATCTTCTAAGCTATAAAGGAGTAGAAACTTTATAACCACATTAATTGTTGCTTTAGCTTGATTAACTCAAATTGTGTCTTTTTCTAAAGGCCAAGGCAGTGCATCAGTAATTTCAATAATTTTTTCAAATGCCTTATTGTAATTTTCATCACTTAAGTCTTCTTTTTTAATTGAATGTAATTCATCTCATATTTGCTGTAAAGGATTTCAGTTTAAAGAATTTTTAGGATCTATAAAGTCAAATACTTTTATGTCATATCCTTTTTGCTTTAAGATATTGCCTGTTCTAGCTAATGTTTGCTTTTTAGGATCGGAAATTATCATATTAGGGCGTTCTTTATAGTTTAAATTGGCATTATAGTGTATTGATGGAATAACAATTTTTTCAGTTTTTTTACTACCGGCTATACCTAGTACTATCCCATGTGCATCAGTATTATTGACAATATAAGGATTGTTTCATATAGGCTTATCGACTTTTCCTAAAATAAAATTTGCCTTGCCACTTTTAAACTTTTTGCGGAGTAATTTACTACTTCCTTCATCAGTAAATTGATTATAAGTTCAGTTATCTTCGTTATTTGAATTATTTCTATTCTTAATTTTATAAATTACTCATCTTATTCATATTCGATAGCTTAAAGCAATGAATCAAAATAACATACCAGCAAACATAATTAAGAATGAATAGTTTCTATAGTTAGTACTTATTTTTTAAAAAAGCCATATATCATTTATAAAACTGCGTTGTCCTTTTACTCAGCTTTCGAAAATACTTACACTTTTTGCTTGCATTAAAAGCATAAATATAGGTAGTAGTAATAAACATAGGCTAGGTCAGATAATAAAAACGAATGTGTAAATTAAAATATGTTGAATTTTGCTTTTCTTAATTGCTTTTTTATCACTCATTTATAAAATAACTTTCGACTTTACTTCGGAAATATTCTTTTTGTACTTTCTTAAAGCTTGGAATTTTTGACTTCTGCTTAAGCGATCAAATTCATAATTTAAACTTCTTATCATTCTCTTAAGTTTAGAAATTTCATCATACTTATTAGGATAAAAACTTAGGCCTATAGGTAATTCTGCTTCATTAAAGTCTTCTTTTAGATCCTTTTCTTCATAGCTAACTTTTTTATCTTCGTCTCTTTCATTAGCATTCATTTTTAAACAGTGTTTAACAATAATGTTGCCTATTTGCTTTTCGAATTCATCTTTTTCGTTAGCGACAAATTCATCTTTTAGTCCAGCACTGTATTTATTGCTAAATTTTGCTTTATTAATACTTTTAAACTCTTGCTTATATTTAGTAATTGCTAGCCCTAGTTTTTGATTATTTTCTACTATTGCTTCATAAATATCATTAATAGCTTCTTTAACTTCTAAGTTATCTTTAGCAGCGGCATAAGATTTACTTTTAGAATTTTTATAAAAGTTGGAAATAACTAATGATGCATTAAGTATTTTTAACTCATTCTCATTTAAAGCTTCATAACTCTTAGTTTCTTGCCTATTATTTAAAGCAATAGCGTTTAAAAATAGTGCTTTAATTTCTTTTCTATTGTTTCAAATGCTATTTTTAAGGCTAAATAAATTTTGATATTCAGCTTGAGTCTTAATTGAATTTTCAAATAAATATTTAAAGCGTTCTACCGACTTAGAGCTAAACTTGCCGGATTGTCTAAAGTTATTGTTATGATTAGTTTCTTTTTCAAAAAAGCCTAAATGAATATGCGGATATTTACTGTTAGCGTGCAATGCCCAGTAGCCTTCTATTTTGTTAGGATCTAACTTATTAGCTTTAAGCAAAGATTTCATATGCTTATTAAGTATTTCGTTTCATTCATTTTTATCTACCATTTGATTGTCAATACCCAATTGGCCAGGATTAAGAGTCATTTCTTAGATAAATTGATTATTGTTTTTTAATTTTTTAAACTCTTTTTTAGCTTCATCAGGATCAATATCAATAAGATCTTTTTCAAAAAGCTTGTGTAAGCCACTTTTGCCTTCTAGTCTTTTCGATCCTTCTTTAAGGCTATATCTATCAATGCTTTCAGATAATTGATTCATTAGTAATTTAGAATTCATAAACAAATTAACATTTAGCTTTTTGCTATTCATTTCGGCTAATAAAGTAGTTCTATTATCATTATCATTTTGAATATATACAGCACTTGGCCTGCTTATGTAGTCTATATATCTTCCACTAGTGTAATATTCATAGTCATGAATTTTATGAGTATTTTTATTAGGCTTCTTTTTCATCTTAGGCTTAGCAAATTCAAAATATAAATACAATTTTTAGTCCTTGTTTGCTAAATAATGCATATGTGTATATTTAGTTTCTAGCTTAATATCAGAAATTAAAGCTTTTAAAGTATTTTTAGCTTTTGATTCAATACTTTCTAGTATCTTATTTTTCATATTTACCTTTTATTTTGTTTCTATTTATTACCTTTTATATACCTTCTAGTTATTACCTTTATTAGTTGTCTTTTATATACCTTCTATTACCTTCAAGTAGATAATTCAATTTATTAAAAATCTCTTATTATCTAGTTTTAAAGATCTAAATGCTCGCATAATTCTTTTTGAATTGATAAGGAACTAATACTCATTTTTGAATAGAATTATGCTTTTTAGAAAACGAATTATTTTTTGTGCATTTTTATTATGTTCAGCATATCCTATGTTTGCAAAAGCTTTAATTATGTAATTTGCATAAAACGCTCAAAGTTAATGTTTTTAAATTTGGAAATTGAAACAAATTTGACACTAGTCCTGATTGTTTTATGAATAATAGTAATTTCAAGACACCTTTCCTACCTTAAATTCTTTAAGTGTTTGTATTCAATTTTTAGCTTACTTTTAAAAGTAGTTAAATTGATGCTAAATTTATTTTTATATTTTTGGCTTTCACAGTTCGCTTATAAAAAATAGTTATTTATTGCATTGTCTATACATTTATCATATGTCTAGAAACTGCTTTTTGTAATATGCCCTTAAAGTAAATTAATTACTTAAAAGATCAAATAAAAAGCCCCTTGATTGAATAGGGGGCTAGTTATACTTCGATTTTACAGTTTATTTTCATTAATTTTTAGTTCTCAAAATAATATAATTTTATTATTAATAAAATTCTTTTAATATTGGGATACATTTATGAACAATTATTTTTATAATCCATGCCAAGCAGATACAAACAATTCTGTACCTTATCAATCTAATGATAATTATGATAAAAAACCTGAAAAAATCCTTGATGCACGCAAGGATGCCCTTAGCGTGGCTCTTATATACTGAAGCATTATATGCGCCTTTTCCTTAGCTATGGCTGCAGGAATCCAGACTATATTTGAAATAAAAAAACTTCAACAAGCAAATATTAATAAGCCGTCATTAAGAATTTTATTTTACTTTTTGGCATATCTTTGGGCAGCAATATCAACATTTCTTTCATACCAAATACTAAGAAAAAAGCATAGATATAATAGAGACTTTATTATTTTTACACGTGCAATTACAGCACCGCTGTTAATTTCTTTTGCGCTCTCAATTCCTTTGAACTTAATTTTCTACTTAATTGTTAAAAAGCATTGTAAGTATGGCGCACGATAATATTATAAATGGAGGATTTGAATGGCTTCTTGATCACAATTCGCAATCTTAACAATTATTTCAGTTATTATAATGTTTTGAGCAAAATTTATTAGTTCTAAACTTATTTATGGTCTATTCGGATTGGTTGACTATATAGTTCTAATGACTGTTATTTTTTATTACTTACACGAACCTATATCAATTAGAATAACAAAGAATGTAAGGATTGCACATAGTTTAAGTATATTATGAGCGTTAATAGGTGCTGTTATATATGGTGTTATTTCGCTATTATTTGGAAGAATGTACAAACCTATATTTATCACATGAAATGTTATAGTTTCACTTGCGGCTGTTGTGTTTATTTTTTGATTTTTTAAGGTAATAACTATATCTTTTTACTATAAATTGGAAATTGATTTAACTCCTAAAGAGTTTATAAATTATTATATTAAATATACTTTTCATGATAAGCCAATGTTAAAACACAAAACATGGAATATCGTTGTTGTGGTTCTTAGTATCATAATTCCTGCTCCATTACAATTTTATGGTGTTTTCAAATTTAGACAGATTCACCTAATCAAAATTCTTAAAAAAACCGGTGAAGCTATAAATAATTATGGCAAAGATGAACAACAAAGAAATCAAACTTATTATTCTGCAAGTTAATATACTATAGGAACAAAAGATTCCAATCTCTTTTGTTTTTTTGAAAGCATTGTTCAATTATTATTGTCTAAAAATAACAAAATTTAGCGATTCTTTTTATTTATATACAACAATGTTAGATAGAATAAATGAGTTCAAAGGTAGAGTGCAAATTATTTATGGCACACTTAAATCTTATATTTCAGATGATGTAACTTTTTCTCAATGATCAAGAAAAGGCAAGGTTAAAAGTAGCAAAGATTTTACCTTACTTCACACTTGTGACTTATATACTAAAGAGCCAATTTATCACAGACCACGCCGAGGAAATATGCTGAATTCGACTATTTTTGAGGACTTTTTGGAAAATGTGCCTAGCACTGGGGAAATATTAGTGGCCGATAAAGGTTTTAGAACTAAAGCAATTACAGGGCTTTTAGAACAGAATAAAAATGTTAAGTATCTTTTGCCATTAAAGAGAAATACAACATTAATTAGAGCAGAAAAACTTGATGAAAACTTAGCTCCTGTAAAAATTAAAGATAAGCAATTACTAGGGTCTGAAAAGTAAATAGATGAAAATTTTTTATCTATTTAAAGACTTAGAAATAGCTGGCAAAGAAAGTGTTGAAAACTATCAAAAGCATCTAAAAGAAATGCATTTAACATTGATGAATTCAATAAAAATAATAAATTTTTTGGAATCATTGTTTTCGAATCCAATGTTGACCTTTCATTAAAGGATCTATACACACCATATGATCAAAGATAAGAAATTGAAGAATTGTTCAACTTTTATAAAAATATTTTGGAACTATTAAAATCAATAATTCATTCAGAAATGAAAGTTTACACAACAGAGTTTCTAAACTACTTGTCACTAATAATTGCGACAAAAGTTAAGAACAATTTAATAAAACTAAATCTTCATCAAAACTACTCATTCAGACAGATTATAGAATATTTGAGAAGTTACAAAGTTGAAGTAATAAATGATACAAAATGAAAAAAGCGCAAGGTGTTGAAATATGTTTAAGACCCTGCGGAATTGTTAGAAATATAGCATTACACTAAAACTTTTTTATTAAAAAAGAAATAATTGCATGTTTCTGAGCCTACATTTTTTATAGAAATTTACGTATACCACTATTTTGTAGGTGATTTGGCACTATGATATAATGAAAAATAAAAAACCTAAACCTCAGATTCGTTTGTGTGTGAAATTAAAATTTCTTTAATAGTCACATCCTGTGGCAATTCATAAATATATAAAATAGTTTGAGCTATTGTTTCAGGCTTTAAACCATTATCAATACTTCTTTGGAATTGCAAGTATTCATCTTTAATTTTTTGATTTTTAACTGTGCTTAATAAGTTTGTATTTACAATAGCAGGTTCTATTAATGAAAACCTAATGTTAGTATGTGCTAGTTCTCTTCTAGCTTGCTGAGTTATAGCATTAACTGCAAATTTTGAGCCATTATAAACTGAGTGATCGTCATAAGTGAATCTGCCTGCCGTGCTACTTATATTAATTACTGTTCCACTGTTTTCTTTAATCATTGATGGAAGCACGGCATCCATACCATTAATTACACCTTTTATATTGGTGTCTATAATGTCATATTTATCTTGCAATGATTGCTCGTAATACTTATCTAGTGGCATAATGCCGGCATTATTAAGCATTAAATCAACTGTACCAAATTCATTTTGCGCCTCGATAATAGCTTGATTAAGACTATTAAAATCTCTTACATCAACATTTTTAATTAAACAGTTTTTGAAATCTATTGTTTCTAAAACATCAATATTTTTATCAATTAAAAGCATAGGATAGTCTTTAGAAGCAAATAATTTTGCTGTAGCTAGTCCGATGCCAGAATTAGCACCGGTTATTTACAATTAGTTTTTTCATATAGTCCTTAAATATTGTTTACTCACAACTTTATTTTATTAAAAAAATTTAGCACAAAGCAAAATACTTGTCTTGTTAGACATAATGAAATTTGCTAAAAATCCTATAAAACAGCCTTTTAATGCTAAAAAACTGAAGAAGTAAATAAAAATGTGCTTATAGCACATTCTTAATTATTTACTATTAGGGTTTAATTTAACTGTTTGCAACTTATCAGCTTTAAGCTTGTCAATTAATCCATCAAAAATAAATGGTGGCTTGTTATCTTTTGTATTAACATAATCATCACTTAGACTCTGGAAAAGTATTACTCCATTAGTTCTTCTACGAATAACTCTTTGAAAGTCTGTACCAGGAAGCGGTAATAATGTTTTTTGCCCAATAGGAATATCTTCAACAGAAGTATTTAAAATACCAATTACGTTAAATGATGAATCAATCACCATTGAGCCTGATGCACCTTCTTCTAAGTTAAGCTCTCCGAAAGGGATATTTGTATATAGCGTTGAAAACTGATCAACAATTGTTAATGGCATACCGTGTTCTTTGTCTATAAATGCTTTTTCATATTTTTTATAACGATCATTTAATGAGTTATATTCTTTATTTAATTTAGCATCATATTTTAGTCAAACATCTCTAAATATATGCTCATCAATAATTCTTCTTTGTGTTGAAATTAATCCGCCTGTTGATTTTATACCTCTGAATTGAGCAGGTGAATCTTTAACAAAAGGATTTCAAAATCTAGAATAACCAGCATAGAATTGAGTTTTAAGTGGACTAAACTTATCCTTATTAAAGTTTATATATCAGTCTTTTTCAACTTCTGTATCAATAACTTCATTAAGTTTAGGTAATACGTCTTTTAGTTTATCTTTTTTGATTTTAAATTTAAGAGTTAAAAAGTCGCCACCAGAGTTTTTAGTAACAAAATTTGTGTAGTTACTTGGTACATTATCAAGATCTGCCTTTTCACCTTTTATATATGCTTCTGTTTTATATCTAGGTATATAATAAGGTGCATCTAGGTATTGTTTATATGCATCGAAAGCCTGAACATATTTATTGTTGTCATTCATATATTTAAACTTACTTAATTCAAAGATTCCGAAGTCATCACCAATAATTGATTCTTGTACTCTGTTAGCTCTAAAATATTCACTTTTGTTTCTATTGTCGCTAGTATCAGTTGCATTTTTTCCATCATAAAATCCAGGTGGAAACTCTTTTCATCTGCCATCAAATGAAGTGTCCTTTAAATCTTTCATATGCAAGGACTTATCAAATGTATTACGCAAGCTAAAAACGTGAATATTAGTAGCAATCAATAATTCATAATAGTCTGTGTTAGTAGTTTTAACACGATCAATAACTCAAGCGGTTCCTGAATGACGAGCAAAATTTAGCCTTTTGCTTCATTGCCTTGTGCTTTCGACAAACTCATCAACTCATACTTTTTGATTAACATTTAGCTCAAAACTGCGGTCACTAATGTATTGGAAAAAATCAGCATTCTTTTTAAGTGAAGTATTTATTTTCCCATCATTTTTTATTTGGAAATAATGTTTATTATTGTTGCTGTCAAAAATTAAAATGTCAAATTGACCTTTAACATCATCAAAAGTTGCTTTAACATTTTTGGTACCATTAATATTAAATAGATTTCCTAAAGACTTAAAATTAGCATAGTAGAAAAGCTGACTTAAATTTGATGGTAAAAATCCAAATGGATTGGTTTTTATTATTTCATTAATATCAATTGATTCAGCAGTTAAGCCATTAACATCGCTTTCACTAAATTTTTCTAAATATTTTTGTTCTAAATTGTGTCATAGTGGAACTCTTGGATTATAAAACTTAGTCCTTTGCTCTTTAGAGTTACCAATATTTCCATATTCGCCTAGTGGTTTTACGTGCTCAAAGTATTTACTATCATTATCTCTTGTACTATAATCATATTTATTTTCAGCTACATAATCAGTTGCACTGTCTAATAAATACTTTTCAAAATTTGATTTTGCTTCATTATATGTTTTAGTTTTCTGGTGAATTTCACGTGGGGTAATCATCTTTAATTGATTAAGATCTAAAAAATGCTTGTCTGCCTGTTTTATAGGAATTTTGGCTTCATTATCGCTATTTTCATCAATTTTTTTATTATCATCTAATTTAGGCTGTGCAGGGGTTTTATTATTTGTGCCTGAAGGATCTGTTTGATCAGTAATTATCTTAAAATCAGGCTTTTTTACAACATTTGTACATGATAAAGTAAAAGATAGTGGCAATGCAGATGCAATTGTCCTTAATAGCAGTTTTAATTTCTTCTCTGGCTTAACATATGACATATTTAGATCTCCAAGATCATTATTGTTTGAATTTAGCAAGTTTGGTTTTGTGAATATAGCAATATAATTGCTATATTGACTTCACTACCATTATAGCCATTAATTTTTTAAAATAAACTTTTTTTATTAACGCTGAATACTTTTTCATATACATTAATATGAAAAAGATTAATTATAATTGTTTTATCCTAAAATTTCTGTCCTGGCTAATATTATCAATTTATTTTTTAATTGCCAAGATAAATAAGTAAAAAATAGTCCGACACTGGTCAAACTATTTTATGATTTTATTGTAAATATGGTGATTTATCTTCTTCAGACTTAACAATGTATAAAAATAATGCTTTATTTTTAGAGGCTTCAAAACGAATGTTTTTGATCTTTAGATCTCTTTTTAAATCTTTTAAATCACTTTTAATAATAGGATTCTGAATAACCATTAAAAGGCCACCAAATGTTAATTTTGGATATAGTTTGTTAAAAATCTCGGCATTGCTAGTATTATCATTAGCACTAATAATTAAATTATACTTTTTGTCTTCAGAGACTATAAAACAAGGTTTTTCGGTTATTTTGTCCTTATATTTAAGCACTGCTTCATTTCAAGTTTTGGAACTAATTGCCCTAGGATCAATTTCTATGTTTGCTAAGGTCATAGTTTTAAGAGTAAGATATAAATTTTCTAAATTAAGCCCATCAATTAAGACATTTTGCGCATAATTTAAATAAACAGACTTAACTATATGAAGCATATCGAGTTCATCAATATTTGTGCTAAATGCTTTATTAATAAATTCATCTTTAGCATCCAACTCAGAGCCTTTAATTTTCATTATTGCATTTTTAGCATTTTCTTCTTGAGCTTTATTAAATTGTTTTTTAATTTTAAATACTCTTACAAAAACAATAATTGATGTTATTATGCCTATCAAAGACGCTATTATTGCTGAAGCGATTAAACCCCAGCCTAAAGAAGTTGGAGATCCATTTTGGACTAACTTTTCCTTAAAGCTCATATTTTTGACCCCCATATTGTAAGAAATCATTTAATATGATAACAGCGCTGACAGTATCTTTTTTGCTTTTTGTCTTTTTATTTGATAACTTAGCATCTTTTAAAATTCTCTGCGCCTTAATTGTTGAACCATATTCATCTACTAAGTAAATATTAATACCTGGAAATTCATTTGCTAAAAGAATAGCAAAATTATCAACCATCATAGTTCTTTCGCTTTTTGACCCGTTACTTCTAAGAGGATAGCCTAAAACAAAAGCATCAATTGAGTTTTGATACATTTTTATTATTTCTTTGACTTTGACTATTACAGCATTAAAATCATTTTCAACAAATCTTATTGTTTCTAAGGCATTAGCACTTATTTCTAATATGTCGCTAATAGCAAAGCCACATGTTTTAGTTCCTAGATCAAATGAAAGTTTACGCATCGGGTAAATAGTCCTTAATTAAACTTTCAATATCTTCAGAATAATTCATCTTGCCCATAGCTAATATTGGCGCACCACCGCCGCGGCCATTAAGTTCTGAAGCTAGTTTTTTAAACATTTTATTAGCATCAATTGCTCTAGTTGCAATAGCTAATAATAATTCATTTTCATTCTTTGATCCTATTATTGCTACTGTTTTGCCTAATTGGAACTTATCTCTTATTGATGCAGCAATTAATTTAACTGCTGAAGCATCAACATCTAAATTAATATAAACATCATAATCTTTGATTTTGTCGAATTTGACTGTTTCATAGTCAAATTCAAGATTTGAGCTTTCTTTTAATAATTGTTTATAAACTTCTCTTAGCTCATCAATTCTTTTATTAATTGATGCATTTAATGTTTCAATATCTGGTTCATTTTCGTTAATTGCAGGAGCTACATAGTCACTCTTAAGTTCTTTAATTTTCTTAATAATTGTTGCTAATTCTTCATTAAGTTTTTTATTAACTTTACTTAAGTATTCATTAACTAATTTGCTTGAGCTTATAGCTCTAATTCTAAATACACCTGCTTGCTTTTTCTCAACATTAGTAATCTTAAAGCTTTCCAATTTAGAAGTGTTGCTTAAGTGAGTTCCACCACATAGGTCACTAGTGATATCACCAAAACGAACAACTCTAATTGCTCTAGGATCCATATATTCGCCTTCTTCCAAGGTCATAATTGCGCCCATTTCTCTGGCTTTATCAACTGTAGTTGTGATATATTCACGATCAATAGATTTTGTAATGTAACTTCTTACTAAATCTTCAACAGCTTTAATTTGTTCGTCACTAGGTTTTTCATCTGCTGGAAAGTCGAATGTTAGTCTTTCTTCATTATTATCTGAACCTAATTGCTCAATGTGAGAACCTAAGACATTTCTTAAAGCACAGAATAATAAGTGTGTTCCTGAGTGGTTTCTTTCTAAGCCAATTCTTATATTAGGATCAACAAATGAAGAAACTGGTTCATGATTATTCATTTTACCTTCTACAAAATGAATGTGATTACCAAATTTATCTTTGAAAACATCTATTATTTTGATCTTGTTTTCACCTTGAATTATAAAACCTTTGTCATGTCTTTGACCACCACTAGTTGCATAAAATGGAGTAGTTTCTAAAAGTACATATCCGCCTGTTTCAAAGCCTTCTACTTCATTTTCTTCATCAAAAAGTTTAAGTACTTTAGAATTAGCACTTAGCTCAGAATAACCAACAAAGTTGTCCATTTTTTTATCAATTAATGCTAAAGAATTAATAACTTTATCCATTCCAGTAGCCTTGCCACCTTTTGAAGCTAAAGCATGCTTTTCTTTAGCTAATTCAAAAGCATCCATATCAACACTTATGCCTTTTTGATGCAAAATTTCAGCTGTTAATTCAATAGGAAAGCCGTATGTTTCTAATAAATTAAAGGCAACTGCACCATCAAAAACTTTATTTTCATTATCTAAAAATGACTCTAGTAGTATCTTGCCTTTTTCAATTGTTTTACTAAACAATAACTCTTCTTCTTTAATGGCATCAATAACATCTTTTTCGTTATATTCATAAGGCAATGAATCTTTTACTACTTTAACTAATTTATGTAAAAATAAGTCTTTTATGCCCAATTGCATACCTTTGTAGTATGACCTTCTTAAAAGTCTTCTAATTATATAGCCGCGTCCAACATTAGAAACTTTTGCGCCATCAGCTATTGCATTAACTACTGTTCT
Organism: Mycoplasmopsis agalactiae PG2; assembly: GCF_000063605.1. GTDB lineage: Bacteria > Bacillota_I > Bacilli_A > Mycoplasmatales > Metamycoplasmataceae > Mycoplasmopsis > Mycoplasmopsis agalactiae. Next base: position 487,264 of record NC_009497.1, read on the forward strand.
AATATGGTCGGCAATAATCTTAAAATTAGTGTTAATTTCACCTTGATGTTCGTCCTTAGCAAAATAGTTTTCAATTACATATTTGTATGGTGAGTATTTTTCTATTTCTCTAATAATGTTAATAAATAAATCAGAATCGTAGTTAGTAGGTACATCTTGCATAATACTTGCTAATCTTTCTAAGCCAGCACCAGTATCGATGTTTTTTTGCTTTAATTCAGTGTAATTACCTTCGCCATCATTATTGAATTGTGAAAAGACTATATTTCAGATCTCAATATATCTGTCGTTTTCTATATCGTTTTTTAATAAATCAAGCCCACGACGGTCATATTTTTCGCCACGGTCATAAAAAATTTCAGTACATGGTCCACATGGGCCAGATCCTAAATCTCAAAAGTTAGTGTCTCTTGTGCCACTAATTAAATGTGATTCATCAACACCATTTTCTAGTCAATAATTTTTAGCTTCTAAGTCTTCTTCATAGTATGTAAAGTATAATTTTTCAAAGTCCATTTCTAAGACATTTACTAAAAATTCTTTCGCATATGCAATGGCTTCTTTTTTAAAATAGTTGCCAATTGAAAAATTGCCAAGCATTTCAAAAAAGGTGTGGTGTCTGCTGGTTACACCTACATTTTCTATATCATTAGTTCTTATTGCTTTTTGACTATTAGTAAGTCTAAATGCAGGTGGTACTTTTTTACCCGAAAAGTAATTTTTCAAAGTTGCAACACCTGAATTAATTCATAATAGTGATGAATCATTAACAGGAATTAATGACTTGCTTTCAATAACTAAGTGATTTTTTGATTCAAAAAAATCTAATCACTTCTGTCTTATCTCAGTCGATGTTAATTTTTTCATAAATACCACCTTATAAATAAGTTTTTTCGCTGCCTTTATAATAAATTTTCTCAATAACTGCTCCACCAAGACATTTTTGGCCTTCATAAAGCACTACTTGTTGGCCCGGTGTAACAGCTTGTGATTCTGACGGATAATACACTTTTATAGTGTTATTAGGCAATAATTCAATTGTTACTGGAATATCTTGTTGCCTGTATCTAAATTTAGCACTTAAATTATTATGATCAAAGTCATCATGATTAAGAGTAAGCCCTGTTGCTAATAGCGCATCAGAAGTTAAATAACTTAAATCACTGCTAGGGGCGACATATAAAATATTTTTCTTTACATCGTGTCCACAAACATAATATGGCTCAGCTTGTCCGCCTAAATTAAGTCCTTTTCTTTGGCCAATTGTGTAATAGAAACATCCTTCATGTTTACCAAGTTTTTTATTAGTTCTTATGTCAACAATATCTCCGGGTTGCATTGGAATATAATTTTGCAAAAACTTTGTAAATTTACGCTCACCTATAAAACATATACCGGTTGAATCTTTTTTGCTAGCAGTTATCAAGTCTTGCTCTTGTGCTATTTTTCTTACTTCCTCTTTTGAGCTAAATTCAGCTAAAGGCATAAGCACTCTTTTTAATTGTTCATGACTTAATTGCGCTAAAAAATATGTTTGATCTTTATTCTGGTCTTTGGCCCGATAAAGCCTGCCATCAGTAACTTTAGCATAATGACCCATAGCAATATAGTCGGCTCCAAGATTATTAAATGCATAGTCACTAAAAGCCTTAAACTTAATATATTTGTTACACAAAATATCTGGATTTGGAGTTCTTCCAGCTTCATATTCAGAAATAAATGTTTTAAAAACATCATTTCAGTATTCATTCACAAAATCAACTCTGTGAAGCTTAATTCCTAATTTATTCGCAACTTCTAAAGCATCTTGATAGTCTTGCTCTTGTGGACATATATCTTGTGAAATATTTTCATTACCTAGAAAATCATTATTAAGCATTGAGTCTCAGTTACGCATAAAAAGGCCTTCAACCTCATAGCCTTGTTTAAGCAATAAATATGCACAAACAGACGAATCAACTCCGCCTGACATTCCTAAAATTACTTTTTTCTTATTAGACATAATTATTTTTAAATTTTACCATTTATTTGGCTTCTAATTTTCCGATTCCAAGCTCATTTTTAAATATTTTTATTGCTTTACACTTTAGTTTGTTTACTATTGCAAATTATTAGCAAAATATGCTTATGCTATAATAAAAATGAATGTTTTTAAAATTCATAGGAGGTATTATGCCAACACCACATTTAAGTTGTAATAAAGGAGAAATTGCTAAAATAGTTTTAATGCCAGGTGATCCCTTAAGAGCTGAATATATGGCTAAAAAGTTTTTAACTAATCCTAAATTAGTTTCTTCTGTAAGAAATATTTATTTTTACACTGGTGAATATAAGGGCAAATTAGTTACTATAGGAGCTAGCGGTATGGGTGTAGCTAGCATGGGAATCTATGCCTATGAATTGTTTACTGAATATGATGTAGATGTTATTATAAGACTAGGTTCAACTGGCTCATATGTTGACTGATTAGACACTAAACAGCCAGTTTTAGTAAAAAGAGCATATGCTGATGGCTTAGGTTTTGTGTCACTAATGACAGGTGAAAAAACTCATAATGCTTATCCTGATAAAGATATAGTTAAATTATTAAAAAAGTCTGCTAAAAAGAAAAAAATAAATGTGCTTGATGTTGCTTGTCATACAACTGATGTGTTTTATAGTCTAAGACCTTTAGAAGAGACAATAAGGAAAACTAAATGTCAAACAGTTGATAATGAATGCTTTGGTCTCTTTACAACTGCTAAAAGATGTAATAAAAAATCTGCTGCATTACTAAGTGTTTCTGAAAATATAGTAACTGGAAAATCAATGACTAGCGATGAAAGACTGCTAGAATTTTCACAGATGTTTGAGGTCGCTCTTAATGCTTTAGATGATATTTATAAGCATATTGAGAAATAATAATCCTTTTCATGATTTAAAGTTCAGGTTTGTACCTGAATTTTTATTTTTCAGCCTACTTATTTTTGCTAAATGTGACTATTTTTCAGACTTATAAGGAAATTCTTATTTATTTTTTGGGATTTTCTGAAAAAATATGTTAAGATGTTGAACATTATAAAGGTATATATCAACAATATGAACAAAAAATTTAAAATTTTAACACCATTTGCAGCTGTATATGTAGTTGCAGCTATAATAACATCTGTTGTATTTGCATCCCCCACAAATAATCTAGATAAATCTAGATTAGAAAAGCTTAATGATCCTATAAATTCTTTTGGCGATCCTAAAAATATTGAGCTAAAAGATGATACTGAAAAAGTAGAGAAATTTCCTAATACTGAATCTTCAATAAGCGATATTAATGGATTCATTTCAAAAAGTGCTATTAACACTTCGAATATGACTTCTACCAATAGTGCTATAAATCAGCAATCTAAGAATAATTATTGGTTTTTAAACACTAAATTTTGAGAAGATCTAAACTTTGATTTTATTGGTTTTGATGAAGAAAGCAAACAAAAAGATGACAAAAAGAAATCTGAAAAGTCAAAATTAGATGCTAAGTCAGAATCAAAAAGTGATTCTTGATACAATAACACTAAGTTTTGAGAAAATCTAGGTTTTGATTTCATTACTTCTGACCATAATACCTATAAAACAGATACAAAAGTTATAGAAATATATAAAATTAAGGAAATAATCGAAGAAAAAGAAAAAAAGATAAATTCTGTTAATGAAGCATCTTCTGAAAAAAATGAAATAAAAGAGAAATCAGTTGATGATTTAGAAAAAATGCTTGCAGAATTAGAAAAAAGACTCTTTGGTAGTTTTCGAGATGCAGTTATAGTAAAAGAGAACATTGATAAAGAAATTAGCAATCTAGAGAAAAATAAAGAGGATAATGAATCAAAACTAAATGAATATATAAACAAAAGAAAAGAAGCAGGTGAAAGGTTAACTAAAGAAAATGATGAATATTTTGAATACAAAAAATTAATTGAAGTATTGCAAGAAAAACTGAAAAAAATTAAGCAAAAGTAAAAATCACTGTTTAATTTTTTATTTTAATTTGTGTTATTAAAATTCTTACCTTATTAAAAAGGTATCAAATTAATTTTGCTTTAGTTTATCTAATAAATTTCGCTATTAAAACTACTGATAAAATCACTAGTGCAACAGTAATAAAATATGTTATTCACATCACTTTGTGAATTTTCTTTTTTTCTTTTTTTTAAAGATTCTTTGATAGATTTCCTAGAATTCAAATCTGCTTGAGATGCTGGTTTATGTTTATTTTCAGATCTGACAATATCTTCAGATAACATTAAGTTTTTCTCAGTTAAAATCTGATTAGTATATGGATTGTTTTTTTCAGTAACGTTAAGTGAAATCTGCTTGTTATCATTCTGTTGAACATAGTTATCAAAACGATATTCTGTTTTGGATGAATTTTTGGCTATAACATAATTTGATTCAACAAAAATGTGTTTTTCACTGGCTACATATTCATCATGCACTTCTGATATTTGAGTGCTATTGCTGGCTTGATAGTTATTGTTGTAGTCAAAAACAGGTAATTCTAATTTGTATAAATTTTTATCATATGCAATTTTATAGGCAGATTCATCATTTTTAGTTATTCTTTTAATTCGACTATTAGTTACAAATCCCTCGTGTGTTAGCTCAAGCATTTGCATAATCTTAAGTTCATCTATAGCATCAAGCAATGCATTATGTACTTCACTATATTGATTATTTCCTGATAGTAGTCTATATGTTGGCTCAACTCCTCAATTTCTTATTAGTGCTCCGCTTTTATGTGTTGGGGAATTTTTAGGTATAAAATCATTAGTGTTAACATTTCTAGCGGGTATACTAATGTCAAATCACTTGTATAAATTATGCAATTCAGGTAAATGGTTGTAATCATATTTAGTATATGAAAATAAGTCTGATATATTGTAATAATCTAAAAATTCAATAAGTTTTCCAACTGCTTCTTCATATGTATTAACCACATAATCTTTTATTCCATATTTCTCTAATTCTGGAATGTGGTAAACATTGCTGTACATTGATGGCGATTGTTCTCGTTCACCTATTAATCAGTAATTTTGGTCAACTAACTTGAAGTTGTTTTTATCTGCTATAGCAACTCCTATCGACACAACTTCATTGAAAAAATTAGTTTCAACATCAATTACTGCAATATTACTGTCCTCGGTTATAGTCTCACCGTATTCACCTTTTTTATAATCATTTTTAATTCATGGCGCATCATAGTTTATATTGTTAATATCTATTTTAAAATTGCCTTTTGATATAGCTAAGGCCACTTTGTTTGCAAAGTCATTCTTGTCTTTTATTTTTATGTTGTAAGCTGTATTATTTTTAACATTTCAAAGAATACCTTTGTCTAAATTAAGTGCAAACATATACATTGCTGTTTGTAAAAAATTATTTTGTGATAATTCATTCACAAATTTTAGTTCATAAACAGTGTCATCTTTTACTACATCTGCAAGGCCAAATATACGCATCTCATAGTTATTTAGATGATTTCTAAATACTAATCCGCATCCTTCTTGAACTATTTCATTTCTACCCAACATCGTACTAATTCTATTATGTATAAGTTTCTTTTCATGTTCATTAACAAAATCAGTCGCTGCTTGTTTTATATATCGCATCTGATTTGTTTCCATTGCAGTTAAAAACAAAATCAAATCATTCACTGTATCTCTTTGCACAACAAAATCTTTTTTATAGATTTCTTCTCATTTCGATCCTTTGATTAATTGAAATTCAATTTCTTTTTTTATATTATATGAATTAAAATATGATGCTTCCTGATAAATACCAATGCACGGACTTAGATCTATCAAATAATCATTTTGTTTTATATTAATTGTTGAGTTATCTCTGATATCAATTAAATCAACTTCTAAACAGTTATACACATCAGTTAAGTGCTCACTAAATTTATGTTCAAACATGTCTGAAATTCTATATCAGCGTACAAGTTGTTCCTCAATAGTTAGATCATTTTTAAGTTCGTGTTCATTTAATAAGTCATAATATTCGTTAAGGAAAATAATTTTTCTTTTGCCTCTGCTTGCTGCAACAGCAAAAATATTTTTAATAATTGTTGGGTTGGTATCATATTGTTGAAGCCTTCATCCATAATATCAGTATGATCAGTCAAAAACAACACAAATTGGTCTTTCTAAGCCTTTAGAGCTATCAAATGTTGTAAAAATGGCTGAATCTTTTTTTGGCTCAACCATTTTTTCTTCATCTCGTATGCTAGCATATACAGTTTTTTATTGAACTTTTCTGGATAATTATTTTCTAATTCATTAAGAACTTCAGTAATTAATCCTCTTCTACTTCCTAAGCACAAAATATCCTTAGGATCCTGAGTTGATAAAAATTGAATAATTTCATCTTTATTTTTATATTCTATTTCACAATTTTCATTCACACCTACAATATTTTTATTTCAAACTCTACCAAGCATTGCTCCATGCTCTTTAGGCATTCTAAATGATTGAGTAAAGCTAATCTTTTCATAATTTACCAAAAAGTTATTTATGAATTCATCTGCCTTTAAAGTTGTTGAGTCATATATTTTCTGATCCATATCTCCAACAGCCACAATTTGTATATTTGGATTATGCTCCTTGATTCTTGTCAACAAATCACTAATCTCAGTGTTAATGTCTTGATATTCATCAAGAACTAAAATGTCGTAATTTCCTGGAACAATATCAGTTTCAAGATAGTCTTTTATAGCATCGTTACCTGATGTCTTTATATTGTTTCTTATAAGTATTCCGTATGCAAAGCCATGATAATTTGTTGTGGTAACATTTTTATTCCTAATTTTGTTTTTGGCATCTAGTTTCAATAATTTATTGTATGTTAAATACAAAATTTTCTTTGTTATGGACAACTCATTACATAATGCTTGTATTGCAGTTGTTTTACCGCTGCCTATGCACGCATCTACCAAAACATTTTTACCTTCTCTGACTAAATCAATCATTTTTTGTTGTTCAGAAGTTAAATTTTTGTATGATAAAACAAAGTTGTTAGAACTCATATAACCCCTAAGAATTAGTATTATTCAAAATGCTACTAAGTATAGGTTGCAAAAATTTTGCCCATTTTTTAGGGCAAAATGCAACAATTTATTTTAAAAATCATACACTATATTCGAAGTTATCCTTTGGTATGGAATGAATATGAAATTATTTCTAAAAAAATTTAGTTTAAAAACGTAAATATTGCAAAAATACCACAATTTTATTGTGATATTTTTGTCATTATGCTTTTTGACTAAAACTCCTTATTTATAATACTGCATGAATATTTTAATAATTAGAAGGACATGTAAAAATGAAGAAAAAACTTACTATTGCCCTTTCATCAGTAATTGGTACTGCACTGCTAGCAACTGCTATTGCAGTTCCAATCGCTTTGCATCAAAAAAATAAAAAACCACTTATGATTAATAATAATTTTGGCGCTATCAAAAATCCTAAAGATATGAATGATTTAATGATAGATGATGGCGATATGACTAAAAGTCATCCACCATTAATGAAATCTGAACCAGTGGATCTTAGTTCTCTTATTAATAAAGCAAGTTTAGGCTTAATAATTACAGAAAATGATTTACCTACTGAAAAGCAATTATTAGATTTAGTTAAGAAAGAAAATCCCGGCTTAGGTGAACAGGCCTTACAGTCTTTAACTGTTGAAAACATCTCTAAAGAAGGTTCAACAATAACTTCTAAAAATAAAGATGATTTTTCAGGAGAAATAAAGCTTGAATATAGATCTAGAACAAATAGTGAACAAGATGAATATAACAAGAAAACAACTGAACTAGTAAAAACAACATGGAATAATTCATTTAAAAATAAAATGCACAACCTTATGACATTTGGTGAAATTTTTGATAGCCTAGTGAAAAAAGTTAATAGAGAAGATAGCAAGATTACTATTGATGAAGACTTGAAAAAAACTTACATTACGACATATTTAAAAAACGGTGCTAATAGTGGCAGTAGTGGTTCAGGATCTAACGGTGTTCAAGGTAATAGCGACAATAAAGAATTTGTTGTTAAAGTTGAAGATAAAGATGAAATTAAATTAGAAATTGGCTTTGCCAGGGGGGGGACTGTTCCTACCAAATACATTGACAAAAATGGTAAAGAAGTTAGCGCAGATAGTTGAGATTTATCTAACATAGATGCTGCTGTTATCACTAAAATTGGCTTCCATGATTACAAAGGAAGCATTAGAGTACCTGTTATGCCTAAAAATGTTAAGCAAGTACCAAAAGAATTGCCGTCAGTAGTAACTAGTTTAGAAAAAACGTTTAAAGGATTAAAAAGTGACAAAGTACTAGGAATTGAAAGCTGAGATACGTCAAATATTACAAATTTATCAGAAACATTTATTGATGCCGAAAACTTTAATCAGGACTTGTCAAATTGAAAAACCTTAAATGTCACAGATATGTCAGCAACATTTTTTAATGCTAAAAAATTCAATAGTCCATTAGATAAATGAGATACATCTAATGTGGAAAATATGCAATCAATGTTCTATGGTGCATCTGAATTTAATCAAAATATAAGTGAATGAAATGTGAAAAAAGTAAAAGAGCATAGTAATTTTTGCACGAATTCTGGCCTAAAATGTGGAATGACTGAACCTGAATGTAAAGCTCAAAATTGTCCGACGTTTTGTTGCGAAAATAATAAACAATGCGAAATGTGTAAAAAAGCAATGGCAATGAAATAGCTTTATACACCATATTGAAACTAAATTATTAAACAGTTCATAAACCACTATCAAACAAGTAAAAAAGAAAACTCCGCCATTGGAGTTTTTATTTTCTACTTTAGTTGATTGTAACTGTAATTGCTTCTGAAGCTAATGTGTTTTCATTTGCAATTGTTCTTATTTGGTAAGTACCACTAGCTAAATTAGAAAGCTTTCTAGTTGTTATTTTTGTTCAGCTACCTTGATTTTCTAAACGAAATTCCATTGAGTTATCAACACCAACAATTACTCTGTTATGAACCCTAACTTTGTTTCTAAGATCGTTGTCATTACCTTTTAAAAGTGGAATAACTTGAATATCTGATTCATACATATTGGCACTGTGTTTATGACGAACCGAGATTGAACCGAGCACAACATTATTTATTTCAAAGTTATCGTTTGTAATATTTTTTCACTCACCAAAATTATTACGGGATTCCATACCTGATGAAACATTAGTTAGCTTAATTGAATTATCGCTTAATGAAATTATTTTAGCTTCTGGTGTTTGATGTTTTTGAACATCAAATTCAAATTCATTTGTGCCAGTAATATTAAATTTATGACCATATTTTTTAATATCTAGTTTAACTTTAGTTTTTTCATATTTTGTAAAGTGATCTAGGTAAACAATATAGCCATCACTAACTTTTTCAACATTGTTAACCATTGCATTTGTTACAATAAAGTTTCCTTTATCTAAAGATACTTCATTTGGATTTAATGTAACTTTTAGTGAATATTTGCCAAATGTTTTGCCTAAATTACTATTTTGGCTTACTGATGCACTAATTTCTTTAAGTTGGAAATTATTGCTAAAGTCCTTGAATGCGTATCTTATTTTTTTATAACTTACTCATGAAATAGGAGACTCGTGATATTTATCGATTCTTACTCCACGCTCTTCTAATTTGCGTGATAAATTCTCTAAATTATGTGGTAGCGCATAAACATCTAGTCAATTCGAGTCACTAAAGTCACTTGCTTTTTCAAATTTTTGGTCAAATAATGCCATTGCTTCATCAACATTAGAAACATAACTTGCATTTTTGTGATTTCTAAAACGATTGCCCATTCTGTCTTTGTAGTGGTTGTAAAAGCCTTTAGCATATGAAAAATCATCATCATGCATTAAGAAGTAATTGTATGTGACTTTGTGTTTGTCAACTCTATCTATTGCTTTGCCTTTAGTCAAATCAACCCTGTCAGATGTTGTATCAACATGATATCATTTGCCTTCAATTTCAACTAAGTTTCAAGCATGTTTTACACTTCTTCAACTAGCTATATTTCCAGTCATCATTATGCTTAAAATTTTCATTTCATGCATTAGCATGTTGAATCCATTTGCATATCCAGTACATATTGCATTTTTTTCAATAAGTGCCGAATGAGCTGATTGATCTTTTCAAATATCACCAGTATCAACATATGTAACATTAGCAGTTAATCACTCGTGTGCTTTAATTATTTTTTCTAATGTAGATAGATCTTTTTCACTCAGCTACTATTTTTTAGCTGCTTCTCTAGCTTCTTTTTCTTCTTTTAATTTTCTGTCTTCATCTTCATTTCCAACAGAAACAATTGCTCTATATAAATTGCCTTTATATTCGGCTCATACTTCAGCATTTCATTGGCTGTTTGTGTGTTTTTTACCTGAAATATAGCCTTTTTCGTCAAGTGTTAAATATGTTTTATCATTGTCCTGATTTGCATCAAAAACTAAATCTTCAGGATATGAAGTCTTTTGATATCATTTAACACCTTCAACAACTTGCTTAGTTTCATTATCTATTAAAGAAAGTTGTTTTTTCTCAGAGCCATTGCCCATAACGGTAACATTTTGCATGTTAAGAGCATACTTAGGATGTGAATAATAGTTTCAAGCTTTCATTTCATTTTTGTCTAAAAGTAATTTATGAACTTGTTCTTTTGAAAGCGCTCTTTCTTCAAAAGGCTCATCATATTGCACAGGGTATTTAATTGCAGATTCTGTTGCAACTGAAGTTGAAGTTGGTAGTTCACTTGCATTGCTTGAATAATTTATAGAACTTGTGCTGCTTGTGTTATTTTCAGCTGTTGTTGAAGCACTTGTAGGTGTGGTTGTAGATGTATTGATGGCATTTGCTGCGTTATTGATATTAACTTCACCACTAATTTCATCTGATTTAGTAATTTCTGTCTCTGGCTGTTTTACAGGTTCTTTAGGAAAATTAGCAGCATTTTTAGCGCTAGTTTTATCAACTGCTGTGCTAGTATGCACATCAGTATCATTACTGTCTAAAGCCAACTTAACATTTTCAGCAAAATCTGCTGAAACAGCAGAGGCTGAAGTAGCATTTTCAATAAAATTGTGATTTTCAATAACTGAAGGCAAGATTTTTTCAAGCTCTTCTATTTTTTCTTCATAACGCGAGCTGACTGTATTTATTGAAAATACATTTCCATTTCCATTACCAAATTCACAACTAGCTGAAATTACAGAAGTTGCAAAAATTGAACTTAAAGCCAAAACGCTAAGTAATTTATTCTTCTTCATAACCACCTACTTCATCCATATTTTCTTTATGCAAATAATTTATTTCACATTATAAATGTGCTCCCTAAATTAATAACAACTTTTTGAAGCAATTTATGCAAAATATGGAATGATTTTCCATATATTTTTTATGTATTTAGTTGTCAAAAATTGGCTCTACTAAAGTTCTGAAGTTAATTAAAATCATAAGCGCGATAAAATAATTAAACTATGAAAAATATTAAGATTTATGAATTATTTGCTGGTATTGGAAGCCAATATAAAGCTTGTAAAAATATTGAAAGTGAACTTAGTGTTAATTTTGTAAGCTTAGGAGCTTGTGAATGATACATTGATGCAATTATTGCTTATATGAAAATACACTACGATAGTGTTTTGCTTGAAAGTGACTTAAGCAAGGATGAAATGGTTAATTTGTTAAATAAATTTACCTTTTCAGCTGATTCTAAAAAAGAAGTCAATAAAGCCTATTTTACAAGGATGAATGAACAAAAGCTCCGTTCAATTTTTCCTTATCTTTTTGGCTTTGTAAATTATGAATATTTTAGTAAAAAGTGAGATAAATCTAAAATAGAAAATAGGGGGGCACGAGTTTCACTCGTTTACGAATATCAAAGATATTCAAATTTTGCCTAAAGACATTGATATTCTAACTTATTCTTTTCCTTGTCAAGATATTTCTCAGCAAGGGAATCAAAAAGGCATAACAAAGCAAACTAGATCAGGATTGCTTTATGAAGTTGAAAGAATTTTAAAAAGCAATAAAGATAGACTCCCTAACGTACTGCTTTTAGAAAATGTAAAAGCATTAGCATCTAAAAAATTCATAAATCAGTTTCAAGATTGAATAGCTTCCTTAAGCGAATTAGGCTATAAATCAGTGTGAAAAGTAGTTAACTCAGTTGACTATGGCTCTGTGCAAAATCGTGAAAGAGTATTTTGTGTTTCTTACTTAGCAAATAATGATTTTGACTTCCCACAGGCAGTAAAATCATTTAAAAAATTAGAAAATATTGTTTTCGATAATTCAGAAATGAAAAATTGCAATGATCTGTTGCAATATTTTCATAATAACTTTAGTGAAACAAAAAATCAAATTGTTAAGACCAAACTACTTGATTACACTAACTTTAACTCTGAAGCATATGTTTATTTACCAACTAAACTAGGACCAACATTAACTGCTTCAGGTGCAAACGCTAGATTAAAGTTTTATTTTAACCAAACAAATGAACTTAAATTAATGTCATCTAAACAAGCATTTTTATATATGGGATTTACCGAAAAAGACTATTTTAAGGCAAAAGAAGGAAATTTAATCAGCGAGCAAAAATTGATTTTTTTATGTGGTAATTCAATTTCAGTTGAAGTTTTAGAAAGTATTTTTGGCAGGTTATAAAATGCAATTTAGTAAAAGCATAAGAAAATACAGACTAAATTTTGCCACTAAATCTTTGAATAACAAAAAATCAAATAGTGCTAAAGCAAAAGGTTATATAGACTTATATATTGATACTTTTGATGAAATAATGTATTTAGCTTACTGAAAAATAAACTTTGACTATCTTATAATAGATCAGTATACAACTAGATCATGATTTGAATGCCAAAATAGTAATTTCAAATTACGTAGTTCATTATTTAATGAACTAAATATAAGTCAGCACCCTAGACTTAGTCGAAGCTCTAATTTGCTATATGAATTAAATCCTCAGGAGATAGAAATTACTAACTCATGATTTAACTCAAAAACCTATAAATCAACCTTAAAGAACATAATTTCTATTATTAAAGGCAACAATGCAGGTGGCTCATTTTCTAGCCCAAAAGCTGCTGAAATAATTTGTACAAATTTAAATAATGATAATGAAGTTTACAAGGAAAACTTAATTATGTTTCTAGATAATATTGATTTTAAAAATTCATTTATAACTGATGTCAATGAATCAAATATTGAGAATTATGATTCAGCTTTAGCTCATGAACCAATTAATATTAATGATCTTATAGGCTTAATTAAAACAAATCCAAAATATAAACCTTATGAAATGCTTTTAGATCTAACTTCAAATTTGGAAAAAGAAGCATCGATTAGAAAAGAGGATTTTAAGACGCAAAAAGAATTTATAAATCAATTAATCAAAGAAACATCCACAACAGGTAGAGCAATGTTGCTTGCTAATCAAGATATTACACGTAAAAGAGCTAGCGCTTCAAGAATGGATATAAATGTTTTTGAAGAAGACTACTATACTTATGAAAATGCTCATATTTATGATGTTAAAGCAATAAAAAATAGACTTTCTGAGCTTATTTCTAAAAATTATCAAAAACATAAAACCTCTGCAAGGCAAATAATTAACTCTAATGAATGTCAAAGTGTTTTAAGTTTAGTTAATGATGAAAATAATCTAATAAACTTACCAAAGCAGGTACATGATTGATTTGATGATAACAGATTTACATATGATCAAAATGGTATATTAGTTTTGTTAGATAATACTTTAAAAGTAGATGAATACAATGAATTCAAAAAGTGCACTAAAATACCATATATCTTTTTAAATAATAGGCGTAAAGAGTTTATAAATTTAAGAAATATATTCCGAAAAAATGATGTTTAGAGGCTTGTATTAGTTGTTTAAAAAACCAAATTAAAAGAGCAAAGTCTGCTCTTTTTAAATTGCTTTAAGTTAACTAATTATCCTTATTTATAGCTTCTAAAGTCAATTACAGCTCTGCCGATTAACTCACCTTTAGATAGCTTTTCAAACACATCTTTTACTTCATCTAAGTTAATTACCTGCCCAACTTTAGATACTATGCCTTTTGTACCTAAAATTAGTGCTTCTTTAGTATCTTGCCTTGTGCCAACAACAGAACCAAGAATATGATTTTCGCCTGAAATTGTGGCTAAAATTGACAAAGGAAATTCTATTTTTCCATTTTCATCTTTTGGTGGAACACCAACTAATACTTGCTTGCCTGCTCTACGTAAAATATACATTGCTAAGACTGCTGAAGCGGCAGAAACTGATGTATTAATTACAGCATGCACACCGCCATTAGTAATTTCTTTAATTTCTTGAACTAATGATAAATCATTAGCATTAAATGTATGGTGCGCTCCTTCAGTTTTAGCTGATTCTAATTTCTTATCGTCAATATCTATAGCAATAATATTTAGCCCCATAGCTTTAGCATATGCTATTGCAAAATGACCTAGTCCACCAATTCCAATAATAGCAACATAATCACCAACTTTTAATTCAGCTTGCTTTAGTGCTTTATAACTAGTTACTCCGCCACATAATATTGGCGCTCCTGCAACAATATCTAAATTACTTGGTATAGGCAAAACATAATCTTCATGTCCAATTGTATATTCAGCAAAAGTTCCTGGCTTAACTAAAGAAGTTACAACTCTAGAAGTACATAAAATTTCTTTTCCACTTATGCAATATTCGCACTGACCACATGCACTAAACATATATCCAATGCCAACTCTGTCGCCAACTTTTATTTTGCTGCATTTTGGCCCAACTTTTGTAACAATTCCTATGCCTTCATGACCTGGCACCATTGGATAATTTGGTTGTCTAGGTCAATCAAAATTTGCTATATGCAAATCTGTGTGACACACACCACTAGTTTCTAATTTAACTAAAACCTCATTATCAACTGGTTCTGGTATATCAATTAATTCAACACTATATTCTTTAGGGGCTTTCACCACAAAAGCTTTCATCTTACTCATCTTTAACACAACCTTTATTAATAATCGCCAATTATTAATAAATGATATTAAGTTATCTTTTCAAATTTCAAAATATGGAAAAATAGTCTTATTTTTTATATACAAAAATCAAAAAACAAAAAATAAAAGCAGATAGTGGGTTCTCTGCTTTTGATTTTCTTTTGAATTTTATTTAGAGCAACAAAACCGAAAAATATATAAATTAAAATACAACTATTTTTTTTGCTTTGTATACATATTATAAGCTTCAGTTAATTTTGCTTTTACCTTTGCAAACTTATCAAGAAATTCCTTGCTATTTGTTTTAGGTTCAGAAGAACTTGTTAAATTTGTAACATCATCAAAAATATCACTAAGGTCATTTATATCTTCTTCTTCATAGCCAAATTTTTTCAAGAAATCCTCAACACCTTTATTGAAGTTCTTAATAGTTTTGTTGGATGTAGAATCGAATTCATTTTTTAATATTTTAAGACTGTCTTCAGTTTTTAGTTTCTCTTCAATATTTCCACACCCATTAAAAAAAGTGTATAAAACTTCCAATTTCTTTTCTGGCTCAGATTCAACAGCCTCTGTTTCATTATTTGCAGTACCAGGATCATCTCCCATAGGTTGTTCTCCACTATTAGTGCTATCTCCATTTCTAGGTGTAGTTCCTTCAGTTCCGCTTCCTTGAGTGCCATTGTCTCCATTGTCTGCTGGTTGAGTACTTTCAGGTGATCTAGAGCCTTCAGTTGTTTCGGGAGCGCTAGGGGTCTCATGTTCTGTTGGCATATCAGAAGGAGCAGTTTCATCATTCATCGGAGGCATTTCTTCTCTAGGGCTATTGCCCCCCTGCTTTCATTAGAGCTTCCGTCTTCACTATTTGGAGTAGCTTCACTATTATTTGATTCTTCCCCACTTCCTTGATTTCCTTGGTTATTTTCTGATTGTATTGAACTTCCGTCTTGATTGTCGTCTCTGTTTACAGAATTAGTGTTGGTATTATTATTTATATCTGGTTTATTTTTGTTTTCATCTTTGTTGTTTTTGTCATCTTCTTTATTATTAGTTGATGACGAATCTGTAATATCACATTTTGCAGCAACAAATGGCAAAACACTAAAAGATGCCATTGCTCCCAAAATTGTTAAAAATTTATTAATTTTTTTTCATAATGAGAAAGTATATAGTTTTTGATATCTTTAATACTATTTTCATAAATTAATACTATGGATTCTTAATTTAAAATTAGTTTTATTCAAAAATATGAAAAGTAATTGTTCAAGAAGCTTATGAAGTTTTTGAATGTGAATGAGCAAACAAAATTACTTTTTAAAAGTTTAGCTGATAATTGTGAAGGTAAAATGAAATTAAAATGCTATTTATGATATATCAAAAATTAGTCAAAGATAAGTACAAAACCATTAGGTTAAACAGTAAGATTTTAAAAAGAAAGTAAAAAATGCAGAAACTAAAGCTGCATTTTTTAATTATTTATATAAAAAATAAGAGGGAACTATCTTGAAAGATGATCTTCAGTTGTACCTCATGCTGAAGCCCATCTCTTTTTTAATTCACTTTTAATACTTGAATTTTTAAATATACCTTTAATAACGTTTTTATTAGTAATATTTCAACCATTTATGTCCTGATTAAATTTTGAAACATTGTAAAACGCTTCACTTGTTGTCTTCAAATTCTTTGTATTTCATTTTTCAAGATTATCAATCTTATCTGACTTAAGATTGTGGAATGTTAAATATAATGAATCAATTTTTAGAGGTAAATGTTCAGGAACTTTTGTTGTGTGATGCGGAAGCCCAGTTGCTCTAATTTTTCCATTTTCAAGAAAATAGCCTAATTGAGTTGCTACAAGTTTTTTATTTCTGCCATTTACAGGACTTCAGTTTTTATTTATTTTATTGTCTGAAAGGTTAGATATTATTTTATTTGGCTCTTCTTCAAAATAATATTTTGTCAGAACTTGATCTTTTAATACTTTTCTTAAAGTAACGTTGAAGCTTTGTGTTCCTAGCTTTAAGTTAATTTTATTTTTTCCGCCTTGAACATCAACTTCAAGTTTACTATTTTTATCACTTGGATTTTGAAGGACAATGTTATTTATATTTTTTTCTCTAGCATATAATGCAATTTGATCAAGAAATTCACCTTGAGTGTGGAATGAACCAAAAGCATCTTCATGTATTTTAACTATACTCTTAACAGTTTCAACATCTTTTTTATCTTTTGCTTCTTGTGCTTCTTTTTGTTTCCTTGTAGCTTCTTCTTGCTTTCTTTTTTTCTTCTTGTTGTTTTCTTTCTTCTTCTTTTGCTTTAGTGGCCTCTTCTTGTATTCTTTTTGCTTCCTCTAATGTATGCGGCATAGCATATGTGCCACCATTATTTTCTGAATTATCTGGTTGATCCCCTTGCTCACTATTAGAATGAGTAGTCGAATCACTCATACTATCCATATTATTATCATTATTATTTAGGGGGGGGGTGTCATTTTTAGGATTTGTATTTTCTTCAGTTATAGCACCAGTCATTTCACTCTTATTTTCATCTCTTTTTTTACATGAGGCTGCAATTAAAGGTAGTGAAACTAGAGAAAGTGACAAGCTAGTTAGAATTTTTGTTTTCTTTTTCATGTTTTAAATTTTCCTTTCATTGATTATCACTTACACTTAAGTAAGCAAAAGTAATTGCCATTCTTGATTAATTGTATAAATTTAATAAATAATAAATTAAGATAGCAAAAATATAGTGTCTTTAATTCAAGAAAGAATATTACTAAAAAAATTTATTTTTGAAGCAAGAATTTAAAAATAAAATAGATAGCGTCTATTCTATCTATTACTTAAATGTCTATAAAACAATGCTTTTGGCTGTTTTATTTTGTTTTGCCTTCAGCACCAACTTTTTCTAAATAAGTAAATATTTTATCTAGATCTTTGAATGTTTTAGCATTATGAAACATAGAGTTTAGTAATGTCTTTAATTTTTTAAATTCATCTAAAACTTTATTTTTGTTTTCAGAATCACTTTTTAATACATCATTGATCATTTTTTCAATATTTTCATATTCAGCATCGATTTCTTTTTTATAGTCTTTTTTGGCTTCATCATCTAAAATATCAGAAACTGATTGGCCATCATCAATTGAACTGTATACTCTGCCAATGTCATATCCTGATGCATCAGTTTCATTTGCATCCCTTTCAGTAACTTTTGGCATTTTAGTGTTCATATTATTTGCTGAATCACCAACTGATGGAACAACTTGAGACTTTTCGCTTCCTAAAACACTTTTTTCATTTTTTGGATTTTCGTTTTTTAATTGTTTCTTAGGTGCTGATTCATTTTCTTTTTTGTCAATAGTTGAATTTTCAGATGTACTGTCTTTTTTATCTGCACCACTGTTTTTTTCAGTTTTGTTTTGGCTGTCACTTTTATCTTCTTTACCACTATTTAGGTTTTCATTGCCACATTTAGCTGCTACAAATGGAATTGCACTTAAAGAAGCAACTGAACCTAAAAATAAAAACTTAGATTTTTTCATACGATATTTATTATTCTCCCTTTAGTAATAGTTATGGTAATAAAAATGGAATTATATAAGTAAGAAAAAATAACCAGAGAGAGAGAGACGAGCCAAAATATGAAATTGTTTCCTTAAGCAAAATAGTGGCTTTTTTTGCTTGCTAAAATGAAGCCTTAAAACAAAATTTGTGCCCATTGTTAAAAGTAATTTATACAAATGCAAACTTTGCCTAAATAATTGTTTTATAGTGCTGTAAGCAAATTGAAACAACAAAAAACACCCTGAATTTAAATAATCAGGATGTTTCTTAAAAAGGTAATTTAATTATTTTCTAAAGTCAATAACAGCTCTTCCTAAGAACTCGCCTTTTTGAAGTTTGTCAAAAATGTCAGAAACTTCTTCTAGCTTAACTACCTTAGTAACTTCTGATTTGACTTTTCCTTCAGCAGCATATTCTAATGCTTCAGCTAAATCTTGTCTAGTACCTACAATTGAGCCTGCTAATTCACGTTCTAATAATACTGATCAGAAAATTGAAACTTTGAAGTCATCTTTGCCATGCTTATCTTTGGCTGGTAAGCCAACTAATACTTGACGACCACCACGACGAAGCATGTCCATACCTTGTTCAGCAGCACTAGGGTGCACTGATGTATTAACTACAGCGTGTACACCACCATTAGTAACTTCGATGATTTTTTCAATAAATTTAGGATCTTTAGCTGAATTAAATGCATATTCAGCACCTGATTTAAGGGCTAATTCGCATTTTTCATCTGATAAGTCAATGCCAATAGGTCTTAGACCCATAGCTTTAGCATATTGAATAGCCATTTGACCTAAGCCGCCAACACCAATAACAGCTACAAAATTGCCTGCTTTAGCTTTAGTTTGTTTTAATGACTTGTATGTTGTTACACCAGCACAAACAACAGGTGCGCCTGTAATTATGTCTAATTTCTCGGGCACTAGCCCAACATAATCTTCATGACCAATAGCATATTCAGCATATGAGCCATCTTTAGTATAAGCTGACATATTTTGATTTGGACAAAGAGTCTCTCTACCTGTTAAACAATATTCACAGTAACCACAAGCATCATGTAATCATGCTAAAGCAACTCTGTCACCAATTTTCAAGCGTGTGCATCCTTCCCCTAATGCAACAACTTTTCCAATTCCTTCATGCCCTGGTATTAATGGATATTTTGGTTCCACTAATCAATCATAATTTGCAGCATGCAAGTCTGTATGACAAATACCTGAAGTTTCCATTTCAATTAAAACTTCTTTGTATTTTGGCTTAGGTACATCCACTTCCTTAACACTTCACTTTTTAGGTTCAGTCACAACAAAAGCTTTCATTTTTGCTGGAATTTCTTTCATTTGAATCTCCTTATGAATATAAAATTTATTACCTTACAATTAAATTTTACAACTATTAATAAGGCGTATTTGATTATTTACTGCTTTTAAGACTAAAATAAGACTTTTAAAAAAATAACTGGGAAAAATCAAGCTTTTTTCCCATTTTTTTCCTTTTTTTATTTTCTTATTAAAAAGCAAAAATCTTAATGTAGGAGAGATGAAAAAGGAGAAAAAATGAATGATTTACTAGTTTACTTTTCGATTTTGTTTAAAGGAAATAACTTTGAAATTTATAAAGCGCTTAAAAATGGATATAAGGTTGATAAATATAAAGTAGATGAAGAGATAAATAAATTAAAAGAAAGCGGCATTTAAAACTATTACAATTTTTGATACTAACTATCCGCAAGGATTAAAAGAATTAAAATATTCCCCATTTGTTTTGTTTTATAAAGGGAATATTGAACTGCTTAATAAAAATATAGTTTGTGCTACTGGCGATGTAGCTAATGAATTTGTTTTACATAATGTTGTGCAAACATGTAATGAATTAGCCAAAAACACCGTTTTATTGACTAATAACTTCAAAAACATTGATCAAAATATTATTGAAATATTTAATAACAATAAACAAGGAATCATATATTTACTAGCTAATGGTATATCTTATAATTGCCCTGATGTAGATTTTAATAAAGATTTATGTATCACTTTTATACCACCAGATTTGCATCCTAAACTTAGATACTTTAAAGAAAGAAATGTTGTAGCTTCAGCACTAGCAAATAATTTAATTATATTTAGTAGCAAGCGAAATTCAGGACTAATTAACTTAGCTAATTGTTTTGCAAATTTAGGCAAAAATGTTTACTGCTATCCAGGGTTAACATATGATGATGGTAATACTTACTTAATTAAATCAGGAGCAAGTTTAATAACACATTTAGCAGAAGTTAACTACTTTTAATTATTTCTTCTAATTTTATGCCAATTGCTCCTGAATTATAGTGTCCTATAATTTCAGTAGCTACTGCCTTAGCATCATCTGTTGCATTCTCCATTGCAAAACCATAATGAGCATTTTGTAATATTTCTACATCATTACTTGAATCACCAAAAGCATAAATTGTGCAATCATGCAAGTTATATATTTTCATAAATTCTTTTATGCCATTTCACTTTGAAATTCCTAAAGGATTAACATCAGTGTATATTCTATTAGTTAAATAGTCAGAGTACTTATCTTTATATAAATTACTAAAGTGTTTTGTTGTTTTGGTAGCTATTTCGTTTGGATTTCTTATTGCAACTTGTGTAATTATTGAGTTTGAATCGCTTGCCACTTTTGACATTGTTTCATAATCAGAAAACTTAATGTGCGCAAAATCCATAATATCTTGCTTCATAATTCATTCTGGAAAATTGCCATCAGCATCTTTATTTACATATGTAGCAGTAAAATCTGCTGTATCAAGTGAAATTATTAAATTATTCTTGTAAGCATATTCAAACATTTTTTCAAAAACATCAGATTCTAATCTGCCTACAACAATATGTTTTTTGTTTTTTACATCATAAATTAATGCACCGTTTGAGCATATAAAATAGTCTATTCCGTCAAATTCATCTAACAAAGGTAGCACTTTTAAAAGGCCTCTTCCAGTGTTTAAAATATTAATTCCGCCTTTTTTGTGAACATCGTGAAATGCTTTTTTAGTTACAGGATGAACCTTATTGTTACTCATTAGTAATGTGCCATCTAAATCATATGAAAAAATCTTTTTCTTCATTTTGCTCTCCTTGCAAAAGTGCCAAAAATGTTGCTAATAATTTAATAATTGTAATTCAATTTCTTAAAATATTTTTTATAATTTTTCATACTATGAGTAGCCCTGTGACTAATTTAAAAATACTTAAAAGAAAAAAAATATTAAGAAAACTACATAGCGAAAATGTCAATAACCTAAAATTAATTGAATTAGATAAAGAAGATATTGACTTAAGAAAATATTTTGGTGATGACTTAATGACTAACTTAAGAATGGCTAATTACTCATATTATTCAGATAGCGCAAATAAAAGAAAAAAGAATGTGAGGAAAAGGACAGCTATTTTATACGCTAAAAGAGTGTTTTTCCTTTTCATAGCTGCTTTAATTTTTAACTTTGGTGTTATTGCATTTTTAAACAGAGGTGATACGCTTCCTAGTGGTTTGTCAGGCTTTCCAATGCTAGCTATGCTTATTGCTAAGGATAAGGGTTACCGTGACTGAGATAAATACTTTGCCTTAATGTTTATTTTGATTAACCTGCCCCTTTTGATAGGCTTTGGTTTCAAGGTAAAGCGGAGTTTTACTATATTAACTGCTGTGTTTATGATTTCTCAATTAATTACTAACGCAATATTTACTTCAATTCCCCAAGTTCATGATTTTATACATAATTACATCAATATTGCTCCTGGTTGACATAAGCTAGTTGAATTTCGGGATAAGGCAGGCAATATTATAGGAACATATGAAAATGCAAGCAGTTGGCCGATAATAATAAATGGTTTCCTTGGTTCTATATGTGCTGGAACATCAATTGCTATTGCCTGAAAAAATGGCGGTTCAACTGGCGGTACTGACATTATTGCTTATTATTTCTCAACTAAAAAACAAAAAAGTGTTGCGGGAATGATGTTTACTGTAAATATTATTGCAACTTCATTCTTCTTACTTGTTTTTGGTATTGCTGCTAAGCATAAAGAAGCTGTTGACTTAGGTGTTATATCATCAAGCAGTAGTGTTGAAAATGTTCTAGAGCAACCTAATTCAATAATAATTACATTAAGAGATGGCTTTAACATTAATTCAATTAAAAAATATGTATCACATAGAACAATTTTTGGATTAAGAGAATTTTCAACTATTCTATACATCATTTTTAACAACATTGTGCTAGGTTTAATGTATCCAAAATACAAAAAAGTAACTCTTTCTATTGCAACTAAATGTCCTGATGCTATCTTGAATTACTTTAAGCATATTAAGTACTGACATGCATATACAATTTTTAAAGGAATTAGTGGTTACTCACAAGAAGAAACATACTTTATTGAAACTACTTTATTAACACTAGAAAGCAAAAACATTGTCTCGGATATTAAAGTTATTGATCCAAAAGCATGAATTTCAATAAGGCCCGTTGAACAAGTTAAAGGCGCCTTTAATACTAAATATGTTGAAGAGTAAAAAAACTTACAAGACTGTTTTATAGCCTTGTAAGTTTTTTAAATGCTCTAATTTTGTGCTTTAGCTGCTCTTGCTGAAATGTAGTCTTCTTGAACATCATCAACTAATTTCTTAGCCTCAGCTAGCTCTAAACTAAAGAATGTTGTTACACCTCTATTTTGCATTGTTGCACCAAATAAGGCATCAACTCTAGACATTGTTCCATGTCTGTGCGTAATCACTAAAAATTGAGTTTTGTTTTTCAATTTTTGTAAATATTCTGCATACCTTACAACGTTTGATTCGTCTAAAGCAGCTTCAACCTCATCTAAAATACATAGTGGAAGTGGACGAGCTTTAAGAATTCCAAATAATAAAGATATGGCAATCAGTGACTTTTCACCACCTGAAAATAACTTAAGATTTTTAATACTTTTGCCAGGTGGCATAGCCTCAATTTCAACACCAGATTCTAAAATATTTTTAGGATCTGAGAAGAATAATCTAGCGCTTCCGCCTCCAAACATTGTGGCAAAAACATCGTTAAATTCAGCATTAACATCGTGAACAATATTAGTTAATCTTGTGATAATAATCTTGTCCATTTGGGCAATAGCTGATTCTAAAACTTGTTTTGCTTGTGTTAATTCTTCTTCGCTTTTTACAAATTTGTTGTATCTTTCTTCTTCTTCAACTAATTGTTCTAATGCTTCCAGGTTAACATTGCCTAGTTTATTAATTTCTTCTCTTATTTCTCTAACAATTTCAGTTGCTTGATCATAAGACATTTCTAATTTATAGCCTTGTGCTTCAGCTGATTCTAATGTTAATTTATATTGTGATGCTAATCTTTCACGTGATTGTTCCAAAAATACTTTGGATTTTTCTTTTTCAGAAAGCTTTTCTGAAAATGATTCTAAAAGTTTTCTTAAAGTGGATTCAAAGTCACTTTTTAGCACTTGTCCTGAATTAATTTCTTGGGCTAGAGCATTAATTCTTTCGTTTTTAGCTCTAAAATCAGCTTCAAGTGCACTTTTTCTAGAAGATAAAACTTCTAAATCAGCTTCAGAACTGTGAATGCTGATGCTTTCAGTTTTTATTTCTAATTCTTTGTTACTAATATTTTTGAGTTTTAAATTTAGCTCATCAAGTATTTTTTGTTCTGCACTTTTTTGTGTAATTATATTAGCTAATTGATTTTTTAGCTGACTTTCTAACTCTAAGCAAATTCTTCTTTCATTGCTAATTTCATTATGCTTAGATCTATCATCAGTTATAGCGATCTGAATACCAGGAATAAGCGATTCTAATTCACTTATTTTTAAATCAATAGTTAATAATGTTTCAGTATTTGACTTAGCACCACCAACTATTACACCACCAGCACGAATTATGTCACCATCTAATGTGACAATCATATATCTGTTGTCCAAAATTTTTGAAATATGGTTAGCATGATGAATTGTTTCAGTAACTATAACATTACCCAATAAAAATTGTGAAAGAATAAGATAAATTGGCTCAACTTCTACTAATTCAGAAGCTACAGCAATAAAACCAGGCTGACCTTGAATAGCCAAAAGATGATCATCTCTAACGCTTTTAGGATGAATAGATGCAAGAGGAATAAATGTAGCTCTTCCGCCATTATTTTGCTTTAAAAACTCAACTGCTTTCACAGCAACTTCTGGTTTATCAACTACTAAGTGTTGTAAAGCATTTGCCAAAACTGCTTCAATTGCCCGTGAATATTCTTTGTTGACTTTAATTAAATCAGCAACAGTTCCTTTTAAGCCTTTTCCAAAAATGGCTTTGTTTTCTAAAATGGTTTTTGTGCCTTTATATAGAAGTGTGTTGCCTTCTTTTTGTTGTTTAAGCAAGTTTAGGTGAGTTTGTATTTTGAAAATATCATTTTCTTTTTTAGTTAGTCTGATGTTTATAAAGTTAAGCTCTTTGTCATGAGCGTCTAAAATTTCACTGTTATCTGAAATTCTTTTGTTAATTAAGTCGTATTCTCTATTGTAGTAAGCAACTCTTTGTGCTGATTTTTCAATTAATGTTTTATAAGCATTAATTTGTTCTGTGGTATCAACTTTTAACTCGCCCTCAACAATTAATCTTTCACGTTCATTTTCTCTAGCTATAGCTATTGAAAGGTTGTTAAGTCTGTCTTTAACAGCTTCTAATTCAATTGAAATTTCTTTTTGTGCAGCTTCAAGATTAGTTTTAAACTCAATATTTTGGCTAATTTTAGCTTCTAAATTCTTTATTCTGTCATTCAAGTCATTTTTAGTTTCTTGAACGCCTTCTAATTCAACAGAAAGCTCATCATATCTTGAACCAAATCTTTTGATATTATCTACTAATAAGCCAACTTCAACAGATCTTAACTCTTCAGTTTTTGCAATAAATATTTTTGCTTTTTCAGCTTGCTTTCTTAATGGATTAAGCTTTCTTTCGATTTCGGCTATAACTAAGGCAATTTGGTCGAGTCCTTCTTGAGTTTTAGCTAATTTTGATAAAGCTTCTTTTTTTCTAAATTTGTATTTAGAAACCCCTGCAGCTTCTTCAAAAATTCCTTTTCTTTCTTCAGCAGATGCTTCGGCAATATCACTAACTGTACCTTGCGAAATAATAGCTAAACTGCTTTTGCCAATTCCACTTTCCATTGCAATTTCTTTAATATCTTTTTGCCTGCAAACTTCGCCGTTAAGATAATATTGGTTAATGCCTGAGCCTCTTTCTAAAACACGAGAAATTGTAATAGTTTCATGATTAATGCTGCTTTGACCGTCTTTATTATCAAAAGTAAGTGTAACTACAGCTTTATCCATAGGCTTTGCAGTCTTAGAACCAGCGAAAATGACATCGTCCATATTATCGCCCCGAAGTTCTTTAGCACTTCTTTCACCTAAAACTCATTTAATAGCATCATTAATATTTGACTTTCCAGAACCATTAGGCCCAACAATACCTGCAACTCCACCGTTAAAATGCAAAGTTATAGGTTCAGCAAATGATTTGAATCCGTGAGCTTCCACTTTAATTAATTTCATTTTACACCTCTTGCAATTTTGAAAATTTTGCTCTTAGTAAATTTTAATAAAAAAAGACTAAAAATACTATGGTTTAGACATTATTAATTTATTTAATGCATCATTAGCAGCATTTTCTTCAGCTTCATGTTTGCTTTTTCCAACACCAGAGCCATAAACATTACCTTCATAGATAGCTTCCGCTTTAAATAAATTATTTTCACTTTGGTATGTTTGATAAAAAACAGTTTTTTTACTAAAAGATTGCATGTGCTCTTGCAGTCTTGTTTTTGAATCTTTAAGCTCAATTTTGCCTTCTTTGTATTGCTTAACTAAAGGCAATAATGTTTTGTCTAAAAAATCTTTAACTTTTGGCAATCCTTGGTCCAAAAATATAGCAGCAACTAATGATTCAAAAATATCAGCACCCACTTTTTTCGAACTAAGTACTTCAGTAGCAACAACGTTGCTTGAAAGTACTAAGAAGTCTTTAAGCTTAAGCAAATCAGCAATTTGGTTAAGCGAATCAGTGCACACTAATTTTGATCTTATTAACGTAAGCTGACCTTGGTTTTTGTCTTTAAAGGAATTAAAAAGTATTGCAGATACATAGAACTGCAATATTGCATCACCTAAAAACTCTAATGTTTGATAATTCTTGCCTTTTGAATTAGCTACAGATGAGCCGTGTGTAAAAGCTTGTCTATAAACAGCTAAGCTTACTGGCTTAATATTAAAATTATTTAAAAAATTTTCAATGCTATTCATGTGGCTTGTCATTTAGTTCCTTTTTGATAGCTTCTAGAACATTATTTTTTATAACTAATTTAATTTGATTTAGTGCACCTAAGTATGCTTTAGAGTCGCTATTGCCATGACATTTTATGCTTAGTCCATTAAGTCCAATTAACCATGCGGCTCCAACATTTCTATAATCTAATGTTTCAGCTACATCCTGAAAGGCGCCTTTAAGGAATAAATAGCCAAATTTTCTTATTGGCTTAGCCATAATTTTGTCTTTAAGCAGGTTTTTGAAGCTTAAAATTGCACCTTCTAGACTTTTAAGTACTAAATTTCCTCCATAGCCATCAATAACAGCTACATCAGCAACACCATCTAATAAATATCTTGGCTCACTATAGCCTATATAGTTTATGAATTTATTATCCTTTAACTCTTTAGCAGCTTCTTTAACTATTTCTAATCCTTTATAATCCTCAGTTCCAATATTGATTAATGAAACTCTAGGATTAACAATGTTTAGCAAAGTACGTGCATAAACATTAGCAATTTTAGCTCATTCAACTAAGTATTCAGACTTGCATTCAATATTAGCACCAACATCTAAAAGTAAAAACTTACGTCCAACAATTGTAGGCATAAGTGGCATAAATGCAGAACGGCTAACTCCTTGTAATCTTTTTAATTTAAAGGTAGCACAAGCTAAATATGTTCCAGAATCACCACTAGAAATTACAGCATCAGCTTTTCCTTGTGCAACAAGGTCAATAGAATCATTCATTGAAGTATTTTCTCTTAGTGATTTATGAAAGTTTTTAACATCAGAAGGTACATTTGGATTATTAATTATTTTTAATGAATTAGGAATATTTTCAATTAACTTTAGCTCATTATTAATTAAAGCTTCATCACCAACTAAAATAATTTCATAATTATCATTTTCTTTTAAAAACTGACAACTGGCTTTAACTGCAGCAGCTACGCCATTGTCATTTCCATTTACATCAAAAGCTATTCTATACATATTCTCTTACTCAAATCCTATTAAAAAATGATAATTAGGTTGGTTACCGTTAACAACTTCAACTTCGCAGTCATAATATCTATTGATATAGTCAACTAATTCAATTGCATCAGGCTCTGAAGCATCATTGCCATAATAAATGGTAATAACTTCTGTTTCATCATTAGCAGCTTTTTTAATTAAATGTTTGGCAGCTTCTAAATATGAAGTCTTGCATGAAATTATTTTGCCATCTAAAATGCTAATAAAGTTGTCTTTTTTGATCTTTACACCATTAAAAGTTGTGTCACGAACTGCCATTGTAACTTCGCCAGTTCTTACCATTTTCATAACTTCTTTCATTAGCTCATTATTTTCGTCGCTATTTGAATTGCTATTAAAAGCTATGATGGCATTAATTCCTTGAATTTGCGTTCTAGTAGGTATTATGTGTACATTTTTGTCAAAAATTCCAGAAGCAGCTTGCTCAGCAGCTAGGAAAATATTAGGGTTATTTGGAAGTACAAAGACATCTTTAGCATCAACTGATTTAATAGCTTCTAAAATATCAGTCACAGAAGGGTTTTGAGTCTGACCGCATTCAATAATTGCATCAGCACCTAATTCTTTCATTTTGTCAATAAAACCAGAACCAAGGTTACATGAGACAATTCCACATTTTTTATTGCCTTGCGAAACTACATCATTAATTACCACACTGTTATTTCTGTTTGCTCTTGAATTTTCAGCTTGCAGTGTCATGTTTTCTGACTTAATTTTTATAAATTCACCATGTTTTTGGCCAAAATTAAGCATATCGCCTGGCTTTAAAGTATGACCGTGCACTTTAATTAATTCAGCATCTTGCACAATAACAAGTGAATTAGCGAACTTAGAAATATGTTTTTCAAAAGCTGTTTTATCAAATTCATCAGGCTTATTTAATTCAATAATAAATTCAGTGCAGTAGCCAAATTCACCTTTATAAACTTCATCAGAGCTAATAAATTTATCAATTGATTGCTCAACTTGTTGAATTTCAACAGGATTACCAATTACATAGCTATGCATCCCTGTGATAAACGAAACTAAACCTTCACCCCCTGAATCAACTACACCAACTTCACGTAAAACCTTTAGTAAGTTAGGAGTGTTATCACAAGCAACTCTTGAATAATTCTTCGCCATTTCAAAGAAATGTTCAAGAGTTGTTTCTTCATTTACATTTTTAGCTAGCTGTTCAGTTGTTTCACGTATTACTGTAAGAATTGTGCCTTCTACAGGTTTAAGAACCGATTCACAGGCTCTTTTAGTGGCACTTTGAAACCCTTTAACTAATTCTAAAACTGTTACTTCATTTTTATCAGCAAAATAGTTAGCAAATCCTTTAAAAATTTGGCTTAATATGACACCAGAGTTTCCACGAGCGCCAAGTAGCATGTTTTTAGACACAACAGCAGAAACTTCAGCAAGATTAGTAGTATTTTCTAAACTTTTAAGAGCTTTAGCTGCTGCTTCAACAGTATTAGACATATTAGTTCCAGTATCACCATCAGGAACAGGGAAAACATTAAGTGCGTCAATTCTATTTTTGTTATTAATTAAATTATTTGCACCAGAAATAATTAAATTTGAATAAATTGTGCCATCAATAACCTTAGCGTTCTTAATCATTTATCAACTCTCCTATGAATAAATTAATTTTGCCAACTTTTTGACCATTTTTAGCAAGCTTATACTTTAGCAAATTACTTATATTTTTTACTAATTCCTTTGCGCTTGTGTTTTTTAGTATTTTTATTGATGCACTAAAATTCCATATATCTTTATCACTTTCATGCACATTAAAATCTGCAATATGATCTGTGGTGCCTTCTTCTAAATCTAATCTTACACCGGGTGTTGATTCTAAAATTTCTATAAAAATCTTTTCAACTTCATTGTTTGTCATTTAAAGCCCTACCTTTTCAATGCAGTCTGGAATTTTAATTTAGTATTTATATGATAATGTAGATAAAATTATATTATTATTAAAATTAAAACAAAATTTAAAATTATCAATATTAAAATATATACTAAGAATCAAAATTCAAATCTAAATTTAAATTAAATTTTCTAGGGGTTTTAGACTATTATGGCAGAAAAAGTTGAAAAAGTTATTGTTTTAAAAATTGAAGATTACTTACAAAATGAAAATGCAGCATTAGTGACTGTTTTAGGCACTAATGGTGTTTTTAAACTCTTTGCGCCTGGAGTTGCTAAAACAATTTCTAAAAATAGGCAAAACTTACAAATTGGTTCAATTTGCGAAATAGACTATTTTAAAGCAAGATTCGTAAATAAATTTAGCAAACTAAAAAAAGCATCTTTGCTCATTATGCCTCATTATGAAGATAATTTGGTACTTAAATTTATTTCTAAAATGATGCTTTATTTAGAAAATTTTAGTAGTAATTCTAAAGAAGTTTTTGATGCATATGAAGAGTGCTTACTTAAGTATGATTACTATATAAAAAACGGCTTTGAAGATATTGAAACTAAAGGAAATCCGCTTAGATATATGATTACTTACATAGTATCAAAAGCCCTTAAATACAATGGGATTCAGCCAGATCATCACAGATGTATTAGCTGCAACTCACCAGCTAATTTAGTTGATTTTAAATTTTCCGAAGATGGTTTTATTTGCGGTCAGTGCACTGATAACCAAAGATGAACAAAAGAACTTAAGTCACTTTATTTTTTATTTAATAGTTTAGATAAATACATTCTAATGAGCAATAAAGCAATTAATGACATTATTTATAATGAAATAATTAACCATTTAATTAAAAACGGAATTTATATTAATTGAGAAATATTAAAATTTAACAAATAAGCCTATAAAACAGCCATTTTGTGCAATGTTAGTGGCTGTTTTGTTTTTTTATAAAAACCTATTAAAGATAAATAATTTATAATTATAAAAATATAAATTTTATTAGGAGGCAAAATGAAAATAGGTAATGCAAAAGTGGCTATTGACGCCATAAAAAAGTACAAAAATATAATCATTTTTCACCACATTCGCCCTGATGGTGACTGTTTAGGATCACAGGCTGGGCTAGCTGAATTAATTAGAACTAACTATCCTGAAAAAAGGGTTTATACAGTTGGAGATAATGTAGGCGTATTTGACTTTATGAACTATAAATATGATCCAATTGAAACAATTGATTTTACAGACTCTCTTGGTATTGTAGTCGATGCTTCAAGTTCAAATAGAATTGAGCGTGCTGAATTATTATTAGATAAAAAATTTACTGCTGCCTTAAGAATAGATCATCATCCTAATGATAGTGACATTGAATATAAATATTTATGAGTAGATGAGCGTTATGTTGCTGCTGCTGAAATGATTGCAAAAATTGCTTATAAAGCTAACTGAATAGTTACCAAAAAAGCTGCAGAGCATGTATTTTTAGGTATAGTGACAGACAGCGGCAGATTCTTATATCCAGATACTTCAGCAAGAACGCATCAATTAGTTTCATTTTTATATGAAAAAGGTGGCCTAGAACCTAAATTTATATTTAATGAACTAAGCAAAAGAACAATGGATGATATCAAGTTCTCTGGCGAAATACTTTCAAACTTTAAAAAACAAGGCAGAGTTTTATATTACGAAGTTACTAATGAAGTGTTAGATAAATTTGGCCTAGACAGCCTTAAAGCAGCTACATTCGTCAATGAATTAGCTGATATTGAAGACAATTCATGCTGAGCTTTCTTTATCCAGCTTGAAGATGGCAAGATTAGAGGCCGTCTTCGTTCAAATGGACCATTGGTCAATAAAGTGGCAAATAAATATAGTGGTGGCGGCCATGATAATGCTGCTGGTATTACATTAACAAAATGAAGCCAAGTTAGTGATGTAATTAATGATTTAAATCAAGCAATTGTTGAATGAGAGGCTAAGTAAGTATGGCTAAGCATATGGAAATAGGTTCATTTAACGATGCTAAAAATTTAATTGAAAAATACGATTCAATTATTATTTTTCATCACACACGCCCTGATGGCGACTGCTTGGGTAGCCAATTTGGCCTAAGAGAATTAATAAAAGATAACTATCCTAATAAAAAAGTTTATGCAATAGGCGATAATAATGGTTCATTTTCATTTTTAAACTTTGACTTTGACAATGAGCCAAGTGATGAATTACTAGCAAAATCGCTAGGAGTAATTGTTGATGCTAACTTCAAAGAAAGAATTTATTTAAGACAATATTTAGACAAAAATTTATTTGCCGAAACATTAAGAATTGACCATCATCCTAATGATGATGATTTAGATAAGTGTACTAGATGAGTGGAATCATCTAGAATAGCAGCGGCTGAAATGATTGCCGAATTAGCCTATAAATCAGGCTGAAAAGTTAGTCCTAAGACCGCTGAATATATCTTTTTAGGTGTGGTAACTGACAGCGGAAGATTCCAATTTTCCGATACATCAGCAAGAACACATGAATTAGCAGCCTTTTTATACAAAACTGGCTTTGATGCTGACAAAGTGTTTACCGGTTTAGCTCAAACTGACTTACAAGATATTAAACTAACTAATAAAATTTATGAAAATCTTAAAACAGTTGGCAAAGTTGCTTACACTACACTAACTTATGATGAAACAATTAAGCTAGGCAAAACCCCTAACCAAGCTTGTAGGCCAAATTCTATTTCTAATCTAAAAGGATATCCATTTTGAGTATTTTTCAACGAAGAAGAAAATGGAAAAATTAGAGTAGAATACCGTTCAAATGGCCCATGTGTAAGAAATGTTGCAGTTAAGTGAGGTGGAGGCGGTCATGAAAGAGCTTCAGGATCAATTCTTGATTCATTTGATTTAGTGCCTGAAGTAATTAAAGACTGCAATGCTGAAGTTGAAAGATGAGAAAAATTTGGTAACCAAGACCAAGTTAAATAAAATAAAGTGGACTGTTCCACTTTTTTTAGCTAAAAATTCCACTATTAAAAGGCTAAATTGTTATTTTGTATAATTTTGTTACACACAAAAATGTTTTTAAAAAAATAGAAAAACAGATCCTATAAGGAGTTATTAATTATGATTAATAAAAGATTTTTAAAAGGTATTTTAATTGGCTCAGCGCCTGTTATTTTATTACCAACAATAGCTGCTACATGTCAAGATCCAGCTACAAAAAATGACAATTCAAATGACAGTCAAAATGGCAAAATTGATGATGTGATTGCTTCACTAAAAACAACTTGAAACACACTAAAAGATAATAATGAAAAAGAAAATGCAATTAAATCACTTGCAAAGGCTATGAAAAGCGATGTTAAATTGACTGAAGACCAAATACACTTCTTAATTAGCCAACTAAATAAAGATGTTGGAACCTTTGGTGCAGTTGTTTGATACATTACTTCGGTTGAATCACTTATTGGTAAAGTACAATCATATGAATTTGCTAAATTAGCATTTAATAAATTGAAGGAATCTAATAAAGATAAGTTTGATTTTGGTAAGAAATTTGAAGCATCAACAAGCAAAATTGAAGTAGAAAACAACAAAAGCCTACCAGTAGTATTTATGGACATAGATGAAACTGTGCTTCAAAATGACCTAACTGAAGCGTCTGCAATGATTAATGGTGGCTACAGCGGAACTGAAAAAGAGAAAAATGATCTTAAAGCTAACAGATTTGCAATTCTAGGTGCTGTTGAATTTATAAATTATGTACATGAAAATGGTGGTTTAGTATTTTATAACTCAGATATGAACCAATCAACAGCAGTTAGAGATGCTGTAAAAGAAAATCTTAAAAAAGTTGGTGTTAAATTTGTTCAAGATTTCCAATTCTGAATGCGTGGCTCAATGCCTTATAAAGCTGAAAATGAAAGTGAAATTAGTGATGACAAAACAAAGGGATTGTCAGATGATGAACTTAAAAAATTAGCTGATAGATTAAAATTTACAACTAATTATAGAGAGCAACCTTGAATTACATGAACCAATTCATCTGCAGCTTACAGACTTGGCAAAAAGGTCTATAAAACAGACAGAATGGAAGCAATGGATAAAAATACTGCTGGTTTCAAATTAATGGGGGACAAAAAAGTTCCATTGAAAACCATAATGAAAATCGGTGATAACTACAATGACTTTTTTGACAGAATTTCTAAAGGTAAAACTAATAGTGAAAGAGTAAATTCATTCAGAGACAAAAACCTAGAAATTAATAAATATTTCAATATTGATGGTGCTGATGTTAAACATACTGTCAAAAAAGACAATAAATATACTTTGGAAAAAGTAGATAATCCTTGAAAACAAGTTTATGTTCTTATCCCTGGCAATGCTGAATATGGTGGATGATTAGATAAACTTGGTTATGGCAATGTTTATAACCTATATGAAGAAATTTTAAAAATTGTTAAAAACAGTAAATACCAAGAAGGCCCAAAGCCAGAAAATAATGTTATTTAAATACTAAATAGAGCGCTTGCTCTATTTTTGTTACTATAAAACAGGCATTTTAGTGAATTAGCATATTTGAATGTCACAAAATGTTTTATGTAAAACTTTTTCATAAAATTACATAAAAATGGCAATCTATATAATTTAGTTATGCTTATTTAATATTTTAAGCATTAAATTTGAAAGGATAATTCAAACCAAGATAGTAGAAAATATTAATGTGATGCTTTAAGCAAAAGTTTATATTCATACACATAAAACTCTAGGAGAATTAACTATATGGAAAAATACATATTAACTTTAGATGAAGGCACAACCAGTGCTAGAGCATTAATAGTTAATAAAAAAGGTGAGATTATTGCTGTTGAGCAAGCCGAATTTACACAACACTTTCCAAAAGAAGGATGAGTTGAGCATGATGCAATTGAAATATGAAATACTCAACGCTCAACATTAGTTCAGGTGCTTAATAAATCAAAAATTAGTCCTGAACAAATCGATTCTATTGGCATAACTAATCAAAGAGAGACAGTAGTTATCTGAAATAAGGAAACTGGATTACCTATTTATAATGCTATTGTTTGACAAGATCAAAGAACAGCTGAATATTGTCAGTCGTTTACAAAAGAGCAAGTTGAATTAGTAAAAGAAAAGACTGGATTAATCATTAACCCCTATTTTTCAGGGACAAAAGTAAAATGAATATTAGACAATGTTCCTAATGTAAGAGAATTAGCTTCAGAAGGCAAATTAATGTTTGGAACTATCAATACATGACTAATTTATAGGCTTACTGGTGGAAAAGTCTTTGCGACAGATCACACTAATGCACAAAGAACGCTTTTGTATAACATTCACACTAACAATTGAGATGATGAGTTATTAAAATTATTCGACATTCCTAAAAGCATACTTCCGGAAATTAAATCATGCAGCGAGGAATACGGTCTAACTTTCCCACACTTATTTTCAAGAGATAATGAAAGTCAAATTAGAATTACTTCTTCAATAGGCGATCAACAAAGTGCACTATTTGGCCAGTTATGCTTAGAAAAAGGCCAATCAAAAATTACATACGGTACAGGTTGCTTCATTCTTACTAATACAGGCGAATCAATTGTAAAATCTACACACGGGTTACTAACAACAATTGCTTATTCATTCAAAGACAAAATCCACTATGCACTAGAAGGCTCTGTGATGATAGCAGGTGCAGCGGTGCAATGACTTAGAGACAATTTAAAAATTGTTTATAGTGCTTTAGAAACTGAATGATATGCAGGGCAAGTTAATGATGATAGAAGAGTTTATGTGGTGCCTTCATTTACAGGTTTAGGTTCTCCATACTGAGATTCATATTCACGTGGTGCAATTTTTGGCCTTGATAGAGGAACTAAAAGAGAACATATTGTTAGAGCAACACTAGAAGCCATTGCCTACCAAGCTAATGATGTTGTTAGCGCTATGGGCAAGGATATGAATGATCCTGTTAAGTTATTTAAAGTTGACGGTGGTGCTTCAAATAATAAATTTATGATGCAATTTCAATCTAATATTTCACAATCAAAAGTAATTAAGCCAGTAAACATTGAAACTACTGCTATGGGGGCTGCTTTTATGGCTGGTTTAGCTACTGGTTACTGAAACAGCATTGATGAAATCAAACAAACATACAAAGTACATTTTGAAATTACTCCTGAAATTTCTACTACTGAAGCTAATAAATTAATTAAGGGTTGAGATGTTGCTGTAAAAAGAACATTTAACTGAACTAAGGATATAGAATAGGAAATTTATGCAAGTTTTACCAATTATTTTAACTGAATTATTTGGCACAGCTTTATTAATCCTTTTGGGTAATGGAGTTGTCGCCAATGTCTTATTAAAAGGCACAAAAGGCCAAAATGCTGGCTGAATTACTATAACTTTTGGCTGAGGTTTTGCAGTATTAGTTGCTGCCTTAATATCAGCAGGTCTTGGCGGTGTAGCACACCTTAATCCAGCAGTTACAATTATATCAGCTATTGCTAACCGTGACTGAGGATTTGAAGGAATTAGTCACACATTTTTACCTACTTATGGACTTTTCATTATTGTATTAATAATGCAATTTATTGGTGCAGCACTTGGTTCATTTTTAGTAGACTTTTTATATTGAAAACACGTTAAAGAAACAAGTCAAAATGAACCTGAAGAGTTTAAAAATAAATTCTTAGCTATGCACTCTACTGGTCCATCAAACAGAAATGTTATCTTTAACTTCAGCATGGAAGTTGTGGGTACATTAGTATTATTATTTGCTATTGTTGCGGTAGGACATTTTGTAACTATTCCATTTGTGCAACCTATAGTAGTAGGTTTAACTGTTGCAGTGATTGGTATATCACTAGGTGGTACAACAGGATATGCAATTAACCCAGCTAGGGACTTATCTCCTAGAATTGTTCACCAAATCATGAGAGTAGCTAATAAAGGAAGCTCTGACTGACAATATTCATGAATTCCAATTGTTGGCCCATTATTAACATCTGTAGTTGTTGGTTTGATCGCTAGATTTGCACTGCAAACAGCTATTTTCTAGTACTTTTAGACAAAAAACTTAAATTCATAAACAAAAAGTGACTTTCGATTCATAAGTCACTTTTTTGTATTTTTTTGGTGTTTTAGTTTTGCTTTATTCTTTTAATAATGCTAGTCCTAATTCAGCCAACTGATCATTAGTTACATCACTAGGAGCATCCATTAAAAGATCTTGATTTTTCGAATTTTTAGGGAAAGGAATAACATCTCTAATTGATTTTTGTTTAGTTAAAAGCATTATTAATCTATCTAATCCAAAAGCAATTCCGCAGTGTGGAGGAACGCCATAATCAAAAGCCTTTAAAAATCATCCAAATTTTGACTCTTGTTGTGCTTTTGTTAAGCCTATTAAATTAAACATTTTCTCTTGCATTTCTTTGTCATAAATTCTGGCACTTCCACCAGCAATTTCAAAACCGTTAAGCACTAAGTCATATGCTACAGCATTAATTTTATCAATAGGCAATTTGTCCAATTCGTCTAAATTATGGGCGAATCTGGTAAAAGGATGATGAGCTGCGTCTCATTTGTTTTCATCTTCATTAAATTCAAACATTGGTCAGTCAACTATTCATGCAAAACGGTATTCATCTTTTGCATAATTAAACATATTATTTAGCTCAACTCTAACTGCACCTAATGCTTGTGAAGCATTTTCATAGCTATTAGCAACAATAAAATATGTACCGTCTTTATTGTCATTTTCATTAATGAGCTTCTTAGCTTCCAAGGGTACTTTTTTAGCAAAATTTGTTTGTGAAATTTCGCCATTTACTACTGTAAAATAGAACAATATGTTTGCTTTGTTTTTCTTAGCAATCTCTTCAAGAATACTAAATTCCTTTTTACTAATAACTGAATCAACAAAAAGTATTCTTTTACTTTTAGCATCTTTTATAATGGCAAAATCAGTGTCGGCACAAAAGTTATCTATGTCAGTAATTTTATATTCATATCTTAAATCAGGTTTATCACTGCCATAGTCTTTAATTGCATCAGCATACTTTATTTTTTGAAAAGGAATTTTCACATTAACTCCTGCTGAAAGCATTATTCTTTTAACTAATTTTTCAATAGTTTTATGAAAATCCTCAACCTTTAAAAATGAAGTTTCAATATCAAGTTGCACAAATTCAGGTTGACGATCCTTACGGCTATCTTCATCACGATAGCATCTAGCAATTTGATAATATTTTTCAAAACCTGAAATCATTAATAATTGCTTGAATAACTGTGGACTTTGAGGTAGAGCTCAAAATTGGCCTTTGTTTCTTGTGCCAACTAAAAAATCACGTGCTCCTTCAGGGGTGCTTTTTGCTAAAGTAGGAGTTTCGATTTCAACAAAATCATTTTCATAAAGAAAATTGCGAATTTCATGCATTACTTTTGCTCTAAACAAAATTGTTTTTTGCATCTCAGGGCGGCGTAAGTCCAAGTAACGATACTTCAATTTTATCTCTTCTCTTACTTCAATATCATCTCTTATTGCAAAAGGTAATTCATTAACAGACTGAGATAAAATATTGTATTTAGAAACCTTTATTTCAATATCTCCAGTAGGAATTTCTTTGTTAGGATTAAGCCTTTTAACGACTAGCCCTTCAACATACATTACGCTTTCTTTTGTGACGTTAACGTCTTTTTCAAAGACACATTGGACAATTCCGTATCTGTCACGTAAGTCAATAAAAGTCAGTGGGCCAAATCTTCTTTTATTTGAAACTCAGCCATATAAATAAACTTTTTCGCCTACATTTTTCTTAGTCAAAAGTCCATTTTTAATATATTTACTTTTCATAAGTTCCTTTGAATAATTTTTAAAAGTTTTCTTATTTTTTACTAAAGTTAGAATAGCTTTAGTTTAATTTTTTAATTAATCATTATCAATTTCTGATGACTCATCTAATTGTTCAATAAAGTCCAGTATTTTTTCAAAATTATCTAAATCTTTTGGATCAAATTTAATTTTTTTATTAGTTTCAAAATCTTTTATAAAGCAGTAATTATTAAGAGCCTTTTCATCATTTAGTATTAAAAATCTTGCCTTAATTTTTTGTGCTTTTTCATATATTTTTTTATTTTTTGCAAGCTCATAAACAAAATGAGTATTTAGATCTAATCCTCTTAAATAAGAAGCAATTGCAAATAATTCTTCTTTGCATTCATTAGAGCTTGTACCAATTAAAACATCAATATTTTGTTCAACTAACTCACTATATTCTTCACCTTTTTGTAATTTTAGTAGATCTATCAACCTATCAATTCCTAGTCCTCAGCCAGCAGCACGTAAATCAGGGCCGCCAAGATCTTTAACTAAATTTGAATATCTTCCACCACCTATTATCGTAGCTTGTGCGCCAGCATTTTTATCTAAAGACATAAATTCATACACTACTTCATCATAGTAGTCTAGTCCTCTAACTAGTGAATGATCAACTTCATATTCAATGCCCAAAATATCTAAAAGATGCAATGTCTTTTTGAAGTGTTCTTCACTTTCAGAAGATAAGTAATCTCTAAGCACTGGAGCATTTTTCATAAAAGGCTTTTGCGAATCAATTTTGTCATCTAAAATACGAAAAACATTGTTTTTAAGGCGTTCTTGACTTATTTCGGTTAGCTCATCTTTATAATTTTCTAAGTATTTTCTAAGATCTTCTTGGTATTTTTCTCTTGACTTATTATCACCAATTGAATTAATTTTTAGAACAAAATTAACATTTAATTCAGAAAGCAAATTGCTTGCCATTTGAATAAGTTCAGCATCTTGAAAGGCATTTAATTCACTGCTTTTGCTATCAATTATTTCAGCTCCAGCTTGATAAAACTGTCTCATTCTACCTTTTTGTGGCTGCTCATATCTAAACATTGGCCCATAATAAACAAATTTAGTAGTTGTTGGCCAAAACTCTTCATTAGTAACATATCATTTGTTTTCAATTAATGCCCTAATAAATCCCGCTGTGCCTTCAGGTCTTAAGCTAAGTTTACGATCTCCTTTGTCAGTAAATTCATACATTTCTTTATTAACAATGTCGCTTCCTGCCACACTTCTTTTATATAAATCAGCCGATTCTAAAATTGGAGTTTCGATCAAATTAAAGCAATTTACTTCAGCAAGATGCAAAAATTCATCTAAAATTTCATTACGTATTTCAATGTCATTTGATTCATAATCTTTAGTGCCTTTTACCCTGTTAAACATAATTCTCCTTAGTGAATTAATAAATCCTATTCTGCTGCTAGAGTGTCTTAAAAAATATGAATTTTTTTTACTAAAATATATAGCTAAATGTAATAATAATTTTTAATTATACATTTATAATATTAAATATTATTGACTACTAGGCATAAAAATTCAATATTTTTATTCTATTAAATACATAATTTGACTTTTATGGCTGTTTTATAGGCATATACATAAATTATGTCCTTTTTTAAGCATAAAGGAGTGAAATGAGCAAAAAATCAGAAGAAAACATTGGAAATAATAGAAAAAAATTTCTTTTATTTCTGCAATGCTTATAACAGTTGGAAGCTCTTTTGGAGCAGGTATTTTTTTAAGTCAAAAAGTGTTTTAGATAGCTCACATGGCAGCTTAATTTTGGCCATATTTGCCTGAATTATAGCATCAGTCGCTGTTATTTGTATTGCTCTAGCACTAGTTGAAATTTCATCAACTAAAAGTGATAATTTGTCTTTAACAAGCTGAAACAAAACATTTAATAGCAGGTTTGTTTACAACGTTTCCAAGGACTTTAATACTTATGTGTGCTTGCCACTTGTTTTTTTCTTTATTCCGCTTTATAGCTTCATTTCCTTGCAGGATGGCCTTAAATTTTTAACAAATAAAACTGGCTTTGGAACTAATCATGATTGAGTTATCTGAATGTTTATTTCACTAGCTCTTACGGTTTATTTATTAACTGTTCCTGCACTTTATTCTAAAGTTGGGGATATTCAAAATATTATAAGTTTAGCAATCAAGTTAGCGCCACTTATCTTTATTACATTTTTAGGTTTTATTTTAGTTGGCACAAATAAAGGTGGGGCATCAGAAGTTTCGTGATTGGTTCAAAAGCATCAAAGCTATGCTGAGTTAATTAAACAAGGCAAAGGCATTCAAGAATTTAACCATATTGGTGCTGGATTAGGAATGTTTTTAGCTATTTCTTCAATTTTTTACGCTTATGATGGTTTTTATGTTTCAGCAGGTATTCAATCCGAAATGAAAGAGCCAAGCAAAACACCAATGGCACTGTTTTTTGGCCTTTCACTAACAACACTAATTTATTTAATAATTGCAATTTCAATGTCTATTAATGGTGGCTCATTTACCAAAATACATGCTTATTCAGTCAACTTAATGGGTCTAAAAGCTACAAATATTATCTTTGGCATAATGAATATTTTTATTGCAATCGGTGTTTTAGGAATAGCAAATGGCTTTGCAATGTGAATGCCTAGATATATTGAAGATCTTATAGTTAAAGGCGACTTACCATTTTGAGAAAAACTTGCACCAAAAGTTAATCCGCATAAACCAGTAGTTGGAATAATTTATTCAGTTACTATTTCAGTTCCTTTTATAGTTATTTTTACTCTAATTGGTGCGCTAGGATATATTGACACTTCAAATTATGGGCCAGTTTATGATAATACAATGGCGATGGCTAAGTTATATTCATTTGCTGATCTAATGGCTAATTGAAATGCTTTAGGATGCTTTTCTTTAGTTGCTTTAGCTATTTTTGGCGGAATAAAAAACCGCAAAAGTAATAAAGTGGAAATAATAAATAAGAAAAAATATTTCTTGCCTACTGCATGAATTTCAATCACCTTTGTTGCTTTGGCTATATTTGTCAGTGTACTTGTGCCAATAATAAATCTATTTTTATTAATTGGAGTTGATAGATCATTAATTCAAGACACTGAATTCACACAGCTATTAGTCGGCAGATTGATGTTAATTATTGTTTTAATACTTTTTATAAGTCTTACTATTATTCCAACACTTATATTGAACAAAATACGAGCTAAAAAATTTGGCTCTTTAGCAAAATATTATGAATATACCAAAAGCAAAATTAAACTATTAAAATTAAACTCTAATACTATAAAATAAGCGCAAAAGCATACTTATACATAAGGTTTTACGGGAGTTAATCATATGAACTTCAAAGATATTTTTATTTGTACAACTGACACAGTCACAGGCATAGGTGGACCAGTTAATGACAATACATTAAAGAGCATTTATTACCTTAAAAACAGGCCTATTAGTAAAAAAATCATTATTTTAGTTGGCTCAGTTGAGCAAGCTAGAGAATTTAAGGAATGAAATCATGAAGCTGATGAATTTGCATCGAAATATTGACCTGGTGCATACTCAGTTATTGTAAATAATCAAGGTTTTAGAATGCCTAATAACTTAAAATTGTGCCAATTTTTACTAAAAAATGGCCCAATGTATGTTACTAGTGCTAATATTTCAGGCCAAGAACCAATTGAGATATCAGAGGCCTCAAAATACTTTCCATTAGTTAAAAATGTTTATGACTTTGGCAAAGGAAATAATAAAGCTAGCCAAATTTATAATCTTGATGAAAAAAAATGAATAAGATAATCATAAATTAAAATAAATATGCGCAGTTCAAAATATTAAAATATATACTTTTAATATAGAAGGCTAGAGGTTTATTATGACACTAAATGAGAAAATTAAATACATTAATGACAATAATTTTATAAAGGAAAAACTGAATTTACACTACTTTTTGCTTTCTCTTTATTCATTATTTTTTACTGCCTTTCTAGTCTTAATAATTTTCTTTTCTAGCCGATGAGATTATTCATTAGGACTTATGACAAGAATTAGCGAAAAAAATCCTTTAGGTTATTTAATCTCTTTCTTAGTGTTTTTTGTTATTGGACTAGTGACTTTTGGAATTTTATTTATAAACTGCTTAATGCTTATACTAGTTAATAAAATGATTAATTACAATATGTTCAGAGCACTAAGATGCTTAAAAATCAAATTGTTTTTTAGTGCAAAATTTCAAATTTTACTGAAGCTAAACAAGGGTGAAGATGACCTAAAACCCTATGAATTAGACTTTTTGGCTTGAGTTAAAAACAAAGGATTTGTCTTGAGCGATTCAAAAGCAATTTCATATTTATATGGAAACTATTGAAGAAGACCAAAAGTATGAACTTTTGTGGCTAATAGCTCTAGGGCAACATTAAAAGACTATGAAATTTATGCTGGTGGTACTATTTTTTCTAAAGAACCAACTAGATTAAAAGTTAAAGTAAATAACCAAGAAATGCATTTTTC
Source organism: Mycoplasmopsis agalactiae PG2 (assembly GCF_000063605.1). Taxonomy (GTDB): domain Bacteria; phylum Bacillota_I; class Bacilli_A; order Mycoplasmatales; family Metamycoplasmataceae; genus Mycoplasmopsis; species Mycoplasmopsis agalactiae. The sequence continues at coordinate 530,631 of NC_009497.1, forward strand.
ATTAGTAAAACTAATACCTGATAAATATATTAAAAACAAATTAGTAGCTAAAGTTCCAAATTCATCATGAATATTAGCCTCTTTAACTTTTAAGCTTATGAATACATTTTTAAGACTTAAAAAAGATAAGCATTCTGAAGAATTAATTAATATGGTTGAAAGACTTTTTAATGATTTAACCTACATTTTCAACAAAAAAATAATTTTTAGACCCAAAAATCATTTAGATGTGTTTAAATCAAACTATATATTTTGGTTTTTTGATTCATATTTTAGTAATTCTGAATTATTCAACTTTTGCGATGATGAGCAAAAGGATGAATTTTTAGAGTTTTTGAACAAATTCACAAATAGATTTGAATATCATAACGAAGTGATTAATTACTTTAAAGCCCTTTTTATAGGCATAAACAGTAATGAAGAGTTCAGAATTATTGTTGATACTGCTATTAAATTAAATAGTCAAAATAAACACTTAAATCTAACTAAACGTTTTAGAAGTGTTGATGGCAAAATCAACTTTATGCGTGATAATTATCCAGAACCAATTACTAATGAATTAATAAAAATTCATATGTATGACTTCTGAAAAGAAGGCCAAAAAAATAACGAAATAGATAGCAGAATTATTTTGCTTAAAGAATTTAATAAATCATTAGAAAACAACAAAACAGTAAAAACACCGGCTAAATAATTGCCTGCTGTTCCTGTTTTATAGGCTTATGTTTCAAATTATTATTAAGCTAAATTCAATGTATTATAAAAGTAGCTTCCAAAAATATGAGCTGCTTTTATTTTTTTAAAATCAAACTTCTAGTAAATTAAAGCAGATTAATACCATTTAAATTGCTAAAAACTCCTTTTAAAATATAATAATTAATATGATATTTATTTGTGGCTCTGAAAAGTTTTTAATTGAACAAGAAGTTGAGAAAATTAAAAAGGAAAATAGTGATAAAACTATTGAAATTTTTCGTTTTGATGACCAAGCTTTAGTTAGCGATTTAATTTCTTCAGCTAGCGCAAATAGTTTATTTTCTGGTGCAAAACTATTCTTAATTTATAACTTAGACTTTTTTGAAAAAGCCACATTTAAAGATGAATCAGACAATGTAAAAGACTTAATTAATGCGCTTAAAATAAATAAGCAAGATAAGTTTGTTTTTATAAATCAAAATATATTTTCAAAAGATAAAATTGCAGTTAATATTTGAACTAAATTTATTTTTGAAAATAACGAACATAAAGTAAAAATGATTGAAGCTAAAGAAATGTCTGAATCTAATTTATTTTCGCTTGCTAAATCTTTAGCTAATAGATACAACATCCATATCAGTGATGAAGCTATTAAATTATTAATAAGTAAAGTTAATAATGATTCATTAATGCTAAATAGTGAATTAAAAAAACTTTCAAATTTAAATAGCATTATTACTCCTGAAATAATTGAAAGCAGCACCGAAACATTGCTTGGTGAAGATATTTTTGCTTTTAGCAACGCTTTAGAAACTAATGATTTAGGCATAATTTGAGCTAGATATAAAGAAAAAATGCTAGAAGGGGTAGAAATAAGCGTGCTAATTGGGCAAATTAGCCAAATATTTATAATTGCTCATCAAATATATGCATATAAAGTTTGTCAACTTAGCATTGATCAACTAAGTAAAGATTTAAGAATTAATAGCTACAGAATTAAAAAAATAAGTTACTTTTTAAGCAAAGTAGGCATAAATAAAATTAAAAAAATGATTCTTTCACTATCTAAATTGGATAAAGATGTAAAAAATGGCTTAGTTAGCGAAAAAATTGGCTTCGAAAGGTTTTTGATTACTTATTTTAATTGGCCTATTAGAGTATAATTTAAAAACATCGGCTAACAGCTGCTAAATTATTAGTAGAGGAAAGTCCACGCTAGCACAATCTGCGATGATTGTAGTGTTCATGCTGATTCTAATAAAATCAGGCTTTGACGACTAGTGCCACAGAGACGAGAATAGTGAAACGGGTAAACTCCATGAGCTAGAAACCCAAATTCTGGTAGGGGAACTTTCTGATGATAAATGAATCTAGGAAAGAATCAAGATTATCTTGGTTAGATAAATTGTTAGCGCCATATTAATTTATGGAACAGAACGTGGCTTATAGATGTAAAAATTCTTGCATTTGCAAGAGTTTTTTTATACTCATTTTACAACTATTCTTGTATAATTTTTTAACTCTTAAAATGAGTTATTTTTTATGCCAATATTTTTAATTTTGCTTATATTTAAAAAAACAAAAATTATCTTTTAAAATATTTAATTTAATATATAATAAAAAGGCTATTTACTAATTGCAATAGTTAACATACAGAAAAGGAGATGCACATGAGACAAACTACAATTGTTAATCGTGAAAAAGCTAATAAGAAGTGATTTGTTGTTGATGCTGAAAACCAAGTAGTTGGTCGTTTAGCTGCTTTTGTGGCTTCTGTTCTTAGAGGCAAAACAAAACCTACATTCACTCCTAATGCTGATATGGGCGATTATGTAATCATTATAAATGCTGAAAAAGCTATTTTTACAGCTAAAAAAGAAGAAGATAAGGTTTACTACCACCACTCAGGTTACCCAGGTGGACTAAAAAGCATTACTGCTGCTAAATTAAGAGCTAAAAAACCTACCGCAATCGTTGAAAAAGCAATCTACGGTATGCTTCCACACACCAAATTAGGAAACAAACAAAGAAGAAATCTTTTTGTTGTAGCTGGCTCTGAACACAAATATGCTGCACAAAAGCCAGAAAGACTAGAGGTAAGATAATATGGCAAATGCTAAATCATCAATAGTTGAATATAGAGGCTTAGGTCGTCGTAAGTCATCAACTGCTAGAGTTATTCTTAGACCTGGTTCAGGTAAATTCACAATTAATAATCGTGAAGCAAAAAATTACTTACTTTCTGACTTGCACATTCAAGATGCTGAACAACCTTTAGTATTAACTGAAACAAAAGGTCAATTCGATATCTTAGTTAATGTTCGTGGTGGTGGACTTAAGGGACAAGCTGGAGCTATAAGATTAGGTATTGCTAGAGCTTTATTATTAGCAAGCGATACATATAGGGCAAAACTTAAACCGGCTGGTATGCTAACTCGTGATGCACGTAGTGTAGAACGTAAAAAACCTGGTCTTAACAAAGCACGTCGTGCTCGTCAATTCTCAAAACGTTAACTTTTTGCAAAAATATCATTAACTTTATTCAATTCGCCATTATAATATTATGGCGAGATTATGCGTGCGTAGCTCAGCTGGTTAGAGCACACGACTGATAATCGTGAGGTCGATGGTTCAAGTCCATTCGTTCGCACCATTTCATTTAAGTGACCAAAATGGCTTTGCCATTTTTTTATTTGCTTGCTTATTTATTTACTTGAAAATGATAATATTTATAAATATGGATACTAATGTAAAATTAATCAATAATATATTTTCTAACAATTTAATTAAACCAATTTTGGGCTGTGAAAAATTTTATGATATTGCTCAGTTAGGCAACTGTAAGATTGAATTAATTTATTCAAATTCAGCTTCAACTGACTGACTAATTAATGCACAAACTGACGAATTGGCAATTCTAATCCAAGGTTCTGCTTCATTGCTTGATGATAGTCATAAAAAAATAAATATGCAAGCTGGCGATTGTCTTTTTATTAAAAAGAACAGCAAGCATAAAATTCTTTCAACTTCAGGTGATGCTATTTGAATTTCAATACATTCTAAGGAGCAAAATGAGCAAAAAAGTTAGAAAACTAATTATTCCTGCAGCAGGCTGAGGCACTAGATTTTTGCCATTAACAAAGGTTATTCATAAGGAACTTTTGCCTATTCTAGATACTCCATTAATTAGTCTTCTTGTTGATGAAGCTCTTGCATCTGGGATTGAAGAAATAATTTTGATAATCAGCGAAAGAAAAAAAGATATAGCTAAGTACTTTGAAATTAACAGTAATTTAGAAAATGAGTTAACTTCAAAAAACAAGTTATCTTTATTAAAAAAAGTGCAAGCTACTAATAAAAATGGCTTAATTAAAATTGTTATTCAAGTGTCACAAAATGGACTAGGTCATGCTTTAGCGTGTGCTAAAGATGAAATTAAAGATGAGCCTTTTGCAATTATATTAGGCGATGATTTAATAAAATCAAAAACTCCTGCAATTAAGCAATTGATTGAATTTTACTATAAAACAGGCTCAAACATCCTAGGTGTGCAGTCTGTATGTGATAGTGATGTATCAAAATATGGCATTGTTTCGCCTTTAAATGAATCTGAAAAAGATAATAAGTTTTTTAAAATTAAAGGTGCTGTAGAAAAACCAAAATTAAGTGAAGCGCCGAGTCATAAAGCAATTTTAGGCAGATATGTTTTTAATAGCGAAATATTAGATATATTAAGCAAAATTGAATATGATGGCATTAATGAAATACAAGTAGTTGATGCTTTTGAAAAGCTACAAAAAGATTATAAACAGGATATTTATGCCTTTGAATTTGAGGGCACTAGATATGATTTAGGTTCAGTTAAAGGCTTTATCCAAGCAAATATTGATTATGCTTTGGATGATGCTGAGCTTAAAGAAGATGTTGCTGAGTATATTTCTAAAAAAGCAGAAAAATAACCTTCAACTCTATAAAACAGTCATATAGGGCATAAAATAGCTAATCAAAACAAACAATATGCTGAAGCTCTAAGCTTTAGATTTTTATTTTTATAAGTCTTTATTATCACATAACAAAATAATAAAAAGGCTACATAAATATTTTTTTGATATTAAATAATTTTGCTATAATGAAAAAGCCAATTGCGTGGGGAAGTACTCAAGTTGGTGAAGAGGACGCATTGCTAACGCGTTAGGGGTGATAAAACACCCGCGGAGGTTCGAACCCTCTCTTCCCCGCCATTTTTTTTATTTTATTTTTAAAAATAATCAATTGTTATGGCTAGTATATTAGTTATATTTTTTGCATTTAATGTATTATTTTAATACTAAATAAGAGGTACTCAATATGAAATGAGAAGAAGCACAAAAATATAATGGACTTAGTGATGAACAAGTCGCCTTGAGTTCACAAAAACATGGTGAAAATATTTTGAAAAAAAGCAAGAAAATTAACCCAATAGTGGCTTATTTTAAACAATTTATTGACCCAATGGTTATTTTGCTAATAATAGCAGCAGTAATAAGCGTTAGCCTAGCAATTTATGAACACTTAAAAGGAAGTAGAACTAGCACACAAACAATAATTGGCTATGTTGAACCTGCCATAATTATGCTTGTAATACTATTAAACAGTGCTATTGGTGCATATCAAGAAGTCAAAAGCGACCAGGCTGTGAGGGCATTAGAAAGCAAAACTATATCAAATTCGACTGTCATAAGAAACAATGAAGTGATAAGCATTCCAGCTAATGAATTGGTTGTTGGTGATTTAGTGCTTTTGTCTGCTGGTGATACTATAAATGCTGATGGAAGACTAGTTAATTCATCTAATTTCTATGCAATTGAAAGCAGTTTGACTGGTGAAAGTGAAGCTGTATTAAAATGTGCAAATTGAGATGCTACTGATGATAAAACTTTAGCAGAAAATAAACATTTAGTTTACTCTGGAACATTTGTTTCAAATGGTAAGGCCTCTTATATTGTTGAAAATGTGGGAGTTAAGACTCAAATAGGTCAAATAAATACGAGTTTACAAAATCAAAAGAAAAATTTGACACCTTTGCAAACAAAATTAAATAAATTAAGCAAATGATTTGGTTATTCAGGCATTATTTTACTTTTCGTAAGTATGCTGTTGCAAATAATTTTTAATAATGTTTCTAGCGGAGTATGAAATAAGCCTGATGTTTATACTAATTCATTAATTACTGGTATCTCTTTAGCTGTTGCTGCAATACCGGAAGGATTGATTGCTTTTACAACAGTGATTTTATCAATTGGCGTTTCAAAAATAAGCAAGGAAAAGGGCTTAGTTAAAAATCTTTTAGCAGTCGAAACATTAGGTTCAGCAAACATAATTTGCACTGACAAAACAGGCACTTTAACTGAAAATAAAATGACTGTTGTTGACCTATACCTCCATAAAAAAGGCTTTTTGGACAACTTAGAAACAAGCGGCATTGATTTTAATGAGCTACTAAACTCACTTTGCTTTTGCAATGATGCATACTTAAATATTGATAATGAAGAAATAAAAGAAATTGGCGATCCAACTGAAACCGGACTTCTTCTTTATGCACTAAAACATAGTGTCACAAAGCAAGAATTGCTTAAAAATAATAATATCATTAGTACTCTACCTTTTGATAGTGATAGAAAAATGATGTCTGTTTTAGTCAAAGACAAAGATAAAAATAAAATTATGATAACTAAGGGTGCGCCAGATGTTGTTATTAGTAAATGCAATAATATAAATAAAGATGAAATTATGCAAATTAATAACGACTGGGCTGCTAAGTCATACAGAGTTTTAGCTTTTGCTAAAAAGAATATTAGTGATGATTCTATTAACTTTGAGGATGAAGATAACTTAACATTTATTGGGCTAGTTGCAATGATTGATCCACCACGTGCTAATGTAGCAAAAAGCGTTCTAGAAGCGCAAAATGCAGGAATAAAAGTTGTAATGATTACAGGTGATAACTTAATAACTGCCAAGTCAATTGCAACAACTTTAGGTATATACGACCCTAATGGCGATGATATATGTCTTGATGGCTCAGAATTAAAAGACTGAGATGATGATAAATTAAGAAATAATGTGCAAAAAATTGCTGTTTATTCAAGAGTAAATCCTAGTGATAAACTAAGAATAGTCAAAGCATGACAATCATATGACAAAGTAGTTGCTATGACTGGTGATGGAGTTAATGATGCTCCAGCACTTAAAGCCAGTGATATTGGCTGCGCAATGGGTATAACTGGCACTGATGTAGCAAAACAGTCAGCTGATTTTATTCTAACTGATGATAACTTTAACACTATTGTTAGATCAGTTAAAAACGGTAGACAAATTTATGACAAAGTCAAAACCGTGATTATGAACCTATTAATTTCATCAGTTACTGAAGTAATTGTAATGCTTATTGGACTAATAGCATTCTACTATGCCTTTAAACAATACTTTTCAGATAATGAATTTTATGTTTTTAGCGCATCACAACTACTTTGAATTAATCTTCTAACTCATGGCCTTCCTGCTATTGCCCTTGGTTTAATTGATTCAGAAATTAATGTAATGAATAGGCCACCATTTAGTAAAAATGAAAGCATTTTTGCTCGTGGCATGGGTATTAATTTATTATGACAGTCCCTAGTTATAAGTTTAATGTCACTTTTATCATATACTGCTGGCGCTTTGTATACTATCCATTTTCACAGTAATCTCATTAATAATGGTCTTAACTTATTAACTATTGCTTCAACTTGTGCATTTGTAACAATGGGTGTGGCAACTTCAATTAATGCTATAAATTTAATTAATGACAACAGCATTTTTAAAACAAGTGTGAAAAAGTACTGACATGTTTATGCGGCAATATCATTTAGCTCATTATCAGTTATTTTAGTAGCCTTTGTTCCTGAATTAGCTAAAGTATTTAGAATGTATGAACACCTTTTAACTTTTGATAATGGTATTCTCTTAGCTTGATCACTACCTTTAGCTTTTGTTAATACCATCTGTTTTGAGCTTAAAAAACTGATTATGAAAACTAAACATAGGCCAAAATTTGCCTTTGCATAAAATTCATAAACTACTATAAATCAATGAAATAAGTCTTATTTCATTTTTTTATTGCCTCTTTCAAAACTAAAATTATTTATAAAAACATAATTTGTAATAAAATATTAATAGAAATTATTAATAGTTATTATTAACTAATAATTTTTATTCATATAGGCAATTCACACAATAATAAAATCAATTAAAAAACAGGTTATGAATTTATTTTATAACTATGTTTAATTTATTAAACATAAGGAGAAATAATGAGCACATCTGCTTTTAAATACTCCAGGTTTGCTTTTAACATTGTCTTTAGAAAAATTAGTACATTCATTTTGCCTATACTAATTTTGGTATTTTCACTAATTATTGGATTAGTTTATAAATTTGCAGTAGGCGAAAACTACCATTTACTTTCAGCCTATATATTTATTTTCATAAGTGCATCAGCAACAGTTATTTTTTCATCTATTAAAGCTTTAAATATCTTCAAAGACTTTGATAGTGAAGGACTAGAAATAATCACTTTATCTAAGCCTATTTCTAGAAATAATTTAATTTTAGGCAAACTGCTAGCATTAATTTATTTTGGTCTTCTATGATCATTAATAATGTTTGTTGCTGCACTATTTGGTCTTTATGCAGTTTATGAAATTAAACAATTCTTTTTAGCTTCATTATTATTTTTCTTTGTTAGCTTAATGACATATTTACTTTTTGGTCTATTTACAGCCTTAATTTGCTATAAATTAAGCCAAAAAATTGCAATGACTATTCCTATTGCGCTCTTTATTCCTTTAGCATTAGGCGGTTCATTAATTTCAGCTAACTCTGCTTCAAATATTAATAATGCAGCGCACTTTATTAATAGACCATATCAATATCACGCTTCTGGCAATGAGGCAAATATAGAACCTTTTTATTTAAATAATAAAAAAGATGAACTTTTGCTTATTTCAAACGGAGCTGATAATAAAGGCTTTTCAGAAGAGCAAGTTAAATATTTGCAGGAAGTTATGAAACTTTCTAATAAATCTAGCGCTGAATGACAAGCATATTCATGACTTTCAGTACCATATCAATTAATTGATATCTTCAACTTCAAAAACAAAAACGTTTTTGAATCAGCATCAGTCAAAAAGTTTTCTAACTTAGATAATTATGTGTATTACAATGAGCTTGATGATGTCACATATAACTATAAATTAGACACAAATGTCAATTTAAAGAAATATATTACTTCTGATAAAAATAATACGCCTAAATACATTGTCCCTGGTGTGCTAAAGTCTAATAATAGTTTAAAAGATGCATATGGAAGCAATATTGAAGTTGTTAACCATGACATTCTTTATGCTCGTGTCGGTTCTGATGATCCAAATATTGAATTTTTTGAAGATGATGCTAATTTCAGTGATGAGGGAAGCAATTTAGTTGGCAGAATTAAGTGAAAATATATTTATGAAGCTCTTAGAGATGAAAGATTTAATCTAATAGCTAAAAACTTTGTTGAAAAATTCAAAGCAAAAATTGTTCAAAATGACAATTTAGTTGAAATAAATAAGTTATTAATGACTGAAATTAGCAAATACATCAATAATGATGATATTGATAATGCCAGTGGAATTAATAAATACAATAATGCCAATGTAACAATTTTTGATGAAAATGCATTGAAACAAAATAAAATAAAATCTATTTTTGAAAAAAGAATTTACTTCACAGTAGCTCTTTTAAACTACATATATTTTAATTATCCAGAAACCAAAATATATGAAGCAATGCTAAAAAACCCTGATACTAAAGAATCTTTTGGAGACTTCCAATACACAATTAATATTCTCGGACAAGACTATAAAATAGGTGGATTCAAAATATTTGTTAAAACAGTTGTCCCTGTTGGAAAAAAAGGTGCTAATGGCGGCATTGAAAATGCCAAAATAAAAATAAGATATGAACTAGATCCTAGTGAAAATAATTATCTTTTCCAATCAGCAGATAAGGTTTTTGCGATAAACAGAAGTAGCCAAATTGTTAATAAAAATGCCTATATTCCAATTTGAATTATTTTAAACGGAGTTCTATTTGCTTCAGTTTTTGCCTTGTATAGAAAGAAGGAGTACAAATAATTATGGATAAAGTTTTAGAAGTAATTGATTTGACTAAAGTCTTTAGCAAAACTAAAAGAGGCATTAAAAACGTTAATATAACTGTAAACTCTGGCGACTTTCATGCATTTATTGGCGAAAATGGCGCTGGTAAAACAACCACAATTAAATCAATAATCGGAGCATATCCAAATTATTCAGGCCAAATATTAATTTATGGCAAAAACATAAAAGATGCTAGCGTTAAGTCGATTATTGGCTATGTGCCTGAAAATGCAATTTTTCCAAAAGAATTAAGTGTTTATCAATATTTATATAACTTTTCTATTTTGTCGAATATACCTAAAAAACAGGCAGATTTAAAAATTAAGAAGTTTTTAAAATTATTTAACATTGAAGATCTTGAAAACGATAAACCTTACAACTTTTCATCAGGTCAAAAGAAAAAAGTATTACTTATTCAAGCATTATTGCATGATCCTAAATTATTAATTTTGGATGAACCGGCTGCTAACTTAGATCCTACTGCTAGATATGAACTTTTTTCATTATTAAAAAACTTAAATGAAAATGATGGCATAGCAATTTTAATTAGCTCGCACGTTTTATCTGAAATTGATAAATATGTCAATTCAGTAACTCTTATACACAATGGGAACATAATCTATTCTGGGGCTAAAAAAGGCCATTTGGAGACATTGTTTTATGAAAAAGTTATTAACGCTTAGTTCAATATTTCCAATTATGCATTTTGTGCCTGTTTTATAGTGCTAGACATAAATTAAATAATGTAAAGGATTAGTATGAAAAAATCTAAATTTATGTTGTTTGCTGCTATTGCTTTCATACCACCTATACCTCTTATAATTGCCGCAAGCAATCATAATAAAAATACTAATAGCACTGATAATAACAACAATTTAGCACCCAAAATAGACAAATTGTATAAAAATCCTATTGTGAATGAAATGCTTAATTTTTATACTAACAATAATGATGATTTACGTAAAAATTATGTCTCTTTTCAAGAAAACAGATCTAATGCACTTTTCAAAGAACTAGAGTATTCATTTACATATTACCCAATTTTTATTTCAAATAAAGCTTCTGATGGAAGTAGTCATTATTCAAGAATTATAAATAAAGCTAAAGATGCAATACAAAAGCATTTGTCGCAGGATTGGTATTGAGTTTTAAACAATCTTGATCATTTTTGATTTATTTTTTCTCCATATAATGATTTGTATAAAACATTTGAAGGAGAAAAAGAACTTTTTGAAAAAGTTCATAATGAGCTTGGTTCATGAACAACTAATATCAAAAATAAAAAGCCAGAAGCAATTTTTAAATATAAGTTTCCTGATGCTTCATCAATTATTAAAAAATGAGTAGATAAAAACAAGGATAAGTACAAAAATATTGATCCTAAATCTTATGTGCAAAATTCAATTAGTCAAATTGAATCATGGTACTTAATTTTTGACACTAATAAAGCTATAAAAGTGTTGAAATATTTAGAAGACGGCAAACCAAAATTGCAAATTTTGACTGACTTATTACTCTTCAAAGAATCAGCAACTCTTGAAGAACAAATTTTGGCACTTGAGAATGAAATAAATAGTAAACGTGAAAAAGATTTATTAGATGATATTGAAGAAAAAATTGGTGAAGCAGAAGATTATGCTAATGATGATAATGATGCAAATACTGAAGCCAATGAAGAAGGTGAATCTAGATTACTTCGCGCAACTGAATCGCATAGCATTGACATAAATAAGGTATTAACAGAATTTTTAAAATCAAAAGGTGATAAAAAATTCTTCGAGTTTCATGCTAAGCATCAATATAACTCACATTTTGTTGATGCTATAAATACTATAAATAAGGATAATTTGTCAATCTATAGATTTACAATGAGGAATATTGATTATGAAAAGTAGAAAATTTGTATTAATATCTCCACTAGTAATTATGCCTGTTACAGTCTCTACAGTTTCATGTATAAAAACATCTAATTTATCTACTTCATCAAATCTTTTACAACATATTCCAAAAGAATATGACATCATCCCACAAGTGCTTAGCAACAAAGAAGTAGTTACTGAAAATATAATAAAAAGCCTTCTATCATTAACTTTCGAAGATGACATTGTTAAGAAAAATGAATATGTCAAGTCTCAAGAAGATGAGAAAAAGCTATTTAGTGAAATTAAAGAATTAAGCAAGAAAGTTCCTTATTTTGTTAGAAAAGGAAAAAATCAAAAGCCTGGCCATGGTCATTTAGAAATTGTGAAAAACCACAAAGAAGAATTAAATAATTTTTACTCTAAAAATTGATTGTTTATGCTTAAAAATATTGACAAATTTGCAGTTAGACCTTTTGAAGTTTGAACTTTAGAAAAAACTGGCAATGCTGAGCATTCTCCAGAATTTCTAAATAAAAGCAAAGATCAAAACCCTGGCATAGATAGTTTTTCATTTGTTAACAAAAATCTTGATTCTTTAATTCAAGGTGGTGAGTCAGCTCATACTCCTGGTAAAAAAGTTATATACATTAAAAAAGACAAACTTATTATTAGGGTTGTTATATCAAAAGATGCCCAATACCCTTTTAAAATAGACAAATTCATCCATTTTAGCTTGTATTCTAGAGACAACAAAATATCTATGAAATTTATTTCAGACATAATCCACTCAGCAATATATCATAAAGACCCAAAGGGCTATGAAAGCTTTGAAGAAGATTTAGTGAAGAAAAATTATAATTATCCTTTCTTATCAACCTTGACATTAAAAGAAGGGGGAAATGATGAAAAATAAAAAATATTTTAGTTACATAATACCTTCTTCTTTTCCACTAATTGCACTTTCATCAGTTTCATGTACTAATAAACAAAGTAATAGTGAAACAAATTTAATAAAAAATGATAACCATAACAAAAGCTGAGATGCTTTCTTAAATTATGACTATGTCCAAGCTATTTTAAATAAAGCATATGGAAATAACAAAGAATTAAAAGATAAGTATGTTGAAGAACAAAGAAATATCAATCTAGATTACTTAAAAGACATAAAGTCATATTTAGGCTACAAAAACAACATTGTAAGTAGCTATGGATCGAATGATTCATATGGCAAGGGTGATGCTTATCCTATTGAAGTGTTAGATTCAAAGCTTGATGAAGCTTATAAGAAAAATTGATTATGATTCTTATATAACTTAGATAGATTTGTTTTTGTTCTTTATGATGTATCTGACCAATTTAAAGCAGTGCATGAAAAGGCTAATATTGATGCACAAAAAAGTAGTGTTGAACTTGGTGCATTTCATAAACCAAAAACAAATGACGTTGCTAAATATATAATTGGCAAGAAAAATCAAGAAACCAATGAAGAAAATGTCTACTTATTATTAAAAGATGGCAATATCTTGCGTGTTGATTTAACAAAAGATAAAAAAGACATGACTAAGCCTGCTAATGTCTCAGTATACACTTACACATACTTTTATCCTGGAGTCTTAAATAATGACACTGAAATTAAAAATTTCGATCTTAATAAGTATGTAAAAGCTGAATTAATTCATTATAATGATAATCATTCGCCATTTAAAACACTTTTTAATGAAGAATATGGCGGAGACCCTCTAAGAGCTACATTGATTGATGTAGATTTAAAAAATAATAAAAATTAAGGCAGCCCTTAATTTTTTTATTTTCCTATAGAATAGACTTTATCGTTTCTTTAAACTTGTTTAATTTTTGCTGTGCTAAGTCAATTGTTTTATCAAAAGCAAAGACATAAAACTTAATTTTAGGCTCAGTTCCTGATGGTCTTAGCGCTAATCAAGAATTATCGTTTTTAAACTTAATTTGAATCATGTTTGACTTCATAAAGCTTGATTTTAAATTAAAGTCCTCAATTATTTTGTTTTCAAAATTTAAATTCTTAAATTTTTCTTGCAATAAAGCTAAATCAGTACTTTCATCAACCTCAATTTCAATATTTTCACTGGCAACATAACCGACTGTTTCATAAACTTCATTAAGTATGTCGATTAAAGTTTTATTTTGCTTTTTGTAGTAAGAAGCCATTTTAGTCAGTATTGCAATTGATTGCAATGCATCTTTATCTCTTGAAAGATTTTCATCAATTAATGATCCATAACTTTCTTCAAAGGCAAACATAAATTTTTTGCCTTCATTAGAAAACTCATTGATTATTTTGCCTATTCATTTAAACCCAGTAGGCACCACTACTGATTTAATCCCTTCTGATAAAGCCAATATTTCAGGAATGTTAGTTGAAACAAAAGAGTAAACAATATAATGATTATTAGGCTGTTTTATAGTACTTTTGACTAAATCTAGCAAGAATTTAAAAACTATTATTGCAGTTTCATTACCATTTAAAATTCTGTATTCATCACTATGCTTAACTGCTAGCCCAACTCTATCACTATCAGGGTCGCTCATTAATAAAATGTCTGCATCTTTTTGCTTGCCTAATTTTATTAATAATTCATAGGCTGAATGCTTTTCAGGATTAGGATATTGAACATATTTAAAATTTGCATCAATTTTCATGTGTTCTTTAACATAAAAGATGCTTTCATTTATGTCATAAGCTGATTCAGAAAATAATTTTTTGAATAATTTTGGGACAAATTTAGAACCTGTTCCGTGTAATGGTGAGTAAACTACTTTAATATTTTCTGGATTTAAATTTACAGATTTATCTAAATTATTTGCTATTTGTGCAACTGAATTTAGGTATTTATCTTTAACTTTTTCTGAAATAAATTCTAAATTATTAAACTCAGACTTTTTGATGCTTTTGACTGTTTTATAGGGCTCTAGGTACTTTTCATAATCATCAAAATAGCTAGAAACTTCTTGAATTTCTTCAGGAAGCATTTGAAAAGCAGATTCATTATAAAGTTTAATTCCATTGTACTCTTTTGGATTATGACTAGCCGTTATATTAATGCCCCCATGCGCTTTATAGTGCATAATTGAATAGCTAACAAAAGGTGTAGGGCAAATATTTTTAGAAAAGTAAACCTTAATTCCATATGAATCTAATATTTGTGCACTGCAAAGTGCAAAACTATATGACTTTCTTCTATTATCTCTTCCAATAACTATTTTAATTTCTTGCTTAGCATACTTGTTTAGTAAATATTTAGCATACCCATGCATTATTCTTCTAACATGAGCTATATTTAAATTCTCGACTCCTGATCCTATTTTTCCACGGATTCCAGCAGTTCCAAACTCTAATTTATTCATGTTTATATTATACAAATTTAATATTGTGGTATTATAAATTTACTATGGAGGGTATATATAGTAGCAAAGAATTAAAATCTGTTGCAACTGCAACAGATTGACTTATTGAAAAACCTGTTGAAAAAAAGGAAAGTAAATTTATCTCAAATATTAAAGCTCTGTTTGAAAAACCATTTCGTTTTACAGTAATGGAGCTTGCAATTTCTGGCTTAGTTATTAGCTTATTTTTAGTAACATCATCAATATTGTATTTTGTCGGCTTAAGCAAACTTATTAAGGCTGAAATATTATTCTGTATATTGTACGGAATAATACTTGGACCAATTAAAGGAGCTTTTTTAGGTGTTATAGCCGATGTCTTAGCACTGTTATTGACGGGAAGAATTGGTTTATGATACTGGACATACCAATTAGTTCCTGCAATAATAGCCTTTTTAAGTGCTATTTACTTTGCTTTGTTTAAATCATCAGTAATAGCACGCTTAATTATTCCATTTGTAGTTATTATTTCGGCAATGGCAACAATGATTTACATCTATACGCAAAACATTGTTAAGCTTGAAGACGGAAGCACTGGAATTAGTTTTGCTAACTATGAAAAGAAAATAAAAGATAAAACAATTGAATATCCTTATTTATTGACCTTAATTGGCATTATTATTTATTTATCTCTTTCATTAGTTACTGTTATTACATTAGTTTCGTTCTATTTAAAGAGTAAAAACCCTAAGTTTTTAGATTACCTTTTAATATTTAGTATTGTTACATTTATTCAAGTAATTTACCGTTGAATATTTGGGCCAATTCTTTATATCCAATATAGAAATTACATTGACAACAAAAATTGAGGATATGCTGATAAATATGTAACATTTGCTATTCCAATTATTGTTAAATCAATGGTTAATATTCCAATTTATACATTTGTATTATCTGCAATTTATCCTGTAGTTAGCCTGCTTTGTGATAAATATGTAGGTGAGAGAAAACAAGTTTCATATTAGTTTTTTGAAAGAGTTAGAAATGAAATCAAGAAGAGAATACCGCCTTGGCGTAATTAATGTTCTATATAAGTATGAACTTCTAGAAGCAAAGCTTTTGCCTAGCCAAATATTCTCTGATGAAAGTGATATTGATAACGAACAATTTAAGCAATTAGAACTAATTAGCCTAAATTATGACTACTATCAAAAAACTATTCTAAAATTTTTAAATCAAAACACAGCTTGAACTAAACTTCCAGCATTAATTAGAGCAATTTTACTTAACGCAACTCATGAACTTTTGTCAATTAGCCCCAAAATTGTGATAAACGAGGCTGTTGAAATAACAAAATCATTTTATGAACAAGAAGCAAACTTTTACAAACTAGTTAATGCTCTTTTGCAAAATATATACAAATATTTTGTGATTAATGAAGCAATTGAAAGCAAAGAAAAATAAAAAATTAAAAAAGCTAAGTTTTTGCTCTTAGCTTTTTTATTACAGTTTCCAGTTTTCCCTATAAAACAGGCTTAAACAAATTGTTTTGCCAGCTAGTTAATTAGTATTTTTCAACTAATTCATTCATTTGATCTTCTAATTCAGCTAATATTTCACTAAAGCTCATCTTGTTTTTAGGAGCAACTTTTGTGCCATCAATTAATAATGAATTAATTTTTTTAGCTCCTAAAAACTTAAATGTTCCTTTTAAGTTTCTAACATGGTCGCCAAATAAATATCATCCTTTTGGTGCCCCTTGAGTAGCAACAATAATAACTTTTAGCTTGTCGATTAATCCTCTTGAAGCTCCTTTTGTTACATATTTATATGTAAAAGATTTATCAGCAACACAAATTGAATCGATAAAGTTTTTTAGTGCTCCTGAGTAGTTAAAGTTAATCATTGGAGTAGAAAGAATTAAAATATCAATTTCCTTAAGCTTGTCAATTCAGTAATCTGATTCAGTTTCAGTTCAAAATGTTGGTTTAGATGGAACAGTAAGAGAGTTTGTTGCAAATGGTGTATTGTTTAAATCAACTAATGTAAACTCACTATTAGGATATTTTTTTCTGAGCAATTCAGCAACCTTAACGTTAGCAGCTGATGATAGCGATGGATTGTTTGGTGAAGCCATAATTGAAAGAATTTTTTTTGGTTTTGCCATGTATCAACCTCCAAGTTTTATATGTTTCTTATTATATAAGGTTTTCTACATAGATATAACATTCATTTTATATTTGCATTATTTAAGAAAATTAACATACAAATTTAGCCTAATTACATTGTTTTATAGCGATAGAAGTCAAATTAGGTATGTAAATATTTACATTTTATTACTATTTCCATAATCTTTATATAAAAATTATGATGCTTAATTTTGTGTATAATTTAAATATTTAACAATAAAAAATAAATAGCGGGAGCATTATTATGAAGGAATTAACAGCTACAGTAATTGACCCTATTGGCCTACACGCTAGACCAGCTAGCTATATAACAGCTGAAGCTTCAAAATATAAGTGTGATATTCTTATTACTAATAATAAAAGCAACAGAACAGCCAATTTAAAGTCACTAATGAACGTTTTAACACTTGGTGTTAAGCAAAATGACTCAATTACAATCAAATTTAATGGAGATGATGAAGAAGTTGCGTCTACTGGAATTCTTGAAGTTCTAAAAGACAACAAAATTATTAAATAGTCAATCTTCATTGTAGAAAGATTGCAATGAATTTTTACAAATATGCATTCAAGAAAATACTTTTTGCCTTCATAGGTATTTTTCTTATAACATTATCATTTTATGTGCTTTTGTCTCAATTCATTGCCAATGATAAATTCAATAACGAGCCTTTGAGTAAGCATTTTTTACTTTTCTTAGGTTCTATTTTTTCTAATTTTGGACAAGTTTATAACTCTAGCAGCTTTAATAATGCATTAGAGTACTTTAGATACTATTTTAAATACAGTTTGCTCTTTGAAACTATTGCTTTTATTTTAAGCATAGTTTTTGGATATTTATTAGGCATATTGCTTGCCTATAAAAACGGAAAGCTAACTGATACAGTAATTAGCCTTCTTATTTTTATTTTTGCTTCCATTCCTGCCATTGTTTTAGCCCCATTAATGATGATTTTGGCAGAATTCACAGACTTGCCAGTAAATTTTGTTTCTGCTGATTCAATAAATGTTGGTTACATGCTTTTATCATTGCTTTTGCCTGTTTCGATAATATTAATAATAACTGTGTCATTTTTTGCAATAGTAGTCAAAAACGCTATGCTTAATATACTTAGTAAAGATTATATAAAGGTTTTAAAAACCTTGGGCTTGAGTAACCAAAAAGTCTTTTTTATAGGCATATTGAAAAATTTAATCATTGAAACAATTAATAGAATTCTTGCTGTTTTAATTTTTATTATTAGCTTAGGCATAATTATGGAAAGAATTTTCCAAATACCAGGACAAAGCTTAATTTTAACCTCTGCTTTTGCTAATGGAGAAATTAATGTTTTAATGTGTTTAGTGTTTTATAAAGCATTTGTGATATTTGTATTCTCAGCTATTAATGAAATAATTTATGACGTTTTAAAAGTTGAAAATAACTTTAATTTTAGAATAAGGTTTCGTAGACCAATAAAAGTAGCAAAAGGAGACCTTTAGATGAGTAGCTCTAACAACTTGCTTTTGGCCAATGAATCTAAAGAATCCTTTTCATTGACTAAAAGTAAAAAACAAATTGCTAAAGTAGCAAATTACAAAAGCAATTTTCAACTGTTTTGGAATAGATTTTTTGCTAAAAAGATTAATTATTTTTGACTCTTTTTATTTTTGTCTTTTATTTTGCTAATAATATGTATATCATCAATTGCTTTTGTGCTTAATTACTCACCTTATAAACCAGTTTTAGATAGTGAACTAGCAACTAATTTACCAAATTATTATAGCCCAATTACTAGTAGAAAATTTTTTACTGATAGTCCTGTTTTACAGATCATTAGGGAAAATAATGATTTGCACCATGCAATAATTAAAAGCACCTTAAATGTAAATGATTATGTCATTCTTGAATATGACCCTTATGCTTTAATAAAATCTTTATCAGGAAAAAATTATTACTTCCTTTTTGGCACTAATGCCTTTAGAATAGACAGATTCAGCTTTTTTGTTTACTCATTTTTGGTAACAATTTCTCTCTCTATTTTAGCAATTATTTTTCAATGCTTAATTGGAACATTTTTAGGTTCAATCATTGGCTTTTATTCTAATAAAACTACAAGTAAAATAAGCTATTATCTTTTTAGTTCAATAAACATTTTTCCATTTTTAATAATAAACATTTTGCTTTTTAAAGTTGTTGGCTATAGTTATGCTAATGCGCTTGCAATTATAAGTATATTTGGATCAATTAGCTTTTTCTACATTGCATATGCAAACACATTGGACTTAAAAAATAAAGAATTTATATTTGCGTACCGTTCATTTGGAGCTTCACCAATGTGAATATTAATGCACATAATTTTTGTAGAAAATATTTGGCTTAATTTAACTCTTTTTTCAGATAACTTATCACTAAATATGCTTGTTTTAGCAGCTCTGTCATTCTTTAATATTAAAAATGTTGAGGAATCATTAAACATTGGCAATATATTTAAAGACTTAATTGCAGACTTATCGAACATTGGCTACACTTTATTTGTTATTGTAATTACCAGTCTTTTCATAATTATTAACAAAATTTTTAGCATTGTAATGTATAGAAATTCAAGAGTAAGGGAGTAATGTATGAGTAAAAAAATCTTGTCACTTTTACCAATTGTTGCTCTTCCTTCACTAGCACTTAGCTGTAATATAAGAAATGACAGAAGTAGATTTGAATATATCAAATCAATAAATGAACCTAATTACATCAAAAGCGTTATAACTAACAGTAATAAGTCAATAGAAACTGATCATGAATCACTACTTAGTGCTCCTTTAATTAGGTGAAAAACCTCAGGAAAAGCAAAATTTGACAACCTTAATAAAAAGTTTTTCAGTGTGACTAACAAATATTTAGAATTTGAATTAGCCCAAAAGATAAACATAACACTTTTAGATGGCAAAGTTGTTGAATACTCTAAAGATTCAGTCAAGCCATATTCAAAACTTAGTGATACTGGCATTGTGAATGTCACAACAGATGAAGAAGGAAACATTAACAATCCGTTATTTATTAAACATTTAAAAAGTGCTAAAAAAGTGGATTTTATTCTTAAGGATGGAATACATTTTGTTGACAAAAATGGCAATAAAACAGGGATATTAGTCAAAAATGAGCATTACTGAAGCTCTTATAATTATAAAAATAATTTCGGTGAGTTGCAAAACATTACAAGTGAATATGGAATAGAACAACTTAAAGCTGATGCACCACTTACATTTGTAAAATCTAATAATGCTAATGGCAAGATGGATCATTTTGTAACAAAAGTATTAACTAACAATATGATTTTTATGCCGCTATTTTCAGCTGATGCAAATGATAATAGCGCCTTATTTGCCAGCCCATATGTAGTAAATAGCTTTGGAATAGATAAAGCAGTTTATATAAAAAATAATTTTTATGCCAAGCAATCATTTGTTAAGGATGAAAAAACTTTAAAAAAAGTAATACTAAAGTTCAATCCAGTTCCGATCGATGAGCCAACTTATAGGCTGCAAACCTATAATGCTTATAGACAAAACCTTATTTCAGAAGCTAGTTACAATTTATTTAATGATACTCAAAAAGAAGACATTGAAAATAACCCTAAAATTTACGGACTTTCATTTGCTTTTACTAAAAAAAGCAATGAGAATGTCAACAAATACTTCTATAACTACAACCTAAACAAAGATTTTATGGCTAATGATGCATTTTCTAAACTTGTTTTTAATACCTATAAAACAGGCTTAAACAGAAACAGCTTTATAAATCTTTATTCTCCTAGATCATTGACATTTTTAAGCATTATTAATAATTTAATGAATCAATATACAGCAACTAAACTGCTAGGAAATAATACTTATTGAAACTCATTTATGCCTCAGTCGCTATATTTTGACACTGAAAGTAACAGTGGTGATTACTTGTTTAATTTAATTAATGACATCAATAGAATAAGATTTAACTATTATAGTGATGGTGAGTTTAAAACAAAAACAATTGAATTTTCTGATTTTTTAAACAATAACTTTGATCTAAAAAATGATTCATACAATGGAAGCAAAATATTAGATATTAATGAGCAACTTAAAACCAGCAATTGAAGCTTGTTTAAAGATTTGATGAAGAAACTATTGGATAAATTTTATGAAGAAAATAGGGAACTTCAGAATCAAAAAATTGAATGAGTGATACCTGTTTTTAGTCAAAAATCACTCAGAATAGATAATTATTATCAAAAATTAATTTCATTTATAAAAGCATTAGATAGTAGGCTAAACCCATCATATAAATATTTGAGCTCAGATGAATCAAACTATCTTTATTCATATAATTCTTATGCACTGGTAAATAATTCTTATGCAGAAAATTTGTTTGCTTTGCTGAATCTAGAAAACTCATCAATTTTGACTAATATTGCTGTTTTACAGCATTATTATTACAAAAAGATGAATAAACCTCCTTTTTATGATGAGATATTAAAAATTGACAAAATTTTAAAAGAGTTGATAAGCCAAAATTGAGCAGCTAGCATATTAAGTAGTGATAAATCCCTTAATTTAAGCTCTCTACTAAATACTTATTCTAAAGATATAAATACATTTAAATCAGAATTTATTAACAAAATAAATTCACAGTTTAATAAAACTGAACAATTTGCTTTACTTAGATCAGTTGACGATCTTTTGATTGTAAGGCAAAATGAAACAAATTATCTTTTTACAAATGATTATGAAAAGATAATTGTTCAATATTTCTACACAAAACCACTTAACGATGCTGGTTTTACATATTATCAAGACATTATTGTTTTTTAACTAAAAGGCTGATTTATAGCCTGAAAGGATAAAATGGCTGTTGGCATAGTTGTTGAATATAATCCTTTTCACAATGGTCATATTAGGCAAATTAAGTGAATAAAGAATAAATTCCCAAATGAAAAAATTATTGTAGTAATGAGTGATAAATTTACCCAAAGAGGAGAGCTAGCAGTAGCTTCATTTTCAAAGCGTGCTAGAATTGCTAAAAAATATGGAGTCGACAAAGTGCTAAAGCTTAGCTTTAAAGAAACAGTGCAAGCTGCTCATGTATTTGCTCATAATGCAGTTATGAAACTGTATAAAAAAGGGGAAATTGACAAGTTAGTTTTTGGCTCAGAGTCAAATAATGTCGAATTAATGATTGCAGTTGCTAAAGGACTAAAAGAAAAAGAAAAAGAATTTTATCAATTAGTTAAAACACTGCAAAAAAAGGAAAAAATTAGTTTTCCTAAAGCTTCTTCAATGGCAATAAACATATTGTTTGGCCATAATTTTATTATGCCAAACGACATTTTGTCTTTTGAATATATCAAAACAATTATTAACAATAATTTGCCTATTATTCCGTATTCAATAGAAAGAAATGTTGGTTTTCATTCTGAACAAACTAATGACATATATGCTTCAGCATCATCGTTGAGAAAAATGATTTTTGAAAGAAAAGATATATCTAATTTTTCGCCAATGAAGTTTAAGAGAACTCCTAAATCAGTTGCATCTTTATACAAAACATTTCAAACAAAAGTGTTAAATAACAAAGAAAAAATCAAAGACTTTCCCGTTGTTTCTGAAGGGCTAGAAAACTTAATAATAAAAAATATAGAACAGCCTGACTATGATTCTTTTGTTGAAAAGTGCACTTCAAAACGGTATACATCCTCAAGAATCAAAAGAATTATTGCTTGAGTACTGCATGAATTATAAAAACCAATAGCCTTGTTTTATAGCGCTATTGGTTTTTAGATTATTTATGCCTTGATTAATGTTAAAAGTGATCCTCAGTTTTCACTTGTTAAAATTTTTTCATATGCAGAGACTTTATCGCCTTCGCCCTTAAGATTTGCTTTTAATTCCTTAATTGCATCATCTAACTTTTTAATTTGCTTAGCATGTGCTTTTTGTTTGGCTTCATTTTTTGAAATTTCATTAAATTTTTGTTCAAAAATTTTGAAGATGTTTTCAAGAATAACTAATTTTACTATGCTAAATTCTTTATCAAAGGCTTTGACTTCTTTTTTATGTTCATCTTGAGCCTTTTTTTCTAGTTTAGCAAGTTTTTTCTTATCAATGTTTTTAGGCTCTTTAATATTTTTTTTCTTAAATTCATTCAAGGATTCTGAATTTAAAATAAAAACATTTGATATTTCAGATTTAATTTCAAAATCCACTTTGTCATTTCCGAAAATTCATTTGTTAGTATCGTCTTCAAATTTAAGCATTTGACTAAGCGAGTATGCATGCTTTTCTTTATCAAAAATACTATTAATTTTGGCAATAGCTTTATTTCTGAATCCTTTATTAAACTTTGCTGCATCTTCAGATTTAAATTCATTTAATTTTCCACATTGTGCAGAAGCAAAAACTAATGAAATTGATAAACCACCAGCTATAAATGAATTGACTAATTTTCTATTCATAAAAGCTCCTTTTTTTCCTATGATTAAGTATCATATACCAAATTCTACAATTCTTATATTTTATTACAAAATTTAATGCTTGTTAGTTTTAAGCAGCTTATTATACACTCTTTAATTAAGACTTAAGATGTAGTTTTATGACGGTAATTTAGCTAAGAAAAAATCTGTTATTTTGCTATCAAAAATTATGATGTTTATGTTAAAATACTATAGCAATATTTAATTGCAGAAGTAGATTAAATTCTCACCTGATGGCCATAGCCTTGGGTTCTAGCTACAATTAAAAATATCAATGATGTTTTTTGTAGATAGAAGTGATGAGAATCACTTTATTTTTATGTTTAATTTTTATCAAAAAACTAAGGAGTTATTATACAAAATTTCAAGAAAATAAAGAAGCCTGAACAAGAACACATGATTAATGAAAACATACCTTTTCAAAAAGTGTTCTTAATCGGTGCTGATGGTGAAAAAATAGGCGTTAAAAATACCTTTGAAGCCATTGAAATAGCCAAAGACAGCAAAATGGATTTAGTTTTAATTGCTGTTGAGCCAAAGCCAATTGCCAGAATTTTAGACTATGGTAAGTTTAAATATGAACGTAAAAAGAAGCAAAAGGCTGCTAAAGAAAAACAAACAATAATTCAAAATCGTCAAATTAGATTAACAGCTATGACTGGTGATCATGATTTAAAAACTAAAGCTAGAAAAGCATTTGAGTTCTTATTAGATGGCGACAGAATCAAGGTTAGTTTGAAATTTAGAGGTCGTGAAATAACTAGACCTGAATTAGGCTACACTATGATGAATAAATTTTATGAATTAGTAGAGGCTGTAGCTGAAAAAACAAAGGAACCTGAAATAATTGGCGAGCGTTTTCTTGATATGTATCTCCAACCTAATAAGGTCAAAGTTAATAAATACAAAAGAGAACATAACATAGTTGAAAATAAATCATCTGATTCAAATTCAAAAGATTCTGATGATGATAAAGGAGCAAAAGATGCCAAAGATGAAGACTAAAAGCGCTCTTAAAAAAAGAATTAAAGTAACAGCAACTGGTAAAGTTATCCGTGAGCAAGCTTATCGTTCACATTTAGCCCAAAATAAAACCACAAAACAAAAACGTCAATCTCGTAAATCTGCGCAAATGCACAGTTCTGATCTAAAGAGATTCAAGGCATTAATTTAATAATTTTTTATTAAGAAGGTAATATTATGAGAGTAAAAGGTGGAACAGTTACAAGAGCTAGAAGAAAGAAATGAATAAAACTAGCTAAGGGTTATTTTGGACACAAATCAATCGGATATAAAGTTGCTAAACAAGCTGTTGTTAAGTCTTGAACATACGCTTTTAGAGACCGTAAACAAGTTAAAAGAGACTATAGAAAATTATGAATTTCTCGTATAAGTGCTGCTGTTAGATTAGAAGGCTTATCTTATTCAAAATTTATTAATGGTCTTAAAAAATCAAACATTACTATTAACCGTAAAATGTTATCAGAACTAGCTATTAATGAACCTCAAGTGTTTTCACAACTAATTGCTATTGCAAGAGATTCTGAATAATTAAAGAAGTAGATAGATTACTATCTGCTTTTTTAATTTATGTAACAAAAAAAGCAAGATTTTATTCTCTTGCTTTTTTTAATCTTTTAAGTCAATAATTGCGGTATTAATTATTGTTTCTCTGCTTAAAATTTGCTCTCATTTCTTAACATTTTCTTCAAATGATTCATTGTTTGCCAATTTATCTTTATTATCTAAATAGTCATTTGAAAGTTCTGATGATTCTAGGCTTATATTGCTTGTATTATTATTTTGGGGTATCTGTTCTGCTTCTAATGTATGAGTTTGACTAACATAATTATTTAAGTTATTAGAACTATCAAATTCGCTTTTTTATAGGATTTTTCGTCAGATAGTTCATTATCATAATTATCTGTAAATTCATTATTATTAACAACACTGTTTTCAATATAGTTAATTATTTCATCATAGATTTTATCTTTAGTTGTAGCTCAGCTCAAGCTATTAACTAAATAGATATTATATTTTTTGCTCTTTATAAATTTATATAAGTCTTTTTGCAAGATATACTTTTCTATATCGTTTTGATACTCGTAATTATCAATTATGAAGCACATTATATTTTTGTTATTGTGCTTTAAAATGTAATCAATTTTGAGTGTTCCAATAGACTCATTGCTTGCAAGAGTCATACTATCATAGTCTTTAATTAACTCATTGATTGAGTTTTCTAGTTGAATTTGAAACTCTGGTTTTTCAACTTCTATACCTATATTTAGCTCACTTTGGGCAAAATTGTCATTAGATACAAATTCTTGCTTTTCTTTAGAATCTAACTCCAAAAACTCTAGTCATTTTTTAAAAACATAAACATCTTCATTGCCAGTTAACACACTAACATCACTAGAATTAAGACTTTTGAGCACTATCATCTTATCCTTAGCTCTTGATATTGCAACATTTAATGCATTTTTACCGCCAGGACGTCCAACATATGTTGAGTGAAATAAAACACTGCTATCATACGCTATAGAAGCTATAACTAAGTCTGCTTCATCACCTTGAATATTTTCAATATTTCTTAAAAGTAGCTTACCTTCAATTATTGCATTTTCCAAATTTGACTCTTGTTTAAAAATTTTGGTAGTTATATAATCTTGCTGTTTGGCATTAAAACATAATAAAATTATTTTCTCATATTTATCCAAGTTTTCTTTGGCAATTTTAATTGCTAAATTAGCTTCAATTTCATTTTTATTATCTTCTCAAGCACCATTAGCGTCAATAACTTCAATTGATTGATAATTTTTATTATTTAAATTAGTATCAATTACATCAAGCGAGCTGTTATAAAAATATTTACTACTAAAAGTCATTAAGGATGCATAATTTGACCGGTAGTTTTTATCTAATAGGATATTATAAACCCCTACACCTTTAGCAAAATCAAGCATTGAATCAACTTTGCCAAAAATAGTTTCTTCGTCGCTTACTCTAACACCAAATCAATTACTTGGTTTCATTTGCTGATCATCGCCGGCCAACACTTTTATTTTTGACAAATATAATACTGGTAAGCCTTTTTCAATAAAAATTTGGCTAGATTCATCCAGTATGCCATAGTCTAATTCTCCTTTATTTCAGGCAGATAAGTCAGCTTCAGGTGTAACAATTATTATTGGAAAAAGCTTTTTGATCATATTCGGAAAGCGTTTCATAAACTTATATGGCTCAATAATAGCAAGCCTTGCAGTAGCAGCAAATTCAGTATATTCAGCCTTTTCATCATCATTAAATTGCATAATTGAATTAATGATGTTTTTAGTTATAAAGCGTTTAAGCTCATTTTGGTCACTAGTTTGCTCATTATCATAATTAGGCAATATGATTGCAAGACTCTTTATGTAATCAAAATCAGATGGTGTTAAATTTTTCTTAAGCCTTACAATTTCATCCAAATTGCCTGTAAAATTGTTGAATTCGTCAAATAATTGTCTTGATAGTTTGCTAATTAATCAATAATTTTTCTTGTGTATTTTAAAGCTTAAGTTATTGTCTTTTAGCATAAATTTTCTTAGCTCTCAAGCACTAGAAAATTTAAATTTCATTGGATATTTAATACTATCAGGCAAATTAATAATTTTTTCTCATAGTTCATTAGTTAAACTTGAACCTGCTTTATGAATAGGATTAATTAATCTGAGCGCATGATTAAATCTCTTGTCATTCGAAATCATTTGGATGTCATTAACAAAATTTATTTCATCATTTGTAATGATTCTTAGTGGTTTTAAATTATCAACTTCTTCGTAATTTTCTAAGTAGTCTAGATATTCTTTAATAGGCTCATAAAATGACTTTTTGTTCATATTTTTAGAATTAAGCATAAACAAGCAAAAGATTTTTAGTATTCCCATTCTGTTTCTAATAACTTCTAAAGCTGCCTTTTTTTGTGAACAAACTATTGCTGTTTTTGAATATACTAAAACATTAGTTAGAATGTTAACTATTGTTTGACTTTTACCAGTTCCTGGAGGCCCTCAAATAATTGTGTTTTGGTTAAGTGAACTTGCAATAGCTCTATCTTGTGAATAATTAGTGGCTGCTATTTTAAAAAGGCTTGTTTTAGGATTAAACAAAATGTCGTTTATCCTTTTTTTATAGATGTTTTTGTTAAATTCAACTTGCAAAATTTTGTTAAGCTCGTTGTTATTGATTATTTCAAGCATTCTGTTTCTAATATAGCCACCAGAAGGCTGAAAAAGTCCTAGAACTACTCCGCCAGCAAATTGTAATGATTCATTAATGATTTCTTCAGCACTTAAGGAATTAAATGAAGAATTTAAATTCACTTTAAGCTCATAAATTTGCCCTCAGAGCTCATGCAAATTTTTTATTAATTCTTTTATGCTTCAGTCACCATAATTGTCAGTCACTTCTAGGTCAAAACCTGCATTATTAAGTAAAAATAAAAGCTTTTCATTAGGCTTAATGTCGCCATTAGAAATCAAAAATGGTCTAGCATTTCTAATTTCTAAATACACTTCTTTAAAAAACAAAGGAGCATAAACGCTCTTGCCATCAATAGAAACTTGTACAAATAAAAAACCTAGATGCATAGGTCAAATGTTTGTTTCAGCGTTTATTTCGTTAGCTTTATTTAAAAATAACTTTCATTTGAGTGATTGTCGTTGAAAATTAGCCCTAATTTCATTGATTATTTTGTTTTTTGTAAAATGAAAATCTTTTTTAAGCTGGTTAAGCCTTTGCGTACTTAATTCATAGTTATTTTCTTCTAATATTGCAATGGTTTCGTCATAATCATTAGACTTTTCTAAAAGCTGACAAACTCTGATTAAATTAACTTCCAAAATAGGAATATCAAAATTCTTATTCGAATAAATTAAATCAAAAGCTTCTGGACCAAAAAGGGAATAAAAATCAAAACAATACTTGTTATTTACCTTAGTAAAAATTGCTTGATCAGATGGATTTACATCTAAAAGATTATTTAAAATGCTTTGGTATTGTTTAGTTTTATTATTTTTATTTTCCATAGTTTGTCCTTAATAATTTATTAATAGTGATATTATATATTTCTAAAAAAGCAATTATTCAATTTTGCTAATATTAATTGATTTTTGGATGATTATTTGGTTGCAGTATTAATGAGTTAAAGGTGTATAAAATTTACCAAAACGCCTGTTTTATAGGAAAATAAAAACAAAACCTGAGTTTTGTTTCTTTATTTTATATTAGTTTCATAGTGTTGTGAATGCAAAACTATTGCATTTCTAAAGTTTGCGCCCTAATGCTCCTGTTAACTCTTTTAACAGTAGCTAATTCAATGCAAACTAGAATTAGTTGTGCTACAAGAATACCTGATAGTATTCAAATTAATCATTTGTTTATAAAAATAACTAAGTTACTGTTTGCAGCTGATTTGATTACATTTTTAATCATAAAAGGCTCGAAGTATAATAATGCATATAATGCTGTTGCACCTGCAAATAGTAGCAGTGAAAATAAAGCGTATAGAATAAATGATTTGCCTTTGAATAAATTAAAAATTCCGTAGGCAATAAGCACATGTAATAATCAAATTATTGACAAAATCAAGAAAAGCTGAGAACCAGCAAATGCTAATATTATCAAAAGAATGTCAGCAATACCAAGATTAGATCATTTAGAAGCTAAAACTTGGAAGTATGCTTTATAAAAATGAACAAAAAATCCACCAGTTCCGTCCTCGGCTGTTGCAAAATTCATCTTAATGTTTGTTGCTGTTAGTTTTACATATCTAACAATTCATACAGTTGATTCAGATGAATTTGGTGCAAGAAAAACATTAGCCATTAATGGAGAGGCTGCCATTAGTAAAAATATAGTAAGTACTATAAATCCTTTTACTCTAAATCTAACTTCTTTTTTCTTACTCATATTCCCTCAATTATACTAATAACTAGTAATGTGTTTGTTGATAAATTAATTTAAGAAAATTAAAAACCTCTAAGTTGGCTTAATTCTTTGTCATATTTATAAAGTCTTTCTTCATAAATTTTAGTTGAAAAAGGTACTGTCTCTTGTGCGTAAGCTCATAAAATAACTAAATAATTAACAAGCATTTTGTGTCTGAGCAAAAATAATTCATCATATTCGCCATATGAATCCAAAAATAACTTCTCTTGCTCTTTATTTAAGTTTGCACTTTCGATAAAGTAAGCTAATTCAAAATTTGAATCACCCATAGTTGCATACTCTCAGTCGCAAATAAAGATTTTTTCTGTTTGATCCTGTAAAACAAGGTTAAAAGTTCATAAATCATTATGGCATGGAACATTTTTATTCATGTTGCTTAAAGTTTTATTAATGTTACGGTAAAAATCATTTAAAGCTTTAATGTTTACGTTTTTTTCTTTTAAAACTTTACGATAATGCTTAACTCTAGCAGCATGATTTGATGGTGGAAAATTAAGCTTTGAATTATGAACAATATATAAAAGTTTAGCAATTTTTACTATATTTTCATTAGTTAATTCTGGTTCAGTGCCCTTAATAAATTCTCACTCTGTTTTTTCCTTATTCTCGTTTAATAATTTAGGTACAAAATCAAAATTAGCTAGTATTTTATAGTCAATTTTGTGATTAAACCCTGTATATACTTTTTCTTGTACAAAAATTCCATTAAGCAAATATGAGACATTAGTATGCCCCTTAGTAATAAATTGTTTTTCCTTAAAGCTTTCTTGATAATCCATAATTTATAACTATACTATATAATTAATTTATTTAAAAATATTTTATTTTTCTACATTTACAAAATGACGGTAACAATATGGACAAGAGCAAGATTAGAAATTTTTCAATAATAGCACACATAGATCATGGTAAAAGTACACTTGCTGACAGAATTTTAGAATTAACAAATACAGTGGCTGCTAGAGATTTAGAGGAGCAGTTTTTAGACCAAATGGATTTAGAAAGAGAAAGAGGAATCACAATTAAGCTTAATGCTGTTCAAATTAAGTATAAGGATTACACTTTCCATCTAATTGATACTCCTGGACATGTCGACTTTACTTATGAAGTTTCTAGATCATTAGCTGCTTCTGAAGGTGCTTTGTTACTAGTTGATGCTACTCAAGGCATTGAAGCTCAGACTCTTGCCAATGTTTATCTAGCTTTAGAAAATAATTTAGAAATTATTCCAATAATTAATAAAATTGATCTCCCTTCTGCTAATGTTGAAAAAACAAAAGAGGAAATTGAAAATGTTATTGGCATTCCAGCTGATAATGCCGTGTGTGTCAGTGCAAAAACTGGGCTAAACTGCGAAAAAGTTTTAGACGCAATAGTTGATTATGTTCCTGCGCCAAAAGATGCTGATGATAATAAACCACTAAAAGCATTGATTTTTGATTCATATTTTGATGAATACCGTGGTGTTATTATGCTTATTAGAGTTTTTCAAGGCAAGCTAAAAGTTGGCGATGATTTTAAGTTTATGTCAAATAATGCTAACTATCATGTTATTGAGCTAGGTGTAAGAAATCCTAAAGAAACTAAAAAAGAATATTTAGAAGCTGGCGAAGTAGGTTATGTTGCTGCCACAATTAGAGATGCTAAAGAAGTACATGTTGGTGATACTATTACTTTAGTTGAAAATCCTGCACTAGAACCTCTACCAGGCTATAAACGTAAAAAGCCTGTGCTTTTTACAGGATTTTATCCTATTGATACAAGAGACTATGCCGAACTTAAAAAGAGCTTAGATAAAATTTCACTAAGCGATAGCTCACTAACTTGAGAGCAAGAAACCTCTAAAGCTCTAGGCTTTGGCTTTAGAGTTGGTTTTCTAGGTATGCTCCATATGGATGTTATTCAAGAGAGACTAAGCAGAGAATACAAAGTGGGAATTATTGCTACTAGTCCTAGTGTTGAATATAAAGTTGTTAAAACTAATGGCACATTTGAAATGATTTCTAACCCATCATTAATGCCAGATAGAACATACATAGATCATATTGAAGAGCCTTATATTGAAGCTACAATAATCTTGCCTAATGAATACATCGGTAACATTATGGACTTGTGCCAAAATAAACGTGGAATTTATAAGTCTTTAGACTACATTGACGATTCTAGAAGCAGATTAATTTATGAAATGCCTTTAGGTGAAATTGTTTTTGATTTCTTTGATAAAATGAAGAGCTTAAGTAAGGGATATGCTTCATTTGAATATGACCTAATAGGCTATAAAACAAGCGATTTAGTAAAAGTAGACATACTATTAAACGGCGACAAAATAGATGCTTTTTCAATCATTACTCATAAAGATTCAGCTTATGAAAAGTCTAGAGATCTAACCAAAAGATTAAAAGATGCTATCCCTAGACAAAATTTTGAAGTGCCTGTGCAAGCTACAATTGGCGGAAAAATTATTGCTCGTGAAACAATTAAAGCTTTTAGAAAAGATGTTACTCACAAATTGCATGCTTCAGACATAAGTAGATACAAAAAGCTTTTGGAAAAACAAAAAGCCGGTAAGAAAAAGATGAAGATGTTAGGCTCAGTAGAAGTGCCTCAAGAAGCATTTTTAGACATTTTAAAAACTAATGTTGATAAATAGACTGCAAAACATTGCAGTTTTTATTTTACAAACTAGAATTCATCATTAATTATTCATTGCAATATTAAATATATAATTAAGTTGCTATGAATGAATATGAGTTTTTAGAATCTAGAATTGAAAAGGATTTACTTAACAAACTTTCTAACATAAAGTTTTATTACAAAGGCTTTCATAATTACACTTTTAAGGTTGATTATGAGGGCAAAACATGCCAATTAAGAGTTCCTATTACTAATTTAGTAGATCATCAGGTTGAATCATTATTTATGGATAAGTTGCCTGGCGTTTATTACTATAAAAAAGGCGTATTAGTCAGAAAATGATTTGAAGGGAAAACATTAGAGAAGGTCAATTTAACCCTAAAAGTACAAAAGGCTGTTATAGACAAAATTAAAGAGTTTCATAAAATTGAAATAGATCTTCCTGCAATTGACCTTTTTTACTATGGAAAAGGAAGCAAAAAGTATCAGACATATGTAGAAAAATACAATAATGATGCTCCTTTAGTTACCTGTCACTGTGATTTAAACCTCAAAAACATTTTAATAAATGAAAAAAATGAAGTTGAGCTAATTGATTTTGAGTGAGTTAGAAAAGCAAACCCACTTTTTGATGTTATGTCATTGATTCATATGAATTTTGACTCAAACTTAGTAAAAAAAGAGTTTAAAATTTCCCAAAATAAGTATAAAGAAGCCTTATATGTATGTAATGAATTTTCAAGAATGTCTTATGAACATATTTATAAAGATCTTTTACTAGATGAAAATAAAACTCAATTACATGAAGGATATACAAACTTATCCTATGTTAAAAATGATTTATTTATTCAAAAAAAACAAAAAAATGGTTTTAATCATTTAAATAAATTAGAAAAATTTAGCAATCTTGGCATAACTGAAAATGTTATATATGAAGATGATGAAGTTATTGTCAGACATTTTATTAATAAAATCCCAATTGACTTTCAAAACAGCCATATTCGGCTAAAAATTGCTCAAAAACTTGCCACACTTCATAGTTCAAAAATCAAACTTATTAAAAATCAAATTGCTAAAAGAATTAATTTTTATTACAAAGCAAATAAAGACCACGAACTGTTTAATAAAACATTTAGTACTGAAGTAAAAAGTAAGATCCTAGAAGCAGCTAAATTACTAAAAAATGAAATTCCAAGCCACAATGATTTAAATCGTGAAAATATTTTATTGGCAAATAACAATGAAATAATGTTTATCGATTTTGAATATTCATCACAAAACTCAAAATACTTTGATATTGCCTATCACTGCAGCGACCTTGATTATTCTGTTGATGATGAAAAAATGTTTATTAATGAATATTTAAAACACACAAAATTTGATTTTGACTATGATGATTATTATGCTACTAAAGCAATAGTGTGTTTATACGGCATAAGTTGGTCTTTAACTTACAATCCTGATTTTGACTTTGCTTGATTAGTCAAGCATGTTTTAAACAACATAAATTATATTGATAAATTTTTACAAAAGCACTGTAAAACAGGCAAATAAGTCATTTTTCTATAATTCCACAACCTTTGCCAATGTATTGCATTGTACAAGGTATTTAATATAATTGAAATATTTAGGGGGGTATGTGTGGATTTTATTACAAAAATTAAAAACAGATATTCAGTAAGAAGCTTTGATCCAGATAAAAAAATTCCTGAAGAAGACTATAAAAAAATAATTGATGTAGTTAACTCTGCTCCTACATCATCAAACTGACACTCATCTAGTGTTGTCATAATAAAAGACAAAGAATTGTTAGAAAAGATCTCAGAATTTAGACCTTTTACAAAGCATTTAAAAGATGCTCAATTCTTTATGGTTTTTATTGCTGACTTTAACAGAATGAATCTAGCTCAAAAAGCATTTCCTGAATATAAATACAATAATCACTCATCAGAAGCATACACAATAGCTGTTGGGGATGCGTTTATTCAATCTACAATGGCTCAAGATGCTGCTGTTGAATTAGGCCTATCTACCTGTTTTATAGGTGGAGCCAGAGTTATGGTTCAATTCTTAATTGACATATTAGGCATTAAAGGGCAAGCCTTTCCAGTCGTTGGACTTGCAGTTGGCTATGAAAAAGGAAAAGGTACTGTAAGACCTAAATTAAATAGAGTTTTTGAAGATAAATATGATTATGAAAGAATTAAGCAAGATGTATCTGAATATGACAAAACATTAGTTGACTTCTTTGAGAAAATTTCACCTGACAAAAAAGCTTGATCATACCAAGAAGCAACTGTTAAGTCTGCTTCTGGATATGCATTTGATACTGAATTAATTGAAAATATTTGAGATATAAAGTTGCAAAAGTAACAATAAAATAAAACTCCTAATAATAGCTATTTCTTAATAGCTATTATTATTTTTATGATAATTTAACTTATAAAAGGAAGCATATGAAAAACGCTGTTTATGACTATGATGTAGTCTTTAAGGACAATAATAATCCAAATGAAAACATTGTTTTCTGTCACGGATTTAACTCTTCACCAAAAACTTTTAAAACATTTGAAAAATACTGAACAAAGAGCAATTATTATGCATTGCAGTTTCCAGGAAATAATAATGTAGAACCAATTAATAATCATGAAGTTTCAGTCCCACAGTTTGCTAAATTAGTAGTTGATTTTGTAGAAAAAAATAACTTAAAAAACGTTACATTAATCGGACATTCAATGGGTGGGGGCACAATTTCGCTAGCTTATAAATTAAAGCCTGAATTATTTAAAAAAATGGTTTATATTGCGCCCATGAATAAAACTTCATTAGCTTTAGCTGATGATTACAGAAAAGACTATTTTCCTAAAACATTTGATGACTTTTTAGCGTTTTTAAAATAATTATACTATGACACAAGCACTTTTACATCAAATAGCGAATGGATGAAAAATGCAAAAAAGAATTTTGACGCAAATGACTATAATAATGAGACAATTGTCAAACTTGGTGAATCATTGCCAGTTTTAGAATTGCATAATCAAATTGAGCAAGGCTTAGATTCAATTAACGTTCCAACTATCTTAATTTTAGGCGAAAAAGATGGAGTTATAAGAAGAGAAGAATGCATAGCATACTTTAAAGAACATGTAAAAAATGTTGAAACAGTTTATATTCCAAAAACTGGCCATATGATGTTTGAAGAAAACTGAGAAGAGTTCATTAAGATCCTAGAATCATTTTTAGATAAATAAATTTAAAAGCTTGGCTTTTATTTTTTTATTTTCTTAATGATTATTTATTCGATATATATATTATTTCTATAGTTTTTAATATAATTGCTAAACTGCTTATTTAGTAATGGAGATTTTGGAAGCAATGAAAAAGAAACAAAATGTGTTTATCTTTGTGATAATCATTTGACTTATATTATGTTCGGCAATAATAGTGCCACTAATTCTAAAGTTCATAAATCTATTCACTGTTCCAAATAACTATTCTTTAGCTATTAAAATTGTAATTGTAATATTGCTTATTGCAAATGCGCTTATCTTCTGTTTTTTCTGACTAAAGTCAACAAAAGATATGGTGTTTTCGCTAACTTTTTTATTTTCAAGGAAAAAGCTTGCTAAAAAATTTACGCCAATTATTAACTCAAGCTTAAGTGATGAGTTTAAAAATAAAAGAGTTGTACTGCTTTATTGCACATGTGATGACTTTCATGAAGAATCATTATTAAGTTCAATGAAGCAAGACTATTACAACTATGAAACAGTCATTTTGGATGATAGCAAAAGTGAGGAATACAAAAAAAGAGTTGATGAATTTGCTAAGGAACATGGCCTAAGAGTTGTAAGAAGAGAAAATAAAGAAGGCTTTAAGGCCGGTAATCTAAACAACTATTTAAGAAACAATGATGATTATGACTACTTTGTAGTTTTAGATAGCGATGAAGTGCTTCCAAATGATTTTATTACTCAGTCACTAAAATACTTTCAATTTAATAATAAAATTGGTGCTTTGCAAGCTTATCATATTAATAAAACAAAAATGAATGGGGGGGGAACTTATTCCAATACTTGCTCTCTGTCTCATCTAATGTTTCATCTTTAGACAATCACTATATGCGCCAACTTTATGGAGAAAATTCATTGCTTGGCCATGGTATGATAATTAGCAAAGAAGTTTATCGCCAAACTAATGGATTCCCTCATATCCTAGTTGAGGATACATCTATGAGTGCTGAAATAAGAGCACTTGGTTATGATGTTGTTTATGCGCCCAATATTGTTTGCTATGAAGATTTTCCAAATGATTATATAGCCTTGAAAAAAAGACAATGTAGATGAACTGCAGGTAATGTTCAATATATTAAAAAGTATGCTAAGAAAAATAGGAAATCTAACTATAGATGATTTGAAAGAATTGACTTAGTTCTAAATCACTATTCACTGCCACTCATTCCTGTTTTTGCCATGATTTTCTTAATCAATTTCCTAATTATTGGCTTTTTAGGCTTTAGAATAAGCCCTAGAGAACTAATTTTTGTCATCATATGAATTTCATTTTTAATAGGTACATTATTACTTAGTGCACTGCACTTATCAAAGAGCAGGAACATTTTATTAGCAATACCAGTGTTTTTGATGACCACAATTGTTTATACAGCTATGAATATATCTTTAGTTGTTGCAGTTATTAATGGTTTATTTAATAAAAAACTTAAGTTTATTGTTACACCAAAAGAATCTAAAAAAATTCCTTTTAAATACCTACTTCTTCATTCAATAGTTCCTTTCTTATTTGGAGCAGCCGTTTTAGTTGCTACATACTTTTCATGAGGAACAGTTGTGCCAACTTTAATTGTTTCAATTCCTTGTTTACTATTCCCTATTGTTATAACTTTTTCAAATATCTCATTAACCAAAAAGCCTGCAAAACAGAAACCAAAGGCAAAAGTAAGTGCACAACAAAAATAAGTAAGCTGTTATGCTTAATACAAAATGACAGCTTACTTATTTTTTATATATCATCAAATTTTAAAACCAATTACATTGATACAGGAGCTGAAACTTCTAAAAGTTTTAGCCCGTTTTCAATTGTTATACTTACAGCTTTTACTAAAGCAATTTTGCTTATTTCATTTTCGCTTCCAATAAGTTTAGGACTGTTTGTGTATCATGAATTAAATTCTTTAGCTAGCTTAACTAAATATTGAGTTAATAAATGCGTAGCGTATTTATCAGCTGATTTTTCAACTACTGATGGAAATTCTAATAATGTTGTTATTAAGCTATTGTCACTTTGTTTATCAAAAGAGGTTGCATATAAATTATTTGAATCTATATTTGCCTTTTTAATTAGTGAATGACATCTAGCATTAGCATACTGAACTAAAATTGCTGGATTGTCATTGCTTTGACTAGTAGCTAGGTCTATATCAAAGTCTAATTTTGAATTAAGTGTTCTATCTAAAAGTAAAAATCTAGCAGAATCCTTGCCAACCATTTTAACAAATTCATTTAAGAAAAAGCTAGTTCCTTTTCTTTTAGACATCTTAAATTCTTCGCCGTTTTTAACTAATCTTACTAATTGCATGCATAAAACAACTAAATTTTGTTCATTAAGCCCTAAATCTTTGACAGCACACTGCATTCTTTTTACATAGCCAGAGTGATCAGCGCCTCAGACATTAATGATAGTAGCATCAGCGCCCATTCTTTTATATTTGTCTTGATGATAAACAATATCAGGTAAAAAGTATGTATATGAACCATCGCTTTTAACTAAAACTCTATCTTTATCGTCGCCATGAATTGTGGTTTTTAGCCACAATGCTCCATCATTTTCATAAGCATTTTTTAAATTTTTAATTGTTTCTTTAATTTTGACTTCATCATTTTCATACAAAGACTTCTCGCTAAAATAGTTGTCAAATCAAACACCAAAATTTGCCAAATCTTCCTGTATTTTAGTCATAAAAATACTAATTGCTTCATTTTTAACAAGCTCAAGTAACTCATTATCTAGCTCATAATTTTTAAATTTATCGCCATATTTAGCATAAAACTTTTGAGCACCTCAAACTATATCTTCACCTTTATATGATTCTTCTGGCATAGAGTAATCTGAATAAAAAATTTGCTTGTATCTTGATCATAAACTATTAGCTAAAACATTAATTTGATTACCAGCATCATTAATGTAATACTCTCTTACTACACTATAGCCAGCAAATTCTAAAATATTAGCAATTGTGCTACCAACAGCAGCATTACGGGCATGGCCAACATGTAAAAATCC
Source organism: Mycoplasmopsis agalactiae PG2 (assembly GCF_000063605.1). Classification (GTDB taxonomy): domain Bacteria; phylum Bacillota_I; class Bacilli_A; order Mycoplasmatales; family Metamycoplasmataceae; genus Mycoplasmopsis; species Mycoplasmopsis agalactiae. The sequence goes on from NC_009497.1 coordinate 569,366, forward strand.
TGTTGGATTAGCTGAAATAAATTCAACATTTACTTTGCCTACTTTATTCCCTTTGCCATAATTTTTGTCTAATTTTAGAATTTGATTAACGCATGAAACTAAATAATCATCACCAATACTAAAGTTTATAAATCCAGGGTTAGCGACTGAAATGTTTTTGATGCCAAATTCTTCCAAATTAATCATGCTAACTATTTGATTAGCTAACTCCATTGGATTAGTATTTAAATTACCCAAAGCCATATTGGTTGTAAGATCACCGTGCTTTTTTGATTCAGTCAAAAAAACGCTTCTAGTAATGCCTAAAGATGATGCAATTTCTTTAAGTTTGCTTTCTAATTTTTCTTTTAGATCTAACTTATTCATAGTATTTTAAATTTTATATTATTTTGCTCATTTTTTGCTTTTGCATAGGCAATAAAAAAGGAAATACTTGCTCAAATAAGTATTTTCCTTTTTTATTGTGTTTATGACCTAGCCTAACATAGCGCCTAACACTGGGCCAAATGTTGAGTATGAAATAACTAATCAAAGTGGTAAGAATATTAAGGCCAAAAGTGTTGTTAATGACGACACTTGTGCTACATAGACAGTGTATTTATGATCATTAGCAGCTGAATAAATTGATAAAACTCCAGCTGGTGGTGTAGCTGCTAGAAGAACAAATAATGTTCCTATACTTGCAGCTGATTCTTTTGTAAGAATCTTGCCGTGAACAAATCCAGCAAATACAGCATAACTTGCTAATAAAACAATTAATGGTACTGTAACCATTCTACGTGTTGATGTAATTAAAACATCTTTGTCTTTAATAGCTTTTCTAATGCTTCCAGTTGCAAGTGAGCCACCAATAACTAATCATGAAATTGGCGAAACTAAACCTGTACCAATTTGCATTGTTTTATGTATAGCAGGTAAAGCAGTTGGGAATGCTCCTCAGAAAGTAGAACCTTTGCCATCTTTAGATACTTCATAAACATTAACAAATTTAGTATCTAAACCAGGAACAAATTGCAATGCTCATAAAGTTAGTGAGAAAAATAGGGCAATAATTGTTGGATTAAGTGCTAATGACTTAACAACCTTACCAGCTGTTTTCTTAGTTACTTTTTGTCCTGAGAAAAAGACAGGAACGTGTCCAAAAGCACCAATAAGATATGGCACACACCATACTTGTAAAAGTGCTTTAGTAAAAGGTTGGAATATAACTCCATCCGAAAGCGAGTGTACTAACGGAAGGGCAAAAAATTGTAATGAGCCATAAATAAGCATAAATTGACTAGTCATAAGTTTCATCTTATAATCGTCAATCACTTCGTTTTTAATTACAGCTAATGACTTAGTATTTTGTCCTTCAGCAGTATTTGCATTATTTTGTGTATAAATTTCTTCAGCTCTAGCATTAATTCTTTTTGTAACAAAGCGTGGAGCAAATTTAACTAATAAATATGACAGTAATGTAAATAAAATATAGAAAACTAAACTTGATACTAGCACAATACCTACAGCAGCAGCATCCTCTTTGCTAGCATCTTGCATGAATGCGGTAAGTACCATAAATGGTAGGAAGAAATTGAGAACCAATTTAGACATTCTACCATTCATTTCTTTAGTCACTATTTTTGCCCTTGTCGCAGCAAAACCAATAGCAACGAAGACAATGGTAGAAATTACAGCTCCCCACATTCCCTGCGTTGTAATTACTTTTATAAAATTGTCCATTTTAATACCCCTCCCCCACAGCGGTGTGGGGCGATTTAAAAATTAAATTTTGATAAAGGCAACACATTTAAAAGAACATATGAAATTAGACAAAAAGGGTATAAAAAGTTACTCCCTCCATTTTTTTGTAATAAAACAGTAGGCGGGTAACTTAATAACATAACTAATTATTTGAACAAAATTAATTATTCAAATTTAGCGTCAACACCGATTGACTTAAGAATTTCTGTGTGAACTTTAGCAACAGCTTCTGTTGAAGCTTCAAATTTTGCTCATTCTTCTTTTGTTAAACTTGGTTTAAATGGAAGGTATTCATATCCGTTTTCACCAATAATTACAGGAATTGATACATAAATACCTGCATGTTTGTAACCTTCGGGGATTTTAACACCTAAATTCATCACAGTACGTCTATTATCTAAAATTGCTTTTGTAATTTCAAATAATGATGTTGCAATACCAAATTGTGTATTACCTTTACGTGATCAAATGTAGAATGCTTCAGCAATAACTTGTTTAAGAACTTCTTCGTAGTCTTCCTTAGTAATCTTGCCAGATTCTACTAAACCTTCTAAAGTTGTTTCGCCAACTTTGACTGTTGATCAAGCTATCATAGCAGTTGCGCCATGTTCGCCTAATACTGACGCTCTAATTGCATCAGGTGATGTGTTGAATTTTGCGGCAAGCATTTTCTTCAATCTACCAGTTTCTAAGTTTGTACCTGCAGAAATAACTCTGTTAGCTGGAATTTTGCTTCCATAGTGGACAGCAGCAGCCATAACATCACATGGGTTAGCAGCAACTACAACAATACCTTTAAAACCAGCAGCATCTAAGTCTTTAGCAAAGCTTTGCATTAATTTTGCGTTAGCACCTGCTAAAGCCATACGATCTGAGAATGTCTTGTCAGCTGGAATTGATGCTGTAATAACAACAACATCTGCATCCTTAGAATCTTCTAATAATGTACCTGGTCTAAATGTTGAACCATTTCTTGGCATCAATGAAACCATATCTTCAAAATCGTGTGCATGTGCTTCAGCAATTTGAACATTTTTATCAACTAAAACTCATTCAGCTTCAAGTCCTCTTGCTACTGATGTGTTGATGTATGTAAATCCAACATTACCTAGTCCAACTACAATAATTTTTTTCATAAACTCGTCCTTTATATAATATTAAGTGTTAAATAAAAACCATTATTAAAATGACTTTTAACACTAATTTTATTTTACTAAATATAGAATTACAAATTAAGAATATAAAACATTTCCACAACAAAATTTGCTCTTTTTACGCTAATAAAGCAAATAAAAAAATTCAAGGGCATAGCTCTTGAATTTATGATTTTCTAACTAAAATTAGTTTGTTTCAATGTGGAAGATTTCTTCACCAACATGGATTTCTTGACCAGCAGAAATTAAAATCTTAACAATTTTACCTGAAACTGGAGCAGGAATTTCTGTTGTCATTTTGTCAGTTTCAACTGAGAATAAGTCTTGACCTTCTTTAACTTCTTGACCTTCAGTAACAAAAACGTCAACAACTATTCCTTCGTGAAGTCCTTCACCAACGTCTGTAAATTGCATTTTAAACATATTAATTCCTCCTAAATATTTTTGAATTTTGATATCAAAATGATAAATGTTTATATAAACCATTTTCTACAATTAATTATAAATTAATTTGCATTTACTAATTATAATGGTTTATAAAAAACAATCAATTAATGTTTTCTATCTATTTAAAACCACTAATATTGTCACAAAAAAAGCTATTTTTGTAAATAAAAATACTAAAAGAAAAGGAAACTTTTCCATACATTGTTTTTATGCACAAATATAAAATAATATAATTGCTTTAGGGTCTTTATTTTTTAATTTACTTTTTTAAGGAAGGGAAATTATGCACAGTACTTCAAAATTTAGTGGCTATATTAACTCTTTATTAAGAGAAAAGAGCCAAAAGCAAATACTGTCAGTTTTGTTCATTGATGGTGATGATAAAAGGGCTAGAGAAGCTGCATTGTATTTCAAAAATAACAACTTAGCTAAACCAATTATGCTGCTAGAAAATGAAAGCCAAGTTGTTGATGATGGACTAGAAAACATAATCTTAAGTAAGGAAAGTGAATCAATTACGGCATATGCGCAAGAGTTAGTTAAACTTCGTGCTGGCAAAGAAGATTATGAAACTTGTTTTAAAAATATGCAAACTAGACCATATTATGGTGCAATGATGATAAAGCTTAAAGCTGTTGACAGTGCTGTTGGGGGCTTAATTTACTCAACTGCTGACATTTTGCGTGCTGCTTTTAAATGCATTGGGGCAAAGCCAGGAATTAAAACTATTTCTAGTGTTATAGTTATGCATAAAGATGATGAGCAACTTATTTTTACTGACCCATCAACAGTGCAAAAACCAAATGCTGAGCAATTAGTTGATATAGCTGCTAATGCTATTAATTTTGCTAATATGATGAATATGAATAGTCTAGGAGCATTTTTAACTTATTCAACTAATAACTCTGGCAAGGGTGAAAATCCTGACTTAGTTAGAGAAGCAGTAAAAATAGCTACTTCAAAGAGCCTAAATGTAATTAATGGTGAGATGCAATTTGATTCAGCTTATGATCTAAATGTCAGAAAATCTAAGTTTCCTAGTGCACCACAAAAAGAAGCAGGAGTATTTATTTTTCCTAATTTAGAAAGCTGTAATATTGGTTGCAAAATAGCACAAAGAATGGGTAATTATGGCGCTGTTGGAGCAATTTTGCAAGGAATAAATGGGGCAATTAATGACTTTAGCCGCGGGGCAACTGTAGCTGATGTTATTGATGTTACTTCTATTACTATTTTGAACGGATATACCTTTAAATAAGCTTCAAATGGAGAATTATGAAAGAGAAAATTAAGAAAATATTAGTTATCAATGCTGGCAGTAGTTCATTAAAATGAGCTTTATATGCTGATAAAGATTTAGAACTATTAGGCACAGGCATATGCGAAAGAATTGCATTAGATGGCAATTTGATTTTAAAAGATAAAAATAATAAATATGAGCATAAAGAAGACTTGCCAACACACTTAGTTGCTATTGAAAAATTGCTTAAGTATTGAAAAGAGCACAATTTCATTAGCGAATTAGATGAAATTGAAGCAATCGGTTTTAGAATTCCTTATGCAGGCTTTAAATTTTTATCTCCAGTTTTCTACTCGCCTGAAGTTAGAGATAGTATAGTAACTTATGCGGAAAAATTTATCCCATTGCACACTCCACCATTTTTAGCTGCACTAGATGGTTTTATTGAATACTTACCAAATATACCAAAAATTGTAACTCCTGATACAGCATTTCACACTGATATTCCTAAGCTAAATAAACAATTTTCAATTAGCAAGGACTGAGCTACTAAATATAACATTGAAAAATTTGGCTACCATGGTTTAAGTCATGACTATATAACAAGTAGAATGAAACAAATTTTAGGTAAGGAAAAAATTAACATTGTTGTTGCACACCTTGGTTCAGGTAGCTCATTATGTGCTATTAAAGAAGGCAAATCATTTGATATTTCAGTAGGATTTAGTTCAACTGATGGACTTATGATGGGCACAAGATCTGGTGCAATCGATCCTGGAATTGTAGATTATTTAATTAGAATAGAACATAAAGATCCACAAGAAGTTTTTGATATGCTAGTTAAAAATTCAGGCTTATTAGGAGTTTCGGGAATTTCTAGTGATATTAGAGATTTACACAAACTTTCTAGTGAGAATGAAGATGCTAAATTTGCAATTGAATTATATGCTCAAAGAGTAGTTGATTATATGGCAATGTACTTAAATAAAGTACACTACCCTGATGCAATAGTCTTTACTGCTGGTATGGGCGAAAATGATTCAGTTTTAAGAAAAATGATTATTGACAAAGTCAAGTCATATAAATTATGCTTAGATGAAAAGAGTAATTTAGCAAATTATGATGACTATATGCTTATTTCTTCAAAAGAATCAGAGATTCCAATTTATAAAATGCGAACTAATGAGGAAATAGTGATTGCTAAATATGTTAAGGAACTAGTTAATTCACATAACTAAAGGAATAGAATGACAAATTTACCAGGATCGGCTTTACGAAGGTACTGGAATCCAACTGCTTTTGCATTTGAATTTATTACAGTACTTTTTCTTGTATTTTTTGTTTTTACATGAATGTTTTTGTCTTTTTTATCTAAAAAGAACAAAAATAAAGTATTTTTATCAGTTGGTTACACAATAGCAACTGCTTTAGCTTTCTTCTTGCCTTGAGCTTTTGCTAGTATAGGTTCAAAATTACCTGTTTATCCAATGCTTAATCCTCTTGTTGTAATTTTCCAAAGCTTTCTACGCGGTTTTGGTAAAACAGGACAAGTGGTTGGTAATAGTGGTCTTATTGGAGCTCCTTTATGACAAGGATTGCCATATATTTTTGCTGCTCAAATCATAGGTGGTTTTGCCGGATTTGCCTTATTTATAGGCTTATTTTACTCATTTAAATTAATGTTTAAAAATAATAATGAATATGAGTGGCTAAAATCATTTGGATTAGCAGGCTTATTTGTTAAAGACCATCAAATGACTTTAGGCAAATATAGCATCAAAGAAGCAATATTTATTACAATGCTTATTGCTATTTTACCTTTTAGTGCAATGATAGATACTACTAACTATCAACTTAATCATTTCCAAATTAAGTTGATTGAGATATTAATTGTGGGTATTATTATTTTTATAAGCTCATATTTTGACTTTTTTGCATTCCATTTAATTTTCCCATTAATTGAATTAGTTATTAAAACAGCCTTATTGGTAAAAAGCAATAGTGAAAATAAAAAAGAAAATACTAAAGCATACCTACAATCTTTATATAAGTTTTTAATTGTCTTAGCTTTAACAATTATTATTCCTATAATAATTGCGTTTATTGCAATTGCAATAAAGAGCAAGACTGGTGTGATTATTTCAGTGTCATAAATAAATGATATTTTTGACACTTTTTTTATACTTTTTTAACTATTTTATAAGTTTATAAGGATAATTATGAAATCTAAAAAACTAAAAGCAATATTCATTTCACAAGCTGCTGCTTTTACAGCCTTGCTTCCTGTTTTATCTGCAAAATGTAATGATCCAAAAAATAATTCTGATGTAATTATTCATAATAGTAATTCAAATAAGACTTCTGAGTTATTTGAAAAATACAACCAAGTTAACTTGCTTGCTAACATCAAAGATTACTTTGATAAAAATGACCACTCTGAGCTAATTAAATTTGAAGGTGGCGGTAAACCTGAGAGTGTTGAGTATAGTTTAATGATGCAAAATAACTATATGAGTAAGTACATAAAACTTGACACAAAGGCCTTTAAAACAATTGTTAAAGAAAAACTTAACTATAGTGATGAGTTATTAAATAGGCTCAAATTTTCATATGATTACAACAATGTAACTAGAGACCCAGGCAATAATTATGATGTTTTATTTAAAGTTAAAGTAGGGATTCCATTAGCTTCAAATGATAAAGCTAAATACCCAAACGGTTTATACAGCCAACAAATTATTGACTTTAAGCTTAAAAATGTAAAAGTTAAAGACAGCGAAAAACCAATTGCTGATGCACTTAGACCATACTATGAAAAAATTCAAGCGCTAACAAGTCAAGATTTTGAAGTTAAATTACAAAATATTGACGAAGAGTTAATACAAGTTATTAAAAAGCATGGCATTCATGAACTAAGTTCTAAACAATATGAAAAGTTGCTAACAGCTACAAGCTCAAAATTAGATGAAATTTTCAAAGAAAAAGATAAAGAAATTGAAATTAAAGTTGGCAATAAATCTGAAAAATATACACTTAAATTCAGTAAGTTTATTGAAGATATTGACTTAAGTAGTGCTGATCTAGGTGGTGCAAATGCAAAAATAAGAATTGGTGTTTCTTTATTTGATACTAAAAAGAAAACTACAGTTTGAGAAGCAGGCAAGACAGTTCTTGGTAAATTTAGCGTGCCTAAAGAACAAAAATTACTAAGTGACTTACAACTAGGCAAGTTAATTGATGTTCACACAATTGGTAACATTGAACACAATAGTGATTTATCTGCTTTAACAAAAAGCAATTTATTTGTTAATGTAAAGAGTGCAAAAATTGAAAAAGTTGAAATAGAGAAAATTGAAACTAATGAAAATGATTTTAGAAATGCTACAGTAATTCTAAATGTTAAAGTAACAGGGGAATCTAATCCAATAAAGCTTGAAAAACATCTTGGAGTAGGTAGATACTCGCTTCTTTTTGAAGAACAATTTACAAAACAAAACATAAATGCCCCAGCTTTTGCAACTGAAGGAATAACAACTAAAAACTTACCAAGTATTGATAAAACATTCTTTGGTCACTATAATTCACAATTATTCTCTGGTGGTTATGCTTCAGCAAGAGCATTTTATTCAGACAATGTAGTTGTACCTAAATTCTTACACATTGGTGAAGACTATCTTGCTCCTGATTATCAGCCAGTTTTAGCTCCATATGACGGTTAAATTGTGGCTGCTTATGAATTAACAACTAAGGTTGTTGCTACTGGTGTTGGTACTGTTGTTGTAATTAAAATTCCAGTTGGCAACTTAGACTGAAGTCCAAAAGAAAAAGAACTTTATTTAAATGGCAATGATAAACATATTTATATGTCATTCTTGCACCTTGATGCTGGTAAGACATTAAATAACACTGCGCTTGGATGACAATCAGAAACAGTGACATTAGGCAAGGATAGAACAATTAAGGTTGCCCCAACTGTGTCTGCTGATACGCCTACTGAAGTCAAAAAAGGCCAAATTATAGGCTTTTTGGGAACTCAGGACACTAATGGTGGCTGAATGGCACATGCTCATGTTAACTTATACACAAACAGAAATTTATGACTTTCACCAAACCACTTTAACAAAGTAGCAATTCAATCAAACATTGACAAAAGAGTTAAAGAGTATAAAAAAACTGAAAAAGATAAAACAACATACAGAAATGTTGGCAATATAGGTGTTGAAGGTGTTTTAAATCCTAAAGCTGTTCATGAAGTAGATCCAAAAACTGGTCTTGCATTAAAAGATGGACAAGGAAAAGATAAAGTGCTAAAAGAACTTCGCGCATATGTTGATACCATATCAATGCTTAGCAGAGAACAAAGTAAAGGTTATGCCGATCCTAACCTAGTTTATAAATTAAGAGATTCAAGAACATTTGCTTTTGGTATAGAAGACTTATTTGAACTTAATAAATAATTAAACTTAGCCACACAATGTGTGGCTTTTATTTGCTTTACAGAACTCGCTACAATTAATATTAATACTTAAATTTATATGGTAGTAGTGTACAAATAAGCCTGTTTTATGACAAAATTGGTATAATAATTTTGCATATAACTTTGATTGGTATATATGCCAGTAATTGTTCATAGGATTAGTAAAAATATTTATTTCTCTACATATTAACTTACTGAAAACCTTAATTACTATTAAATAAATTTATTTAATATGAAAGGATTCAATGAATCAAAAAATTCATGAATGATCTCAAAAGCATAAAGTAGCATATGGCTTTATCATTTGAGGTTTTATTTCATTTGCATACTTGCTATTTATAGCCAACTGAGGATTCACAGTTGGTTTAGGTGGTAAGGGTGTTGTGGACGGCACCAAACATGCTGGATTCCTTGGCTACTTCAATATTGTTGCTGATAATAGTTTCCAGTTTAAAAATACAGCTGCAAACTGAGCTATTACCTTCGGCCGTGGTTTAGGTTCAGTTGCAGTTGCATTCCTACTAGCTAGATTATTCCACAAATGATCTACATTCATTGCTATAGCAATGTGTTTAGTAGGCATTCCTGCTCAATTTATGCCTGGAAGTGGCGGTGGATATGTTGGTTTTGTTGTTTTAAGAACCATAATGGCAATCGGTGGTACAATGTTAATTATTTTAACTCAACCAGTAGTTGCTAACTTCTTTGGTCCAAAACAAAAAGCACTAATTTCACAATTTGGAATTTGATTCTACCCACTTGGTACAATTATTTCAATTATTCCATTTGTTATTCTTGGAAGCAACGTTGAATCATTACAAAAGAACTGACAACTTGTGTTCACACTTTTAGGTGCATTATCACTTATTCCATTAGTTGTTATTGGAGTATTTGGTACTAAATTTGACGTTCCTGCTAAGATAGAAGGTCAAAACGCTCCTAAAGTAGCTAAAAGAAGTGGTTTTGCAATTCTTGGTGACTACTTAAAGAAAAAATCAACTTATGCATGAATTCTATTATATGGTGGTTGATTAGCAATTGCTGTGTTCCCTACAGCATTAACACATGTTATCTGACCAAATATGGCTGGTATTACAGATGCTGCAGTGTTGCCACAATTCCAAAAGATTGCTAAGATTTGACAAGTTATTTTCTTAGCTGCGGTATTTGTTGGACCTATCTCAATTGGTCTATGATCAAGATTTAACTTAAAGAGAAGATGATTTGTTGGTGCAATTATTACTCTTGCAGTTATCTTCTTTATCTTATCTACAGTTGTCTTTGTATATGGTGTTGCTGGTGGCAATGGCGAAAATGCAGCAATTGCAGCATTATCAGATGGTAAAGCATCAGCTGGCAGCAAGTACTATGTTTCATTAGTATTTCTATACATTTTTGGTTTCTTAACAGGTTTATGTACTTGAGGTATTCAAGGTGTTATGCTTAACTTGCCACATGAATACGCAGACAGAGACCCTAAGACAATTGGCTGAATGTTCAGCTTAATTTGAGGATTCGGTTACATTTTCTACACAATAGTATTCATTATTATTTCTGTAGTTCCATTGAGTGGCACATTATCAAAACAAACAGTTGGATTAATTCAAACAATAATTATTGTTGTGACAACATTAATTGCCCTTGGTGGTGTTGCATTGCTTAAAGAACCTCGTGATGATGCTAAAACATTCCCATGACAAAAATCACCATCAATGATGGAACAAAAAATGGAACAAAAATAAGTTACTATATAACTAACAAATAGTCTTATTCACTAGGACTATTTTTGTTTATTCTTTTTGCTAATTTATATACTTTTTACACCCAAACTTAATCAGCATTCTAAAGTCTTTATGCTAAATATTTTTTATATAATAGTAATATGGATATTGAAAACAATAAAACATATTTTATTGATCTTGACGGCACATTATTTGATAAAAAAGTTGGTGATAGAATTAGCCACAGAAATCTTACAGCCATGCTGTTAGTCAAAAACTTTGCTAACATAGTAATAAACACTGGGCGAAGTTATAATGATAAACATGTAATGCACACAATGCATAGACTAGGAATTAGTGATGCCATCTGCTCTTCGGGAGCTGAAATTTACATTAGTAATGTGCGCAAATATGCCTTTTTTATAGATACTAATGTCTTACCAGGAATTATAGAATTTGCAAGAAACAACAAATTAATGCTAGTAATTTTTGACCAAAATGGTGAATCAATTTACACACAACATGCAATAGAAAAATTTTTTATTAAATTTTTTGCTTCATCTAAGTTTCATATTATTAGCACATTTAAAAAGCTTGATATCATGGATCATATTAATATCACTAAAATAGCCCTAGTTGTTAAAAACAAGTTTAAAGCACACAAAATTTTAGCTAAGTTCAATTCACTATTTGATCAATACTGCAACTCGCATTTAGCTAGCGCAAACTATGTTATAGAAGTAACTTCAGCTAAAACTAATAAAGGCTTAGCTGTTTCATTATATATGCAAGAAAAACAAATAAATCCTAAAGATGCAGTTCATATTGGAGATTCAGATTCAGACCTTACCACTAGAGCTTTTGTTGGCCATTTAGTTGCCATGAAAAACGGCACTAGCAAATTAAAAAGTGCAGCTGATGAAATAGCGCCAAAAAGCAAAAATGGTGGAATTTACAAATACTTTATTGAAAGAGGCAAGAAAATAAAAGGAGCATAAGATGATTAAATTAGGTAGTCACATTTCTTTTAAATCTCCTAATTACTTGTTAGGAGCAGCAGCTGAATCAGTAAATAACAAGGCTAATTGCATGATGATATATTTAGGTGCTCCACAAACAACTAAAAGAGTATCAGTTGAAAAATATAAATATAATGAATACTTAGAAAAGTATTCAAAATTAATTACTCCAGACGACATAATTGTGCATGCGCCATATATTGTAAATCCATCTAGCGTAAGCAAAAACAAGTTTGCAATTGACTTTTTAGTTCAAGAAATTGAAAAAATGAACTATATTGGTGCTAAGTATTTAGTCTTGCACCCTGGCTCATATACAACATTTTCCGTGCAAGAGTCCTTAGATACTTTTATTGCTTCAGTAAAACAAATACTAAGCAGGACAAAAGATGTAGTCATCTGTGTCGAAACTATGGCTGGTAAGGGTGCTGAAGTAGGCATTAATTTTGACCAAATCAACTATTTTATACACAAAATAAGAAACGACAGATTTGCAGTTTGCTTAGACACCTGTCATATTTTTGATGCTGGTTATGACATACGCAAATATGAAGAATTTAAGGCAGAAATTAATAAATACAACTTGCTTCCACACATTAAAGTTATTCATTTAAATGATTCAAAAAACTCACTTGGCAGCCATAAAGACAGGCATGCTAATATAGATAAAGGATTTATTGGGCTTGAAACATTAGCTAAATTTGTTCATGATCCAGATTTTGACAACATTCCTATTATTTTAGAAACACCTTGAGTTGACAATAAACCTATTTATGATCAGGAAATAAAAATGCTTCTTGAACATAAAGCAAAATAATATTTGTAAATAACTAATATAATTTAATTCTATGAAAGCTAATTACAATAAAATCATTAATAAAATTGGCATGAGCAACATTGAAAATAATGATAGTGACAAGCCTTTATATTTTATAAAGCTCAATTTTGGCATTGAGCTATTAAAATTAATAATTTTCTTGTTTATTACAGCATTTTTCATTTTGCTTCAATATAACAACAATTTTATAGCTAAGAGCAATAAAATTGACATTTTAAGACTAGTATATTTATATACTTTTGGCCTAGCCTTTGGTGATTTAATGATTCTGTTTTTAATTGGCTTTTATTTAACTTTAATTCTAAATTGACTGAGCCCGTTTTTAAAAAATAAATACTTTCGCTGGTTTTTTAGCCATCAAAAAGTTAATTATTTAACACTAAAAAAACAAACAATTATTTTTATATGATTAAACTTACTGGTTATTACAATAATCTATCATTCAGTTTTACTTTTTTTCCGTGTTGACTTACATACAACAATTATTTCAAAAAATGAAATACTTGACATATTTAAAAAGGGTTGAATTTATTCATTTACAAATGAAAATTCCATTTTAAAAACCAAATTTAGCAATGAATTACCTAATGCTAGTTTTAACATTGGTGCATATGCTGATACCTTGCTCAATTTGCCTGTTTTATTGACCTTTTCGCCATATTTATCATGACTAATAGCACTGTTTATTTTCGGCTTCTCATGGCTTAAATTAATTACAATTAAGCCAAGAGAATATCTAAAGAACTTAAATGTAAATAAAGTCACACTTCCTGATGTTAGAAAATATATTTATAAAAACAAACTTGGTTTTTATTTAACTAATCAAACTAAAAATCTTTTCAATCTTTTGGCTTTAATGGCTAGTATTTTGAAAATAGAGATTTATAAAACTAAATATTCTGTTTTACTAGATAAAATTGAGAATAATTTAGATGAAATTATTCAAAATGAAGAATTTATTGCATTTATAAACAAGAATAATGGCTCAGATAATAACACTAAAAAATCAAATGATTCAAAACCTGAAGCTAAAATATTTCAAAAAATCAATATTGAGCCTGACTTATTAATATCGTCAGTCAACCCTGAATCACTTTTAGTTGATAATACTAAAAATGTAAATGAGTATGATGCTAAGCAATTAGAATTTAGTTCATATACTAATGAATTTAGCACTGATGATATTCAAATACAGACAACTGAAATAAATCAAAATACCGATTTAGGCTTTTTATACCAAACTGATACACATGAAGCTGTTAATGAATTTGATAATAATAACCTAAATGAGAGCTTAATTTTAAATGAAGAACCTGTGGCAGCTGTGTCAAATAACCCTATAAATCAGCCTAATTTTAACATTGACACTGTTGAGCTTGAACTAGATAATGCTCAGCCAGAATCAACACAAAATAACATAGCTAATGAAGAAACTAACCTAGTTTCTAACCAAACTAATAGTAGTGATTTACCTGAATCTAATGAGCCTTACTTTTTTATAAACACTAGTGAGTTATACATTGATAATAATGACCAAAAGTCCTATAAAACAATTAAATTGGATAATTTTAATAATAAATCATCTAATAATGCAAGCTTGATTCTTGATTTTGATTTTGAAAATGATAATAATAAAAAATTAGTTAATAAAATAGATGAAAAAGGCCAAAAATACTCAAATTTTGATGATAAAAATTCATGAATAAGCCCAATTTTATCTGACAATAAATAATTACTAAGGAAACATATGACAAAAATGTTTTGAAGAGATGCTAAAAGTCTTTATGAAAATCCCAGAAATGCTGACAGTATATTTTTTATACTGTTTGTTTTAGAAAATGACTTAAATAGCAGACTTATGAAAGAGATTGTTTCAAAAGTTGAGAATTATTTTAATAAATATACTATCATAAAATTTATTGAAATAGATGCAGTTGAATCAGGGCTTTATCAAGTGCCAAACACTAGATTCCAAGTTTTAGAAACGCCAACATTTTGCATACTAAAGAACAACACAGTTTACAATTTAGGACATAACCTATATCCTAAAGAAATACTTATCGACTGATTGCAAGAGGCTATAAATTAGGCATTATGGACAAAAATGAAATTATTTTAAAACTCAAAAATACATCAACAAGCCCCGGTGTTTATTTATGAAAAGATGCTAAGCAAAATGTTTTGTATGTTGGCAAAGCCAAAAATTTGCGTAAGAGATTGCTGCAATATTTTGATGGCGCAATTAATTCATATAAAACAAGTAAACTAATGTCTTTAGTCGCTGATTTTGAGGTTTATATTTGCAAAACAAATAAGGAAGCTTTACTACTAGAAAAAGCTATGGTTGATAGATTCAACCCTGAATTTAATATCTTGCTTTTAGATGACAGAAAATATCCTTATTTAAAAGTCCAACTTTTAAAAGATTCGCTGCTTATAACTTTGTCTAGAAAAGTTAATACAAAATATACCAAAAACACATTATACTATGGTCCATTTCCTTCTGGTTATGGAGCTAAACCTATTTTAAAACTTTTACAGCATGAAGCTTTATATGAAAGTGGATTATTAATAAAAAATAATGATAGTAGCTTTTGAGTAAATCAGTTTGCAAAAATTAAGGAAATACTAAGTTTTAAAAACAATAATTATTTAAATGAATTAACTAATAAAATGCATACTGCTGCTAATAATATGCAATTTGAACTAGCCCTGTTTTTACGTGATGGTTTAACATACTTAAAAAAGCTTAAAGAGAGCCAAATTATTGAGCTTAGTCAATATAAAAATATTGACGTATTCGCCTATAAAACAGATGAAAAATTAATTTATGCTACTGTACTTTTTTACCGTTATGGCGTTTTAATAAACAAAGTAAATTTAACAATACCATTAGGAATAAGTATTGATGAATCAATTAGAGTATTTTTTGAACAATTTTATGCAGATAAAATATTGCCTGATAATTTTATTGTGCAAGAAGAAATCTTAAAATATGATCTTAACTTATCTAGTGACTATAAATTTATTAGCCCAAAAATAGGTACAAACAAAAAGGTTTTAGATCTTGCTTTGCTTAATTTAAATGATTATTATGAAAAAGAACATCTTATTATGCAAAATCAGCTTGAAAAAGCTGATAGTATGCTTAGTTCACTAAATAAATATTTAAACTTGCCTAAATTAAAAAACATTGTGATTTTTGATAACTCTAATATTAATAACATAAATCCAGTAGGCGTAGCAATTGTTTATACTAATGGCATTAAAAACAAAAGTTTATATCGAAAATTCAATCTTGAAGCACTAAGCTATCGTAGTGCTGATGTTGATTATATTAGACAATCAATTACAAAGTTTTTTAGCAGTGATAAAAACACAAAAGACTTTGACTTAATTATCACCGATGGCGGCTTACAACAAGTTAATGAAGCTAAAAAAACACTTAAAGTCTTAGGCATCAATATACCTGTAATTGGACTAGTAAAAAATGAATATCATAAAACAAGAGCATTAATTGATTTGAACTTAAATGAAATTTATGTTAATGACTTAGAACTGCATAATTATTTAGCACAAATTCAAATTGAGGTAGATAGATTTGCTAAGTCGCACTTTAGAAATAGACAAAAAATTAGCTCACTTGAAGGTAAACTAAGAAACATTAAAGGCCTAGGACACAATATGGAGCAAAAGCTTTTAAATCATTTTAAAAGCTATGCCAAGATTTATGATGCATCAGTTGAAGAATTAGCAAAAATTGTGCCATTTAATGTTGCTAAAAGCATTAAAAACAAGGACTATGAGTAAAAGAACAATAGTGCTTATCCTATTGTTCTTTTACTTAAATCAATTTCTCAAAATTCAGGTTTGATTTTCTCATCATCACTTATGTTTTTATTATTTAAAACTGCATTATATCAGATACTATATGTTTTATTAGCATTAGTTAAAATAACATTCATTGTAGCAAAGGCCTGAGTAGCATAAGGATTTTGTGGTACTTTTTGTACTCTTTTTTTAATCCATTTTTTAAAAGCTTTATAACTGCGGTTATATTCATCTCACTTTTGCTCATTAACAACTGGTCTAGTTAGCTCAAAATCATCAATTATTTTGACATTTTTTAAGTATGTTTTGTATTCTTTATCAGAAACAAAACATCCAGTTGAAGAAACTATCAAAGGTGCTTGAGAAATGGCAATTAAAAGCGAAATTTTTATTTTATTCATATGTTTTTTGAGCTTAATCTTTAGTTTTTGCTTACTTAAAATAGTAAACATTTTAAAAAAACCATATAAGCAATATTTAATTATAAATTAATTATTTCATTAATTTTGCAAGAAGGATAAATTGCCATAAAAACGCTAATTTTGTTCCCATTTTTATGCTCATTTAGAAGCTATTCAAATAATACTAAGTTTAAATATTATAATTAAAATCCAATGTGAAATTGTAATATTAACTATTACAATACGCGCATTGCACATAAAAATATTTAAGGACATATTATGAATAAGAAAAATAAATTAATGATTGGACTTTCTTCTGCAACTATCCCTATTTTTGCTGCAGTTTCAGCAAAGTGTGTGGATAAAGATTATGAAGAATTAGGAAAAGATACTAAAAAAATATGAGTTGGTGTTACTTTTTCTTCTGGTCAACCACAATGAAATGCAATAACTTCATTAATTAATTACTATAATGAAGCTCACAAAAATGACAAACACTTTTTGCCAGTTGACATAAAACACTTAGGTTCAGAGTATGCTGAAGGTGAAAACTCAATTATAAAAGACTTGGAAGCTGATAAAAAAGAAATTGTTAATTTAACATTTAACTACAATTCTTTAGCTGCTAAATTAGCTTCAAAGAAAATAACTGATAAATATAAGAGAGAAAAATTATTAAACTTTGAAGATAATGACAAAGATATAAATGTTAATCTTGATAATACAAGTGAACAGTTTACTACTGCTAACAAAACAACAGAAAACTTACCTAAAAATGGTTCATTCATAATTCCAATATTTAAGTCAATTACTGTTATGTCTGCTAATGCCCCAGTATTGCAATATATTTTCAAAACCTTTGAGGAAAAAGGCGCTAAGTTTGATGAGTCATTTAAAAACTCTGACAGATACAAACAAATTATGGAAAATGGTAAGGGCGATGAAAGTGAAGTTAAAAAGTTATGGGGTGACTTTGTAGAAGATCAAGCTACTACTGTTAAGGGTCTAACTATAAAACAAAGCACTTTCGAAAACTTTAGAGAGTTGCTTACTTTTGCTGATATTGCACAAAAGAGCTTCAAAAACTCAGCAGCACAAAACTCGAGACTCCACATTCTTGGTGTTGATGACGTTTCATCTGTAGTTCAAACATTACCGTATTCTTTAATTAATAAAACTAGTGACTTTTTCATTAAAACCGGTAGCAAAAATAGAAAGACAACAGTAAGCTATGCTTCATTTAAGAACTCAAACAATCCAGGTGTTCAAAACCTTTCAAAAGTTTATGATAAATTTAAATCATCGCTACAAACTAAGTCATTAACATTATTAGCTGGAGGTGAATATACTTCTGCATACCAAACAAAACATGAATATGCTTTTGGTATAGGTTCAACAGCGGGTTATAGACATAACTTCCTTAGTGATGATTCAAAGAAAACTATTTTCACTGTTAAAGACACAGGATTTAAAGGTGAAAAGGACTTAGAATTTAAAAACACTGCTAAAAGCAAAGATGGTGTAGATCTCCTTGTTCTTTCAGGGGAACACACTAATTACATTTTTAAATCAGGCACTGATAAAAACAAGCTAACTGGTGAAAAACAAAAGGCATTAAAACATAGTTACAAATCTGTTGATGCTTCTACAGATGCTAAAATAGATGTTGTGCTTAAAGATATAACAAGTAATGATTCTAATAATGCAAAAAATCAATGGCTTTTATTCATAAAAAAAGATAACAAACAAGATATCGAGTCTGTAAAAAATAAGGGCACTGAAATTGGTACAGTAATAGAAACTAAATCAAAGGATCCTGCTAAGTATAAGGTATTCTTCTTTAAGGATGAATCGCAATTAGAAAAGAAAGAACTATCATCAACTGGAACATTACAAGAAAATGAATTAATTGCCTTTCCTGTGCCAGGTAAATGAGATGAAACTAGCAAGAGAAAAGTAGTTTATGCTCAAGGCCCATCACTTATTGGTGTAAGTTGAGGCGCAAAACCTGACAGAGCTGCTAAAAACTTTGTTAAATTCCTTACATCATTAGACAAAATTGACATTACTTTTGGAAACTATAATAAAGACAGGCAATTAACCAAAGAAATAAAGAAATACACTGGTGTTACCCCTGCATTCTTTATTAGTGATGCTGCTTCATATGTGTTCCCTGTTAAAGGTTTTGAAAACACTGACACATCTAAATATGCAAACAAATACATTGTTCACACATACAATGAATTAAAAGAAACAGTTAAAAATAAAGATGTAGTAATTTATGAAGAGCCTGCTGGTTTCTACTCATCATCATTTAGAGAAAACTTGGGTTCAGCATTTAGATCAGCATATCAAAAAGCTAAGAATAATGAAGCACTTAAAGACTTTGATACTGAAATCAAAGGACAAGTTACTACTTTAAGTAACTCATTTATCAATAACTAGCACTAAAACTTTAGCTACACAAAATAAACCAGTTCAACTGGTTTATTTAATGAAATGGACAAATTAAATAATGAAAAAACAATTAAAAAATATGCTTTTTATTTCAGTTGGCATTTCTGTTACATTACCAATAATTTTAGCTTCATGTGATAAAGGCACAATTAAAGCTAAAGAAGCTGCTGATATATTTATACCAGATAATTTTGACACTAAGGAACTAGGATACTTTGAGAGAAAAAAGATTTTCCACAAAGCTGATTCTATAGATTTAAACAGTATTGACTATACTAAAAACACTGCTTTTGAATTGCCAGATGAAAAAGACTTCTTTTTGAAAGTATATTCAATAACTCCTCCTGCAATCGATGAAAATACAGTTGTTTCTGCAGATAAGGATAAAGAAGTAAGTGCTGAAATAAAATTAGAATTTAGAATAGTTTACAAAGATCCTAATGAAAACACTGTTGAATTAGTTGATGGCTGAAATAGAAAATTAAGCATAAAAAATGACAAATTTGTGCTTCACTCGCTCAATTCAGTTTACAACAGTTTTGAAAACAACAAAACTAATGCGTTTGAGTTTAAAAATATAGACTGAAATAAACTAAAAGCTAAATATTTTGATGCTGAAATTGTAGAATGAAGCGATGGTGATACACCTATAGTAAAAGTTACTGCTATTGATCCTTCTAATACAACAGTTAAAGTTGGCGAAAAAACAAAAATTAGAATTTCTGGAATAGATACTCCTGAAAAGTTTGTTGGTGGAAACAAAAGCAAAGACTTTGAGCACAATTATGCAAAGCTATCTTCAAAATTTGCTGAAGAAGCTGTGCCAAAAGGCTCAAAAGTTAGAGTTTATGCCGATCAAAAAGACGCTTTTGGAAGATGAGTGGGTGATGTGTTCTTTGGCGAAAATTATAAATACTTATATTCAGTCGAAATAACACGTTCAGGTTTAACCCTGCCTTACTTTAGTGATGTTTCTCAAGCATTAAATTTTGCCAAAAACCCTCTTTACTGAGAACACTATGCGCTTTTACAATTAGCTAATGCATTTGAATTTGCTATAACAAACAAAAAAGGATTTTTCAAAACTTTTGCTTTGCCATACTGAATTCAATCAAATATTTATAGAATGAAACCTAATGGTAAATGAACTTTATTAGATAAAAAATCTGAAAGAAATTTATTTAACATTGAAGGCATTAACTTGATCAATGATTCATACAAAAACAAATAAGGAACCATATGATTTGACTACGAAAACTTATTGATAATATTAAATTATCAACTGCTAAAGTCACTGATGATAATCTATCAGAATACAATAGATTGTCAGAAAAAATTCTTAATTCAAGCACGGATGCAGAAGAAGTACCTGCGATTGAATTAAAAAATGTAATTATAGACTTTGGTGAAACACTAGCTGTTGATGATGTTAGTTTTAAAATTCCTAATGGTAAATTAGTTACTCTTTTAGGCCCTTCTGGTAGTGGTAAGACAACAACACTAAATGCAATAAGCGGACTATTAACAATTACTAGTGGTAATGTTTACTTTAATGGTAAAGATGTTACTAGTTTATCGCCACAGCAAAGAAAACTTGGTTTTGTTTTCCAAAACTATGCTCTTTATCCACACATGAGTGTTTTTGACAACATTGCTTTTCCACTTAAAAATGACGTTAAGTGGCAAAATAAAGCTATTGACAAGAAAAATAGTGCAATTATCAAAATCAAAAACCTTTATTTAAAAACTCTTGGTGCTCTTGATGAAGAAATTAACAAAATAAACAATTTATGAAATGTTTACTTAAATATTGAAAAAGAAGTTGACTATGAGCTTAATAATTTTATGGTTAGAAACAATAAAATTATTGAAAAAGCTAAGACAGATTATAAGCTAGCTAAAATCCACTATGAAGGTGAATTAGCTACAATTTCCAAAACAATTTTAAAAGCTTTTAATAGTTTGAAAAAGTCATATAAACTTAAAAAAGAAAAAATCAAAAAACACTTTAGTCTGCTTAAACTTAATAATGCACTTAAAAGTAATTCTGAATATCCTACTTGCCAATTTTTAAATAATCTTGATAAATCACTTCTTTCATTTAAGAAAGTTTCAACTATTGAAGAAGCTACAATGAAATACAATGAGCTTCAACAAGTGATTTCAGATATTTCAAACATTGAGTGAAAAGATTATTCAGAAAAAGATCAATATGAGCTTTTAAATGCCGAAAATAAATTAATTAAAGCTAGCCTATACTACAAATACTGCATGAACTCGCTTAAAGCTATTGAAAATGGTGAAAAAGCAGTAGCTGAGTCTAAAACAAAGCTTAAAGAAGCCAAAAATGCTGATAAAGATTTAAAAACTTCAAGCAAATCGGAGCTTAAAAAACTAAAATACAACTTTAAGCACATGCGTTTTATAGCTTACAAAATCTTTAAAATATATGCAGATGAAATTTATGCTAAATATAATCTTGAAGCTGTTATGAAAGATGATAATGAGCACAAGAGTGCTAATTTATCAGAAGCACAAAGAGAAGAAATATATGAGCTTTCAAAAGACATAATTTCAATTAAAAAAGCTATCTTTAATGAAGTTATGGAAGTTGCTAAAAGAGTTGAAATATTACCGATCTTGCAGAAAAAACCAACAAGACTTTCAGGTGGTCAACAACAACGTGTGGCTATTGCCCGTGCTATTGTTAAAAAACCAGATATTTTATTAATGGATGAGCCACTTTCAAACCTTGATGCTAAATTACGTATTTCAACAAGACAATGAATTCGCCAAATCCAAAGAAACCTTGGAATTACAACAGTTTTTGTTACTCACGATCAAGAAGAAGCTATGTCAATTAGTGACATTGTTGTATGTATGTCAACTTCAAAAGTTCAACAATTAGGTTCACCTTTAGAACTATATAACAGACCTAAAAATAAATTTGTTGCTCGCTTCTTAGGTATGCCAGAAATGGGATTATTCCCTGGTCAATATGAAAATGGTAAGCTTACTGTTTTAGGTAAAACTGTTAAAGGCATTACTTTTAGTAACTATGATCAATTTAGCTGCAATGTCGGTGTAAGAGCCGAAGACTTTGATATTAAATCTTCTGAATCTGAAGCTAATTACAGTGGACTAGTTAAAGCTGTTGAAAACTTTGGAAAAGAAAGCAAGCTAATTGTTGAAGTTGCTGAAGCTGGCGACATTAACTTCTTAGTTTCAAACAACTTTGACTACAATATCGGCGATAAAATTTACTTCAATCTTCCTGCTAACCATCTTCACATATTTGACAAGGCAAATGACGAAAGAGTAGAGTATGAAGTTAAAAAATAGTTTTTGAGCTAAGCTTTCACACAAGTCACCTGCCTTGTCCAAAGTGGCTATGAATAAGCAAGCAAATAAAAAACTACAGTCTCTTTCTGAATCTGTAGTTGATAAAAGAACACCTGCTTGAAAACCTTTTTCAATGCTGCTTCCAACAATCATAATATTATTAACTTTTACCATTGTTCCTTTTATTATTAACTTAGAATCAGCTTTTTTCATTAAAGATGATGAAGGAGTAAGTCGCTTTACTTTTAAAAACTTTGCTGATTTATTATCTGATGAAAAATATGCTGTTGGTGTAAGAAATGCCTTGATGTATGGCCTTATAGTCTTACCATTTGTTATGGCTATATCACTGCTTATATCATCATGTATAGCCAGCGTTTATCGTAAGTGAGCTAGAGGAATATGACAAAGCATTTTCTTCTTACCATATATGACTAATGCTGTTGCTGTTTCACTATCATTTATTCAATTCTTTGCACCTAATGGTATGTTTAACACCATTTTCAAAATCAACACTCCATGGTTAGAAAAAGGTGATATCTTCGCTTTCGAAGCTTTATTACCACTATTAATTCACGGTATATGATCAGGCCTTGCATTTAATGTTTTAATCTTTACAACTGCAATGCTTTCAGTTGACAAAAACCTCTATAAATCAGCTTCAATCGACGGAATTGGTGGTATTAAACAATTCTTTACAATCACCCTTCCATCAATTAAGTCAACTACAACATTTTTAATTACACTTGGAATTATTAATGGTATTAAAGTTTTCCCACTAGCATTATTTAACAACAGACCTAATGACGCTATTGTTAATGGTGCTTCAACACTAATGCTTTATGTATACCACATGACTAAAGAAGGTAATGATGCTTTAGCTTCAGCTTCAGCTGTTATGCTTTTTGTAATTGGTTTTACATACTCATTAATTATTAGAAGAGGATTTAATGCAGTAATACATGCATCAATTAATTTAGGAGAATCTAATGTTTGGAACAAGATTAAAAATTCGCCAGTGATGATCGAATATCAAGCTAAGAAAGAATAAAGAAACTACTGCCAATCAAGTTAGAGATAACTCAGTTGTATCTTTAGTTACTTGATCATTTCTTAAGATTGCCATTTTAGTATTATTCGCTGCTATTGTCCTCTTCCCATTTTTCTACATGTTAACTATCTCAGTTATGCCTAAGTCGCAAGCTGAAGAATTACAAAGTCACTTTAGTTTCTGACCTAAGTCATGAGAGTGACAAAACTATATTGAAGCTGCACAAGGAAGCAAAGATAGTAAAGGTTACTGATATGCTTTCTGACTAACATTTGCCAATGTTATTTTCTCGATAGTTTTAAAAATCTTTGTCACAATGCTTTGTGGATATGCCTTCTCACTTAAAAAATGAAGAGGCAAGGAAGTTATGTGAGGCTTTTTCATCTCACTACTTGTGCTCCCTGAAGTGGCTTTATTATTTGGTCAATATAAAGTTGTTATTTCTTTAGATAACCAATTTGACGTGCTTAAAAGCTTTATGGGGGCTATTGCCATGATTGCCTTGCCATTTGTGGCTTCAATCTTTAATGCTTTAATGTTTAGAAATGCTTTTGAAGCAATTCCAGGCAGAATTAAAGAAGTTGCAATGGTTGATGGTGCTGTTAATGCTAAATATTTATTCAAAATAGCTATGCCAATGGTTCAACCTACAACTTTAACAGTTGTTATTCTAACAACTCTTGCTTCATGAAACTCATATTTATGACCTGCATTACTTTTCACAGGCAAAGGTTATGAAATTATGTCAGTTTGACTATTTGAAGTTGGACGTGAAAATATTGATAATGTAACTAGAATTCACCAAAATATAAAAATGGCTGGTGCTGTGCTAGTTATACTGCCAATGTTTGTGTTCTACTTTATCTTTAGAAAAAGAATTATGTCATCTATTTCTAGACAAGGTAGTGCTATTAAAGGTTAATGGAAGGATATAGTCATGAAAAAAGTTAAGATTAAAAGCCTGACAATTGTATGATCAATTCTTGCATTAATTGCTTTAGTGCTCATTATCTATTGCTCAATAATTATTCATAATGCTTTATTTATAATCGATATAAACAATTTTGTCTCTTTAGATACAACTGTGATAAGCCAAGCTAGATACCAAATGGCTTATTCAATCGCCGGTATTTCTATTTCAGTAATCATCTTCTTAATTGGGATTTTTATTGCATATGCTGGCATCAAAAGTTGAAACTACAAGGCTATTTTATAGGAGTATAATGAAAAAAAATATTAAAAAAACACTGCTAATTTCTTCTTCGTTTTCAGCCCCAGCCTTGCCTATCGTTTCAGCTAGTTGCATTCACAAACTAAGCCCTAGCATTTTACTTGCTAAAGAGTTTTTAAAAACTAACCCTGTATCTAAAGATGATAATAAAAAGAACATAGACTTACGTATTACACACTTAAAAGAATTGGCTTCTAAAGAAAAAGACTTAAACAAAAAAGCTGAATATGAAACTAGAGCTGCTAACATTGAAAGCGTTAAAGATCAATTACACAAAGAAATTAAAGAAACTAAATATTTATATTTTGCTAACGACCTTAAGGCAATAACTATTACCTTTAAAAAACTTTCTTCTATTGTCGGCTCTAAAGTACACCATGAAGATTTAAAGGCAATTTTAAGAGGCTATTTTGATGGCACACCATATTTATCAACATTCTTAGAAATGGAAAATAAATTAGTTAGAAAGAATAGCGCTAATGCTTATGGTAGCTCGCTTTCAGAATTTAACTCTTGAGTTAAGCCTTATTCACAAACATCAAATTACTATTCAGAAAAATTCTTATCGTATGTAGAAGAAGCTGAAAAGAATAAAACTAAACCTGCTGAAGTTATTCAACATGTGCTTCAGTTCTACAAAGATAATAAAATAAGAATTAACAAGGAGAACTATGAAAATGGCTACCTTTTAGCTCTTCCACCTGTTAATTTCTTAAGCAACTATGACCTTTCATATAATGAAAAAATATTAGCTCCTGTGCCTTTATTCAAACATGAAATTAAGCAAGACAGCGAAAAATGAAATGAGTTCATTGCTAACACTTCTGAATTTTTAGAAAAAAATCAAGACTTATTATCGGAAATGACTGATGATGACTTTAGAATAGATAATGACAAAGAAAGATTTGAAAAGTACTATGACACAATGAAAAATTATGGCACTACATCAATTCAAATTGTTAAGCTAGTTCAAGACATATTATTCATTAATGGTTGACGCTTTCCTACCTATATTTCAGCTAGATTAGTCAAAAATGAGCAAACTAAAAAGTATGACTTTAAATACTTTTTAGAAGTGTTAGAAAACCCAGCTGAACCTAATAAAAAGGAAAGCTACAAAACGTATGATATTATCAAAGATCTAGATTTAGATAATCCTGATAAAAAAGTAACGGTTAGCCCACAAGAATCATACTTACCTACTCAATTTGATAAATGAGTAGAAGAAATTAAAAATCTTGAAGATATTTCTAACTATGAAGAAGTAACTGATTATGATAGACTAAAACCTTCGGTTACAAAAATTAATGAGCTAAAAACTGAAATTGCTGAACTTAAAAAACAATTAGAATCGGCTTCAGATGAAGCAAGCAAAAAAGAATTAGAAACTAAAATTAAAGAAAAAGAAGATTCTCAAAAGATTGCTGAAGAGTCATTTAATAAAGAAAAAGCTAATCAGCTTGAAGTAGTTAAAAAGTTCTTAGGACACATGAATTTAGGTCAAAAAATCGCTAAATTAAGCTAAAAATTAGCAAGCAAAAGCAACAAGCATTAATTCTTGTTGCTTTTTCTTTTATGCCTATAAAACAAACATATTGATTGATTAGAACTCACCGTCTCATTCGAATTCATAATCTAATATTCTGACTGTATCACCTGGTTTAATATCATATTTAAGTAAATCGTCTCAAACGCCTATTTTTTTAAGCATTGTGTTAAAACGAATCAAATTGTCATAACTTACTAATGGTATTTTATGATATATTTGTTCAATTTTTGGTCCAGTTATTTCAAAAAAGCCTGCATATGGATTACTTATTTTGTAGTCATCTTCAAGCTTAATTTCAACATTTTCTTCTGTTTCTTCCTCTTCATCAGCTGGAAGTAATTTAGCTTCTTCAAGTATCTTTCAAATCTTGCCTTTTAACTCTTCTAAATTCTGTCTTTCAATTGCACTAATTTCAACAATTTCTACATCAGGATATTTAGCCTTAAAAATATTAACTCTTTCCTTAAATCCCTGTAAATCAGACTTGTTGGCAACAACAACCTTAGGCTTGCTTGCTAATTTTTTGCTATATTCTTCAAGCTCTTTATTAATTATTTCAAAGTCTTCAATTGGATTTTTTTCTTCAGAACCAAAGTCAATTATTTGAACAACAACCCTACATCTTTCAATATGCCTTAAGAATTGAATTCCTAACCCTTTTCCTTCAGAAGCGCCCTTAATTAATCCAGGTAAGTCAGCTACTGTAAATGAGTGATCGTGATATTTAACTAGCCCCAATTGTGGCACTAAAGTAGTAAATTCATATTCAGCAATCTTGGCTTTAGCATTAGAAATAGCGCTTAGTAGTGTGCTTTTTCCAGCACTAGGCTTACCAATAATTCCAACATCTGACATAACTTTAAGCACTATATGAGCTAAATATTTTTCGCCAGGGGTACCGTTTTCACAAATTCTTGGTGCAGTGTTTCTGTTGCTCTTAAACTTAGCATTACCTCTGCCCCCAATTCCTCCTTGGGCTACTAAATACTCTTTTTCTTCAATGATATCTGCAACTAATTTATCATTTTTAAACACCATTGTACCAATAGGAACTTTGACATAAGTACTTTTACCGGTGGCTCCATAAAGATTTTTAGGCCCTCCATTAATGCCATCTTCAGCACTAATTTGTTTATTTCCATATAAAGAAAGCAAAGTATTTTTGCCTTTATCGCCTACAAAATAGATGTTTCCGCCTTTTCCACCATCACCGCCATCAGGCCCACCTTTATCAACGTGTGCTTCTCTTCTAAAGGAAATAATGCCATCCCCACCTTTGCCAGCTATTAGTGTTAATTTAATTTCATCAATAAATTTAGCCATAAATACCACCTTATTACTTTCAAAATTTTAGCAAAATATTACTAATATTAATATTTTGAAAATTATAAAAAAGCCATATTGCTTTATAAATAAGGCAAAAATGGCATTTTGTTATTCACCTTTTTTACTTAAGCTTTCATGAAATTTTTCAACATAGTCTAAAATTGCATGTCCTAAGCCGTGCTCTTGCACATCTTTTGTGACAAAGTTTGCTCTTTTCTTAACTTCATCATTTGCATTATCCATAACATATGAATAGTTGAATTTTTTAAACATACTAAAGTCATTTTCACTGTCGCCAATTACCATAACTTCATCCTTGCTATATCCTTCTAATACATTTTCAAGCATCCAGATAATAGCATTTCCTTTAGATTCTTTTACTGGCAGTATTTCTAAATTCATATGTGTTTTGATTAGCTTACACTTAAGTTTAGATAACTCAGCCATTAGCTCATCAACTTTATCAAAATCTTCAAAGTACACTTCCATTTTTGCAATAGGTTTTATATCATCCTCGCCCTTGTACATTGTGAATTGATCAAAGCTTTCATATCTGTAATAAATTTTGTTTAAAAACTCTTTTTCATTTTCCCTAAAAGCATAAAAAATATGACTAGATCAAGCAGCTGCTGGAATGTTTTGCTCGTAAAAAAGCTTAAAAATTTTTTTAACTACATCAGCATCAATGTAGTCTTCTTTTACAAATTTTGCATTCTTATAATCATAAATTTGTGCGCCCGATGAGCCTATAATATAGTCAGCGTCGGTAAGTTTTGCTAATTTTAGCATTCTAGGGCAAATAGGATTCCCTGTTGCTATATTGAAGCTTATTTGATATGACTTAATAATATCTAAATTGAAGTTAGATACATAGTTATCACGTGAGTAAATTGTGCCATCTACATCACTAAAAACAATGCCTTTTTTAAGCATATGCCCTCCTTATCATTAATGTGAAAAATAAATATTAATAAATGTCATTAAATGATATAGAAATATGCAAAAAATGATAGAAAAATGAGCAAAATTTTCAGACACTTTTAGTGCGCTTTTGGCATCATATGTGGCCCAATTCACCCTTTGATATGTTAAAATATATATGAAGGTTTTATTATTGAAAATAAGACTTATTACAAACTCATTCTAATAAAATACAAATCGCACATATAATCAGATTTTTATTAGATTCAGAAATTTAAATTGCATTAAGGAGAAGATATGACACCACACATAAATGCGCCAAAAGGATCAATTGCTAAACTAGTTTTAATGCCTGGAGATCCATTAAGAGCTAAATATATTGCTGAAACATTTTTAGATGAAGGTTATGAATTAGTTAACACTGTTAGAAATGTTTTTATGTACACAGGTACATACAAAGGCAAAAAAGTTTCAATAGCTGCTAGTGGAATGGGTTGCCCATCGATTGGTATATATAGTTACGAATTATTTAAATTCTATGATGTAGATAAAATCATTAGAGTTGGTTCTACAGGTGCATATGTAGAAGATTTAAAATTATATGACACAGTGTTAGTTGATTCAGCATATGCTGATTCAAACGCTTTTAGAAAATTAGTTTTAAACGATCACTCATATGTTGCATATCCAAGTGCTTCATTAAATGAAGAAATCAAAAAATCTGCACAAAATTTAAACATTGAGCTAAAAACAGTTAGAACTCACTCATCTGACGTATTTTATTCATCAGTTCCTCTTAGTCAAAGAATAGCTGAATCAAATGCTGCTTGCGTGGAAATGGAAAGTTATGCATTATTTACTAATGCTGAAAAACTAGGTAAACAAGCTGCTTGTTTACTAACAGTTAGTGACAACTTAATTACTCACGAAGAAACAACACCAGAAGAGCGTCAAACATCATTTAAAAATATGATGAAAATAGCTTTAGAATTAGCATAATTAAACCATTAGGATATTAAATGCGTATTGTTGATTTAATTGAAAAAAAGAGACTAGGCAAGTCTTTAAGTAATGAAGAAATTGACTTCTTATTAGGCTCATATGTTAATGGCTCAACTCCTGATTATCAAATGGCTGCCTTTTTAATGGCAGTTATGTTTCAAGGAATGGAATCGGCTGAGTTAGCCTACTTTACTAAATTTATGATGCACTCTGGCGATGTTATTGATCTTTCTGATATCCCAGGAATAAAAGTTGATAAACACTCAACTGGTGGAGTTGGCGATAAAACCACTCTAGCAGTTGCTCCTATTTGCGCAGCATTAGGTGCTCCAGTTGCCAAAATGTCAGGTAGAGGACTTGGTCACACTGGTGGAACTATTGATAAATTAGAATCAATTCCAGGCTTTACAGTTGAGCTTACTGAAGCACAATTTAAAAAGCAAGTCAAAAAACACAAAATTGCTGTAATAGGACAAAGCAGTTCGCTTGTGCCTGCTGATAAAAAAATTTATGCATTAAGAGATGTTACTTCATGTGTTCAATCAATTCCACTCATTGCTTCAAGCATTATGTCTAAAAAACTTGCAACTGGAAGCGATGCAATTTTGTTAGATGTTAAATGTGGCAATGGTGCTTTTATGAAAACACCTGAATTAGCTAAAGAACTTTCTAAAACAATGATCTCAATTGGAAAAGAACTAGGAGTTGATGTTAGGGCTGAAATAACTAATATGTCAAGACCAATTGGTAGAGAAATTGGAAACAAAAACGAAGTTTTAGAAGCTATTAAAACTCTTCAAGGCAATGGGCCAGCTGATTTTAATGAATTAGTTTACTCATCATGTGCAACAATTATGGAGCAATCAAAAATTGCTAAGTCACATG